>NZ_JBIWCN010000001.1:0-615022 GCF_044761525.1 Streptomyces sp. NPDC097595 | reverse complement strand
GTCGCAATCCACACCGAACCCGGAAGGCCCTCACCCGTTCAAGATCCCTCAGCCGAGATATAACTCACCCGTCCACAACCTCCTCGGACAGAACACCTAGGCGGCGCCCCAGTCCGTCAGGAGGCGGGCCGCGAGGCGGTCCTCCAGGAAGGCGGTGGTGTCGATTCCGAAGACGATGTCCGGCTCCAGGCCGGGTTCGTCGTCCAGCAGGCCCCGTACGACGTCGTGCCGCACGACCTGTTCGTGGACCGCGTCCGCCTCCACGTGTTCGGTGTAGAAGAACTCGGCGGCGGGTCCGGCGCCCGCCCGTTTCATGGCGAGGGCGAGGCGGCGGGAGGCGGGGGACGAGGTGATCTCGACGGCGGCGAAGTGTCCGACAAGGGCGCCCCGCAGCCGCCGGTGCAGGCCGAACAGGGACATGAGGTTGACGAGGGCCAGCATCTCGGCGTGACCCTCGTCCAGGTAGTGGCCGTAAGCCGTCTCCAGGCCCAGGTCCGCCATCAGGTCGGCGAAGAGCCGGGCGTGGACGCGGTCGGCGCGGCCGGCGCCGAACTCGTCGTACTCGATCGCGGCCATGCCCGCCTTGGCGCGCCCGCTGAGCCTGGGCAGCACCCAGGCGTGCGGGTCGGCCTCCTTCAGGTGGTACAGGGAGCGCTGGGCGGCGTAGGCCCGCAGGCGGTCCGGTGTGGCGTGTTCCTGGAGGAAGTGCGACACGCCCGTGCCGTCGACCGGCTCGACGAGCAGCGCGTCCAGGGTGTCGTCCAGACCGGCCCCGGGCGGGACGTCCCGGCGCAGCGCGGATTCGAAGCGGCGTTCCAGGGCCGCCCTGACCGCCAGCAGGGCGGGGTCCCATTCCTGGGCCGGGTCCACGCCCTCGAAGCCCCGGTAGTGGAGCTCGTAGCAGACGTACAGCGCGAGCTGGAGGTCGTCGCCGTAGGGCTCGGCCGCGTCCGCCAGGGATGCGGCGGGCAGGGGGCCGTCGCCCCGGAGATGGGCGGTGACCGCCGCCGAGAGCGCGCCGCGGGCCCGGGGGAGCCCGGGTCCGCCCGTCCGACCGGCCATGGTGTCACTCCTCGTGCGTCTGCTCGAACGCCGCTCTCCCACCATGTGGGCGCGCCGCCGATGCCGCTACATGAATGAGCGCGCCCGTGCGGGGAACCCAGAGGCTGCGACCCGGAAGCCACGTCACCGGGCGTGTTCCCTGTAGGACGGAAGGACGGCAGAAGATGAGCGACAACGGCAGCAAGGGCAAGGTGCTGGCCATCGTCACCAACTACGGCGTGGAGCAGGACGAACTCCTCGTGCCGCTCGGCCATCTGCGCGAGCGCGGTGTGCGGGTCGATGTCGCCGCCCTGAAGAAGGACGACATCGAGACGCTGGTCGGCGACAAGGACCCCGGCACGTCCGTACGCCCCGACCTCACGCTGGACGACGTCGACCCGGCCGGCTACGACCTGCTGCTCGTACCGGGCGGCACGCTGAACGCCGACACGCTGCGGCTCCAGGGCCCGGCCTCTGACATCGTGCGGTCGTTCACCGGCTCCGGGCGCCCGATCGCGGCCATCTGCCACGGACCGTGGGTGCTGGTGGAGACCGGCAGCGTCAAGGGCAAGCGCCTCACCTCGTACGCCTCGTTGCGGACCGACGTACGCAATGCGGGCGGTGACTGGGTGGACGAGCCGGTCGTGACGGACGAGTCCGGCGGCTGGAAGCTCATCACCTCGCGCAACCCGGGCGACCTGGACCCGTTCCTCAAGGAGGTCGACGCCGCGCTCGCCGGCTGAGACACCCCCGCGAGGGCCGCCCGGCGATCCGCCCGGGCGGCCCTCACACGGGTTCGGGGGCGAAGGGGCGGAACTCGTCCTCGCCCGGCTGCACGACCCCGTAACTGCTCTCCGGGACCTCTTTCCACACGCCGGGCAGCCCGCCCAGGGGTTCCGAGACCACCAGGCGGGTGCTGTCGGAGACACCCCGCAGGAAGTCCAGGTCGGGGTGGAGGGCGCGCACGGTCTCCGCCTTGCTGCTGTAGAACAGGGAACGCGACTTGCCGAGGCTCGAATAGCGGAAGGACCACAGCCGCTCGCCGTCGGACACCGCGACGGTCATCTGCAGCGGGTGCTCCACGCCCTCGTCGCGGCCCACGCGCTCGATCAGCCCGGCCATCCTGGCGACGGCGCCCGGCACGTCCTGGTCGAGCCCGAAGGTCAGCGCCAGGTAGAACATCACCTCGGAGTCCGTGGACCCCTCCAGGGCGGAGAACAGTGCCGGGTCGAGCGCCAGCGAGAGATCGCGCCGCAGCCGGTGGAAGTCTGCGATGGCACCGTTGTGCATCCACATCCAGCGGCCGTGCCGGAAGGGATGGCAGTTGGTCTCCTGAATGGCCGTCCCCGTGGACGCCCGCACATGGGCGAAGAACAGCGGCGAGCGGATGTGGCCCGCGATCTCCCGGAGATTGCGGTTGTTCCAGGCGGGCCCGGTGTCACGGATGATCGCGGGCGTCTCCTGCTCGGGCCCGTACCAACCGACCCCGAAGCCGTCCCCGTTGGTCGTCTCCACGCCCATGGTGGAGTGCAGGCTCTGGTCGATGAGCGAGTGCTCCGGCTTGTAGAGGAGATCGCTGAGCACAACACTCGTGCCGGAATAGGCCAGCCATCGGCACATGTGCGGCCGTCCCTTCCCGGGCGGCGGGCAGGGACCGGCGCGGACGCGCCGGTGGTGCTTCCGCGGGCCTCGGTCCCTGGGGCGCCCGGTCGTCGTCGTTATGTCCACGCTACCGACTTCACGTGTCGGCTGCCCGGCCGCGCCCGCCGGAAACCGCACGTACGCCGAGTCCTCGGTCAGGCGGCGGGCGCGGGCCGGCGCCGGAAGGTCTCAGCCAGGGCCGTGTTGGCCACGACAACGGCACCCAGCGCCACTGCGGCGACCGGATGCCCGACCCCGTACAGCGCGAGCGCTCCCCCGCCGAGCACCAGCGCCTTCACCGCGAGGACCCCCGCGAGCGGTGGGCGGAAGCGGGCGCGCGGTGCGGCGAACAGACCCCACAGCGCGACGGCGGCGGCGAGGACGGCGGTGCCGGTGAGCAGTTGGACGGCCAGGTTGTCCGCCAGGGAGAAGCCCCACCAGAAGAGGCAGGCCACCGCTGCGAGTTCCAGGAGGAACGCGAGCAGTTCGTTGGCCGCCCACCAAGGCCTCCCGGTCACCGACGCGATCACCTGGCTGTCGGCAGGTCCGTCGTGCACCAAGCCCCCATTTTTTGTCATGTGAGTGTACGAAGTAAGCCTACTGGCAACGCAGTTCAGGCTGCTCGGCACAGTCTCGGCGCGGCGACGGCACCGAGGGCGGGCACCACGGTCGGGGCCCGAGGTGGGGGATGGACCCGGCGGCCCCGGGCCGCGACCTCGCCGACCAGATGGCTCAACCGAGGTGTCCGGTCGTGGGCCAGGGGGTACGCGTGGTCGGGCGATGCCGTCCCCAGCGCGTGCCGACCACTCCGCGCGGCGCTGCTCCTCCCCCCACGAGATTGGAATCCAGTGAGCGACAACGAGATCCCCGGCGCTCCCGGTCCCGAGCCCGCCCAGATCGACGAGCCGACGAAGCCGCGCGGGCCGCTGCCGCCCAAGCAGGACCAGCGCGGTCCCGAGACCGTGAGTCCGACCGGGCAGCCGACCGGCGCCGGGCAGGAGAAGGTGGCCCAGGGCGGTGCCTACCTCACCACCGCGCAGGGCGCCCGGCTGTACGAAACCGATCACTCGCTGAAGGCCGGTCCCCGGGGTCCGGTGCTGCTCCAGGACCACCACCTGCGGGAGAAGATCACCCACTTCGACCACGAGCGCATCCCGGAGCGGGTGGTGCACGCGCGCGGTGCGGCGGCGCACGGTGTCTTCCGGGCGTACGGCGCGGCGGCGGGCATCACCAAGGCGGCGTTCCTCGCCGAGGGCGCCGAGACCCCGGTCTTCGTACGCTTCTCGACCGTGCTCGGCTCGCGCGGTTCCGCCGACACGGTGCGCGACACCCGGGGCTTCGCGACGAAGTTCTACACCGACGAGGGCGTCTTCGACCTGGTCGGCAACAACATCCCGGTGTTCTTCATCCAGGACGCGATCAAGTTCCCCGACATCATCCACGCGGGCAAGCCGCACCCGGACCGGGAGATCCCGCAGGCGCAGAGCGCCCATGACACGTTCTGGGACTTCGTCACCCTGCACACCGAGGCGACCCACCACACCCTGTGGAACATGTCGGACCGGGGCATCCCGCGTTCGTACCGGATGATGGAGGGCTTCGGCGTCCACACGTTCCGGCTGGTCAACGCCGAGGGCGCGACCACGCTGGTGAAGTTCCACTGGAAGCCGAAGCTGGGCGTGCACTCGCAGGTGTGGGAGGAGGCTCAGATCGCCTGTGGCATGGACCCGGACTTCCACCGCCGGGACCTGGCCGACGCGATCGAGGCGGGCGCCTTCCCCCAGTGGGAGCTGGGGGTGCAGACGTTCCCGGACACCGAGGACCAGATGTTCGAGGGCATCGACCTGCTCGACCCCACGAAGATCGTGCCGGAGGAGCTGGCGCCGGTCCGCCCGATCGGGCTGATGACGCTGAACGCCAACCCGTCGAACTACTTCGCCGAGACGGAGCAGGTCGCCTTCCACGTCGGCCACCTGGTGCCCGGCGTCGACGTCACCAACGACGCGCTGATGCAGGGGCGCCTCTTCTCGTACGTCGACACCCAGATCACCCGGCTCGGCGGGCCCAACTTCGCCCAGCTGCCGATCAACCGCACGCACGCGCCCGTCAACGACATGCTGCGCGACGGGATGCACCAGACTGCGGTGCACCGGGGCGTGGCCCCGTACCGGCCCAACTCGCTCGACGGCGGCTGCCCGTTCACCGCGGGTGCGGACACCGGGGCCTATATCGAGGTGCCCGTCGAGGTCCCGGCGGCCCGGAAGGTGCGGGACGCGGCGGCCTCGTTCGACGACCACTTCAGCCAGGCCCGGCTGTTCTGGCTGAGCATGACGCCCACGGAGCGGGAGCACATCACCGCCGCGTACGCCTTCGAGCTCGGCAAGTGCTGGGACCAGGCGGTCAAGGAGCGCGGCCTCCAGGTGCTCGCCAACATCGACTCCGAACTGTGCGCGCGCGTCGCCGAGGGGCTGGGTCTCCCGGCGCCCGAGGCGACCGAGCCGCTGGGCTCGCCCGAGCCCAGCGCCGCCCTGTCCCAACTGGGCCGCACCTGGCCGGTCGACGGCCGCGTCGTCGGCATCGTCACCGACGGGGAGACGGGCCTGGACGCTGTACGCGAGGCACGCGGCGCCGTCCTCGGTGCCGGAATGGTCCCCCTGGTGATCGCGCCCTCGGGCGGGAAGCTGGGCTCCGGGAAGGACGCGGTCACTGTGCAGCGCACCTTCGCCACGGCCCGGTCGATCGAGTTCGACGCGATCGTGCTGGTGGGGGCGCCCGCCCCGGCCCCGGACGCCTACGGGGCCCGTGACGCCAAGACCGACGACGGGGCCCGGTCCACCGGTGTGGACCCGCGCGTCCTGCTGCTGGTCACCGAGGCGTTCCGGCACGGCAAGGCCGTCGGGGCCTGCGGCGAGGGCGCGACGGTGCTGGAGAAGGCCGGTGTGGCCTCCGACGCCCCGGGCGTCGTGGCGGGCGGGGCCGCGTCCACGGTGCTGGACGGCGTCACCGAGCTCCTCGCAGGTCACCGCGCCTGGGACCGCTTCACGCCCGCGCTCTGACCCCGCGCCGGAACAGGCGATGCGCCGACTCAGGGCGACCAGGCCCGGGAGGACGCGGACCAGCCGCGCACATAGAGTGACAAAAGGCGTGTTTTCCTCGTGCCCGGGAGGGCACGCGCAGGGTGCCAAGGGCGGCCGCGGCCGCCCGGCATCCATGACGCCTCCGACGGAAGGACGAATCATGCCGACAGAGGCACGTGGCGACGACGTCTACCAGCCGCAAGACGACGGCCAGGACCCGCCCAACGACGATCTCGACCTGGAGAACGCGCTCGGCGAGCGTGGCCTGGACGACCAGATGGAAGAGGGCTACTCACCTCCCGAGCGCCCCCTCGCCGTCGACAAGTACGGCACGACGGGCGAGGAGGAACGCCGCGGCGAATCCCTCGACCAGCGCCTGGCCCAGGAGGTCGAGGAGGTCGAACCGCCGGACGGCGACGGCATCGGGGACCTGGACGAGGGCGAGGGCGAACCGCTGGAGCCGGAGGAGGGCGAGACCCGCTCCGGCCGGCTGACCGCGGCGGACGAGGTGCCGGGCCGGCGGACCGACGTCTACGCCGACGACGTGGGCATCGACGGCGGCGCCGCCTCGGCCGAGGAGGCCGCCGTGTACACCACGGACGAGGAGGAGGAGCAGGGGCGGAAGGGCTGACCCACGGCCCCGCCCGGCCGGTCCGCCCGGATCATTCGCGTACGGGGAGGGTTTCCGCTGCCGGGGGACGGGAAGGCGCCCGCCCGGTGTGGAATCCGGTGCGACCGGCCGGGTGAGCGCGTGCGCGGGCCGGGGCGCGGGCGCATCGTTCTAGAGGGTTCCCGGCGAAGGAGCGCCGCATGCCGAGTCTGGACTGGAAGACACCCGTCGCGGGCGCGCCCTGCTGGGTGAGTCTCACGACCCACGATCTGCGGGCCGCGCGGGCCTTCTACGCCCGGGTGATGGGCTGGGAGTTCCACGACAGCAGCCTGGGCGACGACTTCGTACTGGCGTGTGCGCACGGCAGGCCGGTCGCCGGCATCGGTTGCCCGGGGGGTGGCCCGCCTCCCGCCTGGATTCCGTACTTCGCCGTGGCGGGCGCGGACGGTACGGCCGACCGCATCGGAGCGCGGTGCCACGCTCGCCGTGGGTCCGCTGCCGCTGGGCGAGGGGCGGGCGGCGATCGCCGCCGACCGGGAGGGTGCCGTCTTCGGCTTCTGGGAGGGCCCGGCGCCCGTCTGGGCCGACGGGCCGCGCGCCCCGGCCAGGGTGGATCTCCAGTCGCGCCACGCCTTCGAGGCGGCCATCTTCTACGCGGAGGTCTTCGGCTGGGCGAGGCCGCACAGCCGGTGCGCCGTGGATTACGCGGAGGACCGCGTCCTCGTACGGGCGGGCGGGCACACCGTGGTGACGCTGCGCGGCGGCGGGGTGGAGAACGCCACGGACCCCCGGGTGCGGACGCGCTGGATCGTGGACTTCCTGGTGCCCGACAGCGGGCGGGCGGCGGAGGCCGCGGTGGCCGCCGGGGGCGAGGCGACGCCGGTGGAGGGCGTGCCGGGGACCGCGTTCGTGCTCCGGGATCCGGAGGGCGCGCTGTTCACCGTGTCCGATCGCTGACGGGCCCGCCGTCCGCATGTTTGAGGTGGGCCCGTACGGGAATGGGCCAGGGGTGCTTCGGACAAGAGGCGCGCCCGTGGGAGCTCCGCTCCCGGGTGCCGCCTGTCCGGCGGAGTCTCCCACGGCGGTCCTGACAGGCGACGCCGAGGAGTGAACACCATGGCCGGTGCCCGACAGACTGCCCGCGCACGGCACCACGACGTACCGGCGGAGACGGCGGCCTTCCACCGTCTGCGGGCCCTGCCCGAGGGCCCCGAAAAGGACGAACTGCGGCGCGCGACCGTCTGCGCCTGGCTCCCCATGGCCCACCGGCTGGCCTCGCGCTTCTGTGACCGCGGTGAGCCGCTGGACGATCTGCGCCAGGTGGCGGCGATCGGCCTCGTCAAGGCGGTCGACCGGTACGACCCGGGGCGCGGCAAGGCGTTCGAGACGTACGCCATCCCCACCGTGGTCGGCGAACTCAAGCGCCACTTCCGCGACCACACCTGGGACGTCCATGTGCCGCGCCGGGTCCAGGACCTTCGCAACCAGGTGCGGGTCGCCCGCCGCGACCTCGCCCAGACGCTGGGCGGACGGCTGCCGACCGAGGTGGAGATCGCGGCCGTGACCGGCCTGTGCACCGAGGACGTCCGGGCCGGTCTGGAGGCCCTGGACAGCTACCGCACGCTGTCGCTGGACGCCGAGATGCCCAGGGCCGAGGACGGGTCCTGCCTCGCCGACACCCTGGGGCTGTACGACCACGCCCTGGACGTGGCCGTCGACCGCGAGGCCGTGAAGCCGGGGCTGCGCAGCCTGCCGGAGCGCGAGCGCACCATCCTCTACCTGCGGTTCTTCCGCGACATGACCCAGGACCGGATCGCCGAGACGCTCGGCCTCTCGCAGATGCACGTCTCCCGGCTGATCGCCCAGTGCTGCGCGGAGGTGCGCAGGCAGGCCCTCCAGGAGGCCGGTCGGGCGGCGTAGGAAGCCGCCCGTTCCTGGATCAGGCCGGGCTCAGCCGGCCCGTCTCCCGGACCCCGGGGGTATGGGCGATGTCCCCGTAGACGCGGCAGACGCCGTCCGTCACCTCGTCCCAAGCGAACCGCGCGAGCGCGTGGGCGCGGGCGGCCGCCCCGTAGCGGGCGAGTCGGGCGGGGTCGCCGAGCAGGCCCCGGATCGTCATGGCGAGGTCGTGCGCGTCGTCCTCGGCGGGCGGCACGAGCGTCCCGGTGACTCCGTCGACGACCGCGTCCATCTGCGCGCCGACGGCCGTGGCCACGACCGGGGTGCCGCAGGCCATCGCCTCGATGGGGACGCGGGCGGACGGCGCGTGGTCCGGCAGGGACACGAGCAGGTCCGCGCTGGACATGAGGTGCGGCATCAGGCCCCGCGGTACGTGGCCGAGCAGCCGCACCCGCTCGGCCACCCCGTGCCGGAGGGCCGCTTTACGCAGGCGCTCGGCCTCCGGGTCCGCGAAGAGGAGCGGTGCGTCCGGTCCACCGGCGATGAGCAGTTCCGTGCCGGGGATGCCGGCGAGCGCCCTGACGGCCCGGTCGAACCCCTGCCGGGGGTCGAGCCGGCCGACGGACAGCAGCCGGAAGGCGGCACCGGGCGGCCGGTCGGCGAGGGGCACCGGGGCGTAGTGCCCGGTGTCGACACCGCAGGGCACGACGCTGATCCGGGCCCGGGGGACGCCGAGCGCCACCAGCTCGTTCACCTCGTCCGCGCAGGTCGCGAGGGTGTGCTGGACCGCACGGCCGATCCGGCTCTCGATGTCGACGCGCTCGGGCGGGCCGGCGTCCTCGCCGCCCCGGTGACGCCGTTCCGTCGTGCCGAGCGTGTGGAAGGTCTGGACGACGGGGATACCCGCGCCCCTGGCGCCGGTCAGGGCGGCCGCGCCGGACGTCCAGAAGTGCGCGTGGACGACGTCGGGCCGGTTGAGCCGCCAGATCCGGGCCAGATACGCCCCGAACTCCGGCATCCACGTGAGCAGTTCGTCCCTCGGTACGGGAACGGGCGGGCCGGCCGGTACGTGGACGACCTTCACGCCCGACGCGGTGCGCACCAGCGTCGGGCGGTCGGGGCGGTCACGGCGGGTGTAGACGGTGACGTCGTGTCCCCGCCCGGCCAGGCATCCGGCCAGCTGGGCCACATACACGCTCTGTCCGTCGAGGTCGGGACCGTCCGGTTGCGGGAGCGGCCCCGTGTGCGCGGACACCAGGGCTATCCGGGCGAATCGCGGAGTGGGCTCCGTCATCGCGTGACCTCCTTCGTGAGTCGGTCTCCGTTCGATCCTGCCGCAGCGGGCCGGGGGCGCACCTCCGCGTCTGCCGTTGGAATGAATCGCGTCAGTTCGACTGGCCGATCGGCCGGACCACCAGCGTGTTCACGTCCACGCCGCGCGGCTGCGAGATGGCCCAGACGAGCGTGTCCACCAGTTGCTCGGCGGTGATCATCGGGCCGGCCGCTGCCGCGCCGCCGGGGCGCTCGTCCCAGAACGGGGTGAGCACCCGGCCCGGTGCGATCAGCGTCGTACCGACGCCGTATCCGGTGGTCAGCATGCGTACGTTCTCCGCGAGACCGGTCACCGCCCACTTGGTCATCGAGTACAGGTTGCCGGGCGTGTTCTTGTACCCGGCCACGCTGCCGATGAGCACGATCCGCCCCTGCGACTCCTTCAGCGCCGGGAGCGCCGCCTTGACGAGCAGCGCGGGGCCCAGCACGTTCGTCAGGACCATGCCGCGCCACTTCTCGGGGTCGCCGGTCTCGACGTGGGCGTCGGCCGAGTACCCGGCGTTGGCGATGGCGTGGTCGAGCCGGCCGAAGGTGCGCACGGTCTCCTCGACCGCCGCCGACACCTGCTCCCAGTCCCCCGCGTCCCCCTCGAAGGTCAGCAGCCGCTCGCCCGCGTCCATGTCCTCGGCCAGCACGGCCAGCTTCTTCGCGCTGCGCCCGGTCGCGGCGACCCGGTGCCCGAGGCCGAGGAGCCGTCGTACGGTCTCCGCGCCGATCCCGCTGGACCCGCCGGTGATGAAGGTGACGGGCGACTCGGTGCCGCTGGTGGGCGTGTTGTTGCCGTTGGTCATGATCTCCCCGTATTCCGGTGCTGCGCCGTTGCGGTCGCCCCCGACGCTAGATCGTCGGGGGCGGGCGCGTCCACGGATCGCGAGGCCGTGCGCGCGCCCGTCGTGCCGGCCACCAGGGCCACGGCTCCGCAGGCGGTCGCGGTCGTGCCCAGGGTGGCCGCCCGCAGGCTGATGTGGGCGCGTACGGCGGGCACGACCAGCTCGTTCAGCTCGTGCTTCAGCGGGTCCATCAGGGCCGCCCCGGTGCGGGTCAGCTCGCCGCCGACCACGATGACGGCGGGAGCGAAGGTGTTCGCGAGTGCGGCCAGGACACCGCCCACGGCGCGCCCCGTCTCGGCCAGGACCCGGCGGGCCGCCTCGTCGGCGTCGCGGGCCGCCACGGCCAGGTCGGCGATGCCGGCCGCCAGTCCGCCGCAGGCGTGGTACCGGTCGAGGACCGCCCGGCTGGAGGCGACGGTGTCCAGACAGCCGTGTCCGCCGCAGTGGCAAGGTCTCCCGCCCTCGCGCTCGACGTTCACATGGCCGAGCTCGCCCGCGGTGGCGTAGGGGCCGCGCACCAGCGCTCCGGACTGGATCAGCCCGCCCCCGACCTCGCGGGACAGGGAGACGGACAGCAGGTCCGGCTCGCCCGCCGCCGCGCCCCAGGTGGCCTCGCCGAGCGCGGCGAGGCGGTGGCCGCGCTCCACCCGGACCGGGGCCGCGAAGCGCTCGCGCACCAGGTGGGCCACCTCCACACCGGGCCCCGGGCCGCCGACGCCGACCCCGACGCCCTTGACCGTTCCGGGTACGAGGGAGCCTCCGGCCAGCGCGGCGGCGAGGCGGTGGGCCGTGAGGACGCGTTCCCGCCGCCCGGCCGTGCTCGGCTCTTCGGCGCTGCGGACCCCCATCAGCTGGCAGGCGTCGTTGGCGAGGGCCACCCGGGTGCTGCGCCGGGTGAACTCGATGCCGATGAACTGGCCGCGTCCGGGGTTGAGGGTCAGCCGCTCGACCGGGCGGCCCCGGCCCCGGCCGTCCTCGTCCCGCAGCGCGGTGGTGATCGCGCCGCTGTCGACGAGGGCGGCCACCGCGTCGTACACGGTGGTCCGCGGCAGTCCGCTCAGGTCCATCAACTGGGCCCGGGTCACCGAGCCGTGGTGCGACACCAGCCGCAGGACCATTTCCTTGCTGCTGGGCTTCCTGCGCGCGTGCGCCGGTGAGCTCTCGGGGGCCGGCATCCTGTCAGCACCCCTTTCGGGAGGCGGTCACGTCGGTGGGCTCCTGGTCAGTCGAGGAGTTCGGCCCGGTGGGGCGAATCCGCTCCGCGCCGGGAGCAGGTGACGGCCGCGGCCCGGGCGGCGAAGGTGAGCAGTTCGCGCCACTCGTCGTGCGTGAGCCGGGCGTCCGCCCGCAGCGCGTCCTTGCGGTGGAGGCCGTCGAGCAGCGCCGCGTAGACCGTGTCGCCCGCGCCGATGGTGTCGGCCACCTCGCACGCGGCGGCGGGTACGTGCACGGGGTCGCCGGTGGCGGTGACCGCCCAGAGCCCGGCGCCGCCGCCGGTGAGGACGACCGCGGACGGTCCCGTACGCGCCCAGGCGCGCGCGGCGTCGAGCACCGAATCCTCGTCGGCCCCGCAGCCGGACAGCCACACCGTGTCCTCGAACGACACCTTGAGCAGCGACAGATGGGGCAGCCAGCTGCGGAAGCGGGCCCGGTAGGCGTCCGGGGCGGGGATGACGTTCGGCCGGATGTTGGGGTCGAGGGCGGTGAAGAGGCCCCTGCCGGACTCGCGCAGGAGCATGTGCTCGTACGCGCTCGCCGTGGGCTCGATGGCGAGGGAGCACGTGCCCAGGGCGAGGGCCTGCGTCCGGGGCGGCAGGGAGCCGGGGGCCGTGAAGAGCCGGTCGGCCGTGCCCTGGTGGTAGAAGGTGTAGGCGGCCGAGCCCTCCTCGCTGATGGCCGTCACGGCGAGCATGGTGGGCTCGGGGCCGCGCTGGACGAGCGCGGTGTCGACGCCCGCCTTCTGGAGGCCCTCGACCAGCGCGGTTCCGTAGGCGTCGGTCGAGACGCGGGAGCAGAACGCGACCGGCGCTCCGAGCCGTCCCAGCGCGACGGCGGTGTTGTACGGGCCGCCGCCGCGTCTGGGGAGCATCAGCGGCAGCCCCCCGTCCGCGCGCCCCTGGTCGGGCGCGGGTACCAGGTCCATCAGTGCTTCTCCGCCTACTACGATCACGCTCGGTCTTCCTTGTCTGTGCGTGCCGGTGGGCGGGACGGCATGCCGAACCGCCCCCCGGGTTCCGGTGGTTGGTGCGCGGGTGATAGGCCCGCGGGGACGGGGCGGTCGCGGGGCCGCCCCGGCTGCTCAGGCGGGCAGCCCCTGATCGGCGGCGAACCGGCGCTCGCCCGAGCCGCGCTGGATCAGCCTGTTCTGTACGACGACGGTGCGCGGGCGCGACCGGTCCCCCGCCAGCCGCCGCAGCGCGGTGGCTCCCGCCTCGCGCCCGATGGTGACCGGGTCCTGGGCGACGACGGTGAGGGCGGGCGTGAGCAGTTCCGCCATCGGCACGTCGTCGATGGCGACCACGGCGACGGGAGCGCCGCTCCGTCCGAGCTCCGCCATGGCGCCGAGCGTCATGACGTTGTTCCCGCTGACCACGGCCGTGGGCGGGCTCTGGAGGGCCAGCAGCCGGGCCAGGGCCTCCGCCGCGCCGTGTTCGTCGTGCGCCTCGCCGACCAGGGCCCGGTCGTACGGGATGCCGGCCTCGGCCAGGGCCGCCCGGTATCCCGCCTGGCGTTCCCGGCGCGTGTACAGGCCCCGGGGGAGGTCGCCGATGAACCCGATGCGGCGGTGGCCGTGGGCGATCAGGTGCGCGGTGCCCTCGCGGGCGCCCTTGCGGTTGGAGCTGACGACCGTATCGGTGGGCAGGCCGTGGCCCGGGCGGTCGATGAACACGACCGGGAGCCCCTGGGCCAGGTGCCGCTTGAGGTGGCTGTGGTCGGCGCCCACGGAGGGCACGACCATCAGCGCGCTCACCCGGCGGGCGAGGAAGGACCGGGTCAGGTCCGTCTCGCGCTCCGGGTCGTCCCCGGACGAGCCCATGACGAGGGTCAGTCCGTGATCGCGGACGGTGGCCTCGATCCCACTGGCGACCGAGCCGAAGAAGGGGTTGGCCAGGTCGGGGATGACGAGACCGACGGTGGTGTCCGGTCCGCCGCTTCGGATGCTCTGCGCCATCGGGTTGAGCTGGAAGCCGAGCCTGCCCACCGCTTCGAGGACACGCTCCCGGGTCGACTCCGATGTGGGGCCGTTCCCGTTGAGCACCCGGGAGACGGTCTTGGCGCTCACGCCCACCTCCTGGGCGACATCGGCGAGAGTCGGACGGCGGGGTGAGACCATGGCCAGGCTTCTCCATGTTGAGGCTCTTCGGCCGGGAGGGTGATCGCCCCGGCCAACCGAGGACAGGTCGACAGAATACGGTGCGGGTGTGACGCCGGATTCAGCCGTCGTCGTGCCCGGCCCCGACGGCGTCCACCGCGCGGTGGTCGGCCACCGACATCGTCCCGTCGGCCTCCACCCGCAGGGCGCCGGTCATGATCGCCACGACCTCCGCCATGGAGTGGTCCGACGGTCTGATCACCGCCGCCCGGCGGCCCAGCCGGTGCACATGGACGCGGTCGGCGATCTCGAAGACGTGCGGCATGTTGTGGCTGATCAGGATGACCGGGATGCCCTTGTCGCGGACCCGGCGGATCAGGTCGAGGACCTGGGCCGACTCCTTGACGCCGAGCGCTGCGGTGGGTTCGTCCATGACCACGACGCTCCTGGCCCAGGCGGCCGCCCGGGCGACCGCGACGGCCTGCCGCTGGCCTCCGGAGAGCGTCTCGACGGGCTGGGTCAGCGAGCCGAGCCCGATCTTCAGCTCCGCCATGTGCTCGGCGGCCCGGGCCCGCATGGCCTTCTTGTCGAGCATCCGCAGCGCCCGCCCGAGGAGGTCCGTACGCCGCAGCTCGCGGCCCAGGAACATGTTGGACGCGATGTCCATGGACGGTGCGACGGCGAGGTCCTGGTAGACGGTCTCGATGCCGTGCTCGTGGGCGTCCTGGGGGCCGTTGAAGCGGATGGGCTCGCCGTGCAGGCGGATCTCCCCGGAGTCCGGGACGACCGCGCCGGTCAGGGCCTTGATGAGGCTGGACTTGCCGGCTCCGTTGTCCCCGATGACGGCGAGCACCTCGCCGGGCATCAGGTCGAAGTCGGCGCCGTCGATGGCGGTGACGTGTCCGTAGCGCTTGACCAGGTTGCGGGCGCTGAGCACCGGGGTGTCCGGGGCCGCGCTCTTGTCGAGGGTGTTCATCGGCCCTTCTTCCGGGAGAACTGGTCGATCGTCACGGCCAGGATCACCAGCACGCCGGTGACCAGGGTCTGGTAGACGGAGGAGACCCCGAGCAGTTGGAGGCCGTTGCGGAAGACGCCGACGATGAGGACGCCGACGAAGGTGCCGAGGACCGTGCCGCGCCCGCCGAACAGGCTGGTGCCGCCGAGCACCACGGCGGTGATGCTGTCCAGGTTCTCCGTCTGGCCGGCCTGCGGGTCGCCCACGCCGGTGCGGGAGACCAGCAGCAGGGCCGCGATGCCGTAGACGAGACCGGCGACCGTGTACAGGGAGATCGTGAGCCGGGAGACGCGGATGCCGTTGAGTCGGGCGCTCTCGGCGCTGTTGCCCAGGGCGTAGACGTGCTGCCCCCAGGCGGTGTTGCCCAGCGCGTAGGCGAAGGCCAGGAAGAGGACGACCGTCAGCAGGGAGCCGTAGGTGACATCGGTGGTGCCCAGGGGGAAGGTCTTCCCGAGCGCGGTGAGCGAGCTGGGCAGGCCGGTGACGGTCTGCTCCTCGGAGAAGATGTGCGTCAGCGCGAAGGCCACGTTGAGCATGCCCAGGGTGACGATGAACGGCGGGAGCGGCACGAGGCGTACGAGCAGGCCGTTGGCCAGTCCGAAGGCCCCGCAGACGAGGACGCCGGCCAGGATCGCGAGCGGCGCGGGCAGTGGACTGCTGACAGCCAGCTTGGCCATCACGATCCCGCCGAAGGCCATCACGGCTCCGACCGACAGGTCGATGCCCGCGGTGAGGATGATCAGGGTCTGGCCGATCGCCAGGGTGCCGACGACCATCACCTGTTGGAGGATCAGCGAGAAGTTGCCGCCGGTCAGGAATTCGTCGCTGCTGAGCGCGAAGACGACCGAGGCGAGGACCAGGGCGCCCAGGGGGCCTGCCGCGGGCGCCATCAGGGCGCGGCGCAGCGTGCTGGGTTCCTTGGCGCCGGAGTACAGCGCCGAGGCGGTGGAGGTGGTCATCGGGGTTACTTCCCCCAGCAGTTGTCGAGACCGAAGCCGGCGTCCTTGGATTCCACGCCCGACTGCGCCTGGTCCGCGATCAGCTGGACGCCCGTGTCGGTGTAGCCGCTGGCCTTCTTGCCGGTCTTCGCGTAGTCGACGATCGCGGCCACTCCGTCGGCGGCCATCTTGAGGGGGTACTGCTGCGAAGTGGCGGCGATCCTGCCGTCCTTGACCGCTGCGACACCTTCGCAGCCGCCGTCGATGGTGACGATCATGACGTCCTTTTCGCGGCCCTTGGCCTTGATGGCGGTGTAGGCGCCGAGGGCGGCCGGCTCGTTGATGGCGTAGACGAGGTTGATGTCGGGGGCCTTCTGGAGGCAGTTCTCCATGGCGGTCTGACCCTTGGCGCGGTCACCGCCGGTGTCCTGGGAACACACCAGGGCGGGGTCCTTGTCTGTGATGCCGT
Source organism: Streptomyces sp. NPDC097595 (assembly GCF_044761525.1). Taxonomy (NCBI): domain Bacteria; kingdom Bacillati; phylum Actinomycetota; class Actinomycetes; order Kitasatosporales; family Streptomycetaceae; genus Streptomyces; species Streptomyces sp. NPDC097595. The sequence goes on along the minus strand of NZ_JBIWCN010000001.1, from coordinate 598,857 downwards.
AGCCCTCCATGAACCCCTGGTGGCGCTGGACACCGACGGAGACGCCGGGCGACAGGTCCATGGTGGCGATCTTGGCCTCCTTGCCCTGCATGGCGGCCTTGGCATAGGCGCCGATGAGCTTGCCCGCCTTGACGTTGTCGGTGGCGAACAGGGCGTCGGCGGCGGACTGGGGCTCGGGCGGGGTGTCGAGTGCGATGACCAGGACGCCCTTGGCGCGGGCCTTCTCCAGCGCGGGCACGATGGCCTTGGAGTCGTTGGGGGTGATCAGGATGCCCTTGACGCCGGCGGAGACCATGTTCTCCAGTGCGGTGACCTGTCCACCGTTGTCACCGTCGTACTTGCCGGCGGCCGTGGTGAGCTCGACCCCCTTCTTCTTGGCCTCCTTCTGGGCGCCCTCGCGCATCTTGACGAAGAACGGGTTGGTGTCGGTCTTGGTGATCAGGCCGACCTTCACCTTGCCGCCGTCCTTGCCGGATGAGCCGGAGCCCGAGCCACACCCCGTAAGCGTGAGAGCGCATACGGTGACGGTCATGGTGGCGGCGAAAAGTACTCTTCGGGGCATGTCGGCTCCTCGTGCGAAGGGATTGCGGAACGCGTGGGCCATGGCGGCCTCGGGCCGAGCCGCCCCGGCGGAAGGAATGTCAACGCTGACAGCGGCTCGTACGGAGGATGTTGGACGGCCGCACGCCCGCCGTCAATGGAGAAGCCGCCGATAATTCCGGCAAGGCCCGGGAGGCCCAGGGGTACAGCCCGCCCGACCCCTGGGTGCTCCGACCCCGAAAACGGTCTCAACAGCAACAAACGCGCCCCGGAAAAACTCGCGATCGGCGCATCCGGCATCATCCGGCCGTCCCGCACCGGGGACCGGATTAATTCCGCCTTGTGTCCGGTGTGTTGACGGTCGGATACCGGCCACACATCATCGGTCGCGATTCACCGTGTCAGCGTTGACATCGCCGCTGGCCCCCACGCCACAGCCGCTTCGACACTCGTGTCGCGGCAGAACCGGAGCGAGAGATATGCGTGTACGCCGCAGAGCCCAGGCGTTGGTGATCGCCCTGGCGCTCGGCCTGACCCCCCTGCTGTCGGCCTCGCCGGCCTCCGCGGGCGAGGTGTGGAACTACCCCGAGTTCCCCTACCAGCCCACGACGTACACCGAGCCCTATCGCGGGCAGTTCCACTTCAGCTCCCAGCAGGGCTGGATGAACGACCCGAACGGCCTGGTGTACGCCAACGGCGAGTACCACTTCTTCTACCAGCACAACCCGCACGGGCTGGCCTGGGACACCATGCACTGGGGCCACGCGACCAGCAAGGACCTGGTCCACTGGACGCAGAAGCCGATCGCCCTGGAGCCGGACGTGCACCCGGGCACGCTGTTCTCCGGCGGCGGTGTGGTCGACAAGGACAACACCTCGGGCCTGAAGACGGGTGCCGACGACCCCATCGTGGTCTTCGCCAACACCGATGGCGTCAGCGTCTACTACAGCAATGACAACGGGAAGACGTTCCAGGCGTACGACAAGGGCCGCAAGCGCATCACCATCCCGGTCCAGAGCCGCGACCCGAAGGTGAGCTGGGACGCCGCGCACCGGCAGTGGGTCATGGTGGTGTGGTCGGAGAACGACGGCGACAACCACGGCAACGGCGTCGAGATCTACACCTCGCCCAACCTGCTCGACTGGACGCACTCCAGCCGGTACTCCGCGGAGTGGCTCTTCGAGTGCCCGGACCTGTTCCAGGTGCCGGTCGACGGCGACCCGAACCGCAAGAAGTGGGTGCTGACCAGCGCGTCCGGCCAGTACGTGGTGGGTGACTTCGACGGCACGGGTTTCCACGCGGACGACCCCACCCCCCGGCCGATGGACTTCGGCAGCGCCTACGCGGGCGGTACGTTCTACGCGGCCGAGACCTTCCAGAACGCCCCGGACGGGCGCGTCGTCCAGATGGCCTGGCAGGGCGGCAACGTCGGCAGCACCTGGACCGGCAACGCCACCTTCCCCTCGGAGCTCGGCCTGGTCAGCACGCCGGAGGGGCTGCGCATCACCCGTACACCGGTGGACGAGCTGTCGTCCCTCGCCTCCGGCGGCAAGAAGCTCAAGAAGCAGAACGTCAAGGAGGGCGGCGCCAACCCCTTCAAGGGCGTCCGGGCCGACACGTACGAGATCAGCGCCACGGTCGACGTGAGCAAGTCGACGGCGCGGCGGATCGCGTTCGGCCTGCACGTCCGCAGCGACAACACCGCCGACCGCACGGTGGTCTACGACAAGTCGGCGGGCACCCTGGACGGCCATCCGGTCGGCCTGGAGAACGGCAAGCTGAAGCTGCGCCTGCTGGTGGACCGCGGCCAGCTGGAGGTCTTCGCAGACGGCGGCACGTACTCCCTCTCGGACAACGTCAACTTCGACTCCGGCGCCGACAGCCAGGGCATCCGGCTGTACGCCGAGGGCGGCACGGCCAAGCTGGACAGTGCCGTCCTCCGCCGGCTCAACTCCAGCTGGGGCACGGGCCAGTCGACGCTGAACACCGACCTGGGCGACCGGTGGAACGCCGTCAGCGGCAACTGGACCGATGTGTCGGGCGGAAAGCAGGGCCGGGGCTCCGGCAACGGCTTCTACCTCAGTACGCGGACGGCCGGCGACGGCGTCTACGAGGGCGACGTGTCCCTGGGCACCGCCCAGGCGGCCGGCCTCACCTTCCGCGCCAACGACAAGGGTGAGGGATACACCGCCAACATCGACAAGGAGGGCAAGGTCAAACTGTGGCGGCCCGGCCGGGACATCGCCACGTACAACACCCCCGTCACGGCGGACAGCACCCACCACCTCAAGGTGACCACCGAGGGCGACCGCATCCGGGTCTTCCTGGACAACGGCACCGACCCCGTCATCGACGCGACCGACGACGCGTATGCCGACGGGCGGTACGGCGCGAACGTCTTCAACGGCACCGCGACGCTCCAGAACCTGAACACGGGCGGTACCGGGTTCGACGCCTTCCCCGCTGCCAAGTGGGCTCCCACTGGCGGTACTTGGACCACGTCCACCGATGGTCTGCACGGCAGCTCCCCGGGGGACGGCTTTTATCTGAGCGAGCGGACGGGTGAGGACTTCACGTACGAGGGCGACCTCTCCGTCACCAATGGCGCCGCGACCGGTCTGACCTTCCGGGCCGACGAGAAGGGCCAGGGGTACACCGCCACGCTCGACACCAAGGGCCAGGTGAAACTGTGGCGGCCCGGCAAGGACCTGGCCACCCACGACACCGCCATCACCGAGGGCCGGACCTACCACGTGAAGGTACGGACGGACGGTGACCGGATACGGGTGTGGCTCGGCGACGACGCCACACCGGTCATCGACACCACCGACGCCACCTACCGCAGCGGCCGGTTCGGGGTGAACGCCTACAACGGGAACGTCGTCGCCCAGCACCTGAGGATCAGCTGACCACTCCCCCGGACCGGGCCCCCGGCACACCCGCCGGGGGCCCGGTCGCGCCGGGCTCACCAGCCTCGGCGCGGCTGTTCCGGGCCGAGTCGGGCGGTAAGTGCGGCGAGGAAGACCGGGAGTTTGTCGACCATCGCCTTGGGGACCGGTGTGGACTGGACGGTGCCCTTGTTCACGTCCTCCACGACGAGGGTGTAGGCGCCGTTGTCCTCGATGAGTTCGGCGGCGAACAGCAGGGTCTGCGTGGAGGTCTCCATCAGCGCTCCCGGGAGGGCTCGTTGAGCCACGCCGACCACATTCCGGTGGCCCGCTGCTCGTCGGCGTCCTCGGCGAACAGGTGGTGGGCGAGCCGGATCGGTACGTTCCACGTGCTGCCGTCGAAGAACCGGTACAGGGCGTCCGGGCCGCGCAGGCCGACGAAGTCGGGGCTGAGCCAGTCGACGGTCACCTCCACCGGCTCGGGGGCCAGGAGGGTGAGCCGGTCGCCGACTGCCGCGTCGTCGGCGAGGCCGAGACGGCGCCGCAGGGCGGCGAAGTCGGCCGGGTCGGCGGTCGGTTCGGGGCGATGGGCCTGTACATACACGGCGGGGCGTCCGGCGAAATGGCGGAGGTATTCGGTCAGGGCGTGCTGGTGGAAGTCGACGTACTTCTCGGCCACGTCCGTCTTGGCGTCCCAGTTCCAGGCGTCGTCCACGATGCCCGTGTGCACCCAGTGGATGCCCATGCGGAGGTGGCTCGTGCCGTCGTCGGCCGGCTCCACGCGGTAGCTGAGTGTGTTGGAGAAACCGCCGTCCTGGGTGGCCCTCAGCGCGAGGTGGTGAGGCGGCTCCCAGGTCACGACGGTGGCGTCGCCCCGGGTGACCTTTCCGCCGACGCGCGGTTCGATCTCCATGGGGTAGAGCCAGCCGAGGTTGCCGGCGGCGGTGGCGACCGCGTCCCAGACCTGCTGGGGGGCGACGGGCAGGTCCTGCTGCCTGCGGACCTGGAATTCTCGGGCCATGGTCGGTGCTGTTCCTTCGTCGTCGTTCATGGTCGGTAGGTGAGCGGGAGGGCGTGCAGCCTTCGTTGCAGCGGGTTGGGCCGCCAGTCCGGCTCGGCTCCCGCGGCGAGCCGCAGTCCCGGCAGCCGGCGCACCAACGTGCCGACGGCCACCTCCGTCTGGAGCCGGGCGAGCGGGCCGCCGAGGCAGAAGTGGGGGCCGTGGCCGAAGCTGAGGTGACGGTTGCCGGGGCGGGTCAGGTCGAGCCGGTCGGGGTCCTCGAAGCGCTCGGGGTCGCGATTGGTGGCGCCGAGGAAGAGGTACGCCAACTCGCCCTCGCGCAGGGTCCGTCCGCCGATCTCCAGGTCCTGCGCGACGACCCTGACGATCGCCTGGGTCACCGTGTCGTAGCGGGCCAGCTCCTCGACGGCGCCGCGCATGAGGCCGGGGTCCTCGCGCAGCCGGGCCAGCTGGTCCGGGTGGCGCAGCAGGGCGTGCACACCGTTGGTGATGAGGTGCGTGGTGGTCTCGTCGCCCGCGGTGATGAGGACGAAGCAGGTGGAGAGGAGTTCGGAGTCCGTGAGCCGGTCGTCGTGCGTCTGGGTGGCGACCAGGGCGCTGACCAGGTCGTCGCCCGGTTCGCGCCGGCGCTGCCGGATGAGCCCGGCCAGGTAGTCCTCGTACTCGTCGATCGCCGCCTCGGACTTGGCCAGGTCCTCGCTCAGCCGGCCGAAGCGGCGGAACCAGTCCTTGACCCGTGGCCGGTCCTCCTCGGGGATGCCGAAGAGCTCGCAGACCACGGACATGGGCAGCGGCGAGGCGACCGCCTCGATCAGCTCCATCTCCGGCCCGGCGGCGACCGCCGCGTCGATGAGCCGGTCCACGAGGTGCTGGACGCGGTCGCGCAGGGCCTCGACGCGGCGGGCGGTGAAGGCCCGGTTGGCGAGCTTGCGGAGCCGGGCGTGGTCCGGCGGGTCGGTGTTGCTCATGACCCGGCCGAGGCGGTCGGTGAGCCGGCTGAACTCCTTGAGGTCGCCGCCGAGCGCGGTGTAGGCCCTCGTCATCCTGTCCCGGTCGTTGGACAGCCGCAGGTCGCCGAGGGCCGCCTCGACGTCGGCGTACCGGGTGAGGTACCAGACGCCCTGGGGGCTGCGGTGGACCGGGTCCTCGCGCCGCATGCGGGCGTAGAGCGGGTAGGGGTCGCGCCGGGCCTCGGGGGTGAGCAGGGCGGCGCCGAGGTCGCGGACCGGGGCGGGGCCCGCGGTGTCGCGGGCCCCGGCCAGGGAGTCGGTGGAGGTCATGTCGGCCCCGCTACCGCTGGGTGTCCATGGCGTCGGCGAGGCTCTTGGGCCGCATGTCGGTCCAGTTCCGCTCGATGTGCTCCAGGCAGGCGGCATGGGTGTCGGGGCCGTGGGCGACGGTCCAGCCGGCGGGGACGTCGGCGAACTGCGGCCAGAGCGAGTGCTGGTTCTCGTCGTTGACGAGGACGAGGAAGGTGCCGTCCTGGTCGTCGAAGGGGTTGGTCATGGGTCAGTCCTCCTGATGGGTCATGGGTCGGTCCCCCTGAGGGGAAAGGGTGATGTCACCGGTGTCACCGGTGGCCTCGGCGATCCTGGCGGCCAGGACCGGTCCGATCTGGGCCAGCGAGCCGGCCCGGGTCATCTGGTCGTGCCGGGTGGTGATCTCGTGGGATTCGATCCGGCCCGTGATGTACGGGCGCCAGACGTCCGGTCCGGCGTCGTCCTGGGCCCGGTCGATCGTGGAGTTGAACAGCAGCAGGTCGCCGTCGTGGCTGCCGGGGACGAAGTCGACGGCCAGCTTCGCGTTGTTGATCATGATGTCAACGATGACCGCCACCTGCCGCTCGTCGAGCCCGGCGAGGGCGCTGCCGCGCCGGTTCAGCACCTCGGCGACCTCGGCGTAGGTGATGTCGCGGTCGCCCAGCTCGGCCGGGTCGACGTCGAGTACGCCGACGAGCACGTCCCGCACGGTGGGTACGGGTTCGTCCTCGAACCGGACGTCCTTCACGGGGTAGGCGTCGAGGACGGCCAGGAGCGCGGTCCGTTCGCCGCGCGCCCGGAGTTCGCAGGCGAGTGCGTGGGCGATCAGTCCGCCCGCGGACCAGCCGAGCAGCAGGTACGGTCCCTGCGGCTGGATCTTCTGGATGTGGTCCGCGTAGTCGGCCGCCATCTCCTCGTACGACTCCGGCAGCGGTTCGGGGCGTCCGAGGCCGCGCGCCTGGAGGGCGTAGACGGGGTGCTGCGGGGCGATGTGGTGGAGCAGTCCGCTGTACGACCAGCTGATGCCGCCGCCGGGGTGGACGCAGAACAGCGGGGTCTCGGTCCCCGTGGAACGCAGCGGAAGCAGTACGTCGAGCGCGTCGTCCGGGTTGTCCATGGCGAGGCGTTCGGTGAGCCCGGCGACGGTCGGCGCCTCGAACAGCATCCGCAGCCCCAGTTCCAGACCCAGGGTCTCGCGGACACGGGCGGCCAGCCGGGCGGCCAGCAGCGAGTGTCCGCCGAGGTCGAAGAAGCCGTCGTCGATGCCCACGTGTTCGCGTCCGAGCACTTCGGCGAAGAGCCCGCACAGCAGCTGCTCCTGCGGGGTCCGGGGCCCGCGCCCCACGCCCGAAAAGCCGTAGTCCGGGGCGGGCAGCGCGGCCCGGTCCAGCTTGCCGTTGGCGGTCAGCGGCAGCGCGTCCACGGTGACGAAGGCCGCCGGGACCATGAAGTCGGGCAGTTCGCGGCGCAGCCGGCCGGACAGCTCGGCGGTCTCCGGCAGGGCGTCGGGCGCGGGCACCAGGTAGGCGACGAGGCGCTTGTCCCCGGGCCGGTCCTCGCGGGCGACGACGGCCGCCTGGGCGACGCCGGGGCAGCCCGCGAGGACGGCCTCGACCTCGCCGGGCTCGATGCGCTGGCCGCGCAGCTTGACCTGGTGGTCGACGCGCCCGGCGAAGTCCAGCGTGCCGTCGGGGCGCCACGACGCGAGGTCGCCGGTGCGGTACATGCGGCTTCCGGCGGGCCCGTACGGGTCGGCGGTGAAGCGTTCCGCGGTGAGGCCTGGCCGGCCGAGGTAGCCGCGCGCCACCCCCGTACCGGCGAGGTACAGCTCGCCGACGAGGCCGGCCGGCAGCGGGCGCAGCCGGTCGTCCAGCACGTAAGCGCGCATGTTGGCCATGGGGCCGCCGATGGGCACGGTGGCGGCGTTCTCGGGGAGGTCGCGCACCTGGTGGCGGGTGGCCAGGGTGGTGGCCTCGGTGGGTCCGTAGCCGTTGACGACCTCGATGCCGGGGCAGGCGGTGAGCACCCGGGCGACGGCGGCCGGCGAGACCACGTCGCCGCCGGTCCACACCTCGCGCACCCCGGCGAGCAGCCCGGGACGTTCCTCCGCGACGAGCCGGAACAGTCCGGCGGTCAGCCAGAGTCCGGTCACACCGTGCGTGGCGACGGTGTGCTGGAGCAGGTCGAGGTCGAGCTGTCCGGGCGGCGCGACGACGATCCGGCCGCCGCTGAGCAGCGGCACCCACAGTTCGTAGGTGGCGACGTCGAAGGCGGTCGGGCAGTGCATCAGCACCCGCTCGTGTCCGCCGCCGCGCCACTCCGGGGTGAGCGCGAGGCCCACCACGTCCCGGTGGGTGACGGCCACACCCTTGGGCCGCCCGGTCGAGCCGGAGGTGTACATGATGTACGCCAACTGCTTCGGCTCGCAGGGCACTTCGACGGCGTCCGGCTCGTGGCGTCCGGACGCCTCCAGCGCGTCGAGCACCTCCCGGGTGAGGACGAGCGCGGCGCCGCTCTCCCGCATGATCAGGTCGATGCGGGAGGCCGGGAAGCGCGGGTCCAGCGGGACGTAGGCGCCGCCCGCCTTGATGACCGCCAGGAGGGCTACGACCAGTTCGGCCGAGCGGTCGAGCAGGACGGCGACCGGGGTCTCGGGCCGTACGCCCTGGCGGATCAGGGCCCGGGCCAGCGTGTCGGCCCGCCGGTCGAGCTCCGCGTACGTCAGCTCGGCGCCGTCCGCCACGACGGCGACGGCGTCCGGGGTGGCCCGCACCTGGCGGGCGAACAGCGCGGGCAACGCGTCCGGGGGCAGCTCCGCGGTGGTGTCGTTGAACGCGTGGAGCAGCCGGTGGCGTTCGGCGGCGTCCATGAGATCGATCCGGCTGACCGGCCGGTCCGGTTCGGCGACGGCCGCCCGCAGCAGGCGGGCCCAGCGCTCGAACAGCAGCTCCACGGTGGCGGCGTCGAACAGGTCGGTGGCGTACTCCACCGCGCCGACGAGTCCGTCCACGCCGCCGTCCGGGCGGAACTGCTCGGCGAGGCTGAAGGTGAGGTCGACGCGGGAGGTCCCGGTCGGTGCCTCCAGGTGGCCCGTGTCGAGGCCGGGCAGTGCGAAGTCGCCCAGCGGGGCGTTCTGAAGGGCCAGCATGACCTGGAAGAGCGGGTGGTGGGCCAGGGACCGCACCGGGTTGGCCACCTCCACCAGGTATTCGAACGGCACGTCCTGGTGGTCGTACGCGGTGAGTGCCTTCTGCCGGACGCGACCGAGGAGCTCGGCGAATCCGGGGTCACAGCCGGTATCGGTGCGCAGGACGAGGGTGTTGACGAAGAAGCCGACGAGTTCGTCCAGCGCCTGGTCGGTGCGGCCGGCGATCGGGCTGCCGATGGGGATGTCCGTACCGGCGCCGAGCCGGGTGAGGAGGGCGGCGAGTCCGGCCTGAAGGACCATGAACATGCTGGCGCCGCGTTCGGCGGCGAGGTCGCGCAGGGCCTGGTGCAGCTCGGGGTCGAGCCGGACGACGACCCGGTCGCCGCGCTGCGAGGCGACGGGCGGCCGGGGCCGGTCGGCGGGGAGCTGGAGCTGCTGCGGGATGCCCGCGAGTTCGTCGCGCCAGTAGGCGAGCTGCCGGGCGAAGAGGCTGTCCGGGTCGCCGGAGTCGCCGAGCAGATCGCGCTGCCAGCGGGTGTAGTCGGCGTACTGCACGGGCAGCGTGGACCAGCCCGGTTCCTCGTCGCGGCAGCGGGCGGCGTACGCGGTCGCGAGGTCGGCGGAGAGCGGGCCCATGGACCAGCCGTCGGCGGCGATGTGGTGCACCACGACGAGCAGCACGTGCCGGTCGGGGGCGAGCGCGAACAGCTCGGCCCGGACCGGGGCATCCGCCGCCAGGTCGAAGCCGCGCTGTGCCGCCTCGGCCAGGCGCCCGGGCAGCGCGCTCTCGTCCAGGTCCACGACGGGCAGCGCGGGGTGCGCCTGGGCTGGGGTCAGCACGACCTGGTGCGGGGTGCCGTCGGTCTCGCGGAACACCGTGCGCAGGCTCTCGTGCCGGGCGATGACGTCCGCGAGCGCGGCGTGCAGCGCGTGCCGGTCGAGGCTGCCGTCGAGGCTGAGCGCGAGCGGCATGTTGTACGTGGCGCTCGGCCCGTCCATCCGGTGCAGGAACCACAGGCGGCGCTGGGCGAAGGACAGCTCCACACGCTCCGGGCGGGGCAGGGCGGTCAGCGCGGGGCGGGCGGCTCCGGCCCCGTCGAGGCGGGCGGCCAGACCGGCCACGGTGGGGGTCTCGAAGAGGGTGCGGACCTCCAGCTCCGCGCCGAGGGTCGCCCGGACCCGGGAGGCCAGGCGGGTCGCGAGCAGTGAGTGCCCGCCGAGGTCGAAGAAGCTGTCGTCCACCCCGACCTGGGCGAGTCCGAGGACTTCGGCGTACAGCTCCGCGAGCAGCTGCTCCTGCGGGGTGCGGGGCGCCCGTCCGCCCGTGGCGGGGCCGAGGTCGGGCGCGGGCAGTGCGCGCCGGTCCAGCTTCCCGCTGGCGGTGAGCGGCAGGGCGTCCAGAGCTACGAAGGCCGAGGGGACCAGGTAGTCGGGGAGCCGTTCGCGCAGCCAGTCGCGGAGTTCGCCGAGGAGGGCGCCGGTGCTCCGGCTGCCGGTGGGGCGGTTGGTCAGCGAGGACAGCGGCCGGCCGGCGGGCCCGGCCGGGCGGTATGCGACCGGGGAGCCGTGGGGCGTCGTGCGCGGGTCGGCGAAGACCACGTCCACGGCGTCGTCCGAGGTGGCCGACCAGGTGACGGACACCGTGCGGCCGTACTCGCGCCCGAGGGCGTGGAAGTCCTCGGGGTCGGGGAGGCCGTTCTCCTCCTCCGGGGCGAGCAGCCGTTCCCGCAGCTCCGCGGGGGCGCCGTCCTCCTCGTGCAGCGCCAGGGCGAGCGCGGCTTCCCGCGCGACGCGGCGGTTGGGGACTCCGGTGAGCCGCAGGACGTCGGCGAACGGCTCGGCGAGGAGCTCCCGCAGGGTGTCGGGGGCTGCGATGTCCCGTCCCCAGACCAGCTCGGCGGTCCGGGGCGCGGGCTCCGGGCCCGCCGGTGCCTTGTGCAGGGTGACGTCGTAGCGGTAGCGGCTCAGTTCGTTGTGGTGGCGGCCGCGCTTGACCTCCACGGACACCGCGCCGATGTCCGTGCCGCGTTCCCGCAGAACGGCGAAGAAGTCCGGGTCGACCAGGAGTTCCTTCTCCACCCTGACCGCCTGCTCCACCGCACGGCGTACGGCGGCGGGGTCGGTGTCCTCACCCGTCCGGTGCAACTGGACGGCGGTTGCGAACGGGCGCAGCAGGCGCAGATTGCGTACGTCTCCGATGAACAGCGCGCCACCGGGGGCGAGCAGCCCCATGAGCTTGCCGATGACGTCGGCGAGGTAGTCGGCGGACGGGAAGTACTGCACCACCGAGTTGATGACGATGGTGTCGAACGCGCCCGGCGGCAGCCCCTCGGTGTCGTGCGCCGGACGGGTCTGGAGCACCACGCGCCCGGTGAGCCGTTCCTCCCCGGCGACCTGGGCGGTCAGGGCCTCGATGGCGGTGGCGGAGAAGTCGGTGGCCCAGTAGGTCTCGCAGTGGGGTGCGATCCGGGAGAGCAACAGGCCGGTGCCGACGCCGACTTCGAGCACGCGGCGCGGGCTCAGGTCGAGGATGCGGGTGACGGTGGCGTCCCGCCATTCCCGCATCTGCTCCTCGGGGATGGGCTGTGCGTCGTAACTGCTGTTCCAGCCGACGAAGTTGTCGCCGAAGGGTGCCGTGTCGGGGGCGATGGGCAGGGCGTCGTAGATGTCCTGCCACTCCCCCACCTGGTCCGCTTCGAGGCCGCTGTCCCGGGCCGTGTCCTGGTGCGGGACGACGTAGCCGACGAGGCGGTCGTCCTGGGCGAGGACGGCGGTCTGCGCGACGGCGGGGTGTGCGGCGAGCGCGGTCTCGATCTCGCCGGGCTCGACGCGGAAGCCGCGCACCTTCACCTGGTCGTCGGCGCGTCCGGCGTACTCCAGCTGTCCGTCGCCCAGCCGGCGGACCAGGTCGCCGGTGCGGTACATGCGCTCACCGGGGAGGAACGGGCAGGCGACGAACCTGCCCGCCGTCAGCCCGGGCCGGTCGAGGTAGCCCCGGGCGAGGCCCGCGCCCGCCACGTACAGCTCCCCGGTGACGCCGGGCGGGACGGGCCTGAGCCGGTCGTCCAGCACGTACACCCGGGCGTTGGCGATGGGCCGGCCGATCGGCGGCACACCGGTACCGGGGGTCAGCGGGTCGCTCATGGTCGCGCAGACGGTGGTCTCGGTCGGGCCGTACGCGTTGATCATCCGGCGTCCGGGCGCCCACCGCGCCACCATCTCGGGCGGGCATGCCTCGCCGGCCACGACCAGGGTGGTCGCGGTCACGGCCCCGTCCGGCACGGCGGCCAGGACGGACGGCGGCACCGTGACATGGGTGATGCCGAGGGCCGGATCGGTGAGTGCGGCGAGGGGCTCGGCCGCCGGGGGGAGCACGAGGGCGGCGCCGCTGAGCAGGGCGGTGCAGATCTCCGACACCGAGGCGTCGAAGCTGGGCGAGGCGAACTGAAGGACGCGGCTGTCCGGTTGGACCGCGAAGCGCTCGATCTGCCCGGCGACCAGGCTGGCCACACCTCCGTGTCCGACGATGACACCCTTGGGGCGGCCCGTGGAGCCGGAGGTGTAGATGACGTAGGCCGGGTGCCGCACATCGAGCGCGACCCGCGGGTCGGTCTCCGGCCAGTCGCCCTCCGACACCATCGCGGGATCGTCCACCACGAGGGCCGGACGGGCGTCATCGAGCATGTACGCGATCCGCGCCTCGGGGTACGCCGGATCCACCGGCAGATACGCCGCACCGGCCTTCAGCACACCCAGCACCGCGACCACCGACTCCACCGACCTCGGCAGAGTCACCGCCACCACCTGCTCCGGACCCACCCCACGCGCGATCAACGCATGGGCAAAGCGATTGGCTCGGCTGTCAAGTTGTCGATACGTCAGTTTGTCGTCGCCGCAGACGAGCGCGACCGCGTCCGGTGTCACCGCCACCTGGGCCGCGAAGGCCTGGGGCAGCGGGACCGCGCCGACGTCACGGGTGGTCGCGTTGTCCCGTTCCAGCAGCCGGTGCCGCTCCTCGGTGTCGAGGAGGTCGATTCCGCCGATCGGCTGTTCCGGGTCGGTGGTGACGGCCTTCAGCAGGAGCGTCCAACGGCGGACCAGCGTCTCGACCGTCGTGCGGTCGAACAGGTCGGTGGCGTACTCCACGGCGCCGACGATCCCGGCCGGGGTCCCGTCCGGGCCGAACTGCTCGACCATGCTCACGCCCAGGTCGAACTTGGCGGTGCCGGTCGCGACCGCGTAGGTCGTGACGTCCAGGCCGGGCAGCGAGAACCGGCCGGTCGGGGCGTTCTGCACGGCCAGGATGGTCTGGAAGAGGGGGTGGTGGGACAGCGACCTGGACGGGTTCAGCGCCTCCACCAAGTGCTCGAACGGTACGTCCTGATGCGCGTACGCCGACAGCGCCGTCTCCCGCACCCGGCCCAGCAGCTCACCGAAACTCGGATCACCACTCGTGTCCGTCCGCAACACCAACGTGTTCACGAAGAACCCGACCAGATCGTCCAGCGCCTCATCCGTGCGCCCCGCGATCGGACTCCCGATCGCGACATCCGTCCCCGCACCCAACCGCGTGTACAACGCCGCCAGACCCGCCTGCAACACCATGAACAGGCTGGTCCCTGTTCGCCTCGCCAACTCCGCCAGTGAGGTGTGCAGTTCGGTGTCGAGTTCCAGGCCGATGTGGTCGCCCTGCCACCCTGCGACGGCGGGGCGGGGGCGGTCGGTGGGCAGCGGAAGCAGTTCCGGCAGGTCGGCCAGTTGTCGCTTCCAGTAGCCGAGTTGTTCGGCGAACCGGCTCTCCGGGTCGGCGGCGTCACCGAGCAGGTCGCGCTGCCAGAGCGTGTAGTCGGCGTACTGGACCGGCAGCTCCGGCCGGTCCACCGTCCGGCCGTCGCAGCGTGCGGCGTACGCCTCGGCGAGGTCGCGGGCCAGCGGGCCGGTGGACCAGCCGTCGGCTGCGATGTGGTGCATGACGAGGAGCAGGACGTGTTCGCCGGGCGTGACCGCGAACAGTTCGGCCCGCAGGGGCGGTTCGGCCGACAGGTCGAAGGGCTGCCGGGCGGACTCGGCGAGCAGGTGCGGCAGCTCGTCCGCCGGGACGTCGGCCATGCGCGCCCGAAGCCGGACGGCGGCCGGTTCCAGCAGGCGCTGGCAGGGTACGCCGTCGACCTCCTGGAACACCGTCCGCAGGCTCTCGTGCCGGGCCACCACATCGGCCAGTGCCTGGTCGAGCGCGCCCCGGTCGAGCGTTCCGGTCAGCTGGAGCGCCAGCGGGATGTGGTAGGTGGCGGCGGTGGCGTCCATGCGGTGCAGGAACCACAGGCGGCGCTGGGCGAAGGACAGCGGCACCGCTTCGGGCCGCTCGTACGCGGTGAGCGCCGGGCGCACACCATCGGCCGCCGCGAGGGCCCCGGCCAGGCCGGCCACGGTGGGCGCCTGGAAGAGGGCGCGCAGCCCGAGCTCCGCCCCGAGCACCGAGCGCACCCGGGCGACCAGCCTGGTGGCGAGCAGGGAGTGCCCGCCCAGTTCGAAGAAGTCGTCGTCCACCGAGACCCGGGGCACGTCGAGCACCTCGGCGAACAGCTCGGCGAGGATCTGTTCCTGCGGGGTACGCGGCGCCCGGCCGCCCCCGGTGGGCGCAGCCTCGGGCGCGGGCAGCGCCGCCCGGTCCAGCTTCCCGTTCGGCGTCAGCGGGAGGACGTCGAGCAGCACGAACGCGGACGGCACCAGGTAGTCGGGCAGCCGTTCGCGCAGGTGGGCGGCCAGCTCCGCGGTGCGTACGGCCGCGGCGGGACGCGGCACCGCGTAGCCGACGAGCCGGTTGTCCCGGGCCACGACGGCGGCCTGGGCGACGCCGGGGTGCGCGGCGAGCGCGGCCTCGACCTCGCCCGGCTCGATCCGGAAGCCGCGCACCTTGACCTGCTGGTCGGCGCGGCCGGCGTACTCCAGCTCGCCGTCGGCGCGGCGCCGGACCAGGTCGCCGGTGCGGTACATCCGCGCGCCGGCCGGCCCGAACGGGCAGGCCGTGAACCGTCCAGCCGTGAGGGCCGGGCGGCCCAGGTAGCCACGTGCCAGGCCGGGCCCGGCGACGTACAACTCACCGGTGACGCCCGGCGGTACGGCGCGCAGCCGCTCGTCCAGGACGTAGGTCCGGAAGTCCGCGACCGGGCGGCCGATCGGCGGCACACCGGTGCCCGGGACGAGCGGGTCGCTCATGGTCGCGCAGACGGTGGTCTCGGTCGGGCCGTACGCGTTGATCATCCGGCGTCCGGGCGCCCACCGCGCCACCAGTTCCGGCGAGCACGCCTCGCCCGCGACCACGAGGGTGGAGGCCGTGAGTTCGGCGTCGCCCAGGGCGGCGAGGGCGGAGGGCGGCAGCGTCACATGGGTGACGGCGAGATCGGGGTCCGTCAGGGCGTCCAGTGGGGCGTCGGCGGGGGCGAGGACGAGCGCGGCGCCGGTCAGCAGCGCGCTGCACAGGTCCCAGAAGGACGCGTCGAAGCTGGGCGAGGCGAACTGAAGCACCCGGCTCCCCGCCGCCACGCCGAGCCGGTCGGCCTGCGCCGCCGCCAGGCGCGACACGCCGGCATGGCTCACGACGACGCCCTTGGGGCGGCCGGTGGAGCCGGAGGTGTAGATGACGTAGGCCGGGTGCCGCACATCGGGCACGTGCTGCGGGTCGGACTCCGGCCAGACACCCTCCGAGACCATCGCGGGGTCGTCCACCACGAGGGCCGGACGGGCGTCGTCGAGCATGTACGCGATACGAGCCTCGGGGTACGCAGGGTCCACCGGCAGATAGGCGGCACCGACCTTCAGCACACCCAGCACCGCGACCACCGACTCCACCGACCTCGGCAGAGCCACCGCCACCACCTGCTCCGGACCCACCGCACGCGCGATCAACGCATGAGCGAACCGGTTAGCAAGGCAGTCAAGTTGACGGTACGTCAGCTGCTGATCGTCGCAGACGAGCGCGACCGCATCCGGCATCGCCGCCACCCGTGCCGCGAACAGCTCCGGAAGGCTCGCGCCGGCCACGTCATCCGCCACGGCGGGCAGCAGCTCGGCGCGCTCCTCGGCGGACAGCAGATCGATCGCACCGATCGAGCGCTCCGGCGCGGCGACGACCTCGGCCAGCAGCCTCGTCCACCTGGCGGCCAGCGCTTCGACCGTCTCGCGGTCGAACAGGTCGGTGCTGTATTCCACGGCACCGCTGAGGCCGGCCGGCTCGCCGTTGGGGCCGTACTCCTCGGCGAAGCCGAAGGTCAGGTCGAGCCGTGCGGTGCCGGTGAGCACAGGCATCGCGGAGACCTGGAGACCGGGGAGGTCGAAGGCGCCGCCCGGCGCGTTCTGCACGACGAGACCGGTCTGGAAGAGGGGGTGGTGGGACAGCGACCGGGACGGGTTCAGCGCCTCCACCAAGTGCTCGAACGGTACGTCCTGATGCGCGTACGCCGACAGCGCGGTCTCCCGCACCCGGCCCACCAGCTCACGAAAACTCGGATCACCACTCGTGTCCGTCCGCAACACCAACGTGTTCACGAAGAACCCGACCAGATCGTCCAGCGCCTCATCCGTGCGCCCCGCGATCGGACTCCCGATCGCGATATCCGTCCCCGCACCCAACCGCGTGTACAACGCCGCCAGACCCGCCTGCAACACCATGAAGAGGGTGGCTCCGGACCGTCGCGCCAACTCCGCCAGCTGCGCGTGCAGTTCGTCGTCGATGCGGAATTCCAGCACCTCGCCGCCGTACGACATGACGGCGGGGCGTGGCCGGTCGGCGGGGAGTTGCAGCTGCTCGGGCATGCCCGCCAGCGTCCGCTGCCAGTAGGCGACTTGGCGGGAGAAGAGGCTGCCGGCGTCGTTCTCGTCGCCGAGGATCTCGTGCTGCCACAGGGTGTAGTCGGCGTACGTCACCGGCAGCGGCGGCCACTCCGGTGCCCCGCCGCTCTGCCGGGTCGTGTAGGCGGCGGCCAGGTCGCGGGCGAGCGGGCCCATGGACCAGCCGTCCCCGACGATGTGGTGCATGACGAGGAGTAGCACGTGCTCGTCCGGTGCGACCGCGAACAGCTCGGCCCGCAAAGGGATTTCGGTGGTCAGGTCGAAGCCGCGCACGGCCGCGTCCCGCAGCAGCGCGGGCACCTCGGACTCGCCGGCCGGGCGCACGGTCAGCGGGGCGCCGACCTCGGCGGTGTCCAGCACGCGCTGGTGCGGGATGCCGCCCGTGTGCGGGAACACCGTGCGCAGGGTCTCGTGCCGGGTCATCACGTCGACCAGGGCGGCGCCGAGCGCGTCCCGGTCGAGGTCGCCGGAGAGCCGCAGGGCCAGCGGCATGTGGTAGGTGGCGCTCGGCGCCCCGAACTGCTGGAGGAACCAGAGGCGGCGCTGGGCGAACGACAGCGGCAGCATCTCGCGCCGGGGCCGGGGCACGAGTGCGCGGCGCGCGGTGCCGGCGTCATGCAGCCCGGCCGCGAGACCGGCGGGTGTCGGGGTCCGGAACAGGGCGCGCAGTTCCAGTTCGATCCCGAGGGTCGCCCGGACCCGAGAGACGAGCCGGGTGGCGAGCAGGGAGTGCCCGCCCAGCGCGAAGAAGTCGTCGTCGGCCCCGACCCGGGCGAGGCCCAGGACGTCGGCGAACAGCTCGCACAGGATCTGCTCCTGCGGGGTACGCGGCGCCCGGCCGCCTCCCGTGGACGCCATGTCGGGCGCGGGCAGCGCCGCCCGGTCCAGCTTCCCGTTCGGTGTCAACGGCAACGCGTCCAGCGGCACGAACGCGGACGGCACCAGGTAGTCCGGCATCCGGTCGCCCAGGAAGGCGGCGAGTGCGGCCGGGGTCGTCGCGGCAGGGTCCGACGGGACGACGTAGGCGACGATCCGGTCCTCGCGGGCGAGCACCGCGACCTGGGAGACACCGGGGTGTGCGGTGAGCTCGGCCTCGATCTCGCCGGGCTCGACGCGGAAGCCGCGCACCTTGACCTGGTGGTCGACCCGGCCGGCGAATTCCAGCTCGCCGTGGGCTGCCCAGCGCACGAGGTCGCCGGTGCGGTACATGCGCGCGCCGGCCGGCCCGTACGGGTCGGCGACGAAACGTCCGGCGCTCAGCCCGGGCCGGTCGAGGTAGCCCCGGGCGAGCCCGGTTCCGGCGAGGTACAGCTCGCCCAGGACACCGGGGGCGACCGGGCGCAGGGCCTCGTCCAGGACGTACACGCGGCAGTTGTCGACGGGGCGGCCGATCGGTACGGGTCGCGGGCAGTCGCCGGGGTCGGCCGGGAGCGCGTAGGCGGTGATGACGTGGGTCTCGGCGGGGCCGTAGTGGTTGTGCAGCACCCGGCCGGGCCGGGCGGCGAAGCGGCGTACGGCACCGCCCAGGCGCATCGCCTCCCCGGCCTGGGCGACGAGCCGCAGGTGCGGCAGATCGAGACCGGCCTCCTCGGCGGCCACGGCCAGCGCCTCGACCACCAGGTTCGGCGCGAACAGCTCCTCGACGCGGTGGCGGTCCAGCCAGTGGGCGAACAGTTCGGCGCTGCGCCGCTGCTCCTCGGTGGGCACCACCAGGGTCTTGCCGTACAGCAGCGCGGACAGCATCTCCTGCACGGAGACGTCGAAGCTGATCGCGGTGAACTGCGCGGTGCGCGTGCCGGGTTCGCCGCCCGCGGCCCGGTGGTGCCAGGCCAGGAGGTTGAGCAGGGCGGCGGCGGGCATGACGACGGCCTTGGGGCGGCCGGTGGAGCCGGAGGTGTAGATGACGTAGGCGGGGTGGCGGGTGTCCGCGCGCACGCCCGGGTCGTGCTCCGGCAGGGTGCCGGACGGTGTTACGGCGGCGAGGTCGTCGAGCACCACGGCCGGGTGCGCGTCCTCCAGCATGTACGCGATGCGGGCGGCCGGGTAGTCCGGGTCCACCGGCAGGTACGCCGCGCCGGTCTTGAGCACCGCGAGGACCGCGACCACCAGCTCGGCGGAGCGCGGCAGCCGCAGGGCGACGACCTGCTCGGAGCCCACGCCTTGGGCCATCAGCGCGTGGGCGAGGCGGTTGGCCCGGCGGTTGAGCTCCCCGTACGACAGCACGGTGTCCTCGAAGACCACGGCCGGGGCGTCCGGGGTCGTCCGGGCCCACTCCTCGAACAATCCGGGGAGGGTGGTGTCGGCGGCCGGGCGGGTGGTGTCGTTGCGGGCGGTCAGCAGCTCGTGGCGTTCGTCGGCGGTGAGGGCGTCGATCCGGCTCAGCGGCAGCTGCGGCTTGGCGACGACCGCCGCGAGGAGCCGGAGCCAGCGGGCGACCAGCGTCTCCACGGTGGCGGGGTCGAACAGGTCGGTGCTGTACTCGACGCGCCCGACGACGCCTTCGGCTGCGCCGGGGCCGCCGCGCTCCAGCAGGTGGAAGCCGAGGTCGAACATCGTCGTCGGCGTCCCGACCAGAACAGGTTCGGTGGCCAGGCCGCACAGCGCGAAATCGGTGCGCGGCACGTTCTGGAGGGCCAGCAGCACCTGGAACAGCGGCTGACGGGTGAGCGAACGGGACGGGTTCAGCGCCTCCACGACCTGCTCGAACGGCAGGTCCTGGTGGGCGTACGCGCCGAGCGCGTTCTCCCGGACGCGGCCCAGCAGTTCGGCGAACGTGGGGTCGCCCGAGGTGTCGGTGCGGAGGACCAGCGTGTTGACGAAGAACCCGATCAGGTCGTCGAGGGCCTGGTCGGTCCGGCCGGCGATCAGGCTGCCGACCGGGATGTCCCTGCCCGCCCCCAGCTTGTCCAGCAGGGAGGCCAGGGCGGCCTGGAGGACCATGTACACGCTGGCGCCGTGCTCGCGGCCGAGCCGGACCAGTCCGGCGTGGAGTTCCGCGTCCAGCTCGATCGCGAGCCGGCCGCCGGCGCTGGTGGGGACTGCGGGGCGGGGGCGGTCGGCGGGGAGCCGGATCTGTTCCGGCAGGCCGGTGAGCGTCCGGGTCCAGTAGTCGGTCTGCCGGGCGAGCAGGCTGTCCTCGTCGGACGCGTCGCCGAGGAGTTCGTCCTGCCAGAGGGTGTAGTCGGCGTACTGGACGGGAAGCGGCGCCCACTGCGGGGCCTCGCCACGGACGCGCGCCGCGTACGCGGTGGCCAGGTCGGCGGCCAGCGGTCCGAGCGACCAGCCGTCGCCGGCGATGTGGTGCATCACCAGGAGCAGCACGTGCTCGTCGGCCGCGACCTCGAACACCTCGGCGCGCAGGGGCGGTTCGGCGGCGAGGTCGAAGCCGCGCGCGGCGGCGGCCGTCAGCAGGTCCGTCAGGTTCTGTGCGCCGGCCGGGGTCACCGCCAGGACCGGGTGCGCCTCTCCGGCGGGCAGCACGTGCTGGTAGGGCACCCCGTCCTCGGCCGGGAAGACCGTACGCAGGGTGTCGTGCCGGTCCACGAGGTCGCCGAGCGCCGCCGCGAGCGCGGCGGAGTCCAGCGGACCGGTGAGCCGCCAGGCGAGGGGCATGTTGTAGACGGATTCGGCGCCCTCCAGCTGGCGCAGGAACCAGAGGCGGCGCTGAGCGGAGGACAGCGGCACCCGTTCCGGGCGCTCCGCCGGTGCCAGTGCGGGCCGGGCCCGGCCAGCGGCGCTCAGGCCGGCGGCCAGTCCGGCCACGGTCGGCGTACGGAAGAGGGTCGGGAGGGCCAGCTCCACGTTCAGCGTCGTACGGACACGGGCGACGAGCCGGGTGGCGAGCAGGGAGTGCCCGCCGAGGTCGAAGAAGTCGTCGTCGGCACCGACCCGGGGCACGCCCAGCACCTCGGCGAACAGCCCGGCCAGCACGTGTTCCTCGGGCGTACGCGGCGCCCGGCCGACCGCCGTGGTGGCCTCCGGCTCGGGCAGGGCGCGCCGGTCCAGCTTGCCGTTGGGGGTCAGCGGCAGCGCGTCGAGCGGGACGAAGGCGGCCGGCACCATGTACTCCGGCAGCCGCTCACGCAGATGCGCCCGCAGCTCCTCGATCTTCGGCACGGCCCCGGCGGCGGGTTGCACATACGCGACGAGCCTGGGCCCCTGCGCGCCGCCCTGCCGGACGACCACGGCGGTACGCGCGATGTCCGGGTGCTCCGCGAGGACGGC
The DNA here is from genome assembly GCF_044761525.1 of Streptomyces sp. NPDC097595. Classification (NCBI taxonomy): domain Bacteria; kingdom Bacillati; phylum Actinomycetota; class Actinomycetes; order Kitasatosporales; family Streptomycetaceae; genus Streptomyces; species Streptomyces sp. NPDC097595. The sequence continues at coordinate 577,929 of NZ_JBIWCN010000001.1, read as the reverse complement.
CTCGATCTCACCGAGCTCGATGCGGAAACCGCGTACCTTCACCTGATCGTCCGTACGCCCCAGGAATTCGAGGTCGCCCTCGGCGTTCCAGCGCACCAGGTCACCCGTGCGGTACATCCGCGTACCGGCAGCACCGAACGGGTCCGCCACGAAACGCCCAGCCGTCAGACCCGGCCGGTTGAGGTAACCGCGCGCCAATCCCGTACCCGCGATGTACAACTCACCCGCAACACCACCCGGCACCGGCCGCAACGCACCGTCCAGCACATGGAGCCGGTTGCCGCCCATCGGCCGGCCGATCACCTGGCGCGGGCTCGACGCCAGGGGTGCGACGACCGAGTCCACCGTGCACTCGGACGGGCCGTAGTAATTCAGGGCGCGCACCCCCTCGGCGGCCCTCAGCCGCTCCCACAGCTGCTCGGGCACGGGCTCCCCGCCCAGCGCGACCAGCGCCGGGCGCCACCGGGGATGGTCGAGGAGACCGTGTTCGACCAGGACGTGCAGGTAGGACGGGGTGCCGCCGATGGTGTGCAGCCCGGTCCGCACGGCGTAGGCGAGGTAGGCCGCCGGGTCGGTCCAGGTCGCCTCGTCCAGGACGTGCAGCTCATGCCCGGCGAACACGGCGAACAGCTGGTCCAAGGAGGCGTCGAACGACACGGACGTGGTCAGCCCGACGCGCAGCCGCTCTCCCGCCGGAGAGACCAGCGGGCGCTGGTTGGCGTACAGGTTGACCAGGCCGGTGTGCGTCACGACGACACCCTTGGGACGGCCGGTGGACCCGGAGGTGTAGATGACATAGACCGGCTGGGCAGGATCGACCACCACCATCGGATCGGTGGCGGGGCACCCTTCGATCAGGCCGGAGGTTTCCGGGTCATCGAGCACCAACAGGTCGCCGGCCCCCTCCGGCAGTTGGCCGAGGGTGCGGGTGTCGGTCACCGTCAGGACCGGCCGGGCGTCATCCAGAAGGTACGCGATCCGAGCGGCCGGGTACTCCGGGTCCACCGGCACATACGCCGCACCCGACTTCAACACCGCGACAATCGCCACCACCAGATCCACCGACCGGGGCAACGCCACCGCCACCAACCGCTCCGGACCCACACCCCGCGCCATCAACGCATGCGCCAACCCATTCGCCCGCGCATCCAACTCCGCGTACGACAACGACACATCGCCACACACGAGCGCCGCCAGGTCCGGGTTCGTCCGCGCCTGCTCCCGGAACAGCTCCGGCAGGCTCGCGGCCGGGGGCGTGGCAGTCGGCCCGGTGCCCAGCGCCGCAAGCGCGGCGTGCTCCTCGGCCGTGAGCAGGTCGAGCCGGCTGAGCCGCTGCCGGGGGTCGGCGACCGCGATGCGGAGCAGCCGCTCCCACCGGGCGAGCATCGTCTCGACGGTGGCCGGGTCGTGAAGGTCGTCGGCGTATTCGACGGACCCGTCGAGCCCGTCCGGGGAGCCGTCCTCCGCGTACCGCTCGGACAGCGTGAAGATCAGGTCCAGCTTGGCCGTGGCCGACGCGGACGGCACGTCCTCGACGAGCAGCCCGGGCGGAGCGAAGTCGGCCCTGGGTGCGTTCTGGAGCACCAGCATGACCTGGAACAGCGGGTGGTGCGCGAGTGACCGGGACGGGTTCAGCACCTCGACCAGGTATTCGAACGGCACGTCCTGGTGGGCGTATCCGGCGAGCGCGGTGTCCCGGACCCGGTCCAGCAGCTCGGCGAACGTCGGGTCGCCCGAGGTGTCGGTGCGGAAGACCAGAGTGTTGACGAAGTAGCCGATCAGCTCGTCCTGCGCCTGGTCGGTCCGGCCGGCGACCGGGCTCCCGACCGGGATGTCGTCGCCGGCCCCCAACTTGCTCAACAGGGCGGCCAGCCCGGCCTGGAGCACCATGAACAGGCTCGTCCCGTGGGCGCGGGCCAGCTCGCGCAGCCCTCGGTGCAGCTCGGCGTCCAGGCCGGTGCGCACGGAACCGCCCCGGTGCGAGGCGACCGCCGGGCGGGGCCGGTCGGCGGGCAGCTCGATCAGCTCGGGAAGTCCGGCGAGCTGCCGGGTCCAGTAGTCGGCCTGGGCGGCGAGCAGGCTGCTCCGGTCGGCGGAGTCGCCGAGGAGTTCGTGCTGCCACAGGGTGTAGTCGGCGTACTGGACGGGAAGCGGCGCCCACTGCGGGGCCTCGCCACGGACGCGCGCCGCGTAGGCCTCGGTCAGGTCCTGGGCGAGGGGGCTCAGCGACCAGCCGTCGCCCGCGATGTGGTGGAGCACCAGGTGGAGGACGTGGTCGTCCGGTGCGAGGGCGAACAGCTCGGAGCGCAGCGGTAGTTCGGTGGCCAGGTCGAAGCGCCGGTCCCTCGCCGCCGCCATTTGGGCCGGCAGCCCGGCTTCGGTGGTGCGGTGCACGGGCAGGCCGGGGCGGGCTTCGGCCACGTCCAAGACGCGCTGGTGCGGGACCCCGTCCACCGCCGGGAACACGGTGCGCAGGCTCTCGTGCCGGGCGACGACGTCCGCCACGGCGGCCTCCAGGGCCCGCCGGTCGAGGTCGCCGGAGAGCCGCCAGGCGAGGGAGATGTGGTAGTTCGCGCCCGCGCCTTCCAGCTGGTGCAGGAACCACAGCCGGCGCTGCGCGAACGACAGCGGGATCATCTCGGGGCGCTCGCGGCGCGCCAGGGCGGCCTGTGCCGGTCCGGCGGCGCGCAGGGCGGCGGCCAGGGCTGCCGGGGTCGGCGCCTCGAAGAGCGTGCGCAGCGGCATCTCCACGCCGAGCGTGGCGCGGATCCGGGCGGCGAGGCGGGTGGCGAGCAGGGAGTGCCCGCCGAGCTCGAAGAAGCCGTCGTCCACACCGGCCGCCGGGGCGCCCAGCACCTCCGCGAACAGCTCGCAGAGGATCTGCTCCTGGGCGGTGCGCGGGGCGCGGGACGCGGCCGCCGGGGTGAGGTCGGGGGCGGGCAGGGCACGGTGGTCGAGCTTGCCGTTGACGGTCAGCGGCAGGGCGTCGAGCGTGACGAACGCGGGCACCATGTGCTCGGGCAGCCGCTCGCGCAGGTACGCGCGCAGGGCGGCGGGGTGCGGGGCGGCATAGTCGTCGGCGTCGGTGTCGGCGGCCGGTACGTCGGACGCCGGTACGAGGTACGCGACCAGCCGCGTGTCGTCGGCCCGGTCCTGACGGGCGAGGACGGCGACCTGCGCGATGTCCGGGTGCGCGGCCAGGGCCGCTTCGATCTCGCCGAGCTCGATGCGGAAACCGCGCACCTTCACCTGCTGGTCGGCGCGGCCGACGTAGCGCAGGGCGCCGTCCGGGGTGCGGCGCACCACGTCGCCGCTGCGGTACATGCGTGAGCCCGCGGGGCCGTACGGGTCGGCCACGAAGCGCCCTGCGGTGAGCCCGGGCCGGTTCAGGTAGCCGCGTGCCAGTCCGGGGCCCGCGACGTACAGCTCGCCGGGGACGCCCGGGGCGACCGGGCGCAGGCCGGAGTCGAGGACGTACGCGCGGAGGTCGGGGAGGGCGGTGCCGATGTCGCCGGGGGCGGTGGCGGTCCGGCCGAGTTCCGCGTAGGTGACGTGCACCGTGGTCTCGGTGATGCCGTACATGTTGACCAGGCGCGGCGCGTTCTCGGGGTGGCGCTCGTACCAGCTGGTGAGCCGGGCGTGTTCCAGCGCCTCGCCGCCGAAGACCACCGTGCGCAGGGCGAGCCGGCGGCCGGTGTCCGGGGCCTCGGCGTCCGCCTGCATCAGCTGGTAGAAGGCGGACGGCGTCTGGTTGAGCACCGTCACCCCTTCGCGGGCGAGCAGGTCCAGGAACCGGCCGGGCGAACGGCTGGTCTCGTGGTCCACGACGACCAGGCGGCCGCCGTGCAGCAGGGGTCCCCACAGCTCCCAGACCGAGAAGTCGAAGGAGTAGGAGTGGAAGAGCGTCCACACGTCGTCGGCGCCGAAACCGAACCGCTCACGTGTGGTGTCGAAGAGGCGCACCACATTGCGGTGCGGGACCACGACGCCCTTGGGGTTGCCGGTGGAGCCGGAGGTGTGGATGACGTAGGCGGCGTGGGCCGGGTCGACGGCGATCCCGGGGTCGGTGTCGGGCAGTCCGTCGAGGTCGGCGGTGTCCAGCAACAGCCGGTCCACGCCCTCCACATCGATCTGACCGTTCGTCAGGACCAGCGAGGGCCGGGTGTCCTGGAGCAGGTAGGCGATCCGGGCGGCCGGATACTCCGGGTCCACCGGCACATACGCCGCACCGGCCTTGAGCACCGCGAGCACCGCCACGACCAGCTCCGCCGAGCGCGGGAGCGCCAATGCCACCAACTGCTCGGGGCCGACGCCTCGTTCGATCAGGGCGTGCGCCAGCCGGTTGGCGCGGGCGTTCAGCACGCCGTACGTGAGTGCGGCCGCGCCGTCCGTGAGGGCGGGGGCATCCGGGGTGGCCCGCACCTGGCGCTCGAACAGCGCGGGCAGGCTGTGTTGCGGCGGTTCCGCGCCCTGGCCGGCCGGGAGCAGCGCCCGGAGTTCGTCGGCGGACAGCACGTCCACCTGGCCGATGCGCCGGCCGGGGTCGGTGGCGACGGCGCGCAGCAGCCGCAGCCAGCGCTCGACGATGCCGGCGACGGTGGCCGCGTCGAACAGGTCTGTGCTGTACTCCACCACGCCCGACAGGCCGCCCCCGCCCGGCTGTTCGGCCAGGACGAAGGTCAGGTCGCACTTGGCCGTGCCGGTGGGGACCAGGTCGGACGCCACGCGCAGCCGAGGCAGGTCGAAGGTGCCGGACGGCGCGTTCTGAAGGGTGAGCATCGTCTGGAACAGGGGGTGGTGCGCAAGGGTCCGCGCCGGGTTCAGCGCCTCCACCAGGTGCTCGAACGGCACGTCCTGGTGGGCGTACGCGGTCAGCGCCTCGGAGCGCACCCGGGCGAGGAGTTCGGTGAACGTCGGGTCGCCGGACAGGTCGGTGCGCAGCACCAGTGTGTTGACGAAGAAGCCCACCAGATCGTCCAGGGCCTCATCGGTGCGCCCCGCCACGGGTGTACCGATCGGGATGTCGGTCCCGGCACCCAACTTGCCGAGCAGCGCGGCCAGTCCGGCTTGGAGCACCATGAAGAGGCTGGCCCCGCCGTCGCGGGCGACCGCGCGCAGGTCCTCGTGGAGCGCCGCGTCGACGCTGACCGGCAGCTGGGCGCCCCGGTAGGACATCGCCTCGGGCCTGGGCCGGTCGAAGGGCAGCTCGACCTGGTCGGGCAGGCCCGCCAGCCGCTCCCGCGAATGGGCGAGCTGGATGCCCAGCACGCTGTCCGGGTCGCCGCCGTCGCCCAGCAGTTCGCGCTGCCACACCGTGTAGTCGGCGTACTGGACCGGCAGCGGGGACCACTGCGGCTTCGCGCCCTCGCTCCGGGCCGCGTAGGCGGTCGTCAGGTCCTGCGAGAGCGGGCCCGTCGACCAGCCGTCACCGGCGATGTGGTGGACGACGAGCAGGAGTACGTGCTCCTCGTCGCCGAGCCGGAACAGCTCGACGCGCAGCGGCTGTTCGGCGGAGAGCTCGAAGCCCTGCCGGGCCGCCTCGGCCAGCCGGTCGGGCAGTGCGCGCTCGTCGGTCTCGGTCACCCGCAGCCGGGGCCGGGCCGCGTCGGGGTCCAGCACCCGCTGGCACGGCACTCCGGCGACCGAGGGGAAGACGGTGCGCAGGCTCTCGTGGCGTTCGACCACGTCCGCCAGGGCGGCTTCGAGGGCGCGCTCGTCCAGGCTTCCGGTCAGCCGCAGGGCGAGGGGGATGTTGTACGTGGCGCTCGGGCCCTCCATCCGGTGCAGGAACCACAGCCGGCGCTGCGCGAAGGACAGCGGCACGGTCTCGGGCCGCTCGCGCCGGCCCAGCGCCGGGCGCGCTTGTCCTGCCGCGTCCACCCTGGCCGCCAGCCCGGCCACCGTCGGCGCGTCGAACAGGTCGCTGAGCCTCAGCTCCACGCCCAGCACGGACCGGGCCCTGGCGATGAGCCGGGTGCCGAGAAGGGAGTGTCCGCCCAGGTCGAAGAAGCCGTCGTCGAGGCCGACCTGGGCGATGCCCAGCACTTCGGCGAAGAGCCCGGCGAGCAGGTGCTCGACCGCGCTGCGCGGGGCGCGCCCCGGCGCGGCGGGCCGGTCGCCGGGGGCCGGGAGGGCGCGCCGGTCCAGCTTGCCGTTGGGGGTCAGCGGCAGGGCGTCCAGCACCACGAGCGCCGACGGCACCATGTGTGCGGGGAGCCGTTCGCGGAGCCAGGTCCGGAGTGTGTCCTGCTGGACGTCGTGTCCGGCGGCGGGCACGACGTAGGCGACGAGGCGGGGCTCCTCTTCGGTGCGCACGGTGACGGCGGTGCGTGCGATGTCCGGGTGCTCGGCGAGGACGGCCTCGATCTCGCCCAGTTCGATGCGGAAACCGCGTACCTTCACCTGATCGTCCGTACGCCCCAGGAATTCGAGATCGCCCTCGGCATTCCAGCGCACCAGGTCACCCGTGCGGTACATCCGCGCACCATCCGCATCGAACGGGTCCGCCACAAACCGCCCAGCCGTCAGACCCGGCCGATTGAGGTAACCGCGCGCCAATCCCGTACCCGCGATGTACAACTCACCCGCCACACCACCCGGCACCGGCCGCAACGCACCGTCCAGCACATACAGTCGGGCATTGCCGACGGGTCGGCCGATGACCGGGCGCGGGCTCGATGCCACGGCCGCCGTCACCGAGTTGACCGTGCACTCGGAGGGTCCGTACAGGTTGACGCAGTGCGTGCCGTCGGCCGCCCGCAACCGCTCCCACAGCTGCTGCGGGACCGCCTCGCCGCCGGCCGCGAGCAGCGCGGGGCTGCGTCGCGTATCGCTCAACAGGCCGTGTGACACGAGGTCGTGGAGGTACGAGGGGGTGACCTCGACGTAGTCCAGCCCGTGGTCTCCTACGTAGGCGACGAACGCCTCGGGGTCCGTCCAGGTCGCGTGGTCCAGGACGTGCAGTTCATGGCCCGCGAAGGGGGCCATCAGCTGGTTCCAGGAGGCGTCGAAGGACACCGAGGTGGTGAGTGCCACACGCAGCCGCTGCCGGTCCTTCAGCAGGGGGGCGAACAGTGCCTGCCGGTGGTCGGTGAGCAGGTCGGCCAGGCCGCCGTGTGTGGCGACGACGCCCTTGGGGCGGCCGGTGGATCCCGAGGTGTAGATGACGTAGGCGGGGTGGTCGGCATCGATCGCCACCATCGGATCGGTGGCGGGGCACTCTTCGATCAGGCCGGAAGTCTCCGGGTCATCGAGCACCAACAGCTCGCCCGCCCCTTCCGGCAGTTGGCCGAGGGTACGGGTATCGGTCACCGTCAGGACCGGCCGAGCGTCGTCCAGGAGGTACGCGATCCGAGCGGCCGGGTACTCCGGGTCCACCGGCACATACGCCGCACCCGACTTCAACACCGCGACAATCGCCACCACCAGATCCACCGACCGGGGCAACGCCACCGCCACCAACCGCTCCGGACCCGCCCCACGCGCCATCAACGCATGCGCCAACCGATTCGCCCGCGCATCCAACTCCGCGTACGACAACGACACATCGCCACACACGAGCGCCGCCACATCCGGAGCCCGCCGCACCTGCTCCCGGAACAGCTCCGGGAGGCTCGCGGCCGGGGGCGTGGCGGTCGGTCCGGTGCCCAGCTCCGCGAGCTCGCGGTGCTCCTCGGCCGTGAGGAGGTCGACACCGCCCACCGTCTCGTCCGGGTCGAGGTCGGCGACGGCGTCGAGCAGGGCGAGCAGCCTCTGCTGGTGTGCGGCGAGGTCGTCGTCGCCGTACGCGTCCGGCGCGCCGTGCAGCCTGAGCAGCGGGGGGTTGCCGTCCCGGTAGTCGAAGACCCAGACGGCCAGGTCGGTGGTCGAGCCGGACACGAAGTGGTGCACGGACGCGGGGTGTCCGGCGAAGCCGGGCCCGGCGTTGAAGGCCATGATGTTGACGATCAGCGGGAACGCCGTGCCGATGCCGCCGGACGCGCCGAGGTCGCGCAGCAGGTCCTCGCTGCGGTACCGCTCGTGCGCGACGGCCGCCTCGACCTCGTGCGCCACCTGGGCCACCAGCTCGCCCCACGGCATGTCCGGCCGCACGGTCAGCCGGAGCGGCACCACGTTGGACATGGTGCCGGGCACGGACATCAGGTCGCGGCCGGAGCCCCGTCGCGCGGTGACGGGCAGGGCGAGGACCACGTCCCGGGCGCCGCTGAGCCGGTGGGCGTAGAGCGCGGTCGCTGCGATCACCACCCGGGACCACCTGACCCCGGCCCTGGCCGCCGCCGCCCGCAGCGCCTCCGGGTCCCGCAGCTCCCGCTCCCCGGCCACGCGCAGGACCTGGTGCGGGTCGGTCGCGGAGGTGTCGGTGAGCCGGGTCGGGGCGGGCAGGTCGGTGAAGCGCCCGGTCCAGTAGGCGCGGTCCGTGGTGAAGGCGTCGGAGGCGCGGTAGTCGGCGTCGCTGTCGACCAGGTCCCGCAGGGTGCCGAACGGGGAGGCTGGGACTGCGGCGTCCTCGGCCAGCGCCGAGTAGACCTCGCCGACCCGCTGCCGGACCATCGAGGCACTGATCGCGTCCAGGACCACATGGTGGTAGTTCAGGTACCAGAGGTACTCCGTGGGCGACAGCCGGATCAGCGCGTGACCGAACAGCGGATCGCGGGACAGGTCCAGCGGGCGGGCGAGGTCGCGTTCCATCCACTCCCGTGCGGCCGCCCGGGGGTCCGGCTCCGCCGCGAAATCGAGGTGCACCGGGGCCCAGTCCCGGGTCTCGCGGAGGATCTGGCGCGGGCCGCCCCCGTCGTCGGTGAAGGTGACGTGGAGGGCGTCGACCTCGTCCACCACCCGGCGCAGCGCCGCTTCGAACAGCTCCGGATCGACGGGCCCATGGATCTCCATGCACTCGCCGACGCGGTAGCCCGGGATCGGTGTCGGTGAGCTCTGCTCGGCGAGCCAGATCTCGCGTTGGGCCGCGGTCAGGGGAAGGACGTCGCCGTCACGACGGGACATGGGGGTACCTCCAGAGGTATGAGAGGGCATGCGCGCAGGGCGCACCGGCCGCGGTGGTGTCACGCGGCCGGGCGGTGGGGCGGATTCCTGCGGTCAGGCGGCGAGTTCGCCGGCCTGGAGCTGCCAGAGGGATGCGTAGAGCCCGTGCTGGGCGAGGAGTTCGTCGTGGGTGCCCTGCTCGGCGACGATGCCGCCCTTGTCCAGGACGAAGATGCGGTCGGCGTGGCGGACCGTGGAGAGGCGGTGGGCGATGACGATCATGGTCCGGTCGGCCGCGAAGGTGTGCAGCGTGCGCTGGATGGCGGCCTCCGTCTCGTTGTCCACGGCGGAGGTGGCCTCGTCCAGGATGACGACGGGCGAGTCCTTGAGGATCGCGCGGGCCAGGGCGATGCGCTGCCGCTGGCCGCCGGAGAGCGCGGCGCCGCGTTCGCCGATGAGGGTGTCGTAGCCGTTCGGCAGGGTCGTGATGAAGGTGTGGGCCTCGGCCATGGCGGCGGCCCGCACGACGGCTTCGTCGGAGGCGCCGAAGCTGCCGTAGCGGATGTTGTCGGCGATGCTGCCGTCGAAGAGGAACGGGTCCTGGGCGACGAAGCCGATGGCGTGGCGCAGGTCGTGGCGGCGCAGGTCCTGGACGTCCCGGCCGTCGAGGAGGACTCGGCCGGACTCGGCGTCCTGGAAGCGCATGAGCAGTTTGGCGATCGTCGTCTTGCCGGAGCCGGTGGCGCCGACGAGGGCGGTGACCTGCCCGGCCGGGATGGTCAGGGACAGGCTGTCCAGGGTCGCCGGGCGGCCTGGGTAGGCGAAGGTGACCTCGTCGAGGACGATCTCCCCGCGCACGGTGGGGAGTTCGAGCGTCCCCTCACCGCTGTCAGTCTCGACGGGCAGCTCGCGCAGGCGCTGGACCCGGTCGTAGGAGGCGAGGGTGCGCTGGTACTGGTCGGCGATTCCGCCGAGCCGGCTCATCCGCATGAGCAGCATCTGCGGGAGCCCGATCAGGGGGCTGAACACCTCGAAGCGGAGGGTGCCGTCGAGGACCGCGCGGCCGCCGATGAGCAGGGTGCCGGCCATCGACGCGGTGGTGCAGGCCCGGACGGTCTCGCCGTGGCGCAGGGTGCTGCGGTCGGTGCGGTGGCCGCTCTCCTGGACCGTGTCGCTCAGCTGGTCGACGCGCTCGGCCTCGTACGTCTCGGTGCAGAAGCTCTTGACGGTCGCGCCGGCTTCGAGCGAGTTGATCACCTGGCTGCCGAGCCTGGCGCGGTGCTCGCCGGTGGCGGCGTAGTCCGTCGCGGCGCTCTCCTGGTGGCGCAGCGACAGCCAGGCGATGACCGGGATCGGGAGGAAGGCGATCCAGGCGATCTGGGGGGCGAGCAGGAGGAACGCGGGTACGAGCAGGGCCAGGCTGGTGCCGAGTTGGAGCACGTCGTTAGCGGGCCCGGCGAAGAAGGCGCCGAGCTGGCCGACGTCGTTGGTGAGGGTGCCGGCCACCCTGCTGGTGCGCTCGCCCTCCAGCTGGCTCAGTTCGAGGTGCTGGACGTGCCGGTAGGTGCGGCCCCGCCAGTCGTGCTCGATGTCCTGGCCGAGCCTGCGCCATTGGAGGTTCGAGGCGTACGAGAGTCCGGCGACGGCGGCGCAGGCGGCGACCACCATCCCGGCCAGGCCCCAGAGTTGGGCGGACGCCGTGGTCAGGCCGAGGCCGGCCAGCGGTGCCGCCTCGCCCTTGATGAGGACCAGCCCGGTCCAGCCGAGGAAGGTGCCGAGCGCCATCTCCGCGGCCTGGCAGGCGACGGACAGGGCGGCGGCCCGGTAGAGGCGGGGGCGGTGCGGTCCGACGATCTCCAGCAGCGGGTGGCCCTCGGCGCCCGGCCCGGCCGCCTCGGCCGTGCCGCGCCACGCCTTCCGCAGGACGACCGCGGTCGCCGCGGCCACTCCACCGACGGCCACCAACTGCCGCGTCAGGGCCGACCCCTTGACCAGCGCGGTCCCGGCCGCGACTCCACCGCCGACGGCGAGCACCGGCCGGACGACGAGACCGCGGTCCGCCCGGGGGGCCGACGCGGCCGGGTCCGTTTCCGCTCGCCCCGTGCCGGTCGCTTCCCGCGCGAGCCGGGCGACGGTGCGGCTGATGACGCGGCCCACGTCCGTGGCGCACAGCCGCCCGTCGTGCCGGACGAGCACCCCGCCGGTGACGGGGCTGGCCTGGGCCTCGGTGATCCCGGGGATGTGGCGCAGCGCGGCGGCGAGGATCTCGGCCGTCCGGGGGCGTCCGACGACGAGCCCGACGTCCCAGCGCTGGCGGCCCGGTGTGACCGAGCGAGGGCGCGCGGCCGGTTCCACGGAGCGGAATCCGGATGCGGCTCCCAGTAGCGATGGCATGTGTACGTTCACCTGTTTGCGGAGGTCGCGGAAGGCCGTCACGGAGTCGGCGGATCGGGGCGACGGAGCGGGAATTGAGATGCGGAGCGGGCGGGGGTGTGGGCGGGTCGGCCCGAGAACGGCCGCCACCCTGGTGCGTTCCGCCGCGATCGATCGGCGGGCGTGCCCGGTGGCGGCCGCGGGTGGCGCAGTCCGTCAGTGCGTCTTTCCGGCGGCGCTCTCGGCGGTCGCGCGGATCTTCGGGGCCCGGCGGTCCCCCTTGGCACCGGCCCCGGTCGGGTGCTGACCGGGTACGGAGTGGCCCTCGGTTTCGCCGGCGGCGATCTGGGCGGCGACCACGTCGGCGGCTACCTCGGCCGCGAGGTCATGGATGTTCTCCCCGGCCTCGTGGGCCGCCTTCTTCACCTCCATCGCGATTCCGACGGACGCTTTGACGACTCCACCCACCAGTGGCTTCAGCAGGCGCTTGGCCAGCGGCGCGACGATGAGTCCGACGAGAAACGGCGGTACTACAGGCGGCATGACGCTCCATCCTCTCCACGCATACGTATGACAGTGAACCCGGGCACGACGAGAATGGGAGCGGCGCACGGCCGGGCGGAAATCAGGAATTCCGTTTCGAAATCCGGTACGGGCCCGGAAAATCCGGTACCGAGCCGGAAATCGAATTCCCGGACGCGGGAACACGCCGTCCGATCCCTTGATCACGGTAGTCCAACGACGCCCACCTGGGCCAAATGGATTCCTTCGGGTTCACTCGTGTGAGTGTCCGTGGCTATTTCTCGTGTCCAGAATTGAGCGCACCCCGGCACATCTTGAGAGTGATTATCCGACTATCTTTTTCGAAACATGCCGCCTGGCACATGCCTCGGCGCCGCCCCCGCCCCGACCCGTACGGGTGAATCAGGACCGGCCGCCCCCATGGCCGCGACCGCGCCCGGCCACCATGACGCCATGCTCCGACGCACCCCGCCGGCCGTCCTGACGGCCGCGCTCACCGCCTCGGCCCTCACGCTGAGCGGCTGCGGCGGCGTCGCCCGCTCCTCGACGACCACCCCCCTGGTGGACCGCGGCACCGTCCGGATCGCCGAGGCCAGCGAGACGCCGAGCTTCGACCCGTACTCCACCTTCGGCGCCTCCCAGGCCCGTTACGCCTACGACTCCCTGGTGAACCCCGACACCGACGGCGGCCTGGTCACCGGCCTGGCCACGTCCTGGCGGGCCACGGCGACCACGGCGGTGTTCACGCTCCGCGCCGGCGTCACCTGCTCCGACGGCACCCCCCTCACCGCCTCGGCCGTCGCCCGGTCGCTGACCTACGCGGCCGACCCGGACAACCAGCTCGCCGGGGCCCGTACGGTCCTGCCGAACGTCCCGTTCACGGCGCGCGCCGACGACCGCACCCGCACGGTGTCGGTGTCCGCCGGCGCCCCCTTTCCGTTCCTGATCCGCACCATCGGCCTGCTGCCGATCGTCTGCCCCGCCGGATTGGACCGGCCCGGCTCGCTCGCCCGCGCCACGCGGGGCACCGGCCCCTATGTGCTGACCCGCTACTCCCCCGGCGGGCCGTACGAGTTCACCCTCCGCGACGGCTACACCTGGGGGCCCGGCGGAGCGACGACCGCCGCGCGCGGCCTCCCCGAGCGCCTCGTGCTCTCGGTGGTGCCCCAGACCTCCACGGCGGCGAACCTCCTGCTGACCGGGGGCGTCGACATCGCGCGGGTGAGCGGGCCCGACCGCGCCCGGCTCATCGGCCACGGCCTGGCCACCGCCGAGGTCGCGACCGTCATCGGGCTGACCTTCTTCAACCAGCGCCCCGGCCGGGTCCTCGCCGACCGGGCGGTGCGCCGGGCCCTGGTCTCCGCCCTCGACCGCCGGGGGCTCGCCAACGTCGCCGTGGGCGGCACCGGCACCCCCGCCCGGGACTTCGGGGCCGAGGGGTCCGTCTGCCACGGAGACCTCGCCGACGCCAGCCTGCCCGGACGGGACGCCGCCGAGGCCCTGCGGGTCGCGGGCTGGACCCGCTCGCCCGGCGGTCCGCTCGCCAAGGACGGCCGGACGCTGCGGTTGCGCCTGATCACCAGCCCCGATCTCGGCCCGACCCTGGCGTCCGTCGCCGAGCTGATGGCCCGGCAGTGGACGGCGCTCGGCGCGAAGGTCGAACTGGTCACCGAGAGCCTGCCCGCCCTGGTCAACGCGATGTACACGACGGCCGACTTCGACGTGGTGGTCGGCAGTACGCCGGGCTTCGCCCTGCCGGCGGGCTTCATCCCCTTCTTCTCCGGCCCCGCCCCCGCCGGGGGCCTGAACTTCGCGGGGGTGGCCAATCCGGAGTACGACGCCTTGGTCGCCCGGGCACTCCGGGAGCCGGACACCACGGGATGCGCCACCTGGAACAGGGCCGCCGCCGCGCTCTTCCACTCGGCCGACGCGCTGCCGATCGCCGAGGGCCAAAGCGGCGTGTACGGCCACCGCACCACGTTCACCACCACGTTCGGCGGGCAGCTCGTCCCCACGAGCATCCGCCTCCACCAGTGATTCCGGGGCCCACCATGACCGTTCCCGCACTGCTGCGGCACCCCTGGACGGTGTTCCTGGGCCGCCGCGGCCTCCGGCTCTTCGTCTCGCTCGGCCTCGTCCTCACCGCGTCGTTCGCGATGATCCGCCTCATCCCCGGCGACCCGGTGCGGGCCGCGCTCGGAGTGGACGCCGCCCCCGACCTGGTCGCCGCCCGGCGGCACGCGCTCGGGCTCGACATGCCGTTCCTGGCCCAGTACCGGCAGTACCTCGGCGGCCTCCTGCACGGCGACCTCGGGACCTCGCTGGTCACCGGGGCGCCGGTCGCGGAGCTGGTCCGGACCCGGCTGCCGGCCACCCTGGAGATCGCCGGACTCGCCTTCCTCACCGCGCTCGCCGTCGCCCTGCCCGGCGGCCTGCTCGCCGCCGTCCGCACCCGCGACGGCCGCCGCCCGCGCACCGAGCTGGCGTTCACCACGGTCACCGCCGGGCTGACCGGCGTGCCCGACTTCGTGCTGGCCGCCGGGCTCACCGCCCTGCTCGCCGTCGGGCTCCAGCTGTTCCCGGTGGCCGGTGCGGCGGGCGTCGCCTCCCTCGTCCTCCCCGTCCTCGCGCTCTCCCTCACCCCCACCGCCGTACTCCTGCGCATCGTCAGGGTCGAGGCGCTCAAAGTGCTGGACGAGGACTATCTGCGTACCGCCCGGAGCAGACGGCTGTCCGCCGCACGCCGCTATCTGCGGCACGCGGCACCCAACATGGCGTCCGCCGCGCTCACCGTCGCCGGGAGCCTGCTGCCCGCCCTCATCGCGGGCACGGTCCTGGTCGAGAAGGTCTTCGCCTGGCCCGGCATCGGCTCCGCGATGGCCCAGTCCGTGGTCGCGCAGGACTATCCGGTGGTCCAGGCGATGGTGCTGGTGCTCGGCACCACCGTGCTGCTCGCCGGTCTCCTGGTCGATGTGCTGCTCGCCCTGATCGACCCCCGCTCGGCGATCCGGGAGATGTGATCATGAGCCTTCCCGCCGGACTCCGGCGCTCCCCCATGGCCTGGGTCACCGGGTTCATGCTGGTGTCGCTCATCGTGCTCGCCGTGGCCGGCCCGCTGTTCTGGGGTGCGGCGGCCGACCGCCCGGACCCCTCGGCCGTGCTCCAGGGGCCTTCGGCCGCGCACCCGGTCGGCACGGACGGCCTCGGCCTGGACCTGCTGGCCCGCATCCTGACGGCCGCCCGGTCCTCGCTGCTGCTCGCGCTGGCGTCGGTGCTGCTCGGCGCGGGCGCGGGCGTGCTGCTCGGGGCCTGCACGGCGGTCGTCGGGCGGCGCGCCCGCCGGCTTGTCGCCGGGCTGATCAACCTGCTGCTCGCGTTCCCGGCGCTCCTGGTCGCGATGTTCCTCGCGGTGGTGTTCGGCGCGGGCACGGCCGGCGCGGTCGTTGCCCTCGCCGCCGCGGGTGTGCCCGGGTTCGCGCGGCTGGCCCAGACCCTCGCGGCGGGCGTGGCGGGCACCGACCACCTGGCCGCCGCCCGGGTCCTCGGGCTGAGCCGGCTCCGGCTGCTGTGGCGCCATGTCCTGCCGAACATCGCCGAGCCGCTGCTCCTGAGCGTCACCACGGCGGCCGGCACCGCCCTGGTCGCGCTCTCCGGGCTGAGCTTCCTCGGGCTCGGCGTCCAGCCGCCGGGCTATGACTGGGGGCAGCTGCTCAGCCAGGGGCTCGACCGGATCTACGCCGAGCCGCTGCCCGCGCTCGCCCCGGGCCTGGCGCTGCTGTACGCGGCGCTGACGTTCCAGCTGCTGGGCGAGGTGCTGGCCGGGGGCGCCGCCCGGCGCGGCCCGGTGGTGCGCATCCCGGGTCAGCGGTCGGCGTCGAGCGGCCCGGCCGAGGAGGGGCAGGTCCTCCAGGTCGACGGCCTCACCGTCGAGCTGCCGACCCCGGCCGGCCCGGTCCGCCCGGTGCGCGGGGTGAGCCTGTCGCTGGGGCGCGGCGAGATCGTCGGGCTGGTCGGCGAGTCGGGTTCGGGCAAGTCCCTGACGGCGCTCGCCGTCGCCGACCTGCTCCCGTACGGCGCCCGGGTCTCCCGGCGTACGCTGCGCCTGCTCGGGACCGACCTCGGCGCGCTGACGCGGAAGGAGCGGGACCGGCATCTCGCGACGGGCCTGTCGGTGATCTTCCAGAACCCCGCATCGGCGCTCAACCCGTCCCTGCGGATCGGCACCCAGCTCACCGAGGCGGTCAGGGCCCATCGCGGGGCGGGCCGCGCCGAGGCCACCGCGCAGGCCGCCGAGGCGCTGCGCCGCGTCGGCCTGTCCCCGTCGTTGCTGCGCTCACGCCCGTACGAACTCTCCGGCGGCCAGCGCCAGCGGGTGATGATCGCCGCCGGGCTGATGGTGCGGCCGGGGCTGATCATCGCGGACGAGCCGACGACCGCGCTCGACGTCACGGTGCAGCGGCAGATCACGCGGCTGCTCGTGGACATCCGGCGGGACACCTCCGCCGCGATCCTGTTCATCAGCCACGATGTCGCGCTGGTCGCCGAGTTCTGCGAACGGGTGCTGGTCATGTACGCGGGCACGCTGGTCGAGGCCCTGCCCGTCGGCCGGCTCGCGGCGGGCGCCCGGCACCCCTACACCCGGGCGCTCGTCGCGTCGGTCCCGGACCTCACCGCCGACCGCGGCCGCCCGCTGCCCACGATCGAGGGCGCCCCGCCCGATCCGGTCGCGCCCTCCGCCGGCTGTGCGTTCGAGGCCCGGTGCCCGAACCGCCGGGACCGCTGCGCCGAGCAGGCTCCGCCGCTGGACGACCTGGGCTCCGGCCACCGGGTCGCCTGCTGGTACCCACTGCCGGTGGCGGTGGCCCCGGAGACGGTGGCCGCGTCATGACGGCCCTTCGGGTGGACGGCCTCACCGTCCGGCGCACCGGCCCGCGTGGCTCCTTCGCGGCCGTGGACGGGGTTTCGCTGGAGATCGCGCCGGGCACGACGCTGGGTCTCGTCGGGGAGTCGGGCTCCGGGAAGTCCACCCTGGCGGGCGCGATCGTCGGCCTGGTGCCGGTGCGGTCCGGCCGGATCCTGGTCGCCGGCGAGGAGGTCCGCACCCGTACCGTCCGCGACCGGCGCCGGCTGGGCCGCCGGGTCCAGGTGGTCCTCCAGGACCCGGACACCGCGCTCGATCCCCGTATGACCGTCCGTCAGGCGCTGGCCGAGGCCGCCACGGTGTTCCGGCGGCTCGACCGGGCGGGGCGCGCGGAGCGTGTCGCCGAACTGCTGGACCTGGTCGGCCTGGACGGCCGGCTCGCGGACCGCCTGCCCCGGCAGCTGTCCGGCGGTCAGCGTCAGCGGGTCGCCCTGGCCCGGGCGCTGGCCGTCGAGCCGGGCCTGCTGATCGCCGACGAGATCACCTCGGCGCTGGACGTCTCGGTGCAGGCGTCCGTCCTGAACACGGTCCGCCGGCTTCAGCAGGGGCTCGGTCTGTCCATGCTGTTCATCGGCCACAATCTGCCGGCGGTCTGCCATGTCTCCGACGCGGTGGCGGTCATGCGACGGGGCCGGATCGTGGAGAGCGCGCCCACCGGGACGCTTCTGCGTGCACCGGCGCACCCGTACACCCGGACGCTGCTGGAATCCGTACCGGTCCTGCGCAATCCCCCGGCCGGTGATAAGAACCGGTGACCGCCGCCGGGGACGAATTTCCGCCATTCCGACGTCAAGCCGCCGCATAATTCACGCTCAAGGATTACCGCGCACTATTCATGCGCGTTCTCCGTGAGACGATGCGGCGGCTTCGGATTGCGACGGGGCCTTTCTCGAACCGCTTTCGAAAGGTACGGAACATGGGAGTTCTCGCGCCCGGTCAGACGCTGCCCCACCAGAGGCCGTCCCATCAGACCGGTGCCGGTCTGTCCGTGCCGTTCGCCGTCGCAGGGACCGGAATGCACCTGCCGCCGGCGGTCGTCACCAATCAGGATTTGACGCGCACCCTGGACACGAGCGACGCGTGGATCACCAGCCGCACCGGTATCCGCGAACGCCGCTGCCTGGCACCGCACTTGGCGACTTCCGACATGTGCGTCGCCGCCGCGCGGCCGGCGTTGGAGGCGGCCGGGGTGGAGCCGGCCGGGCTGGACGCGGTCATCGTCGCCAGTTACACCGGAGACCAGCCGCTGGTGTCGACCGCGTTGATCGTCAAGGACGCCCTCGGCGCCCACCGCGCCCTGTCGCTGGATGTCACCCAGGCCGCCTGCGCCTCGGGCATCCAGGCCGTGCTGCTCGCCGCGCACCTCCTCCAGAACCCCTCCATCGGCACGATCCTGGTCGTCGCGGCCGACTGCGCGTCCAGGATCACCGACCCCGCCGACCGCACGACGCGCGTCTTCTTCGGGGACGCCGCGGCGGCCGTCGTCCTCACCCGCAGCGAGACGCCCGGGGCGGGGCTGCTCTCGTACGACCTGGGCTCCCGGCTCTCGTACGACGTCCAGATCCCCGCCGGGGGCTCCCGGCGGCCGGCGAGCGGCGCCACCGTCGCCGCCGGGGAGCACTACCTGCACATGGACGGGCGTGCCGTGTGGAACACCGCGACGACACGGCTCCCCGCGAGTATCCGCGGCGCCGCGCACCGGGCCGGGGTGCCGCTCGACCAGGTCCGGCACTTCTTCCTGCACCAGGCCAACCTGAACATCCTCAACGAGACCCTGAGCGCCCTCGACGTCCCCCGTGAGCGCGCCGCCGTCACCATCGACCGGCTGGGCAACACCGGTTCGGCGGGCGTGTTCACCGCCCTGCACACCACGGCGTCCGAGGGCGCCCTGCTTCCGGGGGACGTCTATGTGCTGTCCGCCATCGGCGCGGGCTTCCAGTGGGGCAGCCTCTGCCTGCGGCACGCCTGACCGGGCCGCACCCCCGGGCCCCTACGGCCGGTGCGGGTCGACGGCGTGGCCCAGGACTTCGGACATGGCTCGGGTCGAGCGCAGGAGTTCGGCCGCGAGGCGTGCGATGTCCTGCTCCGTGAGGCCCCGCGCGGGCATCACCAGGGTGACGACGAGCGGGAAGGACTCACCGGCGGTGAAAACGGGGGCCGCGACCGAGGTGATGCCGGGGATGACGCCTCCGACGGTGGAGGCCACACCCTCTCGTCGCACTCCGTCCTTGATCCGGTCGACGCGGTCCCGGGTGGCCGCGTCCAGCGCGTCCACTTCGAGTTGTCCGCAGAGCACCGGCTCCGTGAGCTGCTCCGGCAGGTGCGCGAGGAAGGCCCCTCCCATCGCCGAGGTCAGCAGGGGCATGGTGGCACCGACCCGGACGGTGATCGGGAGGGCGTGGGCACCGTACTCCCAGCGCACGACGACCGGGCCGTGGTCGCCCCACACCGACAGGTTGACCGCGTGCGAGGTGCTGTCCCGCAGTCCGGGCAGGTGCTCGCTCACCAGCGCCACCTCGTCCATCCTGCGCAGCGACTCGACGCCGAGCCGCCGCATGGCGGGGCCCATGTCGTACCGGCCGGAACTGGGCGACTGGGCCACGAGGCCGACCCGGGCGAGGCTGACCAGATAGCGGTGGGCCTTGCTGGGCTGCATGCCGCTGGCGGCGGAGATCTGCGTCAGCGTCATCGGGCCCCGCCCCTCCTCAAGGGCCTGCAGGACCGTCATCGCCAGTTCGACGGACTGGATTCCCTGCCGGGCCGGCGGCGCCTCGCCGGGCGGCGCGGAGTCGGAGGGGCGCTGTGTGTTCACCAGGCGATCATAGTGACCGGCCGCCGGCCCGGCTGTGGGCCGTCCTCCCCGCCGCCTCAGGCGTCCGCCCCCGCCTCCCGGGCGGTCACGTCGCCGTGGATCGCGTCCAGGAGCTCGACCGCCAGCCCCGCCACCGCCTCGGAGCCGCGCGCCGTCCCGTACACATAGAAGTCGGGGCGGACCGCGACGGCCGAGCAGCCCAGCTCGGCCAGCCACGCGCGGTAGGTGCCGTCCACGTCCCGGACGACGGCCGCGCCCTCGTGGCCGGCGGCGTGTTCGCCGGGGACGACGACGCGGACCCCGGCCTCGGCCAGGTCGTCGAGCAGCCGGCCGTTCTCCAGGGCGGCCAGGTGTCCTTCGCCGACGAGCAGGTGGAAGCCCGCGCCCACGACCTGGTCGAGGCGGTCGCGGTGGGTGCCGTCGTCCACGACGCCCTGCACCGACAGGTGGCCCCGGCCGGCGGCGGCGCTCCGTGCGAGCAGGCCGTCGGCCAGGTCCGGGAAGCGCATGGGTTCGGGTGCGGCGGACGCGGCGCGGCGTGCGAGCAGCGTGCGGTCGCGTTCGGCGGCGCGCTCGGGGTCGCGCAGGGTCTGGAGGTGCCCCAGCTCGATGCCCTTCTCGGTCACCGCGCGCACATGCGGCTCGCGTTCGGTCTGGTACGTGTCGAGGACGCGGTCCGGCGCGGTGCCCCGGAGTACCAGGTCCAGCTTGAACGCGAGGTTCTGCGCGTCGCGGAAGCCGGAGCACATGCCCTGGCCGAGGAACGGGGGCATCTGGTGGGCGGCGTCGCCCGCGAGCAGGACACGGCCTCGGCGCCACTCGTGGGCGATGAGGGAGCGGAAGGTGTACGTGGCGACGCGGATGAGGTCGGCGTCGTCGGGGCCGAGATGGGCGGCCACTCGCTTCCAGACGCGGCTCGGGTCGCTCTCGGTCCCGAAGTCTCCGGCCGAGTCGAGCATGAAGCTGAACCGGTGGTGCGCGGGGCCTAGCGAGATGATCGAGGTGGGGCCGAGGGGGTCGCCGAGCTGGAGGGCGCGGGGGACCTCGGTGGGGCGGCGGAAGCGGAAGTCGCACACCATCCACGGCTCGGAGAAGCCGTAGTCGTGCAGTCCCACGTCGAGCGCGGACCGCACGAAACTGTTGCCGCCGTCGCAGCCCACCACGTAACGGGCCTCGATCGCCCGGCGTCCCCCGGGGTCCTCGACGGTGACCGTGACCCGGTCCTCGTCCTGCTCCAGGCCGACGACGGAGCTGGAATGCCGCACCTCCACCTGGGGCATGGAGCGGCACACGGCGTCCAGCGCCTCTTCGAGGTCGGGCTGGTACATCATGTTCCACTCCGCCCAGCCGCTGCGGCCGGTCGCCGCGAAGGTCTGCTCGATGAGCAGGTCGCCGCTGCCGTTGCGCCACTCGTACGTGGGCTGTACGCGCACCTTGGGCAGCAAGGTCTCCGCCACGCCGAGAGTCGCCAGGGTGCGCATGGTCTCGTCGTCGAAGCTGGCCGCGCGCGGCAGGTTGTAGAGGCCGGCGTAGCGCTCCAGGACCAGGACCCGGTGGCCCGCCCGGCCGAGCAGGGCGGCGGCGGCCATGCCCACCGGGCCGTACCCCACCACGATCACGTCCACCGCGCCCCCGTCCGGGCCCGGGCTCCCCTCGGCGACATCCGTACCCGTCATCGAGCACCTCCGTTTTACTCGGCCGTTCCCAAGGGTTGACACCGACGGAACGTACGTTTCACCATCGCTGAAGTCAATGCATATAAGTGAAATGAGGCGCGCGATGCGGACCATCGGTCTCGAGGAACACTTCGTCACCCCGGAGTTGGAGGGTTACGGCGCCTCGGCGGCCGCCATCATTCAGCCGGAGAAGTGGCGCGAGGCGTCCCGGCGGCTCCTGGACATCACCGGCGAGCGGCTGGCCGAGATGGACGCGGCGGGCCTGGACATGCAGGTGCTGTCCCTCAACTCCCCGGGAATCCAGGCCGAGAAGGACGCGGGCATCGCGGTCGCCCGGGCGAAGGCGGTGAACGACCTGCTGGCCGGCGTGGTCTCCGACCACCCCGACCGCTTCGCCGGCTTCGCGGCGCTGCCGTTGCAGGACCCGAAGGCGGCCGCCGACGAACTGGAGCGCGCCGTATCCGAGTTGGGCATGCACGGCGCCCTGGTGAACGCGCACACCCAGGGCCGCTACCTCGACCACCCGGAACTGCGCGTCGTCTGGGAGCGCGCCGCGGGCCTGGACGTGCCGCTGTACCTCCACCCGGCCAACGGCGTCGACGTCCCGGATGTCATCCAGGGCCATCCGGAGCTGATCGGCCCGATGTGGAGCTGGGGCTCGGAGACCGCGACGCACTTCCTGCGGTGCGTGTTCGGCGGCGTCTTCGACGACTTCCCGGACGCCAGGATGCTGCTGGGCCACATGGGCGAGGGCCTGCCGTACACGCTGTGGCGGCTGGACTCCCGCTGGGAGTACCACAACCACCACGGTGTCGAGTTGGCCCGGAAGAACCCCTCGGAGTACGTCCGACACAACCTGTACATCACGACGAGCGGCGTGTGTTCGGCCGCGCCGCTGCTGTGCGCGCTGCTGGCCCTGGGCGCGGACCACATCCTCTTCGGCACCGACTACCCCTTCGAGGAGATGAGGGCGGCCACCGAGTTCCTGCGTACCGCCCCGATCAGCGAGGCCGACCGCGCGAAGATCGCCCACGGCAACGCCGAACGGCTCCTCGGCCTCTGAGGCCCCCCTTTTTTTTCTCCCTCCCGAGCAAGGAGTCCCCGACATGGCACAAGAGAACTCCGCACGGCACTGGATCGACGGCGAGTGGGTTGGTTCCGCCCGGACATCCGACAGCGTCAACCCGGCGACGGGCGAGGTGATCGGCACGTACGCGGACGGCGACGCGGAGACGGGGCAGCGGGCCATCGACGCGGCCGGCCGCGCCTTCAAGGAGGGCGACTGGCGGCTCGACCCGATGGTGCGCGCCACCGCTCTCAGCCATCTCGCCGACGCGTACGCCGCACGTATGGACGAGGTCGTCGACACGCTGTGCCTGGAGAACGGCAAGCTCCGCCACGAGGCGGGCTTCGAATCGCACTTCATCCTGCGCGCGCTGCGCTTCGCGGCGGGTCTCGCGCTCCAGCCGCACGGCCGGGTCACCGACACCCAGCCGGGCCGCCAGGCCATGTCCATCCGGCAGCCGGTCGGCGTCGCGGGCATCGTCGTGCCCTGGAACTCCCCCGCCTACCTGTGCATCCGCGCGCTGGCCCCGGCCCTCGCCGCGGGCTGCACCGCCGTGGTGAAGATGCCGGGACAGGCTGCCCGTACCGCCGCCCTGATGAGCGACATCCTCGGCTCCGTAACGGAGTTGCCGAAGGGCGTGGTGAACGTCGTCGTCGAGTCGGGCTCGGAGGTCGCCCGCCTGCTGGTGGACTCCCCGAAGGTGCCCGTCATCAGCTTCACCGGCAGCAGCGCCACCGGACGGCTCATCGCCCAGGGCGCGGCGGCCCGCTTCAAGCGGGTCGGCCTCGAACTCGGCGGCAAGACACCGCACTTGGTCTTCGCCGACGCGGACATCGAGGCCGCGCTCGCCACGGCCGTCGCCTCGTGCACCGTCTTCGCCGGGCAGTTCTGCATGACCGGCAGCCGGGTTCTGGTCCAGCGGGAGATCGCGGACGGGTTCACGGCCGCGCTGGCCGCCCGCCTGGAAGGTGTGCGGCCCGGTCCCGCCGCCGACGCCGGGAGCCAGATCGGCCCCCTGATCGACAAGGCGTCGGTCGCCCGTGTCGACGCCGCCGTGGAGGCGGCCATCGCCGCCGGTGCCAAGCCGGTCGTGCGGGGCGGCCCGAGCACCCGCCCCGAGCTGGCCGGGGGCGCCTTCTACCACCCGACGCTGCTCGCGGTCACCGACTCCTCGCTGCCGATCGTCCAGGAGGAGACCTTCGGGCCCGTGCAGACCGTCCAGGTCTTCGACACCGAGGAGGAGGCGATCGCCCTCGCCAACGACACCGAGTACGGGCTGAGCGCCTGCGTCTGGAGCCGCGACGCCGACCGTCCGATGCGGGTCGCACGGCAGCTCGACGCCGGCCTCGTCTCCATCAACAGCTGGGCGAACCTGACCGTCGAATTCGAGGAAGGCGGCTTCAAGTCCAGTGGCGTGGGGCGGCTCGGCGGCCTGGCGTCCGTGGAGGACTTCCTGGAGTACAAGCAGATCACCCAGGACTACGTGCCGCAGCACCACTGACGGGCTCGGACGGCACCCCTTCCTCTCGCGCACCGTTGCTGTTATTACATATAACGCCTACGCTCCCCGCACGCCGGAACCCACCCCTGGCAGGAGGCCATACATGGCCAAGCAGCGCGACCTTCTGACCTTCGAGGTCGACGGACACACGATCACGGCGCTTCTCGCGGCACCCGCCGAGCCCACCGGCAAGCCCCTGATCGCCGCCCTTCACGGCGGCACGTACACAGCGCGGTACTGGGACGTGGCGGGCTCCCCCGCCGGGTCCTTCCTGGACGTCGCCGTCGCGCACGGCCATACGGTGGTGGCCTTCGACCGCCCCGGCTACGGCGGCAGCACCGCGCTGCCCCCGGATGCCAACACCTTCGTCCGCCATGTGGAGTTGCTCAACGGCGCCCTGACGCAGGCCGTCGAACGGCTCGCGGCCGACAGCGTGTTCCTGGTCGGCCATTCGATCGGCGGGATGATCGCGCTGATGGTCGCCGCCGGCCGGCCGGAGATTCCGCTGATCGGTGTCTCGGCGACCGGCATGGGCGCCGTCATCCCGAGCGGCGGCGCGGCCGAGGCGCTGGGCTCCCTGCCGGCGGACTCGACGGTGGATCTGCCGTACGAGCAGCGGGACCAGGTGATGTTCGGCCCCGAGCACACCTACCGGGCGGAGGGGATACGCCAGGCGCACGAGTCGTACGCGCCTACGCCGGTACGGGAGTTGATCCAGGCACCGAAGTGGCCGAAGGAGCACCTTCCCTCGCTGGCCCCCGAGGTCCGCGTGCCGGTGCACAACGCGCTCGCCGAGTTCGACGCGCTGTGGAGCAGCGGCCCGGAGAACGTCGCGAGGTTCGCGGCGCTCTTCACGGCGGCGCCCTTCGTGGACGCGAGCGTCGCCCGCGGGACGGGCCACTGCATCGACCACCACATCCTCGGCCTCTCGACGCAGCTGCGGCAGCTCGCGTTCGCCGAGGAGTGTGCGCAGTGGGCGGCGCGGCAGAAGAGCGAGAGCGCGAACTGATGCCTTCCGTCTCCCACATGCGAGTGCGGGTCCTCATCGCCGGTGGCGGGCCGGTCGGTCTGGCCGCCGCCGTCGAGTTGGGCCGGCGCGGCATCGACGTCCTGGTGGTCGAGCCGCGCGCCGCCGTGTCCCACGCGCGCCCGCGCTGCAAGACCCTCAATGTGCGCACGATGGAGCACCTGCGCCGCTGGGGCCTGGCCGAGCGGTTGCGCGAGCGTGCCCCACTGCCTCCTTCCTGGTCCCAGGACGTGGTGTTCTGCACCTCGCTGTCCGGCAGGGAGCTGTCGCGGTTCACCGGTGTGCTCGGCCTCGTGCCGGAGGGCGACCGCTTCCCGGAGACCGGCCAGCAGGCCCCGCAGTACGTCCTGGAGGAGGTGCTGCGCGAGGCGGTCGACGAGATCGCCCCGGGGCGGCTCGTCCTGGGCTCGAAGGTCGTCGGCCTGCGCCAGGACGACGAGCTGGTGACCGTGACCGTCGAAGACAGCACCGGCCGGCGCTCCGTCGTCACCGCCGATTACGTGATCGGCTGCGACGGCCCGCGCAGCGTGGTGCGGGACGGGATCGGGGCCCGTTACGTGGGCGGGGAGGCCCTGCGCCCGAACTTCGGCATGGTCTTCGAGAGCCCCGGCCTGTGGGAGCACGTGGCGCACGGCCCCGCGGTGCAGTACTGGGTGATCAACGCGGCGGCCCCGGCGCTGGTCGGGCCGCTGGACCGGACGGACACCTGGTGGGCGATCGGCTTCGGCGTCGACCGGGAGACCGGGGAGCGCGAGGCCCACCGGATCATCGACGGCGTGGCGGGCCGGCCAGTGCGGGCGAAGGTGCTGTCCACCGACCCGTGGACGGCCCGGATGATGACCGTCGACCGGATGCGCCACGGCCGGGTCTTCCTCGCCGGCGACGCCGCGCACCTCAACCCGCCGTTCGGCGGGCACGGGCTCAACACGGGCATCGGGGACGCGGTGGACCTGGGCTGGAAGCTCGCCGCCGTGCTGGACGGCTGGGGCGGGCCCGGCATGCTCGACAGCTACGAGAGCGAACGCCGCCCGGTGCAGGAGCGCGTCATCCGCGAGGCGACCGCCAACATGCGGGTGCTGTCCACCGAGTTGTACGCGGACGACCTCGACGCGGACGACGAGGCGGGCGCGCGGGCCCGGCGGGCGGCGGGCGTCCGGATCCAGGAGTCCAAGAAGGCGGAGTTCCACTCCCTCGACCTGGTGCTCGGTCTCCGTATCGCGGACTCCCCGATCGTCCCCGTAGCGCCGGACGGGCGCTCCGAGTGGACGGGGGCCCGGCTGCCCCATCTGTTCCTGGCGGACGGCCGGTCCCTGTACGACCTGCTCGGTGCCGGCCCGACCCTCCTGGCCCTCGGGGAGGACGTGTCGGTGGCGGCTGTCGAGGAGGCCGCGCGCCTGCGGGGCGTACCGCTCGCCGTGGCCCGGCTGCCGGAGCCGGTGGCCGCCGGATACGCCGCGAAGCTGGGCGCCCGCCTCGTCCTGGTCCGCCCGGACCAGGTGGTGGCCTGGCTGGGCGACGAGGCTCCCGAGGATGCCGTCGCCCTGATCGACACGGTCGGCGGCGGTGCGCCCCGGCCGGTGCACACCTTCCCGGAAAGGAAACATCACGTATGAGCGCTGCCCAGTGGACGAGGCGCAAGGTCCTCAACACCGCGGCGGGTACGGCGGCACTCGCCGGCGCGTCCGCGCTGACGGCCCCCGGCGTCGCCGAGGCACACGGCGGCAGGCCCGGCCCGCACGACAGGCTGCGGATCATCGCCATCGAGGAGGCCATCATCCTCCCGGGCCTCATCACCCAGGGCACGGCCCTGAACGGTGCGATCCCCTTCAAGCCCGAGGTCACCGCCGAGTGGTTCAAGCGGCTGCCGGACGTCACCGAGTACCGGCTCGCCGACATGGATGCCAACGGGGTCACCATGCAGGTGCTGTCCCTCACCCCGCCCGGTGTCCAGATGCAGCCCGACGCGGCCATCGCCGTACGGGACGCGCAGGTCGCCAACGACGCGCTGGCCGCCGTCATCGCCGCACACCCGACCCGGTTCGGCGGGCTGGCCGCGCTGCCCCTCCAGGATCCCCGGGCAGCGGTGCGCGAGGCCCGGCGCGCGATCCGGGACCTGGGAATGGCCGGGTTCCTGGTCAACGGCCACACCAACGGGCACTACTTGGACGAGCCGCAGTTCCGGCCCGTATGGGCGGCGTTGGAGGAACTGGGGGCCGCCCTCTACCTGCACCCGACACCGGCGCCCACCGGCGACTGGGGTCTGCTGAAGGACCGTCCCGAGCTGGTCGGCCCGTTGTACAGCTGGGCGGCGGAGACCGGCGGGCACGCCCTGCGCGTCGTACTCGGCGGGGTCTTCGACGACTTCCCGGGCGCCCGGCTCATCGTGGGCCACATGGGCGAGTTCCTGCCGTACATGATCCCCCGGCTCGATGTGCAGATCCGGAACATCAACACCAAGGTGCCGCTGAAGAGGAAGCCCTCCGACTACCTGACGAGGAACATCGCCGTCACCACGTCGGGTGTGATGGACGACAACATGCTCCAGGCCGCCATCCGGTCGGTGGGCATCGACAACGTGCTCTTCGCCATCGACTACCCCTTCGAAAGGAGTGAGCAGGCCGTCGGCTTCCTGCGCGACGCGAGCCTCTCGCCCGGTCACCGACGGAAGATCGCCTCCGGCAACGCCGAGCGCATCCTGAAGCTCTGATCCCCCGGCCGGTCCGCCCCGGAGCGTAGATATAGTTGATATCAACCGCCGGACGGCCGAAACGAGGGACAGAGCGTGGCGACATCCCGAGGGGCTCTCCAGCCCATCACGTCGCGGTCCGTGGTGGAGCAGGCCACCGAGGAACTGCGCCGCGCGATCCTGGCCGGACAGCTGGCTCCCGGAGGCGAGTACTCGCTGCGCGAGCTGGCGGGGATGCTCGACATCAGTTTCATCCCCATCCGGGAGGCGCTGCGCAGCCTGGAGAGCGAGGGCCTGGTCATCATGCGGCCCGGCCGCAGCGCTGTCGTGGCCCCGCTCGACCTGGACGACCTGCGCGGCATCTACCGGCTGCGGCGTGCTCTGGAACCGGACATCGCGCGGCGTTCGTGCACCCTGCTGAGCGACGAGGACCTGGACCGGCTGGAGTTCCAGGCCACCGATTTCGGCGCCCGCGACCACGGCATGGCCGACATCTACGACGACCATCACGCCTTCCACCTGGCCCTGTTGGCGCCGGCCGCCACTGCCTGGGACATCCGTGTCCTGACCACCCTGTGGCGGGCCGGCGAGCGCTACATCCGTATCGGCTTCGGCAGGCTCGACCCCGACCCGGCCGAGCACGAGCGGCGCGGCCGGGCCCATGCGGACCTCGTCGCCGCCTTCCGTACCCGTGACCCGGGCGCGGTCGGCGACGCGGTCGAGCAGCACCTCGCGCGCAACGAGAAGATCGCTTTCTCCGCCCTGTCCTGAGCCCGGCCGCCGGAAGCGCGCCGGGGCCTCGGCCGGGGGCACCGCGAGGGTTGCTGTTATCACATATAGCGGCTACGGTCGAACCGCTCTCCCGTGAGCGGCCTCACCGGCCGCCACCGTTCAGGCCGCCCGCACATGCCCGTAGGGCCCGGGCCGCCGCCTTTTCGGACCCGTCGCGTCGACTGCCGGCCACGGCCGGCACTCCGCGTCATCCGGGTCACGCACGACGTTCCTTCCGACCCGCCCGGCAGAAAGGCACAACGATGTGTGTCAGCGACACGAACCGACGTGACTTCTTCAAGACGGCAGCGGCGGCCGGCATCGCCGTCGCGGGAGTGCCGGCCCTGGCCGGCCCCGCCTCCGCCCACGCACCGGAACGCACCGGCTTCCTCGGCGAACGGATCGCCCTGACGAATGTCCGGGTCTTCGACGGCGACCAGGTGACCTCGCCCCGCACCGTGGTCATCGACAACGGACGCATCGGCATCACCGCGCTCGGCGCACGCCGGATCGACTGCGGGGGCGCGGTGCTGCTCCCCGGACTGACCGACGCGCACATCCATCTGCGGGATGTCGACACGCTGCGCGCGCTGGCCGGTGCCGGGGTGACCACCGGCCTGGACATGGCCTCCTTCCCGCCGTCGCTGGTCGACTCGCTGCGCGGCCTGCCCGGCCTGACCGACATACGCAGCGCGGGCACGCCCGCGGTCGCGCCCGGGAGCCCGCAGAGCCAGATCCCCACCTTCCCGGCGGACGCGGTCCTGACCGGCCCCGAGCAGGCCGCCCCCTTCGTGCGCAGCCGGATCGCCGAGGGTTCGGACTACATCAAGATCATCATCGACGAGCCGGGGCTCTCGCCGGAGACCATCAAGGCCGTGACCTCGGCCGCACACTCCGCCGGCCGGCTCGTCATGGCGCACGCGACCTCAACGGCCACGGTGGTACGCGCACTTGACGCGAAGGTCGACATGATCCATCACGTGCCCATGGACAGCGCGCTGTCGGCCGCGGTCGCGGCCCGGTACGTCTCGACGGGCACCGTCGCGGTGCCCACCCTGACGATGATGGAGGGCTTCGGGAATCTCGGCATACCCGGCATGGACTACGCGGCCGCCGAGGGCAGCGTCGCCGCGCTGCGCCGGGCGGGGGCGCGGATCCTCGCGGGCACGGACGCGAACCTCACGCCGGGCATTCCGGTGCACCCGCCGTACGGCGCCGCCCTGCACCACGAGTTGGAGCTGCTGGTCCACGCGGGTCTCACCAACCGCGAGGCGCTGCGGGCGGCGACGAAGCTCCCCGCGCAGGCGTTCGGCCTGTGGGACCGCGGCACCATCCGGGTCGGGAACCGCGCCGACCTCGTCCTGGTCGACGGGGACCCGCTGACCGACATCACCGCGACGCGCGCCGTGCGGCGCGTATGGATCGGCGGTGTCGAGTACGCCCCCACCGCCACGTGATCCCCGGCTTCGGCCGGCCGGGCCGAGGGGGGCGGCAACGCGTCGCCCCCGCACGGCCGTTCACCGGTGGGTCACTCCGTCAGGTCCAGGGCCGCGGCGACGATGCCGTCGGCGTCGATGCCGTGGTGGCGGTAGACCTCCTCCAGGGAGCCGGACTGCCCGAAGCGGGTGACGCCCAGCCTGCGCGCGGGCACACCGTGGAGGGCGGACAGGAACGCCAGCGTGTGCGGGTGGCCGTCCAGCACGGTGACCAGGGGCGTGGCCCGCTCGGCGGGGAAGACCTGGTCCAGGATCCAGTCGGGCGCCTCACCGTTGCCCGCGCGGGCGTCCATGGCCCGGTAGAGCAGGCCCGGGCTGACCACGCACACCACGTCGGCCGGGACGCCGAGGCCCCGCAACCGGTCGGCGGCGGCCAGGGCCTCGGGCACCATGGCCCCCATGGCCGCGATGGTCACCGTCGCCCCGCTGTGCCTGCGCAGCGGATACGCGCCGGCCACGACCTGGCGGCGGCGGCGTTCCCGGGCCGCCGGGTCGGCCGGGACCCGGGCGAGGGTCTGGTCGACCGGCCGGGTGGACAGCCGCAGATAGGCGGAGCTCCCGTCGGGCCGGCCGAGGCGGGACAGCGCCGCCAGCAGCGTCCACTCGGTGTCGAGGGCGAAGGCGGGCTCCCAGGTCGTGCAGCCGGGCTGTTCGATGCCGAGGGAGGGCGTGGTGATGGACTGATGGGCCCCGCCCTCGGGCGCCAGGGTGACACCGGAAGGGGTTCCGACCAGGATCGACTGGCCGCCCGCGTAGATGCCGTAGGACCAAGGCTCCAGGGCGCGGTTGACGAAGGGGTCGTACATCACCCCGATGGGCAGCAGCGGTTCGCCCCAGCGGCTCCAGGTGGCGCCCAGCTCACCGAGGAGTCCGACCAGGTTGGTCTCGGCGATGCCCAGTTCGATGTGCTGGCCGGTCGGCCGTTCCCGCCAGTGCAGGATGGTCTCCGCGTCGTCGGCGAACCAGTCGACGCGCTCGGTGGGCGACCAGACGCCGACCTTGTTGACCCAGCCGCCCAGATTGGTCGAGGAGCTGACGTCGGGGCTGACGGTGACCACGCGGCGGGCCGCCTCGGGGGCGGTGCGGGTCAGGTCGAGCAGCGTACGGCCGAGGGCCGCCTGGGTGGTCGCGACGCCCGTCGGGGTCCGGCCCGTGTCGGTGGGCATCGCCGGGGGCGCCGTCTCCCGGATGGGGTCCCGGCGCAGCCGCGCCCCGGTCTCGGCGCACAGGCGGGCGGCCGCCGAGTCCGCGGGGAAGCCCTGCCACGGGTGGTCGGGGTCGGCGCCCACTTCGGCGGCGAGCCGGCGCATCTGGTCCTCCGTCAGCAGGGAGGAGTGGTTCTGCGGGTGCCCCTGGGTGGGCAGGCCGTGGCCTTTCACGGTGTACGCGAAGATGACCGTGGGCCGGTGGTCGTCCACCTCGGCCAGCGCGGCGTCCAGGGCGGACAGGTCGTGGCCGCCGAGGTTGCGGACCGCCTCCATGAGGGTGGCGTCGTCGGTCTCCGCGAGCAGGGCGGCGATCGCCGGGGCCTCGGCGCCGGTGCCGGGCAGCCGCTCGCGCAGTTGCCCGGCCGAGCAGCGCAGCAGCCGCTGGTACTCGGGGTTGGCCATCCCGTCGATGCGGGCCCGGAGCACGGTGCCGCCCGGGCGCTCGAACAGCCGCTCAAGCAGGTTGCCGTACTTGAGGGTGAGGACCTGCCAGCCGGCCGCGGCGAACATGCCGTGCAGTCGGCCGGCCGCCATGTTCGGCACCACGCGGTCGAGGGACTGCCGGTTGAGGTCGACGATCCAGACCAGCTCGCCGAGGTCGGTGACCTGCGGGTCGAGCACCGCCTCCCACACCGCGCCCTCGTCCAGCTCGGCGTCGCCGACCAGCGCGTACTGGCGGCCCTTGAAGCCCTCGCCGGTGCTCCGGTCCGCGTAACGGCGGGCCAGGGCTCCCCAGATCGTCGCCGTGGCGCCGATGCCCACCGAGCCGGTGGAGTAGTCGACGGTGTCGGGGTCCTTGGAGCGGCTCGGGTAGCTCTGGAGGCCGCCGAAGGCGCGCAGCGTGGGCAGGTAGGACGCGTCCAGGTCGCCGAGCAGGTGGTTGATGGCGTGCAGCACCGGCGAGGCGTGCGGTTTGACGGAGACGCGGTCCTCGGGGCGCAGATGGCGGAACCAGAGGGTCGTCATGATCGACACCATCGAGGCGCAGGACGCCTGGTGCCCGCCCACCTTGAGTCCGGACGGGTTGGGGCGCACCCGGTTGGCGTGGTGCACGATCGCGCTGGACAGCCACAGCACGCGGCCCTCGATCCTGTGCAGCACGTCGGGGGTCGCGTCCGAGGTCCGCCGGGGGGCGGTTGGTGCGGTGGTCATGGCGGAAACGGTCTCCTCGCGCTGGGCACGGCCGGAGTGCGCGCGGACGTGCGGTGGCCGTGACGTGGGACGTACCACGGGCGCCTGCGGAGCGCACCGGGTGTGCCCCGGCGCACATCGGCCGGCTCCCGACCGGGTCACGGTCGGCGGCGTGCTGCCAGGGGCGGGATCGTTGCGAGGAGCAGACCACCGGGCCGGGACGACGCACAAGAACCGCCGGGAAAATCACGCAGAATGCCCAATCGCCCGTCCCCCGAACCCAAGAAGGTGTGCATCGTGCCCAGTTCCGAGCGGATCGACCCCACCGACGCCCGCCTGCTGCTGGCCCTCGCCGCTCATCCCCGGGCCACCGCGGTGGCGCTCGCCGAGGCGAGCGGGCTGAGCCGCAACACCGTCCAGGCGCGCCTGGCCGCCCTGGACCGCGACGGCGCCGTGGCGTCCTTCGAGCGGCGCATCGAGCCGGCGGCCCTCGGCTATCCGCTCACCGCGTTCGTCACCACCCAGGTCGCCCAGCGCAGGCTGGACGAGGTCGCGCACGCGCTCGCGGCGATCCCCGAAGTCCTCCAGGTGCACGGGCTCACCGGTGACACCGACCTGCTGGTCCATGTGGCGGCGACGGACGCCGAGGACCTGTACCGGGTGGCCGGCCAGATCCTCGGCATACCGGGGGTGGAACGCACCACCACGTCGCTCGTGATGCGCCAACTGGTCCCCTACCGGCTCGCCCCGCTGCTGCGCCGGACCGTCGCCCGCCGAGTCGCTCCGTGAAGAAGAATGCGGCCTCACACCCTTGCTGTTATCACATATAGCGACCTACTGTGTGACCAGCGCCTCAGCCGCCGATGCCGGCCCGCCGGAGGGCCGGGCGTCGCCCCCACCCCCCGGAAAACCCCCGGAACACCCCCAGGAACACAGGAGCAACTCCGTGCGCATCGCCAACCTTTCCGGCCGTCTGGTCCTCGTCGTGGACGGTCTCGCCGTCGACGTCGAGGAGGCGAGTGGCGGCCGCTTCGCCGCGGACCCCCAGGCCGTCTACGAGCAGTGGGAGGAGTTCCGCCGGTGGGCGGCGCAGGCCGACTTGCCCGAGGGAAGCCCCTTCGAGCCCTCTCTCCTGGGCGCGCCCGTGCCGGCACCGCGGCAGATCGTCGCCGCCGGCCTCAACTACCGTGATCACGCGGCCGAGTCGGGCTTCGCCCTCCCCGAGACCATGCCGCCGGTCTTCACCAAGTTCGCCAGCAGCATCACCGGCCCCGTCACCGAGGTCACCCTTCCGCCGGGCGGCCACACCGACTGGGAGATCGAACTCGTCGTCGTCATCGGCGCCCGCGCCCACCGCGTCTCCGCGGAGTCGGCCTGGGACCACGTGGCCGGGCTGACCGTGGGCCAGGACATCTCGGAGCGCATCACACAACTCGATGGCCCGGCACCGCAGTTCAGCCTGGGCAAGTCCTTCCCGGGCTTCGCCCCCATCGGGCCGTACGTGGTCACGCCCGACGCGCTCGACAACCCGGACGACCTGGGTCTGCGCTGCACCGTGAACGGCGAGGAGGTCCAGAAGAGCCGCACCAGCGACCTGATCTTCTCCGTACCGGAGCTGGTCTCCCGGCTGTCCTCGGTGATCCCCCTGCTGCCCGGCGACATCGTCTTCACCGGCACCCCGGCCGGCGTCGGCCTGGGCCGTGAACCGCAGCGCTGGCTCGCTCCGGGAGACGAGCTGGTCAGCACCATCGAGGGCATCGGCGAGCTCCGCCAGCGCTTCGTCGCGCAGAGCTGAGGCCCCCGGCGACCACGTTCCCGCGAGACCGCACGTGCACACCCCGCAAGTTCGATCGAGGAGGCTCGGATGACCGCCACACCGAAATTCGCCCACGTCGTGTTCCAGACCAGCAACCCCAGCGGGATGCGGGACTGGTACTGCGCCGTTCTCGACGGACACGTGGTGTTCCAGAACGACAGTCTGTGCTTCATCACCTACGACGAGGAGCACCACCGCGTCGCGCTGCTGACTCCCCCGGTTCCGCTGGAGCGCAAGAAGCCCACGACGGCCTCGGCGCACCATGTCGCTTACACCTTCGACCACCTCGACTCCCTGCTCGCCCGCTATGAACTGCTGCGCGACAAGGGGGTGGTGCCGGCGGTGTGCATCGCCCACGGGGTCACCACCTCCATGTATTACCAGGACCCCGACGGCGGTTTCGTCGAGATGCAGATCGACGTCTTCGCCGACCCGGACGAGGCCACCGGTTACATGGAGGGACCGGAGTACGGCGCCGACGCCGTCGGCCCCGCCTTCGACCCGGAGGCCATGCTGGCGGCGCGCCGTTCCGGAGCGGCGGTGGACGAACTGATCCACCGGTCCTGGGCCCTCCGGAGCCCCATGCCCGACCCGATGCTGGTCCTCACGGGGACCGCCTGAGCACGATGCCCGTATCCACGGTCGAGGGGAACCATTGAACCCGTCCAGCCTCCACGCCGACTGCTTCATGTGCGGCCTGGAACAGAGCGAGGAAACCGCCGTCGTCTTCCAGGACCCCCTGTGGTCCGGGGAGTTGGTGCCCGGCTACGACGTGCCCGGCTGGTTCGTCCTGCGGACCCGGCGGCACGCCGAGCGCATCACCGGGCTCGACGACGCCGAGCTGGCGTCGTTCGGCCGCCGTGCGCGCGACCTCGTCGCGGCGGTCACCGAGGCGACCGGTGCGCCCGCGACGTACGTGATGGTCTTCGGCGAGAACCATCCGCACTTCCACGCGCTGATCACCGCCCGCGACGAACAGGTCCCCGCGGACCGCCGCAGCGGCGACATCCTGCGCCTGCGGACGGAGCGCGCCGACCCCGAGGCCGCCGCCCGCCTGGTGCCGGCGGTGCGCAGCGCCTACGAACGCCTCGCGGCCGGCGCCGCGCACCCGCTCCCGGCCTGATCCGGCGCCCGACGGCGTGGCGGCCGGTACCGGCGGCCACGCCGTCAGGCCGGCTGGACCTCGTCGAAGACCGCGAGGGCTTCGGCGGGGTCCGGACTCACGAGCCGCTCCAGACCGTCCGCCGTGATCTTCGCCCACTTGCCGGCCCGCGCCCACATCTGTTCCTCGAAGGCGCGGACGGCCTCGTCCAGGTCGTCGGGGCCCGCAGCGATGGATTCGGCGAGTTCGGCGCCTTCCAGCATCGCGAGGTTCGCACCCGCCCCCAAGGGCGGCATCAGGTGGGCGGCGTCGCCCAGCAGCGTCACCCCCGGGACGTGGGTCCAGGTGTGGGACACGGGCAGGACGTGAAGGGGGCGGTGGACGAAGGCGGTGCCGTGGCGGAGGAGTTCGAGGACGGGGGCGGCCCAGCCGTCGAAGAGCGCCAGCAGGCTCGCCCGCACGGCCTCGACGTCGTCCAGGTCCACTTCCGCGTGCCAGTCCAGCGGCGCGCGGAACTGGGCGTGCACCTTGACGTGGCCGCCGCTGTTGCGCTGGGCGACCAGCGCCCGGTTCACGCCGTACACAGCCATGGAGCCGTCACCGATCAACCGGGCGAGGCCGGGGTGGCGGGTGTCGATGTCGTCGAGGGCGGTCTCGACCGCAGTGACGCCGGTGTAGCGCGGCGTCGCCGGCGAGACCGCCGGACGGGTCCGGGACCAGGCGCCGTCCGCGCCGATCACGAGATCGAATGCCTCCTGCCGCCCGTCCGCGAAATGGACCACCGCACCGTCCGGGGTGCCCGGCTCCACGCGCGTCACGGCGCGCCCCCACTCCACGCCGAGCGGGCCGAGGAGCAGGTCACGGAGTTGCCTGCGGTCGATCTCGGGATGGGCCTGTTCGTCCGGACCGGGCTGCCAGTCGCGCAGAACGGTCCCGTCCGTGTCCAGGATGCGCATGGCCTGCCCCTCGGGGCGGGACAGCGTCCGGAATTCGGCCAGCAGCCCGGCCTTGTCCAGCGCACGCTGGCCCAGCCCTTCGTGCAGATCCAGCGTGCCGCCCGGGGGGCGGGCGTCGGGGGCGGAATCGCGTTCGAGCACGGTGGCGTGGCAGCCGTGGCGATGCAGGACACGGGCGAAGGTGAGTCCGGCCGGGCCGCTCCCGACCACAGCGATACGATGTCTCATGGCGATACAGTGTATTGCCTCCCTACGATGCATCGCAGCAGAACGGTGAGAACCATGAGCGTGTGGGACCGGCCGGAGCCGCCGAATCGCCCCGTGCCACTCGACCGGGAGAGGATCGTGGCCGCCGCCGTCGCGCTCGCCGACGAGGGCGGGCTGGACGGGGTGTCGTTGCGCAAGGTCGCCGCCAGGCTGAACGCGGGCCCGATGCGCCTGTACGGATACATCTCCACCAAGCAGGAGCTGTTCGACCTCATGGTGGACGAGGTGTACGCCGAGATCCTCCCCCCGGAACCGCCCGGCGACTGGCGGGAAGCGCTGCGCACCGTCGCCCGGCGCACCAGGGACGCGGCTCTCCGGCACGAGTGGCTGGCCGACCTGCTCGGCGGCCGCCCGGCCCTGGGCCCGAACGCCCTCGCGGTGGGCGAGGCCACGCTGGCCGCCCTGGCCGGTCTCACCGACATCGACACCGCCCTGCGCGCGGTGGAGACGGTCAACGCCTACACCACCGGGGCGATCAGGCGCGAGACCGCCAACCTACGGGCCGAGCGCGCCACGGGCCTGTCGAAGCACGACTGGCAGCGCGCCTCGGGCCCCCATCTGACGAGAATGCTGGCCACCGGCCGCTACCCCGCGCTGGCCAAGGCCGTGTACGACGGCGCGGACGTGGACACCGGGACATCCTTCGAGACCGGCCTGGACTGGATCCTCGACTCGGTGGCCACCAAGGTCGCACCGCCACCGGCATAGGAAGGCGGAACGAGAGAGCCGACCGCGCCGACGCTACGCCGGTTCCGTCAGCGAGATCCCTCAGCGGGCCGGGCGTCGTCCCGGACCGGGTAAGGCACGAAGGTGCTGCTGTTCCGGTCGATGAGCAGGGGCCGCCGGCCGGCGCCCTGATTCACCGGTCGTCCGTCGGCGTGGTGAAGCGCAGCAGATACGTGTCCATGATCCAGCCATGCCGCTCGCGGGCCTCGGCGCGCAGCTGCCGGATGCGGTCGGAGACCTCGTGGACCGGCCCGGCGACCAGGAGTTCGTCCGGCGTGCCGAGGTAGGCGCCCCAGTAGATCCACACGTCGTCGCCCGCGATCCGGGTGAACGACTCGTGAGCGTCGAGCATGACGACGATGTCGCCGTCGTCGTTCTGGCCGACGTCGGTGAGGCGGCGGGCCGGCGTGATGTGCACCGGGCGGCCCACCTGGTTGAGCGGGATGCGGTGCCGCGCGGTCAGGGTGGCGACGCTCGTGATGCCGGGGATCACCTCGACGCTCACGGAGAGCGCACCGCGGTCCTCGATGTCGCCGAGGATGCCCAGCGTGCTGTCGTACAGGGAAGGGTCGCCCCAGACGAGGAAGGCGCCGGTCTCACCGGCCGCCATCTCCTCGCGCATCGCCTTCTCGAAGACGTCGCCGCGCCGCTCGCGCCAGTCCTGGACGGCCGCCGTGTAATCGGAGCGCCCCATCGGGCGCCGGTCGCGGCTGGGGTCCTCGACCTCGACCACCCGGTACGGGCCCTGCGCGTGGTCCTCGATCATCCGGTGGCGCAGGTCGGTGAGGGACGCCTTGTGGGGGCCCTTGCCGACGATGAAGAAGACATCGGCGCGCCGGATCGCCTTCACGGCCTGGAGGGTCAGCTGGTCGGGGTCGCCCGCCCCGATGCCGATGACGAGGATCGCGCGCTGTTCCGTGCTCATGCGGTCAGTCTTGCAGGGCCCGCTCTCCGGGAACGGACCGGTCACCGGATCAGGCAGCAGTCCCCGCACGTCGAGCCGCCCGGCAACCGGTAGTACAGGCAGCAGCTGCGGCGGCGGAAGGTCAGCCGGGGGCCGGTGATCCGGCCGGTCCCGCGCAGCCGTCCCGTCTCCAGGAGTCCCCGCGTCAGCGCGGTGAGCGGCCCCCGCAGTCCGGGCCGGGACCTCAGCAGCTGCGCCGCCGAGCCGACCAGCGCGGAGGCGGAGTTCCCCGCGAGCAGCCGCGGCGCCACCTTGGCGGGCAGGTGGCTCTCCACGCGCTGGAGGATGGCGTCGGCCTGCGCGGCCACCGCGTCCGCCAGCGACGGGCCGGGGAGCGGTGCGCGGCGCCCACGCGGCCCGGCCAGCCGAAGGGCCGAGCCGTCGCCGGCCCATTCCACGGTGGTCATCGCCGGCACGACCCCGTGGAGGAGGGCGCAGGCGAGGACCGGCGACCACAGGCGTGCCGCGAGTCCGAGGTGGGCGACGGAGACGCCGATGCGGGCTTCGGCGGTGCCGTGGCGTTCGTTGACGGTCGCGGCCAACGCCGCGAACCTTTCCGGTGCGAGACGCCCTTCTCCGGACGCGGGCCCCCGGACCGTGTCAAGGGCGAAGAAGCCACCCAGCCGCGCGACGTCGCGCAGCGCCGCTTCGATCTCGTCCCTCGGTACGTCGTCCGCGGCGCCCTGACCGCCGGCCACCATGCCACCCGCCTTTCGCCGCAGGACCCGACCCGGATCAGAGACGCCGGACCCTCGCGAGGGACAGGGCGTCCACCACCTCCCGCACGACGCGCTCGGCGTCCTCGGGATTGTTCACGACGTCGGTCCGGTTCATGTCGATCACCAGGACGTCGCTCGCGGAGTAGTGCTCGCGTACCCAGTCGTCGTATCCGGACCACAGCGTCCGGTAGTACTCCACGAGACCCTCGTCCTGCTCGAAATCGCGTCCCGGCAGTCCGATGCGGTGCAGCACGGTCCCGAAGTCCGCTCGGAGGTACACCATGAGGTCCGGCGCCTTGCGGTACGGCAGGCCGTCGATCTCACGCATCATCTCGGTGAGCAGCCCCTCGTACACCCGCATCTCCAGGGAACTGATCCTGCCGAGGTCGTGGTTGACCTTGGCGAAGTACCAGTCCTCGTAGATCGACCGGTCGAGGACGTTGTCGTCCTGCAGGTACGCCTCCTTGATCGCGGCGAACCGTGTCTGCAGAAAGTAGAGCTGGAGGAGGAAGGGGTAGCGCTTCGCCGCTATCTCCTCGGGGCCGGCGGTGTAGAAGAGCGGCAGGATCGGATTGTCCTCCACGCTCTCGTAGAAGACCTTGCTTCCCAGCTCCTTGGCGATCAGTTCGGCCACACTCGTCTTGCCGATCCCGATCATGCCGCCGACGCAGATCACTGCCCTACCTCGCTTCTTTCCCGGGCAACGTCAGAAGGCGCGATGCCCGAGACGCGGCACTCACACCACATTGACCTGCCACCGCGGAGTCTCGGAGATGTCGTGACAGGCATCGGTGGAGATCCTGGCGCTCTGCTCGCGGGACGGTCGGAGGGATCATATCGGCGGCCACCGACAACCGGATGCGGGCACCCCCGCCGGTTCCGTCCCAGTTGTGGAGGATCAAGAGCGCGGGCTCCCCGGGCCGCCAGTCCGGCGTCACGGCGGCGAGGGCCGCTCCGTGCAGGAAGGCAGGGCGATGACCACCGACGGGTCGCGCGGTGGCGCCGTCCCAGACGACCGGGATCAGGCGGGTACGGCCGGGGGCGGGGCGGACGTCGCCGACGAGCGGGATACGGGGCAGGGCGGGCAGCGGACGGCCGACGAGCCCGGACAGCAGCGGCGCCAGCATGGACCGTGCCGAACCGGTCGCCGCCCATCCAGTCCTCGCGGGCCCGGGCGATCTCGCCCTGGGTCCTGCCCACGAAGTTCCACCACATATCACGTCTTCAGCGTTTCATCCCAGCTCAGAGGCGTGCCGCACCATCCGTGGTCAGCAAATTGTCAGCAAGCGACCCCGGAGACGGAACGATGGCGAGCAAAACCCTGGCCCGCGGGATGGGCACCTTCTTCAAGGACTGCGAGCACAGCAGCAGCAGGTGGTCGAAGTGCCCCCACGAGTACAAGATCAGGTACCGCAACACGGCCGGCAAACAGGCCGAGGAATCTGGCTTTGCCACCCAGGACCAGGCCATCGAGCGGCTGACCGCCATCTACACCGCGAAGAAGGCTGCTCCGCAGACCTGGGACAGCGGACGCCGGAGGAGCTGATCGACCGCTACGGACTGACCTGCCGTCCCGTCCGTGACCTGCTGGTGGACTATCTGCGGGAACGCCAGCCCGCGCTGGACTACAACAGCTTGAGGTCCCTCTCCTACCACCTCGGCAAGCGCTTCTGGCAGAACATCGAGCAGCATCATCCCGATGCCGACAGCCTCCGCCTCGCCCCGGACGTCATCGGGCAGTGGAAGCAGAGGATTGCCACCAAGGACAAGACCGTCATCGGTCCCGACGGCCGGCGCACGAGCGCGAAGGTCGAGCGGCTCAATCACCGGGACACGCTCACCCAGGTGCGGGCCTTCTACCTCGATATCGCTCAGTGGGCCCTTG
Source organism: Streptomyces sp. NPDC097595 (assembly GCF_044761525.1). NCBI lineage: Bacteria > Bacillati > Actinomycetota > Actinomycetes > Kitasatosporales > Streptomycetaceae > Streptomyces > Streptomyces sp. NPDC097595. The sequence continues at coordinate 537,325 of NZ_JBIWCN010000001.1, read as the reverse complement.
AAGAGCCCGGCCGCTGGGGCCCGTGGGTAGCACCGAGCCCGAGCCCGGTGAGGGCTGACGAGTTGGAGCACCGCAAACTACAACGACGACGCAAGGCGAGGATGGACGCCCGCACCCGCGAGCGCCTGCCGGTGCTGCCGATTCTTGTCCGCTCGGTCGGCCAGCGCCGCAGGGACGCTGCCGCGGTGCTGCAAGCCGCCCAGCCCACCAGCCCCGGCGAGGTGTTCGCCGCTGCCGGTCAGCGACTCGTACGCTCCGTGGTTCCACACGGAACGGCCGGCCGGATCTGGGCAGAGAACCCTGACACCGGCAAACGCCGCGACCTGGGGCTTGAGGACGAGCGGGCCTTCTGGACCTGGGCCGCGGTCGAGGTCCTGCGGGCCACCGGCATCCGCATCGAGGAACTACGCGAACTCAGCCACCACAGCCTGGTCCAATACCGGCTGCCCACCACTGGTGAACTCGTCCCCCTCCTTCAGATCGTCCCATCGAAGACGGACACCGAGCGGATGCTGCTGGTCAGTCCCGAGCTCGCCGACGTCCTGAGCGCGATCATCTGCCGAGCCCGAGAAAGCTCCGGGATCCCCTGGTCCGTTCCTACGACCGCCGCGAATGCGAGTGGCAGGAGCCAGCCCCGTTGCTGTTTCAACGACGCATCTCCGGAGAGGACCGCGCATTCACCGACGAGACCGTCCGCACCATGCTGGACCGAGCCCTCATCGCCACGGGCCTGACCGATAGCATCGGCGACCCACTGCGCTACACACCGCACGATTTCCGCCGCCTGTTCATCACCGACGCCATCCTCAACGGACTGCCACCGCACATCGCCCAGATCATTGCAGGCCACCAGGACATCAACGTCACCCTCGGTTACAAGGCCGTCTACCCGGCAGAAGCGATCCAGGCGCATATGGCCTTCCTCGCCCGTCGCCGATCCCTCCGCCCGAGCGAGGAGTACCGCGTCCCCACCGATGATGAATGGCAGGAGTTCCTCGGCCACTTCGAGCGGCGCAAAGTCTCCATCGGCGCGTGCGGCCGCGCCTTCGGCTCCCCCTGCATCCACGAGCATGCCTGCGTCCGCTGCCCGATGCTCTGGCCCGACCCCACCCAGCGCCACCGACTCGCCGAGATCCGCGACAACCTCCTCGCCCGCATCGCCGAGGCCGAGCGCGAGGGCCGACTCGGCGAGGTCGAAGGACTCAAGGTCAGCCTCGCCGGCGCCGAGGATAAGCTCGCCCAGATCGACCGGCGTTCCCAGCAACGAGCCGTCGTCGGTCTCGGCATCCCCACGACCAGGAGCGACAGCCAGTGAGCACCGGTTCAGATCAGAGGGAACCAGAGCGTGATCTGAGCACTTGGCCAATCGAACGTCTCCAGGCGCTCACTGTGGACGCTCACGACTGCTCGCAGCTCGAATCGGTCCGCGTTGTTGCCCAGCAACACGCCTACGACTCAAGCCAGCCCCGCGAAATGCGTCGGCACTGGGCTGAGTTGTCGCTGCTGGCGAACCGACGAATGCTCGGCGAAGGCGCAGAGGGCTCAGCGCGCGAACTCCAGCAGGACTTCATGCTGCGGACGTGGGTGATCGAACACTTGGGTCCCGAGGACGAGAACTCCGACTGGAGTCCAGAGGCATTGGGCGTCGACACGCTCGCCGCCCTGGCGATGTCGCTATCAGAAGCGGCGACCCTCGCCACCAAGTGGCGCGAGCTTCCTATCGAACAGATCCGCGAGCTGCGGCGGCACAAGAACCTGACAGCTCACCTGGAGTGGCTCATCGGCCACCTGCAACCCGGGCCGACGCGCCATCTGCTTCTTCCCTGGATCGAGACACGCCAACTGCTGCCATGACCACGATCTGGCTGAACTTCAATACGCAGAAGTGAAGTTCAGAGAAGGGGTGATGTCCCAGGCGGTCTCCTACCTGTCCTGGCTGGAGTCGGCGCACCACGAGTTCGAGGCGCTCGCGCGGAAGGTGCTGGGTACGGAGGCCGCCAAGTCCGTCGACTGGCGTCGTCCGCGGATGATCTGCATCGCGGCGGGCCTCTCGCACCACGACCGGGTGGTGGTGCAGAGGTTGCCCGAGCGGATCGACCTGGTTCGCTACCGGATCTTCGACGGTGGCCTGCTGGGGCTGCTGCTCGTGGACTCCGGCTCCCCGGGCGCTGCCTCATCTCGCCGGGGCCGGGAGCGGGCACCCGTGCCGGACAGGGTGCCGACGGCTTCGGCGGTCTCTCCGCCTGCGGGTGGGGGAACGGTGCCGGAGTGCCTGCGGCATCTGTACGCGGAGCTGGACGACACGCTCACGGCGTGGGGCGAGGTGGAGGGGGTGGCGCCGCTGCGGCACTACATCGCCTACCGGCGGTTGGTGAACGTCGCCTCGGTGATCTTCCGTCCGAAGCGCGAGGCGATCCTGGTGTACCTCAGACTCGACCCGGACGCGGTCGAGCTGAAGGAGGGCTTCACCCGGGACATGCGCGGCATCGGACACCTCGGGACCGGCGACCTGGAAGTCCGCATCGTCTCGGCAGCCGACTTGGAGAAGGCGGCTCCGCTGATCCGGCGGGCGTTCGAGGCGGCCTGACGCGACAGGAGGGGCGGCTGGTGCATCGGTTAGGACTTGTCCGGCCGATCATGTTGCTGGTTAGGGTGCGAGCGTGGCCAAGACGAGTGTGAGCAACGAGACCAGCAGCATGGTCTGCCTGTGGGTTGAGCCGTGGGGAACTGATCACTGGATGGGGCCGGGCGAAGCGTTCACCGTCGTGACCGAGACTGACCCGGAGCACTCGCCGTTCAACGTGGTTATGCATGATCAGGGCATCACGGTGTGGGTGAATTCGGGCAGCGACGCCGAAGTCTTCGACAAGAACGGCGACCTGGTCCCATGTGGGCATCAGCGGCCGGCGGAGGGCGACCACTGAGGTGTGTTTTGCCGTCAGGTTCGGAGCCAGACGACGATGGCTGCCACGGTTGCGGTGCCGAGGTAGACGTAGCGGCGTTTGTCGTAGCGAGTGGCCACCGTCCGGTGCTGTTTCAGTCGGTTGATCGCACGTTCGACGGTGTTGCGCTTCTTGCAGCGGTCTTCGTCGAATTCGGGTGGCCGCCCGCCGCGAGATCCCTTGCGCAGCCGGGCGGCCTGGCTGTCGGTCTTCTCCGGGATCGTGTGCCGGATGTTGCGGTGCCGCAGGTAGTCGCGGCACGGCCCATTGCTGTAAGCCGTGTCCGCAGCGACGCTGTCGGGCTTCTTGCGGGGCCTACCCGGCCCGGGTCTTGGGACGCGGATCTTTTCCAGGATCGGCTCGAACTGCGTGCAGTCCGCCCGCTGACCTGGTGTGACGGTCAGGGACAGTGGGCGGCAGCGCCCGTCCGCGCTCAGGTGGAGCTTTGTGGTGAACCCACCGCGCGAGCGCCGCAACCGTTCCCACTCAGCATCACTCAGATCGCCCCGCCCCATGCCCACACCAACGACGTGGTCCGGGAGTGGTCACATGATCGGCAGGACAAGTCCTAGCCCTCACCGCAAGGCGGCCCGGCTACCCCCACGCTATGTGCGGGGGAAGCCGGGCCTTCTACGTCTGGCATCTTTCGAGCCGTGCGAGCCTACTGTTTCGCACGCGACAACACGAACGACTTCGTCAGGTCCGCATCCTGGCGCTCACCGACTCGATCGCGTTGGTCGTGCAGACGATGCGGCAGATCTCGGTGCCGAACCGACGGAAGGGGTGAACTCCCCCAGGCGTTCTCCCAGAGCCTGGCAATCGTGGGCCGAGTGGCGGCGGGTCCAGACCTGCCAGTCATCGGTGGCACACCGGTTCATGAGGGGATGACTTTTTCCGGCTGAACGCCGACCGTATCGACGCGGTCCAGCTGCCGCAGCGCGAGCAGCCCGCCGATGCCCGGAACGATGGCCAGGACCTTGGTGGCGGCCGGGGCCTGGTTGAGGCGCCAGGTCGCGATCACCACGAACAGGTAGGCGCAGCCGTGCGCGGGGCCCGTCAACGAGGAGACGGGCTTGAGATGGACGGTGAACAAGTTGGCGAGCAGCACGATCAAGGAGACCAGTTCGGCGCGTGCCGCGACGCTCAGGTGGCGCGGAGACCGGACGGGCATGGTCAGACCCCCGTGGTGGAGCCGGGACGGATGATCATCAGTACGGTGACTGTGGCCCAGAGCAGGTTGAAGATGCCCGTGGCCATCGCGAGTCGGCCCGGTGTCCAGGGTGTCGCTGCTGGTGGCGACGACGCGGTGCTCGTTGTCTCGGTCAGCGCGCGGTCCTGCCCGGGCAGGATCAGCAGGGCCAGGACGCCGGCGGCGGCGGCAGTCAGCGGGATGGAGGTGATCAGCCAGGTGTCGCCCAGGACGTCGAGACTGCTGGCGGTGGCGAAGCCGAAGAGGGGAACGGCGATGCCGATTCCCGTGTAGACGCGGCAGATACGGTGCAGCATCCGCAGGGTCGCGCGGGCGTCGGCATCGCCGGAGTCCCCGAGGGCGCGGCGCAGCGTGGCGGGGAACATGCTTGCGGCGACGGTGACCGGCCCGACGGCGACGATGGCCGCCAGCACGTGCAGGGACAGCAGGAGCTTGGTCATGCTTGCTGCTCCATGAGGGCCTGGCGCTCGCCGGTGACCTTCGAAGCCGGGAGGCGGCCGGCCTTGGATGTGCCCCGGATGGTGTCGCCGTCGACCGTCATGTCAAACGCCAGGTTTAGCCGCATGGGTTTGGTGACGGCCTGCTTCCAGGTAAGCCGGTCGCCGTCGAGGTTGACGTCGCCGAGCGGCACGTCCTCGCCGACGCCTCGGGCGACGCCGGTCAGGGTGCCGTCCTGCTCACGGAGTTCGACCACGGCCTTGATCTTGCCTATGGGGGTGGAGATGGACAGGTTCCAGGTGCCTTCGACGGACATGCTGAGGTTCTTCCTGACTTTGCATGGGAATGGTGAGCGGTCGGCCCGCGACCAGCCGGCTGCCTAGAAGGAGGTGGGCGTAGGGCCCTGGGCGCGCCAGACGGTGCCGCGCCGCTCGTGGGAGAAGAGTTCTTCGATGGCGTGGGCGACGCGGGGGCCGACCTCGCGCTCCAAGAGGTACAGGCCCAGGTCGAGCCCGGAGGTGACGCCGGCGCCGGTGATCAGGTCGCCGTCATCCACGATCCGGGCGCGGACCGCGTGGGCGCCCGTGGCGTCCAGCATGTCCAGGCCCATGTGGTGGGTGGTGGCGTGCCGTCCCTCCAGTAGGCCGGCCATGGCCAGGACCAGCGAGCCACCGCAGACCGTTGCGACCGTGATGTCCGGGTCCTGCATGGCCAGCTTGAGGAGCGCGGGGAGCCCGGTTGTCAGTGTGCGACCCAGCAGTACCGGGATGAGTTCGTCCTGCTTCCATGCACCGGCGCCCACTTCCTGTTCCGGGACCTCGCCGGGTTCGCCCACGCGACCGGAGGCGCCGGGGATCAGGAGCATGTCCGCACGCTCCAGGTCGAGAGGCCCCGCAGCGCGCAGCGTCAGCCCCCCGGTGCCGCTGACCACCTCCCGGGGGCCCTCCATGGAGACCAGCTCAACGGTCACTGCGCCGCCCGACGCCGTGCCGCCGGCGTACAACACCTCGTAGGGGGCGACGACATCGAGCGGGTCGAAACCATCGAACAGGACGACCTGGACGTGCATGGGTGTTCCTTCGGAAGCGTGTTCTCTCAGTGCGGACGCATCAAAGCCAACCTCCTGCAGAGCCGGGCGCATAGTGGCATTAATGACAGCTTTCAACGGGAAAGTGCCACTGGCTTCGAGAGCCTGGGATTTGCTATGACATGGGAGTATGCAGAAAACAGGCCGATTCCATTGAGCGGTGAGGAGGTGGGTTCCGGCCATGCACACCGTCGCTGTTCTCGCGCTCGACCATGTGATCTCCTTCGATCTGTCCACGCCGATCGAGGTCTTCTCGCGGACTCGCCTGCCCGACGGGCGCCCCGGTTACCAGATCCGTGTGTGCGCCGAGCGCGAGGAGGTCGACGCCGGCGCCTTCGCAGTGCGCGCCCCCTGGGACCTGGAGGGCCTCCAGGACGCCGACACGATCATCGTGCCGGGTGTCACCGACCCCACGGCCCCGCTGTCCCCCGCCGTCCATGAAGCCTTGCGGGCCGCCGCCGACAACGGGACCCGGATCGCCTCCATCTGTACGGGCGCCTTCCCCCTGGCCTCCACAGGCCTCCTCGACGGACTGGGCGGCACGACCCACTGGAGCGCAGCGGGGCTTCTGGCCGCCCTGTACCCGGATGTCGATGTCGACCCGAACGTCCTCTACATCGACAACGGTCAGTTCCTCACCTCGGCCGGCGCGGCTGCGGGCATGGACCTGTGCCTGCACATGATCCGCCGTGACTACGGCTCAGCGGTCGCCGCCGACGCCGCCCGCCTGTCGGTGATGCCGCTCGAACGCGAGGGTGGCCAGGCGCAGTTCATCGTCCACGACCACACGCCCGCACCACAGGGCTCCGAACTGGAGGCACTGCTTACCTGGCTGAGAGAAAACCTGGCCCGCGACCTCACACTGGCCGACATCGCCGCGCAGTCCGGTACCAGCACGCGGACCCTGATCCGGCGCTTCCGCGACCAGACCGGCACCACCCCCCTGCAATGGCTCCATCGGGCCCGCATCCGCCAAGCCCAGCACCTGCTGGAAACCACAGAACACTCCGTGGAACGCATCGGCGACCAGGTCGGCTTCGGGTCGCCCACCACGTTCCGCGACCGCTTCAAACGCACCACCGGCGTCAGTCCGCAGACCTACCGGCGCACCTTCAGCTGAATCAGTGACGCAAATCCGTTGCCTACCCGAAAGGCACAGAACTCGCAAAAGGATCCTGCGAGGTGGCGCAGGCCACATTTTCGTGGCAGCAACTGTCCCTGGAACTGGCTTCAACTCCGGGCAGACCTGCTGGCGCAGGCTTGAACGCTGGCAGGAGGAGGGTGTCGTCGAACCGCTTCATCGGATACTGCTCCCAGACCCTCGCCCTGATCGACGCCGTCCCGTCCGCCGCCGGCCGCATCGGCCACCCCGCAAACGCCCCGAGGCCCTACTCGGAGAGCCTGAACAGCCTGCCCTGATCTCGGGGCCAGCTCTGCCACTCTGCCGGAACAGCGGGTCCGTACGTCCATGCTCTGCGCCCAGAACCGTACGGACCCAGTCCCGGCCGCAACCGATGCCGCTCGCCGGTCAAGCCGGTGTGGTGATGCCTGAACAGCTCGCTTCCCGGCTCGTTGCCACCGCAGCCACAAGCTCGTTCGAAGGCTGCTTCATGAGTCGCTCCCTGCCGACTTCTGTTCAGCCTGGTCGAGGCGTCGCATCAAGAAACTGGCGAAGGCGAGCATCTCGACTGCTTCTGCGGGGTCCTCGTCGAAGTGCTCGCCATGGGCATGTACATTCCGCAAGGCAGCCACCGCGCCAGTGAACAGCTCGCGGAATCCTTCCCGCTCGCTACGGAGAGAGCCAGCACTGGTCGAACGCGTCACCTGAAGTGCGGGCGAGTCACCTCCGAATGCCTGTCCCATGAGTTTTTTGCCGGACTCGGCAGTCCCAGTGAGACTCTGCACTCGATGCTCAACCGTTCGAAATGCCTGCATGACGGCCTGACCGAGATGGCCGTCCCGGTACAGCTTTGCGCTGGCCGTGGCGACGGCTGGGTGAAGCTCACAGTTCAGAGAGAACGTGCTGAGCGCCGCCCTGTCAGTCGGCGCAGGCGGTGAGTCCGGCGCGGTATCGATGACCAGCGCGTCAGGAGGAGCCAGAAGTGCGGAGCGAATACGCCAGTAAGCGCCAATGTCCGGGACTGCGCGGAACGGACGGATGCGGCGATCGGCATGCAGCGTCCACGCCGAGGGGTCCTCCGGCGGAAAACTCGACCCGGTAACACCCGGCTCGAATCGCGCGATCAGGAAGGCCAAGCGCAGTTCCTGTGCCGCCATGCTGGGGGGCAGGCCGAAGTCGGACGCGACCTCGGCGGAAGTCAGGGCGGGGCGTTCCCTGCCCGGTCCAGCCGGCCAGAGCTTCTCCGTTTCGGCGAGTCGGCGGATAAGCGATATGAAGAGCTGGACGAGGTCGGCAGAGCCAGGAGAGCGAGCAGCGCCCGCTATGGTCAAGGGCAGCATCGCGTCGTCGCTGGGCTCTCGCCGAAACACATCAGGGAAACCCTGCATCAGTCCCGCCGGCATGTTCTGCAGAGCGGCGACAGCATCCATGCCACTCTGATCAAGTCGCCGGTCGACGTACGCGAACGGCGGCCACTCAAAGGTCAAGCTGAAGTGTTCCCAGACCACTGAGAGCAGTTCCTGCTGGGCTTCATCGGCCGGTGCGGGCAGGTTCTGTACACCTGCGACATGTATTTTCACCACGTCTCATTGTCACGTTCTGAAATCTGGCGCGTCAGTCCTTTTGGCAGGGCGACCAATGCGACTCGACGTGGGAATCGCACCAGTCTGCAGTGATGCCCTCGTCGCGAGCAGCCCTCACCACCAACACCAGATCGCACACAACCACTCGGCGTGGACGTCGCGGACAGCGGTGGGAAGTACGTAGACGTGCCGGGCCAGGAAGAGCGCCGTGGGACCCGTGCCGTGGTTCAAGCGTCATCCCAGAGGCCCCAGACCAACGAGCGCAGCCACCTGATGCCTAATCAGGAAAGTCAGCATTGAGTCAGCATCCGTCCTGGCACACAAGGAAACGTACTGACAGAAATGAGAACGTCGCGCCTGGACGGATGCCCTCTCCAGGGCTGTCGCGGTCGACTTGCGCGCCCTGCTCCCCAGAGGCCGCCGCGAAATGACCTCGACAACCGTCAGAAGCGAAAAGCCGCAGCTCAACGTACCCGCCCCCGCGGCTTCAGCGCCACGTCCGGCAGCGCGGGCGCCGGGATCGGCGGGCCGTCGTAACCATGGACCGTGCCGAACCGGTCGCCGGACATCCAGTCCTCGCGGGCGCGAGCGATCTCGTCCTGGGTCCTGCCCACGAAGTTCCACCACATGATCAGCTCCTCCTCGAACGGCTCGCCGCCCAGGAGCATGAGGCCCGCGTCGGACTCCGCGCGGAGTGGGAGGTCCGTGCGGCCGCAGCCGAGGTAGAGCATGGAGCCGGGGAGGACCGGGACGCCGTCGACCTCGGCCTCGCCGGACATCGAGAGCACGGCGTACTCGAAGTCGGGGTCCAGGGGGAGGCGGGCCCGCGCGCCCCGGGTCAGGGAGAGGTCGGCGCCGACGATCGGGGTGTACGCGGTGCCGGGCGAGGTGGCGCCGTCGAGGTCGCCCAGGATCACCGTGGCCGTGAGGCCGGGCGCGGTGACCGTGGGCAGGTCGCTGTGGTGCTGGAAGTGGGGCTCGGTGAAGCGGTGCGCGTCCGGGAGCGCCACCCAGAGCTGGGCGCCGTGGAGCAGGGCGGCGTGCTGCTTGGGGCTCTCCTCGGAGTGGCTGATCGCCCGGCCGGAGGTCATCAGGCCCAGTTCGCGCGGGCGGACCGTCTGGAGGCTGCCGAGGCTGTCGCGGTGCAGGACTTCGCCCTCGTGCAGCCAGCTGACGGTCTGGAGGCCCATGTGCGGGTGCGGCGGCACCTGCATCCCGGGTTCGTCGGCGATGTCGTCGGGGCCGTAGTGGTCCACGAAGGCCCAGGCGCCGACCATCCGGCGGCCCAGGTTGGGCAGCAGCCTGCGGACCTCGGTGGACTCGCCGAGCCGCACCTTGCGCGGCGCGAGCAGTTCACGTACGGGCTCCGCGACGACGAAACCCCGGCCCCCGCAGACAGAGGGGACGGCCTGGCGATCGAGATTGCTCATGGCGCTCAACCTATTCCGCTGCGGGTGGGGGCGGGTGGTGCCCACGCCGGATAATTAGTGGAATGTTAAACGACCTGTCGGTGTTGTGCGGACCGGACGACCACCGGAGCGAGGAGACGACATGAGCGACAGCTACTTCGAGTTCGGCACCGCCGCCGAGCGCTGGGAGCGCGCGGGGTTCTTCTTCGACGCGAAGGAGTACACGACCGCGGCCCGCATCCTGAACGGCCTCGTCGCGGAGGTCCCCGAGCAGGTCGCGCCCCGGCTGCTGCTGGCGCGCGCCTACTACCACTCGGCGAGCCTCGGGCGGGCCGAGACGGAGCTCCGGGCGGTTCTGGAGCGCGACCCGGTGGAGCACTACGCCCGCCTGATGCTCGGCCGGACCCTGGAGCGCCAGGGGCGGCAGGCCGAGGCGGACACGCAGCTGCGCCTCGCCGCCGCGCTGTCCGGCGACCTCGGGGCCGCGTAGACGTGCGTATTTCAGGTGCCCGAACCTACGGCCGCGTGATACTCCACAGGACCATGACCGACCTTGAAACGCCGCGTTTGGTCCTGCACCCGATGACCCCCGCCGAAGCCGAGCGCGTCGCCGCCGGTTCGCCGCCGGCCGGGGCGCGCTGGGCTCCCGGCTACCCCTCCCCCGGCGAGCGGGGGGCCGCCGCGCGCTACCTCGCGACCTGCCTGGGCACCGGTGATCCCAGCCCGTTCTGCTCGTACGAGATACGGCTCCGCGCCGACGGCCTGGTCGTCGGCGGCATCGGCTTCCACGGCGCGCCGGACGACCGGGGCGGTGTCACGGTCGGATACGGGCTGGTGGAGTCGGTGCGCGGACAGGGTTACGCCTCCGAGGCGCTTCGGGCGCTGCTCCGGTTCGCCCGGGAACAGGGCGTCGCCCGGGTACGCGGGGACGCCGACGCCGACAACATCCCCTCGCAGCGCGTCATGACGGCGGCCGGGATGCGCCTCGTGGGTGAGGACGCGTCACTGAAGTACTACCTGGCCGAGTGGACGGCGTAGAAACGGGCGGAGCCCGCCGGTGAGGACCCGGCGGGCTCCGCCCGTTGCGCGCGTACGGCGGCCGTCAGCCCACGGCGGCGGCGGTCCGGTCCGCCCGGCCGTCCGCGACCGCGTCGGCGCTCGGCACCAGCAGGCGTTCGGTGAGGTGGCCGAAGAGCAGACCGAACGTGGTCCACAGCGTGGCCTGCACCGCGAGCGTCGCCAGCCGGAACTGCCACAGCAGCGTGGCCGGGAAGTCCGCTCCGACCTCGTTGATCGACGGCAGGAACACGTAGGCGAGGCCGATCAGCAGCAGATAGCCGGCCCCGGCCGCGACCGTCGCGTTCCAGTTGCCCAGGCGGGGGGCAAGCCGCTTGCCGACAATGACGGCGGCGACCGCGAGCAGCACGCTGAGGGCGACCATCAGGAAGAACAGCGCGGTGCGTTTGCCGATGGTGTCGGGGTTGCCGACGGCCGGCGGGTTGGCCGGGTACTTCAGGAACGGCACGATGTACACGCTCACCAGCGCGGCGCCCGCGATCAGCGCGGCCGTGGCCCTCGGCCCGAACCGGCCCATCCGGCCCAGCGCGTAACAGAAGACGAGCGCGGCGATGCCGCCGACCGCGACGCCGAAGACGAGTACACCGGTGGCCAGGCCCGCGGTGGACTGCATGCTGCGGCTGACGAGTTCCTCGCCGGCGCCGTGGTCGTGGCCGTGGGCGCTGTGGGCAGCTTCTTCGAGCGCGATGGCCGCGTCCACGCGGGATTCGCCGAGGAAGTAGGCGACGACCAGTGCGAGCGCGCCCGCGACCAGGCCGGCCAGCATGCCGCGGACCAACAGGGCTCTGACGGATATGGAGTTCATGTGGGATTCCCCTGGATCAGCCGGTAGGACGTTCAGTGGCAGGGGAAACCGAGGAGGTGGCGCCCGTCGTGGACCCACTCGTGGACGCCTTCGCCCGAGATGACGGCCGTGGCGCCCTGCTCGGCGCCGACGAAGTAGAGCAGGACCAGCATGAGGATGCCGAAGAAGACCGCCCAGGGGGCGATGGCCTTCAAGGAGATGGGGGTGATGGCGGATGCGCCGGTGGCAGGGGCAGCAGTCTGCGCCATGGCAGAACCTCCTGTGGGAACACGCGTCCCGATCGTGGTGCCTGAGACGAAGGTGCTGGGTCTGACTTCCCGCGTGCGCGGGTACACAGTGGCGCGACCGTGCCGGATTCTCACCGGACTTCCGTCACACCCTCGTCATGTCGCCGCGACCATACCCCCTGGGCACCGGGCACCGCCATGCCCCTTACAAGCCGTCCACGGGGCCCGGATGCCATGGTGTGCTTGGCCGTGGGGGCGATGTTCCGGGAGTTGAGGGTGGTCATGACGGTACGGGTGATGTTGATCTCACCAGCGATGAACGCGGCGCTGCGCGAGGCCCGGTTCGCCGGTGACGCCGCGCTCGACGCGTCGGGCGTGCGGGCCGCCCGGTTGGCCGCTCCGCACGTCCCGGGCGCGGACCGGGCGCTGCACGGGTCCTCCGAGCGGTGCGCCGGGACCGCGGAGGCGCTGGGTCTGCGTTCGACGGAGGAACCCGCCTTGCGGGACTGGGAGTTGGGGCGCTGGTCGGGCTTCCGACTGGACGAGGTGGGCGCGCGGGAACCGGAGGGGGTCGCGGCCTGGCTGGCCGACCCGTCCGCCGCCCCGCACGGCGGCGAGTCGCTGCTCGGCCTGTGCGCCAGAGCCGGGGCCTGGCTCGACTCGCTGACCGGTGACGGCCGGGTGCTGGCCGTCACCGAACCGTCCCTGGTACGCGCGTCCGTGGTCCACGCGCTGGCGCTGCCGCCGCAGGCGTTCTGGCGCCTCGACGTCGCCCCGCTCACGCTGACGGAGCTGAGCGGGCGCTCGGGGCGCTGGAACCTCCGCGTCGGGCGCCCGCTCACCGGCGGGCCCGGCGCACGGGAGGTGGACCGGGGCGCGCCATGAGCCGCATGTGCAAGAACTGTTGTCCGTACCGGAGCCTTGACACCCCGTTGGTTCACTTCTTAAATCACGTAGTGAACTAAAGCACCATCATCCCCCCACGTGATGGCCATGCCCCCACTTGTCATATGCATGACGCATCACATGTCCCCGTCCCGCACGGGAAGGAACGTTCATGAACTCCCCCCACCTGACCAGGCGTCTCCTGGTCCCCGCTCTCTCCGTACTCGCCCTGGTCGCCACGACGTCCGGCCTCGCGTCGGGCGCCCCCAGGCAGCCGGAAGGGGTCTCCGCCGCCGCGACGACGTTCTCCGACGAGTTCGACGGTGCGGCCGGTTCGGCCGTGGACGGCAGTAAGTGGCAGATCGAGACCGGCGACAACGTCGACAACCACGAGCGGCAGTACTACACCTCCGGCAACAACAACGCCGCCCTAGACGGCCAGGGCCACCTGGTCATCACCGCCCGCAAGGAGAACCCCTCCAACTACCAGTGCTGGTACGGCACCTGCGAGTACACCTCCGCGCGTCTGAACACCTCCGGCAAGTTCACCCAAACCTACGGGCATGTCGAGGCGCGCATGAAGATCCCGCGCGGACAGGGCATGTGGCCCGCCTTCTGGATGCTCGGCGACGACATCGGGCAGGTCGGCTGGCCCAACTCGGGTGAGATCGACATCATGGAGAACGTCGGCTTCGAACCCGACACCGTGCACGGCACCCTGCACGGCCCGGGCTACTCCGGCTCCGGCGGCATCGGCGCCGGCTACACCCTGCCGAACGGCCAGGCGTTCGCCGACGACTTCCACACCTTCGCCATCGACTGGGCCCCCGACTCCATCACCTGGTCGGTCGACGGAAACGTGTACCAGCACCGCACCCCGGCCGACACCAACGGCAACGCCTGGGTGTTCAACAAGCCGTTCTTCCTCATCCTCAACCTGGCGGTCGGCGGCTACTGGCCCGGCGACCCCGACGGCAACACCGCCTTCCCCAGCGAACTCGTCGTCGACCACGTCCGCGTCACCACCAGCGACAGCGCACCGCCGGCCTGATCACCGGCCTGATCACGGAGGTCCCGCCGGGCGCACGCCCGGCGGGACCTCCGCCGCTCTCAGCGCGCCTACCCCCGGTACGTCTCCAGCAGCCTCAGCCACACCTCGCTGATCGTCGGGTACGACGGGACCACGTGCCACAAGCGGTCGATGGGGATCTCGCCCGCGACCGCCATCGTCGCCGAGTGGAGCAGTTCGCCGATGCCGGGGCCGACGAAGGTGACGCCCAGCAGGACTTCGCGGTCGAGGTCCACGATCATGCGGGCGCGGCCCCGGTAGCCGTCCGCGTACAGCCCGGACCCGGCCACGGAGGCGAGGTCGTAGTCGACGGCGCGGACCCGGTGGCCGGCTTGTTCCGCCTCGGCCAGGGAGAGGCCCACCGACGCGGCCTCCGGGTCGGTGAAGACGACCTGCGGGACGGCCGCGTGGTCGGCGGTCGCCGCGTGGGCGCCCCAGCGGGCGGTGTCCAGCGGCTTGTCCTGTGCGCGGGCCCCGATCGCGTCGCCGGTGATGCGGGCCTGGTACTTGCCCTGGTGGGTCAGGAGCGCGCGGTGGTTGACGTCGCCGGCGGCGTAGAGCCAGTCCGTGCCCTCGACCCGGCAGGTGTCGTCGACGGTGAGCCAGGAGCCGGATTCCAGGCCGACCGTCTCCAGGCCCAGGTCGTCGGTGCGCGGGGCGCGGCCGGTGGCGAAGAGGACCTCGTCGGCCTCCACGCTCCCGCCGTCGTCGAGCTCCACGGTGACCGGGCCGTCGCCGCCCGCGCGGCGTACGGCGGTGGCCGAGACACCGGTACGGATCTCCGCTCCGGCCTCGGTCAGCGCCTCGGCGACCAGCTCCCCGGCGAACGGCTCCATCCGGGGCAGCAGCCCCTCGCCGCGTACGAGCATGGTGACCTTCGCACCGAGCGCGTTCCACACGGTGGCCATCTCCACACCGACGACTCCCCCGCCGACCACGACGAGTCGGCCGGGGACCTCCTTGGCGCTCGTCGCCTCGCGGCTGGTCCAGGGGCGGGCGTCCTCGATACCGGGGAGGCCGGGCACCACGGCCCTGCTGCCCGTGCAGACGGCGACGGCGTGCCGGGCGGTGAGCCGGTGTTCCGTGCCGTCCGGCGCGGTGACGGTGACCTGCTTGGGGCCGGTCAGCCGGCCGTGGCCGCGGAAGATGTCGGCCCCGATCCCGTCGAGCCAGGCGGCCTGGCCGTCGTCCTTCCAGTGCGAGGTGTACTCGTCGCGGTGGGCGAGGACGGCGGCGGCGTCCAGCGGTCCCTGGACGGCACCGCTCAGCCCCGGCACGCGGCGGGCGTCGGCGCGGGCGACGACGGGGCGCAGGAGCGCCTTGCTCGGCATGCACGCCCAGTAGGAGCACTCACCGCCGATCAGTTCCGACTCGACCACGGCGGTGGTCAGCCCGGCGGCCCGGGCCCGGTCCGCCACGTTCTCACCCACCGGACCCGCTCCGATGACCACGACGTCGTACGCGACAGGCTCCGCTCCATGTGTCATGCGGCCCATTCTGTCCGGGGGTGTGGGCGTCGGCCACATGGGCAGGCACGGAATAGCACGAGATCGGGCACCGTTGACCCGGACACGTCTCATACGGGCACAGGAAGAGGTAGCAACGCATGAGCACCGTAGAGCTCACCAAGGAAAACTTCGACCAGGTCGTCAGCGACAACGAGTTCGTCCTGATCGACTTCTGGGCTTCCTGGTGCGGCCCGTGCCGGCAGTTCGCCCCGGTGTACGACGCGGCGTCCGAGCGCCACGCTGACCTGGTCTTCGCCAAGGTCGACACGGAGGCGCAGCAGGAGCTGGCGGCCGCCTTCGACATCCGGTCGATCCCCACGCTGATGATCGTCCGGGACAACGTGGCGGTCTTCGCGCAGCCCGGCGCGCTGCCGGAGGCGGCCCTGGAGGACGTCATCGGCCAGGCCAGGAAGCTGGACATGGACGAGGTCCGCAAGGCCGTCGAGGCCGAGCAGCAGAAGGGCAAGGCGGAGGGGCAGCAGTAGGGCCGCCGCCCCTCCCTTCCCCGGCGGGCGGCCTCAGGTGCCCGTGCCGCGCTCCGTGACACGGGCCGAGAGCCCGTACGCGAGTTCCGAGCCGTCGACGAGCAGGCCCTCGACGGTCTTGGTGCCGGGGTCGATGTCCGCCACCATGCCGTCGCCCGCGTACCGGGGGTAGCCGGTCTCGCCCGTCTCACCCGTGGCGGTGACCAGGGCCGACCGGATGGCGGCGCCCGGTCCCCCGCCGTCGGAGCCCCTGGCCGCCGCACCCCTGACGCTGGCCCCCGTCGCGCCTTCTCCGGCCGCGGGGGCCTTGTCGTCGGTGAACTCGGGGACGATGAGGATTTCGTAGCTGTGTGGATCGCTCATGGTCATGACGCTAGGCACGGGTGGTGCGCAGCGCACGTCGTCGGGCCGGTTCAGCTGGATTCCCGACGTACGGCGCGGGCGCGCAGCAGGTCGTGCCGTTCCGGCGGGGTCCTGGGGTGCCGGACGAGCCGGTCCACCAGGTCGGCCAGCGGCTGGGCGGTCGCCAGCTCCATCCGTACGCTGCTGAGCCTCGGCCGCAGCAGCCGCCCGAGCATCGAGTCGTCGGCGCCCACCACGGCGGCCTCGGCGGGTATCGCGATCCCGGCGTCCTGGAGCGCCCGCATCAGGAGCATCGCGAAGGTGTCGTCGTACGCGAAGACGGCGTCCAGGCCGAGCGCGGGCCAGCGGGCGGCCAGGGACGCGGCCGACTCCTCCTCGTAGCGCAGCGGCAGCACCTCGATGCGGGCGCCGCCCTTCAGCGCGGCCTCCCGGGCGCCGGCCAGGCGCGGGGCGGCGAAGAGCGCGGTGGCGGGGTCCTCGGGCATCACCACGCCGATGCGGCGCCGGCCGCGTTCCAGCAGATGGCGCACCGCGCAGCCGCCGACCTCCCGCTGATCCATGATCAGGGCGTGGGCGCCCTCCACCGGGTGCGGGCCCAGGGTGATGACGGCCTTGGCTCCGGAGCGCCGGAGTACGGCCGTGCCGCGCGGGGCGAGGGGAACGGAGCCGGGCACGATGACGGCGGCGGGGCGCAGTTCCGCCCAGGCGCGGGCGGCGTCGTCGGCGCCGAGGCCGAGCGAGCCGTACTGGACCACCGTGTAGTCGAGGCGCCGTAGCCCCGCCTCCAGGTCGCGCAGGAAGCGCAGGTGCAGCGGGCCGGTCGGCAGGTTGCCGGTGGGCAGCAGCACCATCCGGGAGTGACCGGCGCGCAGGGTGCGGGCGGCGGCGTGGGGTACGTAGCCGAGTTCGTCGGCGGCCTCCCGTACCCGGCGGCGGGTCTGATCGCTGATCCGCACCTGCGCGTTGTTGTTGAGGACGTAGGACACGGTGGCCCGGGAGACGCCGGCGAGCCGCGCCACATCGGCGCTGGTCGGGACGGGGCCTTCGGCGGGCTGATCGGGTAACTGGCTCATGGCTCCGGGCAGTCTTCCAGACCGCCGCGACACACCGGCGCGCAGGCCGGGCGGGGGCAGCGCCTAGGGTGTGGCGATGACGATCCAGCACCGCGACAGTTACGACGAGCCGGCCGCCTTCCCGGGCCGGACCGGTTCCACAGCCACCGCCCAGGCCGATCCGCGCGAGGTGGGGCAGGTCCGCACCTCGTACGCCCCCGACCGGGACGGCGCCCCCGACCCCGGGGAGATCGTCTGGACCTGGGTGCCGTTCGAGGAGAACGACGGGCGCGGCAAGGACCGGCCGGTCCTGGTCGTGGCGCGGGAGGCGAAGGGCACGCTGCTGGCCGTGCAGCTGTCCAGCAAGCAGCACGACCTGGAGCGGGAGTGGGTGGCGCTGGGCGCGGGCCCCTGGGACAGCTCGGGGCGTCCGTCCTGGGTGGACCTGGACCGGGTCCTGCGGGTCCACGAGGACGGGATGCGGCGCGAGGCGTGCGCCCTGGACCGGGCCAGGTTCGACCTGGTCGTCGAGCGGCTGAGGGAGCGTTACGGCTGGGCGTGAGGGCTCCCGGCGGGACCGGCCCTCACCCTCGACTTCAGGGTGAGGGTCAGCCCCGGGCGGCGAACACCCGGTTGAACGCCACTCGGGTGGGCGAATCGTCGTCGCGGCCGAGGATGCCGAAGACGACCTCCTCGAAGTGGCCCGCGAACCGGCCCTCCCCGGTGAGCAGCGCACGGAAGGCCCCGGCCACCACCGCCGGGTCGTTCTGGAACACGCCGCAGCCCCAGGCGCCCAGGACCAGCCGGCGGTAGCCGTTCACCGCAGCGACCTCCAGCACCCGTTCGGCCCGGGACGCCAGCGCGGCCGGGATGCGGTGCGCCTCCTGCGGGGTCCGGGCGCGGATGACGCCGGCGTTGGGGGCCGGTGAGGTGAGGAAACCGGCCGTGTACGGGGCGTCGAGCAGCCGGCCGCGGTCGTCGCGGAAGACCGGCACGCCGGGCGAGTGGATGACCCGGTCGGTGTAGAACGCGTCGCGTTCGGCGCGGTGATGGGCGTAGAAGCCGGGCGCCCGCAGCAGCGAGGCGTACAGCGCGGAGCCCCGGCACAGGGCCTCTTCCTGCGCCTGGGCGCCGTTGAGGTAGCCGCCGCCGGGGTTGCGGGCGGAGGCGTAGTTCAGGACGGCGACCTCGCCGGGGCGTTCGCGGGTCAGCCGGGCGGCCGCCTGGAGGCTGCTCTCACCGGTGACCTCGATGACCGGGGTCCGGTCCCGGTCCGCGGCCACCGGAACCGGCTCGGGGCCGTACAGCCGCGTACCCGCCAGGGCGGCCGCCACACCCTTCTCGATGCTGATGTCGCGGCCGTTTCCGGCGCGGTAGGAACCCGCCCGGACGATGGCTTCCGTTTCGCGCGCGATTCCGCGCAGCCGGGCGCTCATGAGCCCTCCCCCTTATGGTGCATACGGGGCATGGTCGGCGTTCTTCTCCCGGACACGCAATCGAATTTCCGGCGAAGAAGGCACTCTTGTGCGATGCCTCAGCAGCGGTTTGGGTAGGACGGACGCACCGGAACAAGGAGGCCCGGCATGTCATCCGAGACACCCGGCGGCCATGGTCCGCCACCCGGTCAGACCCCGCCCCTCGGTGAGGGCGAGGCGGAGGATTTACTGCGCGGCATCTGTTTCAAGACGGGGCCGCCGCGCGCGGTGGGCGTCGAGCTGGAATGGCTCCTGCACGACCGTGACCAACCGCACCGCACCGTCCCGCCCCACCTGCTGGAGGCGGCCGCAACGGCCGTCCGGGCGCTGCCCCTGAGCGCGGCGCTCACCTTCGAACCCGGCGGACAGTTGGAACTCAGCTCGCGCCCCGCCGCTTCCCTGATGGCGTGTGTCGAGGACACCGCCGCCGACCTCACCGCCGTACGTACCGCCCTCGACGGGCTGGGCCTCGCTCCGGCCGGCCTGGGCGTCGATCCCTGGCAGACCCCGCGCCGGCTCCTGCGCGAGCCCCGGTACGAGGCCATGGAGCAGGCCCTCGACCGGTGGGGCCCGGCGGGCCGCGCCATGATGTGCACCACCGCCTCCGTCCAGGTCTGCCTGGACGCCGGGGAGGAGGAGCCCGGCCCGCTCGGGTACGCGCGGCGCTGGCAGCTGGTCCATCTGCTGGGCGCCGTCCTGGTGGCGGCCTTCGCCAACTCGCCGTACCGGGCGGGCGCGCCGACCCCCTGGCGGTCCACCCGTCAGGCACTGTGGGCCGACCTGGACCCGAAGCGGACGCTGGCCCCCGACGGGCTGCTGCCGCCCCGGGACGCCTGGGCCGCGCACGTCCTGGACACCCCCGTGCTGTGCGTACGGGGCGAGGGGCCGTGGCAGGTGCCGGACGGGCTCACGTTCCGCGACTGGATCCGGTCCGGAGAGCCCGGACGGCCGGACCGGAGCGACCTCGATTACCACATCACCACGCTGTTCCCGCCGGCCCGGCCGCGCGGGCACCTGGAGCTGCGCATGATCGACGCGCAGTCCGGTGCGGACGGCTGGATCGTGCCCCTTGCCGTCACGACCGCCCTGTTCGACGACCCGGAGGCCGCGGAGACGGTGTACCGGACCGTGAAGCCGCTCGCCGAGACGGCCGGGGCGGGCGCCGCTCCGCGCAATCCGCTGTGGACCGCGGCCGCCCGCGACGGCCTGGCCGACCCGGAGCTGCGCCAGGCGGCGGACGTCTGCTTCCGGCTCGCACTGGAGGCGCTGCCCCGGCTGGGCGCGAGCGTCGCGGTACGGGACGCGGTCGCCGGCTTCCACGACCGCTATGTCGCCCGGGGCAGATGCCCGGCCGACGACCTGCGGGACCTGCTCACCACGGGCGGGGCGCGCCGCCCGGCCCATCCGAAGGGGACCTTGTCATGACCGAATCCCCCGCGCCCCCGCACGCCGGGGACGCCGAGGCGCTGCGCGAGCACGCGCTCGCCGCGCTGCTCACCGCGCGCAGGCGCACCGCGCTCCTCACCGACAGCGTGGACGACCACGAGCTGACGGCCCAGCACTCGCCGCTGATGTCGCCGCTGGTCTGGGACCTGGCGCACATCGGCAACCAGGAGGAGCTGTGGCTGCTGCGCGGTGTGGCGGGACGGGAGGCGATGCGCCCGGAGATCGACGGGCTGTACGACGCCTTCGAGCACCCGCGCGCCGCCCGTCCCTCGTTGCCGCTGCTGGCGCCCGAGGAGGCCCGCTCGTACGCCTCCGAGGTGCGCGGCAGGGCGCTGGACGTGCTGGAGTCGGCGCCGCTGGGTGACGGGCCCGCACTGGTCAGGTCCGGGTTCGCCTTCGGAATGATCGCGCAGCACGAACAGCAGCACGACGAGACGATGCTGATCACGCATCAGCTGCGGTCGGGTCCTGCCGCGCTGACGGCCCCGGAGCCGCCGCGCGCGCCGGACGACGTCGCGGCGCTGCCCGCCGAGGTCCTGGTGCCCGGCGGCCCGTTCACCATGGGCACGTCGGCCGAGCCGTGGGCCCTGGACAACGAACGCCCCGCGCACCGGCGGGACGTTCCCGGGTTCGTCATCGACACGGCCCCGGTGACGTGCGGCGCGTACCGGGCGTTCGTCGAGGACGGCGGCTACGGCGAGCAGCGCTGGTGGGCGCCCGACGGCTGGGCGATGGTCCGGGAGCACGGGCTGCGCGCCCCGCTGTTCTGGCACCGGGACGCCGGGCAGTGGCTGCGGCGGCGCTTCGGGGTGACCGAGCCGGTGCCGGACGACGAGCCGGTGGTGCACGTCAGCTGGTACGAGGCCGACGCGTTCGCGCGCTGGGCGGGCCGCAGGCTGCCGACCGAGGCGGAGTGGGAGAAGGCGGCACGCCACGATCCGGTCTCCGGGCGCTCGCGCCGCTATCCGTGGGGCGACGAGGACCCGACGCCGGAGCGGGCCAATCTGGGGCAGCGCCATCTGCGGCCCGCGCCCGCCGGTGCGTACCCGGCCGGGCGGGCGCCGTGCGGGGCGGGTCAGCTGATCGGTGACGTGTGGGAGTGGACGGCGAGCGACTTCCTGCCGTACCCGGGGTTCGCGCCGTTCCCGTACCGCGAGTACTCGGAGGTGTTCTTCGGCCCGGAGCACAAGGTGCTGCGGGGCGGCTCGTTCGCGGTGGACGCGGTGGCCTGCCGGGGCACCTTCCGCAACTGGGACCTGCCGGTCCGGCGGCAGATCTTCGCGGGGTTCCGGACCGCGAGGGACCTCTGATGTGCCGGCACCTCGCCTACCTGGGGCCGCCGGTCGCCCTGGGCGAGCTGCTGTCGCGCCCGGCACACTCCCTGGTGCGGCAGTCCTGGGAGCCCCGCCGGCAGCGCTACGGCACGGTCAACGCGGACGGCTTCGGGGTCGGCTGGTACGCGGAGGGCGACCCGGTCCCGGGCCGCTACCGCCGCCAGGGCCCCGTCTGGGGCGACCAGACCTTCGCCGACCTGGTCCGGGTGGTCCGCAGCCACGCCCTGCTCGCCGCGGTCCGGGACGCGACCGGCGCGGATCCGGACGGCGAGGCGGCCGCGGCGCCGTTCGCCGCGGACCGGGTGCTGTTCAGCCACAACGGCGCGGTGAAGGGCTGGCCCGGTTCGATGGCCTCCGTGGCGGCGACCCTGCCGCCGGCCGAACTGCTGCGGCTCGCGGCGCGCAGCGACTCCGCCCTGGTGTGGGCGCTGGTGCGGCACCGGCTGGCGGAGGGCGACGCGCTCGCGCAGGCCGTGGCGGACACCGTGCCGGAGGTGGCGGAGGCGGCGCCGGGCTCCCGGCTCAACCTGCTGCTCACCGACGGCCGCACCATCGTGGCGACCGCCTGGGGCGACACCCTGTGGCATCTCACCGAGCCCGGCCGGCACACGGTCGTCGCCTCGGAGCCGTACGACGACGATCCCCGCTGGTCCGAGGTGCCCGACCGCACCCTGCTGACCGCGACCGCCGGAGACGTCCTGCTGACCCCGCTGAAGGAGCCCCGCACGTGAAGCCCTTCCTGCTGACCCGCACCCTGCCCGAGGACGCGACGGACGCGGCGCTGCGCGCCGATGTGCTGCACGGTCTGTCCCGGCGCCCGAAGACGCTGCCGCCCAAGTGGTTCTACGACGCCCGGGGCAGCGAACTGTTCGAGGAGATCACCCGGCTCCCCGAGTACTACCCGACCCGTGCGGAGCGGGAGATCCTGATCGACCGGGCGGGCGAGATCGCCGCCGCTTCCGGCGCCCGCACCCTGGTCGAGCTGGGTTCCGGCTCGTCGGAGAAGACCCGTCATCTGCTGGACGCGCTGGCGGACCTGCACAGTTATGTGCCGGTCGACGTCAGCGAGAGCGCGTTGCGCGGGGCGGCGGAGGCTCTGATGGCGGAGCGGCCTGGGCTGTCCGTACACGCGCTGATCGCCGACTTCACGGCCGGACTCACGCTGCCGGAGACGCCCGGGCCCCGGCTGGTGGCGTTCCTCGGCGGCACCCTCGGCAATCTGCTGCCGGGTGAGCGGTCGGTGTTCCTGAAGTCGGTACGCGATCTGCTGGTGCCCGGGGACACGCTGCTGCTCGGCACGGACCTGGTGAAGGACGAGGCGGTGCTGGTCGCGGCGTACGACGACGCGGCGGGGGTGACGGCTGCGTTCAACCGTAACGTGCTGTCGGTCGTCGACCGGGAGCTGGGCGCGGACTTCGTACCGGAGGATTTCGCGCATGTGGCGCGGTGGAATCCGCGCGAGGAGTGGATCGAGATGCGGCTGCGGGCCCGCCGGTCCCTGACGGTGAAGATCCCGGAACTGGATCTGGTGGTGCCGTTCGAGGCGGGTGAGGAGCTGCGTACCGAGGTGTCCGCGAAGTTCCGCGAGGACGGGGTGCGTGGCGAACTGGCCGCGGCGGGGCTCCGGCTGGCCCACTGGTGGACGGACTCCGAGGACAGGTTCGCGCTGTCCCTGTCCACGGTGGACTGACCGTCCGCGGTACGGGTACGGGGCCGGCGGTGTCCGGTCCCGTACCCGCGCCGGGGGTCAGCTGCCGGCAAGCACCCCGGTGATCTTGTCGGAGGCGGTCTTCGCCTCGGTCGCCGGGTCACCGCCCTGGAGGACCGCCGTCATGTACGTCTTGATCGGGTTGTCGGCCTCGACCGCGGCCCACTGCGGGGAGTTGGGGGTCGCGTGGCCGCGCGTGGCGCCCTCGGCCATCGCGGCGGTGCTCTCCTCGCCCTCGATGACATGGGCCAGGGCGGGCTTGTTGGGGACGTAGCTCATCGTCTTGGCCAGGTCCTCCTGCCACTTGGCCCCGGCCAGCGCCTTGATGACCTCGTAGGCGGCGGTGCGCTGGCCGGACTTCCGGGGCACGATCAGGTCGGAACCGCCGGTGAACACCGAGCCGGGCGCCTTGGCGGTCTTGCCGGGTATCGGGAAGTAGCCGAGCTTGCCCTTGAGTTCGGGGTTCGCCTTCTCGATCAGAGTCGCCGTGCTGGGCGTGGAGATGATCTGGGCGACATTCCCCTCGGCGAACACATTGGCCTGCGGGGGCTTTTCCTCGTCGGCGTCCTTGGGCCCGTTGCCCAGTGCCTGGAGCTCGGAATAGAACTGCATGCCCTTGAGCGCGGCGGGCGTGTCGAGAGCGCCTGCCCAGTCGCCGTCCTCGTCGCCGGCGAGTTGCCCGCCCTCGTCCCAGATGAACCCGGCGAGAACGTACCAGTTCTGGCCGGGCAGATACATGCCCTGGATTCCGTCGCTGTTTAGTTTCCCGGTGTCGGCGATCCACTGCGCGCGGGTCTTCGGCGGGTTCTTGATGCCCGCGTCCTCGAAGATGTCCTTGTTGTAGATCACTACGCGGTTGGCCGCGTACCACGGGATGCCGTACTGGACGCCGCCGATGCTCCCCGGCTCGGCGAGACCGGGCAGCCAGTCCTCTCTGCCCAGGTCACGCATGGATTCGAGGGTGAGGTCGCGCAGGTTGCCGCTCTCGGCGTACTGGGCGACCTGGGTGTTGCCGACCTCGATGACGTCGGGGGTGTCCTTGCCGGCGAGCGCATCCAGGACCTTGGGGCCGATGCCGCCCCATTCCTGGATCTTGAACTCCAGTTCGACCGAGGAGTGCTCGTCCTCGTACGACTTCTTGAAACGGTCCAGGAAGTCGGCGGTAACGCTGTCCTTCATCAGCCAGATCGTCACCTTCTTGCCGCTGGAGCCGCCGGTGCCGGGGATCACGCCGCAGCCACCCAGCGCAACAGTGGAAACAAGGGCGACAGCTCCGACGAGCATGCGGTTTTTCACGATTCACCTTCTGCGGAACGGCAGGACGAAATTTGCGGACCCGGTGTGGGGGACTGCGGGCTGCGCTCGCACGGGCGTGGCTGGATTTTGGTATGGACCAATACTTTGGTCAAGCTCCGTCACGGACATGCGCGATGTCCGCGATCCCTCGCGAACCGGGCCGAGGTAGGGCACCTTGGTAGGAACGAGAGGAGTCAAACCGTGTCAAATCACACGTATCGCGTCACCGAAATCGTAGGAACCTCCCAGGAGGGCGTGGACGAGGCGATTCGCAACGGTGTCGCAAGAGCCTCGGAAACGTTGCACAATCTCGACTGGTTCGAGATCACACAGGTGCGCGGCCAGATCGAGAATGGCCGGATCGCGCACTATCAGGTCGGCCTGAAAGTGGGCTTCCGGCTCGACGAACCGAAGTGACGCGACGGCCCGTCACCCCGCGCGGGCGAGGCCGGTTCAGGTGCGCCCCTCACGCTCCTGCGCGTCCTTCAGCGCGGGCGAGGCCGAGGTCCAGCGGGCCCGCACCACGGTGAATCCGGCCAGCTCGGCGGCGTCGCAGACCAGCTCGTCGTCGTCCACGAGCATGCGCACGGTACGGTCGCGGCCGAGCCGCTCCAGGATCTCCAGCTTGGTCCTGCGCGCCGGCCGGCGGTCGTCGTCGCGCCGCATGTGCAGCCGTCCCTCGGGCAGCCCCGCACGGGCCAGCCAGGCCACGGTGTCCTTGCGGCACCGCTCCGGCCGCCCGGTGAGGTAGACGATCTCGCACTCCTCGGCAGTGCTCAGCGCCAGCCGTACGCCCTCGTCCAGCGGCGGGTCGTCCACGGCGGCGGCGAAGAAGGCGGCCCAGTTCCGGCGGCCCTCCAGGAAGTGCTGGCGGTGCGTGGTGTCGGCGAGCGTACCGTCAAGATCGAACACGGCCACCGGCCGGCTGTCGTTTCTCATGCGGCCAGCAAACCAAGCGGCGGCCCGGCCCGCCCAACCGGCACGACCACCGAGCACGGAGACCTCTCCCCCATGACCTCGCCCCACGATCCGTACGTCCGGGTCCGAGGCGCCCGCGAGCACAATCTGCGGAACGCCGACGTCGACATCCCCCGCGACACCCTCACCGTCTTCACCGGCGTCTCCGGCTCGGGCAAGTCCTCGCTGGCCTTCGGCACGATTTACGCGGAGGCCCAGCGCCGCTACTTCGAGTCCGTCGCCCCGTACGCGCGGCGGCTGATCCACCAGGTCGGCGCGCCCGCCGTCGGCGAGGTCACC
Organism: Streptomyces sp. NPDC097595; assembly: GCF_044761525.1. Classification (NCBI taxonomy): domain Bacteria; kingdom Bacillati; phylum Actinomycetota; class Actinomycetes; order Kitasatosporales; family Streptomycetaceae; genus Streptomyces; species Streptomyces sp. NPDC097595. The sequence continues at coordinate 511,549 of NZ_JBIWCN010000001.1, read as the reverse complement.
GGGCTGCCGCCGGCCGTCTCGCTGGAGCAGCGCAGATCGGCGCCGGGTGCCCGGTCGTCCGTGGGCACGGTGACGACGCTGTCCAACTCGCTGCGGATGCTGTTCTCGCGGGCCGGGGACTATCCGGAGGGGGCCGAACGGCTGGACTCGGACGCCTTCTCGCCGAACACCGCCGTCGGCGCGTGCCCCCGCTGCCACGGCCTCGGCCGGGTCCACCGCACCAGCGAGGAACTGCTGGTCCCGGACCCGGACCTGTCGATCAGGGACGGTGCGATCGCCGCCTGGCCGGGGGCCTGGCAGGGCAAGAACCTGCGCGATGTGCTGGACGCGCTCGGCTACGACGTGGCCCGCCCGTGGCGGGAACTGGACCCGGCCGACCGGGAGTGGATCCTGTTCACCGACGAGCAGCCGGTGGTGACCGTCCATCCGGTGCGCGAGGCGGGACGCATCCAACGGCCCTACCAGGGCACGTACATGAGCGCGCGGCGCTATGTGATGCACACGTTCGCCGACTCGAAGAGCGCCACCCTGCGGGCGAAGGCCGAGCGCTTCCTGAGCAGCGAGCCCTGCCCGGTGTGCGGGGGCAGCAGGCTGCGGCCGGAGGCCATGGCTGTGACCTTCGCGGGGCGCACCATCGCGGAGCTCGCGGGCCTGGCGCTCACCGAACTCGCCGGTGTGCTCGCGGCGGCGGGCGGCGACGGGACCGCCCGGGTGCTGACGGCGGACCTCCTCGCCCGCATCGGGACCGTCACCGAACTGGGCCTCGGCTACCTGAGCCTGGACCGCACGGCGCCCACGCTCTCCTCCGGTGAGCTCCAGCGGCTGCGGCTGGCGACCCAGCTGCGCGCGGGGCTCTTCGGCGTGGTGTACGTCCTGGACGAGCCGTCCGCCGGCCTGCACCCGGCGGACACCGAGGCGCTGCTCGCGGTGCTGGGGCGGCTGAAGGAGGCCGGGAACACCGTCTTCGTGGTCGAGCACCAGATGGACGTGGTGCGGCGGGCGGACTGGCTCGTGGACGTCGGGCCGCTGGCCGGTGAGCACGGCGGCCGGGTGCTGCACAGCGGGCCGCCCGCCGGGCTCGCCGGGGTCGCGGAGTCGGCCACCCGGCGCTTCCTGTTCCCGGACGCGCCGCCCGCGCCGCGCGAGGTCCGCGCGCCCTCGGGGTGGCTGCGGCTGTTCGGGGTGGAGCGGCACAATGTGCGCGGGGTGGACGCGGCGTTCCCGCTGGGGGTGTTCACGGCGGTGACCGGGGTCTCCGGTTCCGGCAAGTCGACGCTGGTGGGGCAGGTGCTGGCGGGGGCGCTGGCGGACCTGCGGGGCGCCTCGGAGGACCAGGAACGGCCCGTGACCGGATACGCCCGCGCCGAGGGGCTGGACGCGGTGGACCGGCTCGTCCAGGTCGACCAGCGCCCCATCGGCCGTACGCCCCGCTCCAACCTGGCCACGTACACCGGTCTCTTCGACGTGGTGCGCAAGCTCTTCGCGGCCACGCCCCTGGCCCGGGAGCGGGGGTACCGGGCGGGTCGGTTCTCGTTCAACGTGACCGGCGGGCGGTGCGAGACGTGCCAGGGCGAGGGGTTCGTCTCGGTGGAGCTGCTGTTCCTGCCGAGCACCTACGCGCCCTGTCCGGACTGTCACGGCGCGCGGTACAACCCGGAGACGCTGGAGGTCACGCTGCGCGGGCTGAACATCGCCCAGGTGCTGGACCTGACCGTGGAGTCGGCGGCCGGGTTCTTCGCACAGACACCGGCGGCCGCGCGCAGCCTGGGGACGCTGCTGGACGTGGGGCTCGGCTATCTGCGGCTCGGGCAGCCCGCGACGGAGCTGTCCGGCGGCGAGGCGCAGCGGATCAAGCTGGCGGCGGAGCTCCAGCGGACGCGCCGGGGTCGCACGCTGTACCTCCTGGACGAGCCGACGACGGGGCTTCATCCGGCCGATGTCGAGGTGCTGATGCGGCAGTTGCACGGGCTGGTGGAGGCGGGTTCCACGGTGGTGGTCGTGGAGCACGACATGGCCGTGGTCGCGGGCGCGGACTGGGTGATCGACCTCGGTCCGGGCGGCGGTGACCGGGGCGGCCGGATCGTGGCCGAGGGGCCTCCGGTGGAGGTGGCGCGGGCGCCGGAGAGCCGCACGGCGGGGTATCTGCGGGCGACTCTGGGGCTTGCCTGAGCGGTCGATCCACCTCAACTCCGGCGCGCGTCCTACTGGTTGGCGGGCAGTGCGGGGAAGAGAAATGAAACAGTAAAGAATGTTGACAGTTATCTGGTCCATACCAATCATGGGCATGCCACACGGTCGTACGTCGCCGTGCGGCATGTGACCCCCGGCCGGGAATCACAGGAACGGGCCGCGCCCCTCACCGGGCGCGGCCGAGCCGTGCATCCGCCCGTTGTCCCACCCCGCTGGGAGCTGCCCCATGAGACGTCCAAGAACAGTCGGCGCCGTCCTGAGCGCCTTGGCCACCGCCGTCGCGTCCGCAGGTCTGGTCCTCGGATCAGGCGCCGGAGCACAGGCCGCCACCACCGCCGCCACCCCCATGCCCGCCCATGTCTTCGCCCCGTACTTCGAGGCGTGGAACGGCGACAGCCCGGCCGCGCTCGCCCAGGCGTCCGGTGCCAAGTACCTGACCATGGCCTTCATCCAGACGGAGGCGCGCGGCTCCTGCACTCCGTACTGGAACGGCGATTCGGGCATGCCGATCGCCCAGTCCGAGTTCGGCGCCGACTTCACCACGATGCGGTCGCGCGGCGGTGACGTCATCCCGTCGTTCGGCGGCTTCACCGCGGACAACACCGGCACCGAGATCGCCGACAGTTGCACGAATGTCGACTCGATCGCCGCCGCGTACGAGAAGGTCATCACGACCTACGACGTGACCCGACTCGACATGGACATCGAGGACAACTCGCTGACGAACAGCGCCGGCATCGACCGCCGCAACAAGGCGCTCAAGAAGGTCCAGGACTGGGCCGCCGCCAGTGGGCGCCCGCTCCAGATCTCGTACACCCTGCCCACCACGACCAGTGGTCTGGCGAGCAGCGGTCTCGCGGTGCTCAAGAACGCGGTGTCCAACGGCACCCAGGTCGATGTCGTCAACCTCATGACGTTCGACTACTACGACGGCGCCGCGCACGACATGGCCAAGGACACCCAGACCTCGATCACCGGTCTGAAGGGCCAACTGGCCAAGCTCTACCCGTCGAAGACCGAGGCCCAGCTCTGGGGCATGACCGGCATCATCGAGATGCCCGGCATCGACGACTACGGACCCGCCGAGACGTTCACCACGGCCAACGCGCCCGTGGTGTACGACTGGGCCGTCTCCAAGGGCGTCGGCACCCTGTCGTTCTGGGCGCTCCAGCGCGACAACGGCGGCTGCCCCGGCACCGGCGGCAGCGACACCTGCTCCGGCATCGCGCAGGACACCTGGTACTTCACGCACACCTTCGCCCCGTTCACCGGCGGCGGCAGCGGCCCGGTGACCGACGACTATTCGGTGGCCGTGACCCCCTCGTCGGCGACCGCCGAGCCGGGCAAGTCGACGACCGCCACCGTGAAGACCGCGGTGACCTCGGGCGCCGCCAAGACGGTCGCGCTGACGGCCACCGGCGCCCCGGCCGGGGTCACCGCCGCGCTCAGCCCGACCTCGGTGACGGCGGGCGGCTCCGCCACGCTGACGCTCAACGCCTCGGCGTCGGCCGCCCCCGGCACGTACACCGTCACCGTGACCGGCACCTCCGGCACCCTCAGCCACTCGGCCTCGTTCACCCTGACGGTGCCCGGTGCCGGCGGCGGCACGGGGTCCCTGGTCAACGGTGACTTCGAGACCGGTGCGCTGGGCCCGTGGACCTGCGAGTCGGGTGGCGCGGTCGTCTCCTCGCCGGTGCACGGCGGCACGCACGCGCTGTCCGTCGCGGCCACCTCGTCGCAGACCGGCGAGTGCGCCCAGACGCTCACCCTCTCCCCCAACACCAAGTACACGTTGCAGGGTTACGTCCAGGGGAACTACGCCTACCTCGGTGTCCGGGGCGGCGCGACGGCGAGCACCTGGGGCCTGTTCAGCGGCTACACCAAGCAGTCGGTGACCTTCACGACCGGTTCCAGCGGCGCGGTCACGGTCTACCTGCACGGCTGGTACGGCCAGGGCACGGTGTACGGGGACGACCTCTCCGTAACGAAGTCCTGACGCACTGAGGGCCCCGGAGGCGGGCGGCCTCCGGGGCCCTCGGCCGTGTGGCGGCTCAGCGACGGGCCTTACGGGTCGCCCGCAGCCACTCCTTGTTCATGGCCGAGATCGACGGCAGCGGGATGCCCTTGGGGCAGGCGGTGGCGCACTCACCGGTGAGCGTGCAGCCGCCGAAGCCCTCGCTGTCCATCTGCTCCACCATGTCGAGCACCCGGGTCTCCCGCTCGGGGGCGCCCTGCGGGAGCACGTTGAGGTGGTTGACCTTCGCCGAGGTGAAGAGCATCGCCGAACCGTTGGGGCAGGCCGCGACGCAGGCGCCGCAGCCGATGCACTCGGCGTGCTCGAAGGCGAAGTCGGCGTCCGGCTTCGGTACCGGCGTGGCATGCGCGTCGGGGGCCGTACCGGTGGGGGCGGAGATGTAGCCGCCGGCCTGGATGATCCGGTCGAAGGCCGAGCGGTCCACGACCAGGTCCTTGACCACCGGGAAGGCCGAGGCGCGCCAGGGCTCGATGTCAATGGTGTCGCCGTCGTCGAAGGACCGCATGTGGAGCTGGCAGGTGGTCGTTCGCTCCGGGCCGTGCGCGTCGCCGTTGATGACGAGGCTGCACGCGCCGCAGATGCCCTCGCGACAGTCGTGGTCGAAGGCGACGGGGTCGTCACCCGCGAGGATCAGCTCCTCGTTGAGGGTGTCGAGCATTTCCAGGAACGACATGTCCTGCGAGATGCCGTCCACCTCGTACGTGGACATGGCGCCGGGGGCGTCGGCGTTCTTCTGGCGCCAGACGCGCAGGGTGAGCTTCATGCGTAGCTCCGCTGAGTGGGGTGTACGTACTCGAAGACGAGGTCTTCCTTGTGCAGGACGGGGGCCTCACCGGTATCGGTGAACTCCCAGGCGGCGCCGTAGGAGAACTCCTCGTCGCGCCGGGCGGCCTCGCCGTCCGGGGTCTGGGACTCCTCGCGGAAGTGGCCGCCGCAGGACTCGGCGCGGTGCAGGGCGTCGAGGCACATGAGCTCGGCGAGCTCCAGGTAGTCCACGACGCGATTGGCCTTCTCCAGCGACTGGTTGAACTCCTCGCCGGTGCCGGGGACCTTGATGCGGCGCCAGAACTCCTCGCGGATCAGGGGGATCCGGGCGAGCGCGGTGCGCAGCCCCTCCTCGTTGCGGGCCATCCCGCAGTACTCCCACATGAGTTCGCCGATCTCGCGGTGGAAGGAGTCGGGGGTGCGGTCGCCGTCGACGGCAAGCAGCAGATGGAGCCGGTCCTCGGTCTCGGCGACGGCCTCCGCGACCTCGGGGTGCGAGGCGTCGACCTCGTCGTGGTGCGGGTTGCGGGCGAGGTAGTCGTTGATGGTGGACGGCAGGACGAAGTAGCCGTCGGCGAGTCCCTGCATCAGCGCGGAGGCGCCGAGGCGGTTGGCGCCGTGGTCGGAGAAGTTGGCCTCGCCGATCGCGAAGAGGCCCGGGATCGTGGTCTGGAGGTCGTAGTCGACCCAGAGCCCGCCCATCGTGTAGTGCACGGCCGGGTAGATCCGCATCGGGGTCGCGTACGGGTCCTCGGCGGTGATCCGGGCGTACATGTCGAAGAGGTTGCCGTACTTCTCCTCGACCTTGGCCCGGCCCATCCGCCCGATGGCCTCGGCGAAGTCCAGGTAGACGCCCTGGCCGCCGGGTCCGACACCGCGCCCCTCGTCGCAGACGTTCTTCGCGGCGCGCGAGGCGATGTCGCGGGGCACCAGGTTGCCGAAGGAGGGGTACTGGCGCTCCAGGTAGTAGTCGCGCTCGTCCTCGGGGATCTCGTTCGCCGGCCGGGTGTCGCCCTTGGCCTTGGGCACCCAGATGCGGCCGTCGTTGCGCAGCGACTCGCTCATCAGCGTCAGCTTGGACTGGTGGTCGCCGGTGCGCGGGATGCACGTGGGGTGGATCTGGGTGAAGCAGGGGTTCGCGAAGTAGGCGCCGCGCCGGTGGGCCCGCCAGATGGCGGTGGCGTTGGAGTTCATCGCGTTGGTCGACAGGTAGAAGACGTTCCCGTAACCGCCGCTGGCGAGGACCACCGCGTCGGCGAAGTAGGTGTCGATCCGCCCGGTGATCAGGTCCCGGGCGACGATGCCGCGCGCCCGCCCGTCCACGACGATCAGGTCGAGCATTTCGGTACGGGGGTGCATCTCGACGTTGCCCGCGGCGATCTGCCGGGACAGCGCCTGGTAGGCGCCGAGGAGCAGTTGCTGTCCGGTCTGGCCGCGGGCGTAGAAGGTGCGGGAGACCTGGACACCGCCGAAGGAGCGGTTGTCGAGGAGCCCGCCGTACTCACGGGCGAAGGGGACGCCCTGCGCGACGCACTGGTCGATGATCTCGACGGAGATCTGGGCGAGCCGGTGCACGTTGGACTCGCGGGCGCGGAAGTCGCCGCCCTTGACGGTGTCGTAGAAGAGGCGGTGCACCGAGTCGCCGTCGTTGCGGTAGTTCTTCGCGGCGTTGATGCCGCCCTGCGCGGCGACCGAGTGGGCGCGGCGGGGCGAGTCCTGGAAGCAGAACTGGACGACGTGGTAGCCCTGTTCGGCCAGGGTCGCGCCGGCCGAGCCGCCGGCCAGGCCGGTGCCGACGACGATGACGGTGTGCTTGCGCCGGTTGGCGGGGTTGACCAGCTTGGCCTCGAAGCGGCGGGTGTCCCAGCGCTCGGCGACGGGGCCGGTGGGGGCCTTGGTGTCGGCGACGGGTTCGCCGGTCGTGTAGTGCGTGTAGTCGTTCATGTCAGCTCACGACTCCGGTCATGACGGCGACGGGTACGGAGATGAAGCCCACCGTCAGCACCAGCGCAAGGACGTTGGCGAGGGTCTTCAGGACGCGGTCGCGGCTCGCGCGGCCGGCGCCGAGGGTCTGCGCGGCGCTCCAGAAACCGTGCTGGATGTGCAGTCCAAGGGCGAGCATCGCGACGATGTAGATGACATTGCCGTACCAGGTGGAGAAGGTGTCGATGACGTTCTGGTACGGGTGGCCGGACTGGAAGCCGCCGGAGTGAACGGTGCCGGTCGTCAGGTCCAGGATGTGCCAGACGATGAACAGCCCGAGGACGACCCCGCCGTAGCGCATGGTGCGGGTGGCGTAGCTCGCGCGCGGCCGCTTGTGCACGTACGTGACGGGCCTCGCCCGCAGGTCGCGCCTGCTGAGCTGGTACGCGGAGACCGCGTGCAGCACCACGGCGGCGACGAGCACCACGCGCACGATCCACAGCGCCCACTCATAGTGCAGGACCGGCTCGCCCATCACCCGCAGCCAGTGCGCGTAGCCGTTGAACTCGTCGGTCCCGAAGAAGATCTTCAGGTTTCCGATCATGTGGGCGACGAGGTAGAGGAGCATGACCAGACCGCTCACGGCCATGATCGCCTTCTTGCCGACGGTCGAGTCCCAGAGCGTACGCGTCATGGACGGCCGTCGGTCCGTCCGGGTTGCCAATGCCATGAACGCGACGCTAGGCCCGGAAAGGGAATCAGTCCAACACATCGAGCAGCTGATCTCCATAGCCATCGCCTATCGAGCGGGGTAGCGTGGGGTGATGCAGTTCCAGCAGCTCATGTATTTCGTGGCCGTCGCGGAGGCCCGGCACTTCACCCGCGCCGCCGAGGAGGTGCACGTCTCGCAGCCCTCGCTCTCCCAGCAGATCCGGGCCCTGGAGAACGAACTGGGCGCCGAGCTGTTCAGCCGGGCGCGCGGGAACATCACCCTGACGGACGCGGGCGAGGCGCTGCTCCCGCTGGCCCGGCGCATCCTGGCCGACGCCGACACGGCGCGCCACGAGGTGCAGGAGCTGGCGCAGCTGCGCCGGGGCCGGGTGAGGCTGGGGGCGACGCCCAGCGTGTGCACGGGCCTGCTGCCGGAGGTGCTGCGCGCCTTCCACGACCTGCATCCAGGCATCCAGCTGCTGCTGGAGGAGGGCGGTTCGCACGATCTCGTACGGGAGCTGGCGCGCGGGGCGCTCGACCTGGCCCTGGTGGTGCTGCCGTTGCCGGCCGCGTCACCGGCGCTGACCACGGTCGAGCTGCTTCAGGAGGACCTGGTGGTCGTCTCGTCGGCGCAGCGTCCCCGGCCGGGCCGGGGCGGGCGGGTCCGGATCGCGGACCTGGAGGGCCAGCCGATGGTGATGTTCCGGCACGGCTACGACCTGCGGGAGCTGACGGTGGCCGCCTGCCGGGCGGAGGGCTTCGAGCCGTCGTTCACGGTGGAGGGCGGCGAGATGGACGCGGTGCTCGGCTTCGTCCGCGCGGGCCTGGGCATCGCGGTCGTCCCGAACATGGTCGCGGCCCGGTCCGGGGCCGACCTGCGGGCGACCCCGCTGGCCCGGCCCGGGCTGCGCCGCACCATCGCGCTGGCGCACCGCAGCGACGTGGCCCCGCCGCGCGCGGCCCGCGAGCTCCAGCGGGTCCTGCTGGCGGGGCGGGCGGACACCGGGACCCCGTGAGGGGGCGCGGCGTCCGCCCGGCTCACACCGCGTCGGCCAGCAGCAGCGAGTGGATGCGGTCCGGGGCGCCGGGGCGGGCGTAGTACCAGCCCTGGGCCGTGTCGCAGCCCAGCTGCCTCAGCTGCTCGGCCTGGGCGCCCGTCTCCACGCCCTCCACGGTGACCGCCAGGTCGAGGCTGTGCGCGAGCGAGACGATCCCCTCCACGATCTTCAGGTCGACCGGGTCCGCCGGATGGTGCTGCATTCCCTGGGTGAAGGACCGGTCCAGCTTCAGGACGCTCACCGGAAGCCTGCGCAGGTTCGCGAGGTTGGAGTATCCGGTGCCGAAGTCGTCCAGGGCGATGTCGACGCCCATCTCGGCGAGCTGGCGCAGCGGCTTCAGCACGTCCTCGTCGGCCCCGATGAGCGCCGACTCGGTGACCTCCAGGCAGAGCGCGCCCGCTTCGAGCCCGGAGCGCTCCAGGACCTCGACGGTCTCCGCGACCAGCTGCGGGTGGTGCAGCTGGGCCGGTGAGAGGTTGACGTTGATCCGCAGCGGGCCGCCGTCGGTGTGCCGCTCCTGCCAGAAGTTGGCCTGCCGGACCGATTCCTCCAGGACCCAGCGGCCGAGCGGCACGATGAGCCCGGTGTGCTCGGCCAGCGCGATGAACCGGTCGGGCCCCAGCACCCCGTGCTGCGGGTGGCACCAGCGCACCAGGGCCTCGGCGCCGTGCACCGTACCGTCGCCGAGGTGCACGAGCGGCTGGTACTCGATGAAGAACTCGCCGCGTTCCAGGGCGGCCGGCAGTGCCGTGGTGAGACCGTGCCGGGTGATGGCCCGGGCGTCCGCCTCCGCGTCGGCGAGCTCGAAGCGGTTGCCGCCCGCGGACTTGGCCCGGTACATGGTGATGTCGGCGCTGCGCAGCACCTCGGCGGCGCTGCGCTCCCCGGCGGGGCCCTCCACGACCCCGATCGAGCCGCGGACCGTCAGCTCGCGCCCGTCCAGCCGGATGGGCGTGCCGAGGACACTGAGGATGCGGCAGGCGAGTTCGTCCACCTCGGCGGGGCTGTCGAAGCTCGTCGTGAGCGCCACGAACTCGTCGCCGCCGAGCCGGGCGACCATCTCGCCGGAGGCGGTCGCACAGCTCTGGAGGCGGTCCGCGACCTCCACGAGCAACCGGTCGCCCGCGGCGTGGCCGAGGCTGTCGTTGATCGCCTTGAAGCCGTCCAGGTCCAGGTAGCAGAGACCGAAACGGCTGCCGTCGCCCGCTGAGAGCGCTTTCTCCAGGCGCTCGAAGAAGAGCGTCCGGTTGGGCAGGCCGGTGAGCGCGTCGTGGGTCGCCTCGTAGCGCAGGCGGAGGTTGAGCAGACGACGCTCGGTGGTGTCCTCCAGCAGCGCCAGCTGGTACTCGGGCCGGCCCTCGGAGTCGCGGAGCAGCGACACCGTCAGGTTGGTCCACAGGACGGTGCCGTCGTTGCGGTAGTACGGCTTCTCGACCCGGTAGTGCTCGCGTTCGCCGCGTACCAGCTCGTTGTAGTACTTCCAGACCTGCGGGGAGTCCTCGGGGTGGACCCACTCGTTGACCCGGTGGCTCAGGACGTGGTTCTCCAGGCCGCCGAACATCCGGGTGAGGGTGTCGTTGACCTCCAGCACATTGCCGTCGAGGTCGGCGATCCCGATGCCGATGGCCGCGTCCTTGAAGACGGCGCGGAAGCGGGCCTCGGTGGCGTGCAGGGCCTGTTCGGCGTGCGAGCGGGCGGCGAGCGCCGAGCGGGCGATGGCCTCCTGCTCGGCCAGCGTCCGTTCACGCAGGGCCTGGGTGAAGCCGGCGGCCACCGCGTGCTGGATGCGGGCGCAGCGGGACCGGCTGTCCTCGGTGGTGAGGGCCACCGGTCCGTTGCTGCCGCAGTAGAGCACCAGGTACGAGTCGACGACGCCGAGCGTGGAGCTGAGCGCGTCGGGGTCGGTGCAGTGGGCGACGACGAGCGCGCCGCCGACCCCGGACGCCGTGGCCGGGTCGAACGGGCGGGCGTGCAGGGCGTCGCTGAGCGTGCGGGCCAGCGGCAGCAGGTGCTGCTCGAACTCGGGCCGGGTCAGGGAGGTGGCCGTCGACGGGAAGATGGCCCGGCTCCAGATGGTGGCGAACCTCCGGAGCCGGTCCTCGGGGCCGTCGGGCGCCGCGTCCGGGGCTCCGGACGGCTGGGCGGGAATGCTCACGCCTTGCGTCCCACTCCCGCGATGCCCGAGAAGGCGTACGGGTCCTCGTTCTCGGGGGCCGCGGTGCTCTCGGGGCGCCATTCCGGCATCGCGACGAGGCCGGGCTCGACCAGCTCGAAGCCGTCGAAGAAGCCGGCGACCTCCTCGCGGGTGCGCATGACCAGCGGGTTGCGGATGTTCCGGTACACGCCGACCGTGCCGCCCGCCTCCTCGCGGGGCAGTGGAATTCCCTCGTACGCGGCATGGGTGACGACCAGGAGGCTGCCGGGCGCCAGCATGTCGCGGAGTGCCGCGACGGCGGCGCGCGGGTCGTCGGCGTCCTCGATGAAGTGCAGGACGGCCACGAGCAGCAAGGCCACGGGGCGGTCGAAGTCCAGGAGTTTGGCGACTTCGGGGCTGTCCCGGATCTCCTGGGGGCGGCGCAGGTCGGCCGAGGAGATCGTGGCGCCGGCGTTGCCTTCGAGGACGGCCTGGCTGTGCGCGACGGCGACCGGGTCGTGGTCGACGTAGGCGACCTTGGCGGCCGGATCGATCGCCTGGGCGACCTCGTGGACATTGCCGAAGGTGGGTATCCCGGAACCGATGTCGAGGAACTGGGTGACGCCCTCGCCCAGCGCGTAGCGCACGGCCCTCCGCATAAACGCCCGGTTCGCCTGCATCGCCTTGGGAAGTCCCGGCATGAACTCCATGGCCTTCCGGGCCGCTTCCCGGTCCACCTCGAAATTGTGCGAGCCGCCCAGATAGAAGTCATACATTCGGGACACGCTCGGCACCGAAATGTCTATGCCTTGCGGTGCCCAGGCGGGACGCTCCATCGATGTCTCCAACAAGTCGCCACGGCGATCCGGCCATGTCCATGGTCAGTGTGGACCAGAGGCTACTGATCGACCGCCAAGAGAGCGAGCGGAAACGGAAATTAGCCGTCCGTTATTGGTCACACTCCCATGGCATGTGCAACCGCCTCGTCGCTGCCCGTCACATTCGCCGAACGAGAGGGATCAAATAGTTCACTCCCGGACTACTTTGGCACGTCAGTGAAGTCGGAGTCGCCGAAGGCCGGGCACCATGTCCCGGGAGGCGCTTGGACGTTGGCCTTCAGGGGCCGGAAGCCCTCGGGGCCGGACGAGGGCGTCCGGGCTCCGGCGGACCGACTCGCGTCCCCCCGTCACCGGCCCAAGGCCGGGAATGCGCGGGACCGGTGACACATCCTTTGGCGTCATTCCCGCGGAGAGGGTCGACAATCGGCCATTTCCGGAGACCGGAGACCGGCACGCCCCTGTTCCATTTCATCCCCGCCAAACCCCGCGCACCCCAGGTCCCCTCCATCAGGCGAATCCGCAGGGGGTCCGGCGTGCCGCCGCACGGCCCGGAACATGCTCCCGGTCGTGTACGGATCACTCTTCTGGCGGCTGGCCACGGCGCTCGCGCTCACCTGGCTGCTGACCGCCCCCACCCCCGCGACCGCCGACAGCTGCGCGTACGCGTCCATCGGGGAGGGCGACGGCGGTACGGCCGTGGCCGTCAGCGGTGACGGCAGCTGCTTCGCCGGCCCGGTGCCGGAGCCCGCTCCGACGCCCACGCCGAAACCGAAGCCGCCCCCGCCACCACCGCCTCCGCCGCCCCCGAAACCGGCACCACCACCGCCGCCTCCGCCGCCCCCTCCACCGCCACCCCCCGCACCCGCGCCGCCGCCTCCTCCGCCACCGCCCCCTCCCCCGCCGCCGGCCCCGAAGCCCAAGCCCAAGCCGAGCCCTTCGCCGTCGGTACGGCCCTCGCCTTCCGTCCACGTCGCACTCCCCGCCTACCGCAAACCGGCGCGGAAGCCGCCGCAGCGTCACACCTCCCTGGTCACGCTCACCTTGATGATCACGGCCCCCGGGGTGTTCGCCGTCGCGGTGCTGCGCCCCCGTTCCCGATGAATCCCGGAGACGCCCATGTCGGAATGGCTCGTACTCACGCTCGCCATGGTCGCGGCCACTGCCGTCGTCCTGACCATCGCCGTCCTCAGTAACCGCAGACTCCCGGAGGACGACGACCCGTCCGAAACCCCCGACGTCATCGAGTACATGACGATGATGATCGGAGTGATCTACGCGATCGTGCTGGGCCTCGCCATCGCGGGCGTATGGGAGGGCCGGGGCGCGGCGCAGGAGTACGTACGCCAGGAGGCCCAGGCCCTCCACGAGGTGAGCGCGCGCTCCGCCGTCTATCCGCAGGAGGTGCGCACCCGCATCCGGGCCGACGTCGACGCGTACGTGAGCTATGTGGTGCACGACGAGTGGCGGACCATGACGAAGCACGGGACGCTCGGCGACCGCGGGGCCGAGCTGCTGGACCGGGTGCGCGACGACGTCACGGACTACCGGCCGAAGACGGACCACGAGGGACAGGCGTATCAGCCGCTGGTCGACCAGGTGGCCGCCGCGGACGACGCCCGGAGTGCGCGGGGGCAGAGCGCCGGCGCGACCATGCCCGGGGTGGTGTGGTTCGGGCTGGTCATCGGCGCCCTGGTGACCGTGGGGCTGATCTTCACGCTCCAGATCCGCCGCACCTTCCGGGAACTCCTGCTCGCGGGGCTCTTCAGCGTGCTGATCGCCTTCCTGCTCTTCCTGATCTGGGACTTCGACTCACCCTTCGGACGGGGCTTCTCGGCCACCACCGCCCCCTTCCTCGACCTCTTCCCGGGGGCGGCGGACGGCTAGCCGAGGGCCGGTGCGCCGCCCGGGGGACAGCGGTGCCCCATTCGCCGGACCCCGATCGCGGGCGAAATGCACCACTTCTAGCGTGGGCGGCATTCGAGGTGCATTTCTGACGCTTTGTGGAAATCCGTTCCGCAGCTGCTCCTCGGGGACCCGGAGGATTCACCATGCGCGCAATACGTGTCGCCCCCGTCGCTCTGCTCGGCGCCGCCGCACTCGCCCTGACCGGCCCGGCCGCGACCGCGTACGCGGCGACCGCGGGCGGTCCGTCGGGCGGCGGGAACGGGTACACCGTGACGCCGTCGGTGGTCGCGCCCGGGGGCAAGGTCACCCTGGCGGCCCGGGGTTGCTCCACGACGGCCACGGCCTCCTCGGGGGTGTTCGACACCGTCACCATCCCGGTGAACGGCAGCGCCCAGGCCACCGTCGACTGGGACGCCAAGCCGGGCGCCGCCTATGAGGTGACGTTCATCTGCAACACCTCGCCCAGCTCCACGGCCAAGGTGAATCTCACCGTCAGCGCGGCCACGGGCACGCCCACCACCAGCTCGACCAGCACGGCGGCGGCCACGGCCTCGCCGGCCGGCGTGCAGGGCGGTCTGGGCGGCAGCATCGACAGCGTGAACTCCGGTGAGATCGTGGCGGGCACCGCGCTCGCCGTGGCCGCCGGGGCCGGTGTCGTGTTCTTCGTCCGCCGCCGCAGGGAGAGCCGCTCGCACTGACCGATACGAGCGGATGGGCAACGAGAGTCGCCCCGGGTCCTGTCACAGGACTCGGGGCGACTTCGTTATCGGTCCGGCAGAGGCGTCCTGACGGTCAGGCCGCCCCATGGCCCGTCCTCCGGCGGCGCATGATGTACACGCCTCCGCCGAGGGCCGCCGAGGCGACGAGACCGGCGCCGACGCCCATCTCCGCCGGGGTCGCCGCCATCGAGCCGCCGAGCCCGCCCTGGGCGCCCCGGCTGTCGAGCACGGTGAAGCGGTGGCCCGCCGTCCGGTCGGTGCCGTCGCACCGGACCGTCAGGTTGTACGTGCCGGGCGTCGCGTCGTTGAAGATGCGGACCCGGGCCTGGCCGACCCGGCCGGCCGAGAGGCGGGTGGTGCGGAAGGCGTTGGACGAGACGCTGCCGCCCCGGCCGCAGCCCTCGGCGCTGACCTGCATGGACGCGCCCTGGTGCACGCGCTCGGGGTCGACGGTCACGTTGTTCGGGCCGTTGTTGCGCCCGTTGCCGTTCCCGTTGTTGTTCCCGTTGTTGTTCCCGTTGCCATTGTTGTTGCCGTTGTTGTTGCCGTTGTTCCAGCCGCCCGGGTCGTTCCAGTCGTTCTGGTTGTTGCCGTTGTTCTGATTGTTGTTCTGGTTGTTGTTCTGGTTGTTCCCGACGTCTCCGCCGGCGGTCGCCATCGGGGCGCCAGCCCCGAGGGCGGCGACGGCGGCCGCCGCGACCACCAGAGCGCGTGTAGCACGCATCGTTCCAACCTCCACCGGGAAGCGCCCCGGGGCTCTGTGCACCGGGATGGATCGACGAGAACGCCTCCCATGACGAACCCTCACCAGAACCTTGATCGCCCGCATTTCGGCGCTGCTCCGGACCGGTGATCCGACACGCCGTGCGGAGACACCGGAAGCTGACGGATGCCCAGGTCACGGGCTGTCAGAACTTTTATCCGCGCGCTACTCCGATAAGCATCCGGGTGGTGCGCCGCCACCCGTTCGCCCTTCTCTGATCGCCGCCCGGTGGCACCGCGCCTAGCGTTCTGCTCGTCGCGACGAAGGGAGAACCATGGGCCGGGACAACTGGCGACCGGAACGGATCCGACACTCGCCGTGGGGCGCGCTCGCCCTGGCGGCGCTCTCCGGTCTGGCACTCATGCGCAACGGGGCCGACCTCTCCCCCGGCCCCCCGCAGCCGGTCGCCGCCGCATCGGTGGGCCACCAGAACAACGCCCCCGCCGCCCCCGCCGCGGGCCCGGCCGTCAAGCCGCTCCCGTACGCCCCCGTCGCCCGCGTGGCGATCCCCGACATCCAGGTCGACGCACCGGTCATCGATGTGAATCTCGACCCGGACGGCTGGATCGAGACCCCGCCGCCGGAGGACCCCAACCTGGCCGGCTGGTACCAGAACGGCATCGCCCCCGGACAGACCGGCACCTCCGTCATCGTCGGCCACGTCGACAACAAGGCGGGGCCCGCCGTCTTCTACGGGCTCGGCTCGCTGAAGAAGGGGGACCACATCGAGATCGACCGCAGCGACGACCGGGTGGCGGTCTTCGAGGTGTACGGGGTCGAGGTCTTCGCCAAGAACGACTTCCCCGGCGCCCGGGTGTACGGGGACACCGGGCAGCCGGAGCTGCGGGTCATCACCTGCGGCGGCGGCTACACCAAGGCCAACGGCTACGACGGCAACGTCGTGGTCTTCGCCCGCCTGGTGGAGACCCGCTGACCCTCCCCCGTCAGAGGCGCCGCGGCACCGTGAGCCGGTATCCGTCGTCCAGCAGCTCCGGCAGATACCGGCGCAGCGCGGCCACGCTCTGCGCGCGGTTGCCGCCCGCGTCGTGCGAGAGCACCACGACCCCGGGGCCCGCGCCCTGCCTGACCCGGCGGACGATGGTCTCGGTGCCGGGCACGGTCCAGTCGAGGGTGTCCACAGTCCAGGCCATCGGTTCCATGCCCATGGCGGCGCCGATCTCGAAGGAGCTGCGGTTCCAGGCACCGTAGGGCGCCCGGTACCAGAGCGGCCCGGCGCCGGTGATCCTCTCGATGACCTCGCTGGTACGGCCCAGCTCGTCGGTGATCCCGGCCCGGGAGAGCTTGGTGACCAGGGGGTGCGTCCACGAGTGGTTGCCCACGGTGTGCCCCTCGTCGGAGATCCGGCGGACGAGGTCGCGGTTGTCGTTCGCCATCTCCCCGCAGAGGAAGAACATCGCCCGTACGTCGTGCTCGCGCAGCGTGTCCAGGATGGGCGGGGTGTAGAGCGGGTCGGGGCCGTCGTCGAAGGACAGCACCATGGCCTGCCCGATGTCGGGCAGCTGCTCGAACGGCCGGGTGCGGACCGGCGGGGTCGCGGGTCGGTAGCGGGGCGGCGCCTGTCCCGTCATGGGCCGCAGCCGGTAGGCGAGCGGCCGGCTGCGGAAGGCGGCGGCCGGAGGTCCCGCCGCACCCCCGGCGAGGGGCGCCCGACGGGCCGGGGACGTCACGGGGTCGGCGGCGACGAGCCCCACGGCGGTGGCGGCTCCCAGCCCTGCGGCCAGCCGTAGGACCGTTCTCCGCGGGGGCAGCCTGTGCTCACTCTTCATCCCCCACTGCTCGCACGGCCGTCCCGCCGTCCGCCTCAGCGACACCGGCCGCCGGGGTTTTTGCACCCGGATGGCGGGGAAAGCCCGGCACCCCCGGTGAGCGGGACGCGGCCCCCCGGGAGGCCGGGCCGGAAGCCGTGGGGCGAGCCGATAGCCTCACTGCCGTGACAGATCAGCACTCCCACCAGTTCGAACGTGGCACAGACGGACCCAAGGTGATCGTCGCGGGCCTCGACGGTTCCGAGTCGTCCATGCGCGCGGCGGCCTACGCGGCCGGACTCGCGCGCCGGCAGCGGGCCATGCTGGCGCTGGTGTACGTCCAGCCGGTGCTGGCGGCGGGCGCGGCGCTCGGGGCTCCGGTCGGCGACGCGACCGCCGAGGTGGCCGAGGGCCTGGTGGAGGAGATCCGGCAGTCGACGGCCCGAATGAAGGACATATGGGACGTCCGCTGGGAGTTCCACACCTTCCGGGGCGACCCGTACAACGGTCTGGTGACCGCCGCCGACGAACTCAAGGCGGACGCCGTGGTGGTGGGCGCGTCGGAGTCGGCGGGGCACCGCTTCATCGGCTCGGTGGCCGTCCGCCTGGTGAAGGCCGGCCGCTGGCCGGTCACCGTGGTGCCGTAGCGCCCCCGTCCGGGGTGTCGCCCGACCGTTCACCGCACCATTCGCCGCTCTGAGCGACCGCTCGTCGCACGGGGCGGCGTTTGTCCTGTTCCTCGTGGCCTGAATGCGCTCGTATACGCCAGGTCGGCAGCGAGGCGGGACCTTGGCGGGAAGGGCGTTCACCATGACCACGACGAAGACCGATGAGCGGGCGCTCGCGGAGCTCCAGCGTGAACACGGCCCCGCCCTGTTCCACTTCCTGCTCGGTCTGACCTTCGGCGACCGGCAGCGGGCCGAGGACCTGCTCCAGGAGACGCTGGTGCGGGCCTGGCAGCACCCGGAGGCGTTCGACGGCCCGTACGAGTCGATGCGTCCCTGGCTGTTCACCGTGGCCCGCCGGCTGGCGATCGACGCCCGGCGCTCCCGGCTGGCCCGCCCGGCCGAGGTCAGCGACGTCGGCCTGGAGTGCGCACCGGCGGGGGCCGACACCGCGGAGTCCGCGGTCGCCGCGCTCGATGTGCGCGAGGCGGTGCGCGCCCTGAGCCCGGAGCACCGGTCGGTGCTGGTGCAGATCTACTTCCGGGGGCTGAGCGTGGGCGAGACGGCCGAGGTGCTGGGGATACCGGCGGGCACGGTCAAGTCGCGTTCGCACTACGCGCTGCGGCTGCTTTCCCGTAATCTGCCCGGCTACACGCGCCGCCCGTCACAGGGGCGGACGGTCGTCAGCTCGTGCCTGTGACGTACCCGGTGCGGCGGATCCTGCATTTCCGGCCACGCGGGGCGCGCTCCCCCGGTTCAATGCTGCGTGGGCGATCCGGCCGGGCGGCCCGTCGGCCGTACGGGCCCGAGACCGAGGGAATGGGGCGATACGGGATGCCTCCGGAACGTCATGAGGGGTCCGGCGCGGGCGAGCTGCCGGTCCCGATGGCCTGGATGTACGCGGAGTACCTGGCCGACGAACTGCTGCGCACCGGCGACCTGATGGAGCCGGCGACGCTGGAGTTCCGGGCGGGGCGGGACGCGCTGGCGCTGACCATCTTCCTGCTGGACGGTGCGGTGTCCGGGGCGCTGCCGGCCGCCCGGGTGGACGAGCTGCGGCTGCTCACCGCGTCCGGGACTCCGTGGCGTCACTGGGTGCGCACCCGGCTGGCCGCCCCGGTGGCGGGCGGCACCGAAGCGGATCTGGCGCTGGCCCGGTCGGCCTGGCGGTGGCTGGAGGAGACCGAGCTGCTGGCCGCCGACCTGGAGGCGATCGGGCAACTGCCGCCGTGGGAGCCGGACGAGGGCGCCGAGGAGGGGCCCGAGGAGGAGGCGCAGGTGTGGACGCCTGCCTGGCAGCTGGGCCTGCCGCTGGGGCACCTCGCCGTGCACCTGTACTAGGCCGTTTCCTCCGGATCACCTCGCTGACCAGACGAAGATTCCTGCCAGGTGGAGAGCCGCGAGGTAGATGGTGGCGGTCTTGTCATAGCGGGTGGCCAGGCCCCGCCATTGTTTGATCTTGTTGATGCACCGCTCGACCGTGTTCCGCTGTTTGTACGCTTCGCGTGCGAACGTCGGAGGGCGCCCATCACGGCTGCCAAGCCGCTTGCGATTCGCTGCTTGGTCGACGGGCTGAGGGATCACCGCCCGGATCCCGCGATGTCGCAGGTAGGTGCGGATCGCGCGAGACGAATACGCTTTGTCCGCGAGGACCGCGGTGGGCGTTGTTCGGGGTCTGCCGACCGGCCGAGGGACCCGGATCCCCATCATCACGTCCGGGAATGCAGGGGCGTCACCAGCCTGGCCGGGGGTAATTACGAAGGCCAGCGGGCGACATCGGCTGTCGGCCGCCAGGTGGATCTTCGTTGTCAGCCCACCAAGAGACCGCCCCAGTGCATGATGGTCGGGTTCCTCGACCGAGGCCCCTTTTTACGCGCCCCGGCCGCGTGCTGGTGAGCACGAACGACCGTGGAGTCCACCGCGACGACCCAGTCCAGATCGCCCTCGGCATCAGCCTGGGAGAGGAGGTTCGTGAAGACCCTTTTCCAGGTGCCGTCAGATGCCCATTTCCGCAGCCTGTTGTGGACGCCCTTCCACGAACCGAAGTGCTCAGGCAGGTCCATCCAGGGAATCCCGGTGCGGTACTTGAACGCGATCGCGTCGATCACCTGCCGGTGGTCCCGCCACCGCCCGCCCCGCCTCGGCGTCCGATCCGGCAGCAACGGCTCGATCCGGGCCCACTGCGCGTCACTCAACGACATGCCCCAACGAACGACTTGCCTCCGCAGAAGCAACGGCCGCCCGCCGTAACGGTCAGCCGGGCCGCAGTACCTGATCAGGCTCTGCGGAAGCAGCCGCAGCGTGTTCTGCGAAGTCCTCGTTGCCGAGCGCCAGGCCCACTTGGACGCCGTGTACCGCGGCGGGTACGACTCGAAACTGCCGAGGCTCGGGCGACTCGATGAGTTCCTGGTAGTAGACGGGGTCAAGGCCACTCACGTCCTCCCAGACGGTCGACAGAGCCAGCAACGCCCGCACCGGCGACTGCATCGTGTCGCGGTCAGCGAGGAAAACGACACTCAGCTCCTCATCCACCACGGCGGCAAGAACCTCGTCGGCCGTTGCTCCTGACCAAGCAGGCGCATCGACCAGCTGCACTGCTGCGGCAAACTCACCGCCTGGTCCCCACGGCCGGTGCAACTCCCCCACCACCGCGTTCCACGCCTCGTCATCGCTGAAGTCGGTCCTGATGACGAGAACGTCGAACAAGTCGCGTCCGATCTCAGGCAGCACTCGCTCAAGGTTCTCCGGCAACGTCATGCCCAGGACTATCCCACCCCGCACTGACAACCAGCTCCTGCGGGAGTGATCCAGAAGAAACGGCCTAGGCGCGCACCGCTCAGGACCCGTGCACCCCCGCGCGGTACTTCGGCAGCCGCACGGTGATCCGCATCCCGGCCCCGATGCCCGTCTCGATGACGAGCCCGTACTCGTCCCCGTACACCTGGCGGAGCCGTTCGTCCACGTTGAGCAGGCCGATGCCGGTCGAGCGGCCGCCCTCGCCGCGCAGGATGTGGCGCAGCCGCTGGGGGTCCATGCCGGTGCCGTCGTCCTCGATGACGACCTCCGCCTCGGAGCCGGCGTCCAGGGCGCTGATGGTGATGCGGCTGGAGGTGACGGCGCCTTCGAGGCCGTGTTTGACGGCGTTCTCGACGAGCGGCTGGAGGCAGAGGAAGGGCAGGGCGACGGGCAGCACCTCGGGGGCGACTTGGAGGGTGACGGAGAGCCGTTCACCGAAGCGGGCCCGGACCAGGGCGAGGTACTGGTCGATGGAGTGCAGTTCGTCCGCGAGGGTGGTGAAGTCGCCGTGGCTGCGGAACGAGTAGCGGGTGAAGTCCGCGAACTCCAGGAGCAGTTCGCGGGCCTGCTCCGGGTCGGTGCGGACGAAGGACGCGATGGCGGCCAGTGAGTTGAAGATGAAGTGCGGGGAGATCTGGGCGCGCAGGGCCCTGATCTCGGCCTCGATGAGCTGGGTGCGGGAGCGGTCGAGTTCGGCCAGTTCCAGCTGGACGCAGACCCAGCGGGCGACCTCGCCCGCGGCCCGGGCCAGGACGGCAGATTCGCGCGGAGCGTAGGCGACGAGGGTGCCGAGAACGCGGTGGTCGACGGTCAGCGGCACGGCGACGGCCCACTTCAGCGGGCAGTCCAGGTCCTCGCAGCCGCTGTGGAAGGCGGTGTCGCGGCCGGTCTCCAGGACCCCCGCGACCTGCTCCATGACGTCCCGGCCGTGGTGGTCGCCCTCGCCGTCCCAGACGAGGACCCCGTCCCGGTCGGTGAGGCACAGCGCGTCGGTGCCGAGGAGTGAGCGCAGCCGGCGCGCCGAGCGGCGGGCGCTGTCCTCGGTGAGCCCGGCGCGGAGCGGGGGCGCGGCCAGGGACGCGGTGTGCAGGGTCTCGAAGGTGGCGTGCTCGACGGGCGTGCCGACGTCGCTGGTGCGCACGGGCCGGGCCGTGCGGCGGCCGAGCAGGAGGCCCCCGCCGAACAGCAGGAGCGCGAGCACGACGACGGCGGCGTAGCCGGCCCCGGTCACCGGTGCCTCCCGGTGGTGAGCGCTTCGGGCAGGTGGAAGCGGGTCATGGCGGCGTTGGTGCCGGGCGGTATCCGGCTCGGCGTGGCCAGCGAGACCAGGATCATGGCGAGGAAGCCGACCGGCACGGACCAGACGGCGGGCCAGGCGAGCAGGGCGTGCGGCCAGCCGGGCGGGCGCACCGCGCCGCTGACCGTGATGGCGACGGAGAGCAGCGCGGAGCCGCCGCCGAGAAGCAGCCCGGCCACCGCCCCGGGCGGGGTGAGCCGGCGCCACCAGATGCCGAGGACGAGCAGCGGGCAGAAGGAGGACGCGGAGACGGCGAAGGCCATGCCCACGGAGTCGGCGACGGGGACCCGGCTGACCATCAGTGAGCCGGCCAGGGGCACGGAGATGGCGAGGACGGTGGCCAGCCGGAAGTGCCGGACCCCGCGCGAGGGCAGCACGTCCTGGGTGATGACCCCGGCGACGGCCATGGTGAGCCCGGACGCGGTGGAGAGGAACGCGGCGAACGCGCCGCCCGCGACGAGCGCCCCGAGCAGATCGCCGCCGAGTCCGCCGATGACCCGGCCGGGCAGCAGGAGCACGGCGGCGTCCGCGTCTCCGCCGTGGATCAGCTCGGGGGCGTACAGCCGGCCCAGCGCGCCGTAGACGGGCGGCAGGAGGTAGAAGACGCCGATGAGGGCGAGGACGGCGACGGTGGTGCGGCGGGCGTCGCGGCCGTTGGGGCTGGTGTAGAAGCGGACGACGACGTGCGGCAGGCCCATGGTGCCGAGGAAGGTGGCGACGATGAGGCCGTAGGTCGCGTACAGCGGGTGGTCGGCACGGAACGCGGAGAGGTGTTCGTCGAAGGTGATGCGGGGCTGTCCGTCGCCCTGCCAGGCCAGCACCAGGAAGATCGCGGGGACGAGGAGCGCGGTCAGCTTCAGCCAGTACTGGAAGACCTGGACGAAGGTGATCGAGCGCATCCCGCCGGCCGCGACGGCCAGCACGACGACGGAGGCGACGAGCACGTCGCCGAGCCAGCCGGGCGCCCCGGTGAGGATCTTGAGGGTGAGTCCGGCGCCCTGGAGCTGGGGCACCAGGTAGAGCCAGCCGGCGCCGACGACGAGGACGCTGACGAGTCTGCGTACCTGCCGGGATTCCAGGCGGCCTTCGGCGAAGTCGGGCAGGGTGTACGCCCCCGAGCGGCGCAGCGGGGCGGCGACGAAGACCAGCAGGACGAGATAGCCGGCGGTGTAGCCGACCGGGTACCAGAGCATGTCGGGCCCGTGCACGAGGACCAGGCCCGCGATGCCGAGGAAGGAGGCGGCGGAGAGGTATTCGCCGCTGATGGCGGCCGCGTTGAGCCGGGGGCGCACGGTGCGCGAGGCCACGTAGAAGTCGGAGGTGGTGCGGGAGATCCGCAGTCCGAAGCCGCCGACGAGGACGGTGGCCAGGACGACGACAGCGACGGCCGCCACCGCGTACGTACGGCTCACGGGGCGGAGCGGCCTTCCACGAGCCGGGCGAAGTCCCTCTCGTTGCGCTCGGCGCGGCGCACGTACCACCAGGCGAGCACGGTGAGCGGTGGGTAGGCGGCGAAGCCGAGGACCGCCCAGACGACGGCGGAGCTGTGCAGCGCCTCGAAGACGAGGGGCAGGGTGCCCACGACGGCGGCGAGGACCGCGAAGGCGGTGAGCCCGGCCCGCAACTGCCCCCGCATCAGCGAGCGGACGTAGGCGCCGCCGAGCGCGGTCTGCTCTTCGATCTCCGACTGGGTGCGGTAGCGGGGCAGCGGGCGCACCCGCCGGGGCTCCCCCGTCACCACTTCGCGCCGGGGTGTGGGCTCTGCGGACATGGGGCCGGAGTGTAGGCGGCACCCGGCCCCGCTGGGAAGGGGTTCGCAGGGCGGTAGCCGCTGGTCAGCGGCCGGTCCGCCGCATCAGCAGATCGCGCAGCGCGCGGGTGTGGCGGCGGCTGACGGCGAGCTCCGCGGTGCCGATGCGGACGCTCATGCTGCCGGCGTCCAGGCGCAGTTCGTCGATGCGGCCGAGGGCCACGAGGTGGCGGCGGTGGATACGGACGAAGCCGCGGGTGCGCCAGCGCTCCTCCAGGGTGGTCAGGGGGACGCGGACGAGGTGGCTGCCGGTGGCGGTGTGCAGCCGGGCGTAGTCGCCCTGGGCCTCGGCGTACGCGATGTCGTCGACCGGGATGAAGCGGATGACGCCGCCCAGTTCGACGGCTATCTGGTCCTGCGCGGTGTCGTGGACGACGGGCGCCGAACGGTCCTGGACCTGCTCGGCGACGCGTCGTACGGCCTCGGCAAGGCGTTCGCGGCGGACCGGTTTCAGGACGTAGTCGACGGCCTTGAGGTCGAAGGCGTGCACGGCGAAGCCCTCGTGGGCGGTGACGAAGACGATGAGCGGCGGCGCGGCGAACCCGGCGAGGAGCTGCGCGACGTCGAGCCCGGTGAGCCCGGCCATGTGGATGTCGAGGAAGACCACGTCGATGGCGGACGGATCGTCGGGCCCCGCGTCGACGGCGCTCCCGATGCGGCGCAGCGCCTCGGTGGCCCCGGTGGCCCCCTCCGCGCTGTGGATGCGGGGGTCGGCGCGCAGGAGGTAGAGCAGTTCCTCCAGGGCGGGTTCTTCGTCGTCGACGGCGAGTACGCGGAGCATGAGGCCGGAGTGTAAGGCGTGCCCCGCGCATCGCGCCCCTACTTGAGCAGCCTGGACAGGCGGCGGTCCGCGAGCGGTTTGCCTCCGGTCTGGCAGGTCGGGCAGTACTGGAGCGATGAGTCGCTGAAGGAGACCTCGCGGATGGTGTCCCCGCAGACCGGGCACGCCTGGCCGGTGCGCCCGTGGACGCGCATCGCGCTCTTCTTCTCGGCCTTGAGGCGTCCTGCCTCGACGCCGCCGGACCGGGCGACTGCGTCCTCCAGGGTGGTGCGCATGGCCTCGTGGAGGCGGGTGATCTCGTCTTCGGTGAGGTTCGCGGTGAGCTTGAACGGCGACATCTTGGCGACGTGCAGGATCTCGTCGCTGTACGCGTTGCCGATGCCGGCGATGAGCGACTGGTCGCGCAGGGCGCCCTTGATCTGGCGGCGTTCCCCGTCGAGCAGGGCGGCGAACGCGTCCCGGTCGAATTCCGGGCCGAGCGGGTCGGGTCCGAGGCGGGCGATTCCGGGGACCTCGGCCGGGTCGTGCACGAGGTGGACGGCGAGGCGTTTGGTGGTGCCGGCCTCGGTCAGGTCGAAGCCGTCGCCGCCGGTGAGGACGGTACGCAGCGCCAGCGGGCCCTTGCCGGGGCGCGGCGGGGTGTCCGGGAAGGCGTCGTTCCAGCGGAGCCAGCCGGCCCGGGCGAGGTGGGTGATCAGGTGGAGCGGGCCGACGCCGATGTCGAGGAACTTGCCGTGCCGCCGTACGTCGGTGACCGTGCCGCCGTGCAGGGCGGTGAGCGGCGGGTCGTACGTCTTGAGGACGCTGATGGCGACGGGCAGGACGCGGTCGATCTCCTTGCCGACGAGGTGGTCGTCGAGGAAGAGCCGCAGGGCTTCGACTTCCGGCAGTTCGGGCATGGTCCAAGACTGCCGCAGCCGGGCCCTGGACGCCTACCGAAGGCCGTACACGCGTTCGGCGGTGGTGGCGAGCACGGCGGCCCGCTCGTCGTCGCTGAGGTCCTGGATCAGGGTGCGGGCGGTGTCCAGGACCTCGGTGTACGTGGCGGCGAGGCGGCACACCGGCCAGTCGGAGCCGAACATGAGCCGCCCGGGCCCGAAGGCGTCGATGACGGTCTCCGCGTACGGGCGCAGGTCGTCCGGCGTCCAGCTGCCCCAGTCCGCTTCGGTGACGAGTCCGGAGAGCTTGCAGACGGTGTTGGGGAGGGCGGCGAGGGCCCGCAGTTCGTCGGCCCAGGGCCGGGTGCGCCCGGTGGCGACGGGCGGCTTCCCGGCGTGGTCGAGCACGAGGACGAGCCCCGGGAGCGCGGCGGCGGCCCGGGTCGCGGCGGGCAGTTGGTGCGGGAGGATCACCAGGTCGTAGACGAGCCCGGCGTCGGCCACGGCGGCCAGACCGCGCAGCACATCGGGCCGCAGCAGCCACTCGGGGTCCGGTTCGCCCTGGACCTGGTGGCGGAGCCCGACAAGCCGGTCGCCGCCGGGGAGTTCGCGCAGGGCGGCCAGGGTGTCGGCGATGTCCGGTGCGGTGAGGTCGGTCCAGCCGACGACCCCGGCGACCAGTCCGCCGCGGCCGGCGAGCGCCAGGAACTCCGGCGTCTCCTCGGCCACGGTGACGGTCTGCACGAGCACGGTGGCGGCGACCCCGGCCGCGCGGGCCTCGGGCTCCAGGTCGGCGAGGGTGAAGTCGCGGCGCAGGGGGGCCAGCGCCTCACCGGTGATCCAGCCCTGGTCGCGTACCGCGAGGTCCCACACATGGTGGTGGGCGTCCACGACGCGGGGTAGGGCGGTCATCTCACAGCTCCCAGACGACGGGCAGCCCGGCTTCGGCGCCCTCGGCGGAGTAGTCGTGGGCCACGTCGAGGAGGCCGTCCATCCGGGCCTGCCAGGCGACGTTGACGGGCAGCTGCTCCAGTTCGGCGAGGAGGCGTGCGTAGTCGTCGCACTCGATGAGGTGGAAGAGGTCGGTGCCGCTGCGCCAGATCGTCCAGGAGCCGGCACCTGCCGCGCGGATCGCCCGGGTCAGCTCCGGCGGGACCTCGCGGTGGGCGGTCTCATACGCGGCGATGCGGTCGGCGCGGACCTTGGTGTGCAGGGCGATGCGCATGTCAGTGTCCGTTCCCGGGCAGCAGGCCCTGGTCGCGCAGGTCGTCCCAGAGGGCCTCGGGGATCTCCCGGTTCAGCTGTACGGCGGCGTCACGCACCTCGTCCGGGGAGCGGGTGCCGACGAGTACCCCGGCGACGGCCGGGTGGGTCAGCGGGTACCGCAGGGCGGCGGCGCGCAGCGGGACTCCATGGGCCTCGGTGACGCCCCTCAGCCGGAGGGCGCGGTCGAGGAGGTTGATCGGGGCGGCGGCGTAGTCGTAGGTGGCGCCGGGGCGCGGGTCGGCGAGGAGGCCGGAGTTGAAGACCCCGCCGACGACGACGCTCCGGCCGCGCGCGGCGGCGGCCGGCAGCAGGTCGGTGAGGGCCGACTGGTCGAGCAGGGTGAACCGGCCGGCGCACAGGACGACGTCGACGTCGGTGTCGCGGACGAAGCGGGTGAGCATCGCGGTCTGGTTCATCCCGGCGCCGATCGCCCCGACGACCCCTTCGGCGCGCAGCTTCTCCAGTTCCGGATACGCCTCGCGGAAGGCGGGTTCGGCGTGGTCGTCGGGGTCGTGGAGGTAGGTGATGTCGATGCGGTCGAGGCCCAGGCGGTCGAGGCTGTCCTCGATGCTGCGGCGGACGCCGGCCGCGCTGAAGTCCCAGCGGCGGCGGTGCGTGGCGCGTACGGCGAAGCCCTCGGAGAGCCCTTCGGACGCGGCGGTCTCCTCGGGGGGCAGTGGGTCGAGGACGCGGCCGACCTTGGTGGAGAGCGTGTACGCGTCGCGGGGGCGGGCGCGCAGGGCCTCCCCGAGGCGGCGTTCGGAGAGGCCGAGCCCGTAGTGCGGGGCGGTGTCGAAGTAGCGGATGCCCGCGTCCCAGGCGGCGTCGACGGTGGCCGCCGCCCGTCCCGGTTCCACTTCGCTGAAGAGGTTGCCGATGGCGGCCGCGCCGAAGGAGAGTTCGGTGATCTCGACCGCACTGCCGCCCAGCCTGCCGCGCCGCATCCTGTCGTCGCCCTCCCCGATGATCGCTGCCACACAGCGAATATTCATCGGATCACTTGGGCGCGTCAACACTCCTGCGACCACCAATTGCAGCGATCAGGGGCCGACCTGTCCGATCTATGCCTTGATCACCTCTGCGAGGAGCGCTTCCAGCTCCTCGTCGGCGCAGCGCGCGAGGCCGTCCAGGCCCGGCAGCGCCTTGCCGTCGCCCACGATGCCGATGTGCACGCGCGAGCCGTACGTCGTCAGCGCGACGGCCATCGACTGCCCCCGGGCCAGCGGCGCCATCGGGTACAGGGCGCTCAGCGGGCAGCCGGCCAGCGAGAGGCGCGAGCGCGGCAGGGGCACGCTGGTGACCAGGACGTCGAACAGCATCCGGGCCGCGTTCCCGGCGAGCGGGGCGCCGAAACGGTGGGCCAGCGACGGCAGCTGATCGGCCAGCACGGCGACCGCCCCGGCACCCCGCAGCGGGCCCGCGGCCTTGTTGCGGTCCATCGCCTCGCGTACCGCGCGCAGCCGCTCCCGGGGGTCCGGCTCCGACACGGGGAGGTCCAGGAGGTAGGCGGAGAGCCGGTTGCCGGTGGCCACGGCCGCGCCGCCCGGCCGCCGCCGGGAGACCGGGACCAGGGCACGCGGGTCGTCGCGCGGCGGGGTCTCGCCGCGCTCCAGCATCCAGCGCCGCAGCGCACCCGCCACGACGGCGAGCAGCACATCGTTCCCGGTGCCCCCGGTCACGCGGCGGACGCGTCGCACCGCGTCCAGGTCGAGGTCGGCCGTGGCGAGCCGCCGGGTCCCGCTGGAGCCGGCCCGGAGCACCGGTGCGCCGCGCGGGTCGAGACGGCCGGCCCGGACCAGCGAGGCGCCGACCCCGAAGGCGCGGCCCAGGTCCTCGATCCGGCCGAGGGCCAGCCCGGCGACCTGGCGCGGGCCCGGCATCCAGGACCTGGGTGGGACCGGGCGCGGCCGGGCGGAGGGGCGGGGGCGGGTGGTCGCGGAGGCGATCTCGTCGAAGATCCCGGCCCCGATGGTGACCGCCCGCATGCCGTCGGCGAGCGCGTGGTGGAGCTTGACGAGCACGGCGAACGGGCCGCCGTCCGGTGCGTCGATGAGGTACATCTCCCAGGGCGGCAGGCCCCGGCGGAGCGGCCGCTCCATCAGTTCGCCGGCGAGCCGGGTGGCGGCCTCCATGAAGCCCGCGCCGCCGGGCGCCGTGGCCTCGGCGGGCAGCCGTACGCGCCGGACGTGGCGGTGCACGTCGAACTCCGGGTCGGTGGACCAGGCCGCGCCGCCGACCGGCAGCAGCACGTCGCGTACCCGCATGCGCAGCCGGGGGATCGCGGCGGCGCGGGCGCCGAGGAGGTCGAGGAGCGCTTCGGGGCCGGGGTCCGCGCCGGGGGGCGGTGCGAAGACGGCGAGCGCGCCGAGGTGCATGGGGTGGGCAGCGGACTCGAGGTGCCAGAAGGCGAGATCGAGGGGTGCCAGTAGCTCAGTGCCCAACGGGTCCTCATGTCGTCGAAGACGGGAGACCGACCAGATCGCAGTCAATCTCCGGTGGTCCATCACGGTCAAGTACAGACACGTTACGTTCAGTTACATTCTCATTGCGCGCAACTTTTCGGCCGGACGGACGAGGGGCGGGCGAGAACCAGTCGGTAAGTCATTCGCGTGGCGGGACGACGAATTCGCTCCAGACGCACTTGCCGGTGCCCCGGGACTCGACGCCCCAGGCGTCCGCGAGCTGGTCGACCAGCAGCAGGCCGCGTCCGGAGACCCCTGCCTCGCCGGCCTCCCGGCGGCGCGGCAGGGCGCTCGACCGGTCCTCGACGTCGACCCGGAGCCGCCGCTCGGGACCGGTGAGGACCCGGATCGTGACGATGGCGCCGCCGTCGGTGTGCATCAGGGCGTTGGTGACCAGCTCGTCGGCGGCCAGCTCGACCTCGTCGGCCCGGTCCTTGGCGCCCCAGGCCCGGACCGCCGCGCGGATCATGTGGCGGGCCGAGCTGAGCGCCTCGGGGTCGTTCTGGGCGACGTGCTGCTGGAGCCGGCCGCCCGGCTGCGGGGCCTGGGCGGCCTTGCGGCGCAGGAGCAGGAGGGCCACGTCGTCCTCGCCGCCGCGCTCGTCCACGGAGGCGCAGAGGCGGTCGGCGAGCTGGTCGAGGTCCTGCGGGCCGTTGGTGACGAGGGCGGTGAGCCGCTGGGTGCCCTCGTCCAGGTCGGCGCCAGGGAGTTCCACCAGTCCGTCGGTGAAGAGCACCATGGTCTGGCCGGGGTCCAGCTCGACGGTGCTGACCGGGTATTCGAGCCGGCCGAATTCGGCGGAGAGCCCGAGCGGCAGCCCGCCCTCGGACGGCACCCTGCGGCAGCCGCCGTCGGCGTCGCGGACGAGCGGGTCGACATGTCCGGCGCGGACCAGCTGGACCACGCCGGTGGTCAGGTCCGCCTCGGCATAGGTGCAGGTCGCGAACCGGTCGGTGTCGAGTTCGTGCAGGAAGACGGAGGCCCGTGCCATGACCGTGGCGGGGCTGTGCCCCTCGGCGGCGTACGCGCGCAGCACGATGCGGAGCTGGCCCATCACGGCGGCCGCGTGGGTGTCGTGGCCCTGGACGTCCCCGATGACGGCGCCGACCCGGCCGCCGGGCAGCGGGATGACGTCGTACCAGTCGCCGCCGATGTCCCGGCCGAGCCGGGCCGAGCGGTATCGCACGGCGATCTGGGCGCCGGGCACGTCGGGGATCCGGCGCGGCAGCATGGCCTGCTGGAGTCCTTCGGCGAGGTCGTGCTCCTGTTCGTAGAGCATGGCGCGCTGGAGGCTCTGGGCGATGGAGCTGCCGAGGGCGAGGAGCAGGTTCCGCTCATCGGCGGTGAAGCCGTCCTTGCCGCTGTAGAGGAGGCCGAGCGCGCCGATGGGACGGGCCTGGGCGATCAGCGGGAGGTAGGCGGCGGAGGTGATCCCGAGGTGGCTGATGTGCGGCCACAGGACGGGGTAGGAGGCGGCGAAGTCCTCGGCCGACTCGATGAAGCGGGGGCCGAGCGTCCGGACGACCTCGCTCATCGGGTACTGCTCGTCCGTCCGGGTGTACCGGGTGCCGGGCACGAACGACCCCTCGGGCCCGTCGGCCACCAGATGGATGCGCCCCGCCTCGATGAGCCCCATGACCAGGCTGGTCGCGCCGAGCAGGGCCAGGCCCTCGGAGTTCTTCAGGACCTCGATGACGTCCTTGACGGTACGGGCGTGGGCCAGGGCGGCCGTGGTGGCGTCGACCAGGCTGGTGCGGCGGCGCAGCTCCTCGTCCAGCTCGCGGCGGGCGGCGGACTCGGCGAGCTCCGGGCCGGCGTCCCTGACGATGCCGATGATCCGGCGGGGGCGGCCGCTTTCGTCACGGTGTACGAAGCCCTGGGTGTGCCCCCAGCGCAGGGTGCCGTCGCGCGACTGGAGGCGGAAGTACGCCCCGTAGTTGCTGCGGCCGCTCTTCAGCGCCTCCGAGACCATGGCGTCCAGCCGGACGCCCTCGTCGGGCGGCACGCGCAGCCCGAGCGTCTCGGGCCGGTTGTCGTATTCCTCGGCCCTCATGTCGAACACGTCGAGGGCGGGCCGGTCCAAGTGCAAGAGGCCGCTGTCGAGGTCCCAGTCGAAGCTGCCCATTCGGTTCAGGGCGAGGCTGAGATCCGGGTGGGCGGGCCAGTCGTCCGGGAGTGACAGGGCACCCGCTACCCGATCATCCATGTGCGTCACTCTGCCACCATTTGTCCGATTCTTCGACTGAACCGTCCATTTGGTGAACGTGCGATAGGACACATCTACGGAGCGTGCCGGAGGGCGGCATCACAAGGATTCCCGGCACACCGGCACGGGAGGAAGGCCCGAATACCGCCCAGTAACGCCGCCCCGCCCCGAAAGCGGGCCCGAGCAGGGGCTAACGTGTGCGAGGGGTCGACTAAGCCTTGCCTTACCAACCGGCCCCGCTTCTGCTCGCCCGTTCGAAGGAACAGCTCGCCATGACACGCCCCGTCCGCGTCGCCATCGTCGGAGCCGGTCCCGCCGGCATCTACGCGGCGGACGCGCTGCTCAAATCCGACGCGGCCGCCGATCCGGGCGTCTCCATCGACCTCTTCGAGCGGATGCCCGCCCCCTTCGGCCTGATCCGCTACGGCGTGGCGCCCGACCACCCGCGTATCAAGGGCATCGTGCAGGCGCTGCACCAGGTCCTGGACAAGCCGCAGCTGCGCCTGTTCGGCAACGTCGACTACCCGAACGACCTGGACCTCGACGAGCTGCGCACCTTCTACGACGCGGTGATCTTCTCCACCGGCGCCGACGCGGACCGCGCGCTCGACATCCCGGGCCACGACCTGGACGGCTCCTACGGGGCCGCCGACTTCGTCTCCTGGTACGACGGCCACCCGGACGTCCCGCGCACCTGGCCGCTGGAGGCCGAGAAGGTCGCCGTGCTGGGCGTCGGGAACGTCGCCCTGGACGTGGCCCGCATCCTCGCGAAGACCGCCGACGAGCTGCTGCCGACGGAGATCCCCGCCAACGTCCACGAGGGCCTGAAGGCGAACAAGGCGCTGGAGGTGCACGTCTTCGGACGGCGCGGCCCGGCCCAGGCGAAGTTCAGCCCGATGGAGCTGCGCGAGCTGGACCACTCGCCCAACATCGAGGTCATCGTCAACCCCGAGGACATCGACTACGACGAGGGCTCGATCGAGACCCGGCGCGGGAACAAGCAGGCCAACATGGTCGCCTCCACGCTGGAGAACTGGGCGATCCGCGACGTCGGCGACCGGCCGCACAAGCTCTTCCTGCACTTCTTCGAGTCCCCCGTCGAGATCACCGGCGAGGACGGCCGGGTCACCGGCCTGCGCACCGAGCGCACGGAGCTGGACGGCACCGGCAACGTGCGCGGCACCGGCGCCTTCAACGAGTGGGACGTCCAGAGCGTCTACCGGGCGGTCGGCTACTACTCGCGCGAGCTGCCGAAGCTGCCGTTCGACATCGCGTCCGGCACGGTCCCGCACGCCGCGGGCCGGGTCCTCGAAGGCGACGAGCCGATGGAGTCGGTGTACGTCACCGGCTGGATCAAGCGGGGCCCGGTCGGCCTGATCGGCCACACCAAGGGCGACGCCAACGAGACGGTCGCCTGCCTGCTGGAGGACCACGCCGCCGGGCGGCTGCCCGCCCCGGCGCGGCCCGAGCCGGAGGCCGTCACCGCATTCCTGGAGGAGCGCGGCATCCGCTACACCACCCGTGAGGGCTGGTACCGCCTCGACGCGCACGAGCGCGCCCTCGGGGCCGAGCAGGACCGCGAGCGCGTCAAGGTCGTGGAGCGCGAGGCGATGCTGGACGCCTCGGAGACCGGCCGCTGACACCACGGCGACGGCCCCGCACCTCCCGGAAGGGGTGTGCGGGGCCGTCGCCCTGAGGGGGGTCTGCGGGGTCAGCGACCCTGGAGCGCCTTCACGTTGTCGCCGAAGGTCCAGTTCTTCGATCCGTCCCAGTTCAGCGACCAGGTCATGAGGCCCTTGAGGCTGTTGCCGTAGTGGTTCCACGCCTGGGAGACGAGGCCGGTCGACATGTGGCCGCCGCCCGCGCCGGGCTGGGCCGGCAGACCGGGCACCTGCTTGTCGTAGGGCACCCGGATCGTGGTGCCCTGGATGGTCAGGCCCTTGTCGAGGCAGTCGGTCTGCGCGGTGAAGCCCTCCACGGTGCCGGCGGAGTACGAGTCGCCGGAGCAGCCGTACATGCTGCCGTTGTAGTACTGCATGTTCAGCCACCAGAGCCGGCCATTGTCCGCGTACTTCTTGACGATCGGGAGGTACGCGCCCCAGATCGAGCCGTACACGACGCTACCGCCGGTGACGTAGGCCGTCTCGGGTGCCATCGTCAGGCCGAAGTTGGACGGCATCTTCGCGAGTACGCCGTCGATGATGCGGATCAGGTTGGACTGCGAGGCGGACAGCTGGCCGATGTTGCCGGTGCCCGTCAGGCCGGTCTCGATGTCGATGTCGATTCCGTCGAAGTTGTACTTCTTCAGGATCGGCACGACCGTGTCCACGAAGCGGTCGGCGACGGCGGTGGAGCTGAGGTCGATGCCGGCGGTGGCGCCGCCGATCGACAGGAGGGTGGTGAGCCCGGACGCCTTCGCCTGGCACATCTCGGCCGGGGTCGGCACCTTGACGGTCGAGTCCATCCCGTCCTCCCAAAGGACCGTGCCGTCCGAGAGGATGACCGGGAAGGCCGCGTTGATCACGTTGTAGCCGTGCTGCGGAATGCGGCTGTCGGTGACGGGGATCCAGCCCAGCGGCGGGTGCACCCCGTTGGACGCGCCGTCCCAGTTCTCCCAGTAGCCCTGGAGCACCTTGCCCGCGGGCTTCGACTTGACCGCACAGGTGTCCTCCTGCGCGGAGCTCGGCGTCGCGCCGACGAGCATCTGCACGATGCACGCCGCCGCCAGGCCGACCCCCAGCAGACGTGATGTGCGACCGAACATGGCGGGACCTCTTCCTGAAGTGGCATGCCCCTGACAACACGCAAGCGGAATCGTGAACGCCGCCCAACGTAAAGTGGTCCAGACCTTCCGTCAATAGGTCTGGACCAAAGTGGGACCGGTGTGCTTCATGGGGAGGCGTGCGCGTTACGGGACCGCTCGCGCACCCGGTCCGGATATTTCTCGGTGAACCGGACGGCCAGCACCAGCAGGACCACCGGGATGATCCAGTTGTACCAGTCGCGCCCCGACGAGGTGTGCAGCGCGAGGAGGCCCAGCAGGGCGGTGGCCGCGAAGACCGCGCCCCACAGCAGCGTCAGCACCCGGTTGACGTGGCGGAACACCGGCGAACCCCACACCTCCCGGGGCGTCGACTCACGTGCGTACTGCTCGGTGAACGGGACGAACGCCAGCGAACCGAGCGCCACCACGGCGATCACGCCGCTGGACAGCACCTGGGCGTACCTCTCGACCCAGTCCAGGTCCTGACGGTCCAGGAACAGTGCCAGGACGCTCAGCAACGCGAAGAAGACGATGCCGGTGACCTCCAGGATCTTGAAGGAACCCCGGCGCATGTCCGGCAGGTTGAGCACCACGGCGGCCACCAGGCCGGCCAGGGCGGCGTACTCCCAGGTACTGGGAGAGGCGACGACGACGAAGATGATCCAGGGCGCGAACGCGAAGAACAGGTTCCCCGTCCGCCGCCCGGAGCGGGTTTCGGTTTCGGACACCGGACACCTCCGAAGGTGTGGCCCGGCGCGGCGATCTGCCGCGTCTTCCATGGTGGGCCCGGGGACGGCCCCTCGCACTCCGCGACCGCGTTGCGGCGGTCCTGGGCCGGGGATTCAATGAGGAGTCAGCCCGGCCCGCATCCGGGTGCGCCCCCACGTCCCGGCAAGGGAGGCCGCCATGGCCGCACATGCCGCACACGCCTTCGACCCGAGCCGGGTCGTCCACCTCTCGGGGCGCTTCGCCCCCGTGACCGAGGAGGTCGACGAGGCGGACCTGGAGGTAACGGGCTCACTGCCCGGCGAGCTGGACGGGGTGTTCCTGCGCAACGGCCCCAATCCGCGCTTCACGCCGATCGGTTCGTACCTCTACCCGATCGACGGCGACGGCATGCTGCACGGCGTATGGATGTCCGGCGGCCGGGCCCGCTACCGCAACCGGTTCGTCCGGACACCCGCCGTGGTCGCCGAGGAGCGGGCGGGGCGGGCGCTGTGGGGCGGCATCGAGTCGATGATCCTGCCGCAGGAGCCGGACGTCGGTCCCGAGCTGGCCGGCACCTTCCGCGACATGCCGGACATCAACGTGGTGCGCCACGCGGGACGGCTCCTGGCGCTCGCCGAGTCGGACTGCCCGTTCCTCATGACGCCCGACCTGGCGACCGTCGGCAAGGAGACGTTCGGCGGGGCGCTGCC
Source organism: Streptomyces sp. NPDC097595 (assembly GCF_044761525.1). NCBI lineage: Bacteria > Bacillati > Actinomycetota > Actinomycetes > Kitasatosporales > Streptomycetaceae > Streptomyces > Streptomyces sp. NPDC097595. Next base: position 476,398 of record NZ_JBIWCN010000001.1, on the reverse strand, counting down.
GGCCGGCATCACCGCGCACCCGAAGACGGACCCGGTCACGGGCGAGATGCTTGTCTTCTGCTACGGCCTGGAGCCGCCCTACCTCACCTGGTCCGCGATCGGTCCCCTGGGCGACGTGCTCCGGGGCCCCACCCCCGTGGAGGGGGTCGACGAGCCGATGATGATCCACGACATGGCGATCACCCCGCGCTTCCTGGTGATCGTGCTGGCACCGGTGTTCTTCGACATCGCGGCGGCCATGAACGGCGGCTCGATGATCGACTGGCGCCCCGAACGCGGCACCCGGCTCGCCCTGATCCCGCGCGACGGCGGCCCGGTGCGCTGGGCGTCGGACGACGCTTTCTGGCTGTGGCACACCGTCAACGCCTTCGACACCGAGCCCGGCGGCGGCGATGTGGTGCTGGACTACGTGCAGTGGACCCGGCTGTCCATGGGCGCGCCCGCCGAGGGCGCGGGGCCCAACCACGCGGGCCTGGTGCGCGCGGTCATCGATCCCGTCGCGGGCACGATGCGCCGGACCGTCCTGGACGACGTCCGGATGGAGCTCCCCCGCACCGACGACCGGCTGATCGGCAGGCGCCACCGCCAGCTGGCCGTGGCCTCGGACTCCGGCAGCCTGGATCTGCTGCCGGGCGAGTACGACACCCTGCGCTGGTACGACGGCAACGACCCCTCCGGCCCTCATGTGGCCTGGCGGGCCGGGGACCTGTCGGTGGGCGAGCCGGTCTTCGCGCCCGTCCCCGGCACCGGGCCGGGTGAGGGCGGTTACTGGATGACGTACGCCACCGACCGCACCGATGAGACCAGTTGGTTGCTCATCATCCCGTCCGAGGACCCGGCGTCGGGCCCGGTGGCCCGGGTGCGCATCCCGGTCCGCGTCCCCCTGGGCCTCCACGGCAACTGGCTGCCGACCGAGGAATGAGGCCCGCCGCCCGTCACCACCGCACGGCCGGTCTGTCGTCGGCGCCCTGGGGCAGCCGAATGGATGTCGGCGGCTCGTCGGAGCCGGGTGTCCGGTCCGGCACCGATGGCTCCCCGGAGGGCTCGTCCGTGGGCTCCCCGGTCGGCGTCGGGCAGCGCGTTTCCCCCGGCGCCCGGGCGGGTACGTCGCGGGCCGCCGCCGGCTCACCGGGCGGTGTGGGCGTCTCCGGTGTGGGTACGCCGAGCGTCGCGCAGTCCTCCGGGGACCGGGACGGCGTGGGCTCCGACGACTTCTCCGGCCGCTTCGTGGCGGGTGGCGGTACGTCGGGGAGCGGGCCGGTGATGTCGGTGTCGGGGGTGTACGGCGGCGGCTCCTCGGGAACGCGGTCGCCGGTGCCCTCGTCCCCGGCCGGCCGGGCGATCCAGCTGTGGTGCGCCAGGTCGGCGATCACCAGCTCCGCCACGGGCCGCGCGGCGGGCTCGACCACGACGGTCCGCGCCGGGTCGAACCCCTCCCAGCGCTTCCCCGTCCCGGCCGACGCGTCCCCCGGGCCGGTCGGCGCGTCCAGCGGGTTGCCGCAGGCGCAGCGGACCCGGGGCAGCCCCCGTGCGTCGACCATGACCGCGGTGCCGGCCTGCAACACGGCCTGGTAGGTGGTGACGGAGCCGTCCCGGAAGCCGTGCCCGGTGACCAGGGTGTCGGCACGCAACAGGACGGGAGTCAGGCCGCGCAGGAAGCCGGCGACCCTGTCGCGCGCGACGGACACGGTCTGCGCGAACGCCTCTTCCCGCGCCGGGTCCACGGCGAGCATCCGGATCTCCGCCTCCACGTCGCAGGAGGGGACGGCGCGTGTTCCGGCGTACAGGCCTGGCGTCGATCCGGTGCGCTTGAGCGCCTGGCCGGGTGCCGACGGGGAGCGGGGTGTCCCGGTCGGTACGGCGTGAGGGGGCAGGGCCGGTCCGCCCGCGGTGGAGGCAGTGAAGGGGGCGTTCCCGGGGTCGGCCGCGGGCTGGAGGACGAGGCCGGCGGCGTCGGCCGTTCGCGTGGCGGGGCCGCTGCCGGAGGTGTCCCGGGCGCAGCCCGCGCTGAGGAGGAGGCCGGCGCAGAGCAGGGCGGGGACGGTGCGGCGCGGTCGTATGCGTGAGGGCACGGGCGGTCTCCTGCCTGGTCACCGGTCTCCCGGTCGCTCCCCTCATGTCTGCCGCACATCCCGGTCCGCCGCAAACGGACGGCGACCGGCGAGATCCGGCGCGCGGCGGACGCACGGCCGATACTGGTACCGATGGAGTGGTTCACCGCTGACGGGTACTGGCTCGGCCGGCTGGTCTTCCAGAAGGCCCTCGCCGTCGTCTACCTGACCGCCTTCCTCACCGCCGCGCTCCAGTTCCGGGCGCTGATCGGGGAGCGCGGCATGCTGCCCGCGACCGGGGAGCTGCGGCGTACGTCCTGGCGCACCGCTCCGGGCCTCTTCCGGTTGCATTGCTCCGACCGCTTCTTCGCCGCGGTGGCCTGGACCGGGTGTGCCGTCTCCGTCGCGCTGATCGCAGGGGCGGACAACCGTGTGCCGCTGGGGGCCGCGATGGCGCTCTGGGCGGTGCCGTGGCTGCTGTATCTGTCGATCGTGCAGGTGGGCGGGGTCTGGTACGGGTTCGGCTGGGAATCGCTGCTGCTGGAGACGGGTTTCCTGGCCGTCTTCCTGGGGAACGCGGGCACGGCGTCACCGGTGCTGGTGCTCTGGCTGCTGCGGTGGGTGCTGTTCCGGGTGGAGTTCGGCGCCGGGCTCATCAAGTGGCGCGGCGACGCCTGCTGGCGGAACCTCACGTGTCTGGAATTCCACCACGAGACGCAGCCGATGCCGGGCCCGCTGAGCTGGTTCTTCCACCGTCTCCCCCGGCCCGTGCACCGGGCCGAGGTGGCGGCCAACCACGTGACCCAGCTGCTCGTCCCGGTCCTGCTGTTCACCCCCCAGCCGGTGGCGAGCGCGGCGGCCGGGCTGATGATCGTCACGCAGTTGTGGCTGGTGCTCTCCGGGAACTTCGCCTGGCTGAACTGGCTGACCATCACGCTCGCCCTGCCGGCCGTCGACTGGTCGCCGGTGGTCCAGCCGCCCGCCCAGCGGGGCGCGCCCGTCTGGTACGCGGTGGTGGTCATCGCGGTCACCGCGCTGGTCCTGGTTCTCAGCTACCGTCCGGCCCGCAATCTGGTCTCCCGCCGCCAGGTGATGAACCGGTCCTTCGACCCGCTGCACCTGGTCAACACGTACGGCGCCTTCGGCAGCATCAGCCGGGTCCGCCTGGAGGTGGTGGTGGAGGGGACGGACGACGCGGTGGTGCACCCGGGCACGGTGTGGAAGGAGTACGGCTTCCGGGGCAAGCCGGGCGATCCGCGCCGGATGCCGCGTCAGTTCGCCCCGTACCATCTGCGGCTCGACTGGATGATGTGGTTCGCGGCGCTCTCCCCCGCGTACGCCAGGTCCTGGTTCGGGCCGTTCGTGGAGCGGCTGCTGGAGAACGACCGGGACACGCTGCGGCTGCTGCGGCACAACCCGTTCCCGGACGCCCCGCCCGCCCAGGTGCGGGCCAGGGTCTTCCGCTACCGGTTCACGACGTGGCCCGAACTGCGGGCGACCGGCTGCTGGTGGCACCGTACGTTCGTCCGCGATTTCCTGCGTCCGACCAGGGCGTGAGCGGCTACTTCCCGCTCTCGCGGGCCCGCAGCAGGCGGCTGATCTGCTCGACCAGTTCGTCGTCGCTCGCCACCCGGCGCCCCGAGACCAGCGCGCCCAGCCGCTCGGCGGTCTGGAAGTCGTACGCGCGCTCGACCTCCTCCCCCGGCACTGTGGCGTACTCCTCCTTCGCCCGGAAGCCGACGGTCAGGTCGACGGCCTTGGCGATGAGCCAGGTGAGGATGAACGAGAACGCGATCACGGACACGATCGCGACGAGCTGTTTGCCGAGGAGGCCCCAGCCGCCGCCGTAGAACAGGCCCTCCTTGCCGCTGATGCGCGCCGTGGCGAAGAGGCCGACCATGACCAGGCCGATGAACCCGCCGACCCCGTGCACCCCGACCACGTCGAGCGTGTCGTCCACGTTGAAGCGGAACTTGAGGGTGACCGCGTACGCGCTCACCGCCCCGACGACCAGGCCCGTGATCACCGCGCCCAGTGTGTTGATCTCGCCGCACGCCGGGGTGATGGCGACCATGCCCGCGACGGCCGACGACACCACGCCCATGGTGGTCACCCGGCCCGTGCGCCACTTCTCGACCAGCGGCCAGGTCACCATGGCGCCCGCCGCGCCGAGCTGGGTGTTGATGAAGGCGGCCGCGGCCGTGCCCCGGTCGGTGAGCGCGGAGCCGGAGTTGAAGCCGAACCAGCCGAACCACAGCAGCCCCACGCCGACGACCACGAGCGGGATGTTGTTCGGGCGTTCCTCGCGGCGGGCGAAGTCGCGGGGCGCGCGCAGCACGAGGGCGACGGCGAGCCCGGCGACCCCGGAGTTGAGCTCCACCGGCAGTCCTCCGGCGAAGTCGAGGGCGCCGAGGTGCTTCACGATCCAGCCCTCCTTGTCGAACACCCAGTGCGCGAGGGGGATGTAGACGATGAGCAGCCAGAGCACGACGAAGACGAGCCAGCCCCGCATCGTGGCGCGGTCGGCGATGGAGCCGCTGATCAGGGCCACGGTGATGACGGCGAAGCCCATCTGGAAGGTGCTGTAGATGTACGTGGGGATGGCCCCGGTCAGTGTGTTGAGCTCGATGCCCTTCATGAAGACGTGGTCGAGGTTGCCGATGAGCCCGGCGCCGCCGACGTCCGGCCCGAACGCCAGGGTGTACCCCAGGACCCACCAGACGAGGGTGCCGAAGGCCAGCGCCGCGAAGCTCATCTTGATCATCATGAGCACGTGCCGGGTGCGCACCATGCCGCCGTAGAAGAACGCGAGTCCGGGCGTCATCAGCAGGACCATGGCGGTGGCGGCGAGCAGCCAGGCGGTGTCCCCGGAGTCGTACGCGGCCGGCATGGGCGCGGGAGCGGTGATCATCGGCGATACCTCGTGTAGGGGGTGTGCGGGGCGGGAGGCGCTACGGCTTGCGCAGGTCGGGCGGCGGGTGGCCGGTGAGCAGCCGGCGTACGGCGTGCCAGGCGGCCCGGTGCGCCTCGGCGACCCGGACCGGGCTGTCGTCGAGCAGCCGCACCCACGCCCCGCAGTCCCGGGGCAGCACGCTCACGCCGTACAGGACGCCGAGCCCGGCCAGCGCCTCGTGCAGGGTGTCGGCGAGCCCGGCGGCGGGAACGCGGTCGGTCACCACGAACAGCGAGGCGACGTGGTCGTGGCCGGCGAACACCCCGGGCCCGAGGACTCCGGCCCCCGGCGCCAGGCGCAGGGTGTCGATGGCGAGGAGGGTGCCGTCGGGCCGGCTGACGCGGAGGTCGGTGGCGAGCATCCGGTACGCGTGGCGCTCGCCCCGGGCGAGCCGGCCGGCGGTGAGGGTGTCACCGACGAGCACGGTGGCCCCGGGCGCGACGGTGACCTCGGTGCGCTGGTAGAACCGCGCGTCGCGGAACGGGATGAGCGGGTCGGGGAGGTATTCGACGTAGCTGTCGGCCTCCGCCGTCAGGTGCACGCGCTGGCTCGCGTAGTCGTGCTCCATCCGGAAGACCTTGGTCGCGGCCTGGGTCGTCAGATGGACCTGGGTGTCGGGGCCGCAGTGGAAGTCCATCCGATAGCGGTCGGCCTGGGCGATGCCGCCGCCGGTCGCCATCAGATACACGTAACTCATGCCGGGCTGCGCGGGGTCGATCCACAGCGGTCGCATGATCTGGAGCGGGGTCTTCTGGTAGCGCCCGACGAGTTCGGTGCGCCCGCCCCGCACGGCGAAGGCGAGGTCGAGGATGCCCACCTTGGCCGGGGAGCCGGGCGCCAGGGTGTCCGGGACGGAGGCCAGGGCCGCCACGTCCGGGGGGACGCGGACGGGGGTGTAGTACTCCTCGGTGAGCCGGTCCTTCGGCCGTCGCGGGGCGAGCGGCATGTCAGATCAGCACCTTGCGGCGCGATTCGAGGTAGCCGGCGATCTCCTCCACGCCCACGCCGGTCAGGCAGTCGGTGAGGACCACGGGGCGGTCTCCCCGCACCCGGTGGGCGTCGGACTCCATGACGTCGATGTCCGTACGCACGTACTGCGCGATGTCGATCTTGTTGATGACCAGCAGGTCGGAGTCGGTGATGCCGGGTCCGCGCTTGCGGGGCATCTTCTCGCCCTCCGCCGTGTCGAGCACGAAGAGGAAGAGGTCGACCAGGGCCGGGCTGAACGTCAGGGTGAGGTTGTCGCCGCCGGACTCGTACAGGAGCGTGTCGGTGTCCGGGAAGCGCTCCAGCATCTCCGCGCCGGCCGCGAGGTTCATCGTCGGGTCGTCGCGCACGGCGGTGTGCGGGCAGGCGCCCGTCTCGACGCCGACGACGCGCTCGGGTTCGAGGACACCGGCCAGGGTGCGGCGGACGTGCTGGGCGTCCTCCTGGGTGTAGATGTCATTGGTGATGACGGCGGGGCGGTGACCGCGTGCGATCAGGACCGGGACCAGCGCCTCGATGAGCGCGGTCTTGCCGGAACCGACGGGTCCGCCGATGCCGACCCTGAGTACGTTGTCGTCCATGGTGCTCCTAGGGGTGTCGTGGTGGGTGCTGGTGGGTGCTCAGCTGGCGAAGAGGCGTGCCTCGGCGCGTTCATGACGGCCCGACATGACGTCGGAGGCGAAGACGGTGGCGCCGATGTCGTCCAGCTCCCTGCGCAGCGCCGCGTCGACGGTGGTCTCGATGACGGGCGCGGCGCCTCGGAGCAGGGTCTGCGCCGTACGGTGATCGGTCAGCCTCAGCCGCAGGGCGGCGCCCGCGAAGCTGACGCAGAACGCGAACAGGTCTGCGGCGACCGCCTGGCGGACCGGGACGCCGGTCGCCGCGTAGACGATCCCGGCGGCCACCGCCTGGGTGCCGGGGGCCTCGCGGCGCACGACCCGCTCGTAGTAGTCGCCGATCTCCGGGCGGCCGAAGACCTCATGGCCCAGGTCCAGGAGCTGGCGCCCGGTCCGGGTGGCGGCCTGGCGCATCTCACGGCCCAGCTTCGTGGCGAACAGGTGCTCGTCGATCCGGACCACGGTCTCCGGGTCGCCCGCCGCGGTCGCCCGGTGGGCGAGGGCGAGCGCGGTGGCGTCGGCGGGCCCGACGCCGTGCAGCAGCAGGTCCGCCAGCAGCAGCGGCAGGCTCTCCGCGTCCACGGCGCCCGCCTGGGCATAGCCCTCCAGGCTGTGCGAGAGGGTGTAGAAGCCGCTCGGGAACGCCGAGTCGGTCAGCTGGAGGCTGACCAGCAGCGGTCCGAGGCCGGTGGCCGCCGTGGTCCCCGCCGGGACGGGGTCGCCCGCGATGTCGCCCTCCTTGCGGTACATCGGCCCTAGACCAGGAAGTAGAGGTGGTTCAGGGGCAGCGTCTCGGCCGGGTCGATGGTGGCGACCTTGCCGTTGAGCGTGACCTTGAACGTCTCCGGGTCGACCTGGACGTCGGGCAGGGCGTCGTTGCGGATCATGTTGTGCTTGCCGATCGTGCGGGTACGGCGCACCGGGAGGACCTGCCGTTCCAGGCCGAGTTCGGCCGGCACTCCGGCGGCGATGCCCGCCTGCGACATGAACGTGGCGTGGGTGGCCGGGAGCGCCTTGCCGTACTGCCCGAACATGGGCCGGTAGATCACCGGTTGCGGGGTGGGCAGGGAGGCGTTGGGGTCGCCCATCTGCGCCCAGGAGACGATGCCGCCCTTGATGATCATCTTCGGTTTGGCGGCGAAGGAGTGGATGGGCCACAGCACGATGTCGGCGAGCTTGCCCTTCTCGATCGAGCCCACGTAGTCGGAGATCCCGGAGGCGATGGCGGGGTTGATGGTGACCTTGGCGAGGTAGCGCAGCACCCGCTGGTTGTCGTTGCGCTCCGAGTCGCCCTCCAGGATTCCGAGCTTGTCCTTGCAGTGGTGCGCGGTCTGGAAGGCCCGGGTGACGGACTCGCCGATGCGGCCCATGGCCTGGGAGTCGGAGGAGAACATGCTGATCACGCCGAGGTCGTGCAGCACGGACTCGGCGGCGATGGTCTCGGCCCGCACCCGGCTGTCGGCGAAGGACACGTCCTCGGGGATGTCGCGGCTCAGGTGGTGGCAGACCATGACCATGTCGAGGAGTTCGTCCACCGAGTTCCTGGTGTACGGCAGCGTCGGGTTGGTGGAGGACGGCAGGACGTTCGGTTCGCCGGTGACGCGGAGGATGTCGGGGGCGTGGCCGCCGCCCGCGCCCTCGCTGTGGAAGGTGTGGATGGCCCGGCCGTCGATGGCGGAGCGGGTGTCCTCGAAGAAACCGCTCTCGTTGAGGCTGTCGGTGTGGATGGACACCTGGACGTCGTGGGCGTCGGCGACGGTCAGCGCGTTGTCGATGACGGCCGGGGTCGCGCCCCAGTCCTCGTGCACCTTGAGACCGCAGGCGCCCGCGGCGACCTGCTCGTCGAGGGCCTCGGGCAGGCTGCCGTTGCCCTTCGCCATGATGCCGAGGTTGACGGGGAACGCCTCGGCGGCCTGGAGCAGCTTGCCGATGTTGTACGGGCCCGGGGTGCAGGTCGTCCCGTTGGAGCCGTCCGTCGGGCCGGTGCCGCCGCCGATGAGCGTGGTGATGCCGTTGGTCAGGGCCTGTTCGGCCTGCTGCGGGGCGATGAGGTGCACATGGGTGTCGATGGCGCCCGCGGTGGCGATCAGGTGCTCGCCCGCGATGGCCTCCGTGCCGGGGCCGACGACCAGGTCCGGGTCGACGTTGTTCTGCGTCTGCGGGTTGCCGGACTTGCCGATGCCGACGATGAAGCCGTCCTTGATGCCGATGTCGCATTTGACGACGCCGACCATGGGGTCGATGACCACCACGTTGGTGATGACCGTGTCCAGGGCGCCCTGGGCGGCGGTGGCCTGCGGGTCGGATGCCATACCGTCGCGCATGGTCTTGCCGCCGCCGTAGACGACCTCGTCGCCGTACAGGCCCTCGCTGTAGTCCTTCTCCACCTCGACGAGGAGGTTGGTGTCGGCGAGGTGGAAGCGGTCACCGACCGTCGGGCCGAACATGTCGGTGTACTGCTTGCGGGGCAGGATGGGCATCAGCGCGAACCCTTCTTCTTGTCCTTGCCGGACTTCGCGGGCTTGGCGGACTTCGCGGGCTTGGCGGACTTCGCGGGCTTGGCGGACTGGTCTGCCTTGGCGGGCTCGGCGGCCTTGGAGCGCTGGGCGGGCCGGGCGGCCTCGGCCCCTTGGAAGCCGCGTTCGATGGCCCTGCGGACGGCTTCGACGCGGGCGGGGTGGGAGGAGAGGCTGCCGTTGAGCAGCCCGCTGAAGCCGGTGAGCCGGCCGGTTCCGGCGTACGCGCACAGCTCGACCTCGCGCGTCCCGCCGGGCTCGAACCGTACGGAGGTGCCGGCGGCGATGTTGAGGTGCATGCCGAGGGTCGCCTCGCGGTCGAAGGAGAGCGCCGAGTTGACCTCGAAGAAGTGGTAGTGCGAGCCGATCTGGACGGCCCGGTCGCCGGTGTTGCTCACGGTGACCTTGAGCGTGCGGCGGCCCGCGTTGAGCTCGATCGGGCCGTCTCCGTACAGGTACTGCTGACGGAACGTCATGCGATGCTCCTGATGCCTCGGTCCGCTTCGGCGGCGGACGGGTGGTGGTGATGCCGGTGCGCGCCCCCCGGGCCGTGCTCGTGGGCATGTCCGTGCGCGTGGCCGTGGCCCTCGCCCGGCGGGTGGGTGTGCGCGTGGCCGTGGTGGTCGGCGGCGGCGAGCCCGGCGGTGATGCCGTCGTCGCCCTGCTCGCGCAGGCGCCGGTGTGCGTCGCTCACGCGCTCGTCCAGCACCCGCCGCAGCGCGGGGACCGGCACGAGGGGGCCGACGTCCGTCACCGGCACCGGATGCGCACCGACCGGGCCGCCCGCCGTGAACGAAGCGGGCAGCAGCGCCACGCGCTCCGCGCCCAGCAGCCCGCAGCGCCGGACGCCCTCGGCCGGGTCCGGGTCGCCGCCGTCGAAGGCGACCTCGACCAGGGTGTGGCGGCCGTAGCGGCGGACGAGCGCGGCGACGCGGTACAGCTCGGCGTCCTCGAACGGGTCGCCGGAGGGGGCGGTGACGAGGAGCGCGGCGTCCGCGGGTGCCCGGCCGGCCGCCGCGCGCAGCCAGGCGACGAGGTGCTGGGCGGTGCCGAAGGGCTCGGCGAGCAGCACGGCTCCGGGGCCGGCGGCGGGGACGGCGCGCAGGGTGCGCGCGGTGTCCGCGACGAGTCCGGGGTCGCGGCCCAGCGTCATCGGGACGACCACGGCGGGCTCGCCCCGGCGCCGGTGCGCGGCGACCGCGCGGAACAGCGCGCGGCCGTTGGGGACGACGTCCACGTCCGGGCCGAGCAGGCCCTCCAGCGCACCGCCGTACGCGGCTTCGTGGCCGCAGACCGCGATGACGGCCCCGTTCCCCGCCACGGTCAGCCGCCGATGGGGTCGTGTACGGAGACAAGCTTGGTGCCGTCCACGAAGGACGCCTCGACCTGGAGGAGGCCGAGCATCTCCCGTACACCGGGCATGGTGTCGTCCTCGCCCACCACATGGCGGCCCAGCTCCATGCAGTCCGCGACGCTCCTGCCGTCGCGGGCCGCCTCCAGGATCGCCTCGGTGATCAGCGCGACCGACTCGCTGTAGTTGAGCTTGAGGCCGCGGCCCTGGCGCTTGCGGGCCAGGTCGGCCACGACATAGACGAGCAGTTTGTCGATCTCGCGGGGGGCGAGGTTCATCGCGGGTGCCTTCCTCGGGATGTACGGGTGCGGGGGTGCGGGGCCTCGTCAGCCGCTGCGGCGCAGCCGCGGCAGCAGGGGAACGGCGGCCAGCAGCGTCCAGGTGGTGAGGATGAACGGCCAGGTGAAGGTGTGGCCGCCGAAGGGTTTGAAGAACGAGGTCAGGGAAGCGGTCAGGCCGGTGCTCACCACCGCGCCGAACAGTGCGTAGATCCCGTTCCAGACCGTGGAAGCCAGGAAGACGGCTCCGAGGCCGATGGCGACGAGCACCGCGTTGTATCCGTAGATGCCGTTGGCGATCAGCGCCGTCGGCGCGCCCAGCAGCCAGGCGGCGACGATCCCGGCCACGCTGCCGGCGGCGGCCCAGAGCACGACGCGCGGGCCGGCCAGGGCGAGTCCGACGAGCATGATCAGTCCGACGTACCAGCTCTCGACCAGGAAGACCTGCGAGACGTTGTTGAAGAACGCGTGCCACAGGTCGTTCCAGGTGATCCCGGTGTCGCCGCTCGTCGTGCTGGAGACGGCGGCCGGGGGTCCGTGCCAGACGCGGTCGAAGGAGGGGGCGCCGACCACCATCACGCCGGAGACGAGGCAGAAGGGAGCGGTCATGGGGCTGAGGCGGTACGGCGTGAGGAGGGTGGCGAGTGCCGCCATGAGGACGACGCACAGGACGGCGCCCACGACGGTCAGCACATAGGTGGCCGGGTGGTTGCCGAGCGTCGAGACCAGGGCGATACCGGTCAGACAGCCCGCGAACCCCTGCATGCCGAGCGCGATACTCCCCCGGTCGACGGCCAGCGCATAGGCGGCGGCGGTGGCGATCAGCGTCCCCAGCGTGGCGAAGAGGCCGGTCTCCCAGCCCGCCGCCCACAGCCCCGCGAGGAACGCGGCACCGGTGAACAGGCCCGCCTGGAAGTCGACCTGCCCGACGCCGCGCAGCGATGCCAGCAGGTACGCGGACGGCTGACGGCTCTCCAGCCGCCGGACGAGATCCGGCTCGGCGAGGGACACGGCGTGCTCCAGCGGCTCTGCGGCGGGTGCGCTTCGGGCAGGACGGACACGCGGAGATGTCCGTCATATGCCATGGAGTCACACAAAGGCGCGCTTCTCGCGCCGGGGGCGTTCCCGGTAGCCCACTCGGGTACACCGCGGAACGCACTGTGGCCCGCCCCCGGGCAGGGGGCGGGCCACAGTGGGTGTCCGAGGGGTCAGTCGATGCCGGGCAGGATGTGCGGCTCGGCGAGGTCCTCCTCGTAGCCGGCCAGGCGGATCGGCGCGGACCTGGCCCAGACCTCGATGTTCTGGAGCTTGTCGCTGCCGCGCCCCGGCTTTGCGTGCCGTTCGGCCGGACGCTTCTCTTGCTTCGTCAATTCCGGTGTCGTCACCGCGCACTCCTTCGTGTCGCGTAGCCCCGGGCGTCGCCGACGCTCCGGTTCTCATTGCCGGGAATCAGCCGCCCATGCGGGGCAGGGGCAGGAACAGTTCGGTCGCGGTGGCGCCGGGTACGGGGCGGGACGGCGACTTGGTTGACAAGCCTGTCCCAGGACGGTCGAGGAAGGTTCGTGGACTCCTCGATGACGTCCGTTCACATCAGAGTAACCAAATGAGCGCGTCCGCGCTCGATGGAACGTGTGCCATGAGTCACTTTCAGCCACCGCGTACGGAAAAGACCCGGCCAGGAAATCATCCCCGCCGGGCCTCCGCACTCCGGGGCGACCGCCCCCGCTCCCCTTACCAGTTGGCGGGGGCGTAGTCCTTCAGGAAGCAGCCGTACAGCGCCTCGCCGGCCTCGCCGCGGACGATGGGGTCGTAGACCCGGGCGGCGCCGTCGACCAGGTCGAGCGGGGCGTGGAAGCCCTCTTCGGCCAGCCGCATCTTGTCCGGGTGCGGGCGCTCGTCGGTGATCCAGCCGGTGTCGACGGCGGTCATCAGGATGCCGTCCTTCTCGAACATCTCCTGGGCGCTGGTGCGGGTCAGCATGTTCAGCGCGGCCTTGGCCATGTTGGTGTGCGGGTGGCCCGCGCCCTTGTAGCCGCGCCCGAACACACCCTCCATCGCGGAGACGTTGACCACGTAGGAGTGCTTGGCCTCGGTCGCCGCCATGGCCGGGCGGAGCCGGCTGATCAGGATGAACGGCGCGGTGGAGTTGCAGAGCTGCACTTCCAGCAGCTCGATCGGCTCGACCTCGTCGACTGTCTGGATCCAGCTGTTGGTGTCGTGCAGGTCCGGGACGAGGCCGCCCGCGTCGATCGCGGTGCCGGCGGCGATCCGGGCCGGCGACGCCGAACCGCTCACCAGGGCCAGGTCCGTGACCTCCTGCGCGCTCAGCGCCTCCTTGCGGGCGGCGGGGAGCGCGGCGACCCGGTCGACGCTGCCGCTGCCGAAGGTGCCGATGACCTCGGCGGCGGGCAGCTCACCGGTGGGCAGCGGGGCGGACTCGGCGGCGAGCAGCTCGCTGTACGCCTGCGGGGAGCGGCGGACCGTCTGCGCCGCATTGTTGATCAGGATGTCGAGCGGGCCCTCGGCCGCCACCGAGTCGGCGAGCGCGACGACCTGGGCCGGGTCGCGCAGGTCGATGCCGACGACCTTCAGGCGGTGGATCCACTCGTCGCTGTCCTCCATCGCCTTGAAGCGGCGGATCGCGTCGTTGGGGAAGCGCGTGGTGATCGTGGTGTGCGCCCCGTCACGGAGCAGCCGCAGCGCGATGTACATGCCGATCTTCGCGCGGCCGCCGGTGAGCAGCGCCCGGCGGCCCGTCAGGTCGGCGCGCGCGTCGCGGCGGGCGCGGTTCTCCCGGGCGCAGTCCTGGCAGAGCTGGTGGTAGAACGCGTCGACCTCGACGTACCGCGTCTTGCACACGTAGCAGGACCGGGGCCGCTGGAGGATGCCGGCGATCTCGCTCCTGGCGGACGAGGACGGCAGGACCCCCTGGGTCTCGTCGTCGATGCGCTCGGCCGAGCCGGTGGCGGTGGCCTCGGTCACCGCCTTGTCGTGCGCGGTCTTGGCGGCCCGGCGCTCCTGGCGCCGGCGCTGCTTCACGGTCCGGTAGACCCCGGCGGTGGCCCGGCGTACCGCGATGGCGTCCGGGTGGTCGACCTCGATGGTGTCGAGTTCGTCCAGCACGCTCAGGCAGACGGCCAGCCGCTCGGGGTCGATACCCGGGCCGAATGCCTCGGTCCCGGCCACGATCTCGGGGCCGTCCTCTGTCACCGTCATCGCCGTTCCTCTGTGCTCGTGCCGCCGGCCTCACCGGGGGCGTGGGGCTCGGTCAAGTTTGACATGATCCGTGAGCTGCTCCGATCGGGTGAGTACGGGCCCGGCGGAAGGAGCGCGAAAAAAGTTTCGCACCGGTTGTGCATGGCCTCGGAAATCCGGGGCAGGCGGTGTGCGAAGCACTTGGCGACCAGCAGGAGGGGCCACACATCATGGCGACCACGACGGAGCAGACCGACGGAGTTCTCGGCGACGTGTGCACGCTCACGCGGCAGGACGGCGCACCCCTCGGTGCGGGGACTGCGGAGCTGCCGTGGATCGAGGACACCGGAAAGGTCGCTCCCAAGGACGCCCGGGCCCTCTCGAAGATGTTCCTGGACCAGCTGCAGACGCTGGAGGAGGGCACGCACGAGTACCAGTACGCGCGCAACACCCTCATCGAGATGAATCTCTCGCTGGTGCGGTACGCCGCCTCGCGGTTCCGCAACCGCGGCGGTGACGACACTGAGGACATCATCCAGGTCGGCACCATCGGCCTGATCAAGGCGATCGACCGCTTCGACCTCTCGCGCGAGGTGGAGTTCGCCACATTCGCCGTCCCCTACATCGTCGGCGAGATCAAGCGCTTCTTCCGGGACACCACCTGGGCGGTGCACGTGCCGCGGCGGCTCCAGGAGCTGCGGGTCGATCTCGCGAAGGCGAAGGAGTCCCTGTCGGCGCGGCTGGACCGCGATCCGACGGTCGCCGAGCTGGCCGCCCACCTCGATCTCTCCGAGGAGGAGATCATCGAGGGCCTGGTCGCGGCCAACGGGTACTCGGCCGGTTCGATCGACACCCCCACCGCGGAGACGGACTCCGGCAACGAGCAGCGGTCGCTCGCCGATGTGATCGGTGAGGCCGACCCCGGCATGGAGACCGTCGAGAACCTGCACACCCTGGCGCCCCTGCTGGAGCAGCTGGACGAGCGCGAGCGCCGGATCGTCCAGATGCGGTTCGGCGAGGAGATGACCCAGGCCCAGATCGGCGCGGAGCTCGGGGTCTCGCAGATGCACGTGTCCCGGCTGCTCGCCCGTATCGTCAAGCGGCTGCGGGCGGGGATGTCCGTGGAAGCCTGATTCCCCACCGGGCCGGGACGCGCGAGCGTCGCCGGACCGGGGCCGACCACCCTCTCGAATCCGGTCACACACCGACGGAGTGTGGCCGAAGCCGATGTGAACGACGCCCGGCGGCAATTCGCCGGGCGTCGTTCACATATGCTGCGCAACACCGGCGGGCGGCCCGCACGGTGCAAGGAGAGAGTGAAACGTGGCTGAGATGCGCGTGGGCGCCCCGGCCCGACCTCCCGTCCCAGGGGCCTTCCCGGTCCAGGCGGCATCCGAGGCGGACGACCGCGACTCCGTGTGGGACGTCACCGGCACCATCCTGCTGGTCGAGGACGACGCCGGCGACGCCCTGCTCGTCGAGGAGATGCTCGCCGACGGCGAGCTGGACCCGACACTGACCTGGTGCAAGACCCTGTCCGAGGCGCTGACCTTCCTGCGGTCGCACCAGGCTCCCGTCTGCGTCCTGCTCGACCTGCATCTGCCCGACGTGCACGGGCTGCCGGCCGTCACCCAGATCGTCGACACGTCCCCCGACGCGGCGATCGTGGTGCTCACCGGCCTTGCCGAGGCCGACGCGGGGCTCGCCGCCGTGGCGACGGGCGCTCAGGACTACCTGATGAAGGGGCTGCTCGACCCGCAGGCCCTCGCGCGCGCGATCCGTTACGCACTCCAGCGCAAGCAGGTCGAGCGGACGGCGTCCGCGCTGCGCGCCAACCAGCTGATGGCGCAGGAGAACGCCCGCCTGGAACGCGGCCTGCTGCCCGTCCCCCTGCTGAACGACGACAGCTTCCAGGCCGTCGCCCGCTACGAACCGGGCCGGGCCCACGGGCTGCTCAGCGGTGACTTCTACGACGTGGTCCAGACGCCGGACGGCACGGTGTGGGCGGTCATCGGTGACGTGTCGGGGCACGGCGCGGCGGAGGCGGCGCTCGGGGTGTGCCTGCGGGTCGCCTGGCGCACCGCCGTCCTGTGCGGCACCGACCCGCTGGAACAGCTCGGCCTCCTGGAAGCGATCCTGGTCGCCGAGCGCACCGACCCCCATGTCTTCGCGACCGTCACCTCGCTGGCCTTTCCGCCCGGCGGCGACCGCGTCCGCGTCATGCGGGCCGGCCACCCCGGGCTGCTGCTCCGGCACGGCTCGGAGGTCGACTGGGTGGAGCCCGAGGGCGGGATGGCGCTCGGCCTGCTGCCGGGGCACGGTCAGTGGTCGGTCACCGATCTCGAACTCGCGCCCGGCGCCGGGCTCGTCCTGTTCACCGACGGCCTCTTCGAAGGACGCACCGGGCCGCACAGCCGGCTGGGCGAGGAGGGGCTGCTCGACATGGCCCGGGAGATGGCCCCGCTCGCCGCCCGCCCGTTCATCGACGCACTGGTCGCGGGTGCCACGGAGGCCGCGGCCCCGCACGGGGGCCTCGCCGACGACGTCGCCGTCCTGCACCTCGGCTGGAGAAACACCGCTCATGAGCACTGAAATACCGGAAGCCCCGGCACAGTCGGCCGGCCGCTTGGCCCGCCTGTCCGTGCAGAACTGGGTCCACCTCATCCTGGCCGCCTTCGTCGTCGTGGTCTGCGGCTGCGTGGTGGCGGGCGGTCTCGTCCTGGCCCGGATCTCGGATCAGACGACCGAGCTGGTGGACCACATCCAGCCGGCCCGCTCCGCCTCCTTCCAGCTCCAGAACGCGCTGCTGAACCAGGAGACGGGGGTCCGGGGCTACGCGCTGACCGGTGACGACTCGTTCCTGGAGCCGTTCGCCGCCGGCAAGAAGGAGGAGGCGGACCGGCTGGCCCGGGTGCGCTCCGCGATGGGCGGCGGGCAGCCGTACAGCCGCGACCTGGACCGGATCGCCGCCGCCGCCGCGGACTGGCGCCGGGTCCACGCCGACCCGCTGATCGCCGATGTCCGGCGCGACGGCCCCGGGACGCGCTCGTCCGCCAGGACCGCCGAGAGCAAGGCCGCCTTCGACAAGCTGCGGCAGCTGTACGGCACCCAGCAGGCTCATCTCGACGCCGCCCGGGACCGGGTGCGCGCCCAGCTGGAGGACACCCGCCACACACGGGACCGGGTGCTCGCCGCCCTGCTGATCGTCTTCGCGCTCTGCGTCATCGCCCTCAGCGTGCTGCTCCAGCGCACCGTGGGGCGGCCGCTGAACGCGCTCGCCGAGGCGTCCCGGCGGGTCCGCTCCAGCAGCTTCCGCCGGCAGCGGATCGAGGTGCGCGGGCCCTCCGACGTACGGGCGGTGGCCGCCGCGGTCGAGGAGATGCGGGGCAGGCTGGTGGCCGAGCTCGACGCCGTGCAGGAGCGGGAGGACGTGCTGGCGCAGCAGACCGTGGAGCTGCGCCGGTCCAATTCGGAGCTGGAGCAGTTCGCGTACGTCGCCTCGCACGACCTCCAGGAGCCGCTGCGGAAGGTCGCCTCGTTCTGCCAGCTGCTGGAGAAGCGGTACGGGAACGAGCTGGACGGCCGCGGCAAGCAGTACATCGACTTCGCGGTCGACGGCGCCAAGCGCATGCAGGTCCTCATCAACGACCTGCTGACGTTCTCCCGGGTTGGGCGCGTCCACGACAGCTGGACCCCCGTGGAGCTCGACAAGTCGCTCGACCGGGCGCTGGCGAACCTGGCGATGGTGATCGAGGAGTCGGGGACCACGGTCGTCCGCGAGAACCCCCTCCCCTCGGTCACCGGTGACCCCACGACGCTCGCGATGATCTGGCAGAACCTGATCGGGAACGCCGTGAAGTTCCGCCGCGCCGACGAGCCGTGCGTGATCACGGTCGGGTGCGAGCGGGAGGGCGACGACTGGCACTTCACGGTGGCCGACAACGGGATCGGCATCGCGCCCGAGTTCGCGGAGAAGGTCTTCGTCATCTTCCAGCGCCTGCACGCCCGTGACGAGTACGACGGGACGGGCATCGGCCTCGCCCTGTGCCGCAAGATCATCGAGTTCCACGGGGGCAGGATCTGGCTCGATCCCGATTCCCGACAGGGGGCGCGGGTCCACTTCTCGCTCCCCGCCGACCCCGAGCCCGAACCCGCGGAAACCAACGACGCCGCAGCCCCTGCGGAGATCTCCGGAGCGACCACGTGAACACCCCTGTAGAGCCCATCGAGGTCCTGCTCGTCGAGGACGACCCGGGCGACGAGCTGATGACGCGTGAGGCGTTCGAGGACAACAAGATCCGCAACACGCTCCACGTGGTCCGCGACGGCGAGGAGGCGCTCGACTTCCTGTACCGCCGGGGAGCCCACACCGAGGCGCCCCGCCCCGATCTGATCCTGCTCGACCTGAACCTGCCGAAGTACGACGGCCGCCAGGTGCTGGAGCAGATCAAGCAGGACCCGGAGCTCGCGCTGATCCCCGTCGTCGTGCTCACGACCTCCTCCGCCGAGGAGGACATCCTGCGCAGCTACAAGCTGCACGCCAACGCCTATGTGACCAAGCCGGTCGACCTGGACCAGTTCATCGCGGCCGTCCGGCAGATCGACGACTTCTTCGTCACCGTGGTGCGGCTTCCCGGCCGCGCGTAATATTCGCTGACGACGCATGGGAATGGGATCTCCCGACGCGGGTACACGATCACAAGAAAGAGGTCTGCGACCTCCCCCGCTGCGCCTTGGCTGGAGCACATGAACGAACAGGCGATCTCCCGGCCGGACGACTCCCCCCGGAGCTGTCCGCCCACGGAGGCATTGCACAGCGCCGAAGTGTTCGACGGCGAGCCGGGCTGCATTTCCCAGGCGCGGGCACTGGCAGACCGCTTTCTCGGCAGGCTGGTGTCCGAGTGGATGGCCGTGCTCGGCACGCACACCCGCAACGACCTGATGCTGGCCGTGAGCGAGCTCGTCACCAACGCGGAGCGCTACAGCCACGGCCCGTATCTGCTGGAGCTGGAAGGCACGGCGGAGCGGATCAGCATCACGGTGTACGACAGCAGCAGCGCGCTGCCCGTTTTCTACGCCCCCGACCCGAGCCGCCTGGGCGGCCACGGCATGGAGATCGTGGTGGCCCTGTGCGACCGCGTCACGGCCGAGCGGGTGCCGGTCGGCAAGCGCATCAGAGCCGAGTTCACGCTGAGCAGCTGAGCCGGCCGGGAGCGCCGGGCGGGCGATGTCCCCGGCCCGGGCTCAGGCGATGGTGCCGGGCTCAGCCCCTGGCCTCGGGCCGGCCGAACCAGTCGATGCACATGACCAGGGCGTCGTCCAGCGTGTCGGACGCCCGGTGTTCCGCCAGTTCCCGCAGGACCGCGCCGGGCACGGCGGCCGCCGACAGCAGCCGGGTGGC
Source organism: Streptomyces sp. NPDC097595 (assembly GCF_044761525.1). Lineage (NCBI taxonomy): Bacteria > Bacillati > Actinomycetota > Actinomycetes > Kitasatosporales > Streptomycetaceae > Streptomyces > Streptomyces sp. NPDC097595. The sequence goes on along the minus strand of NZ_JBIWCN010000001.1, from coordinate 457,049 downwards.
GAGGACGGCCCTGGGCAGACCGCGTTCCGCGAATGTCTCACCGGCCGGTGTGATGGCGTCGTAGACCCCGTCGCTGACGAGCAGCAGCCGGTCGCCGGGGCGGGCCTGGAGGTGCTGGATGGCGTACTGCGACTCCTCGAACATCCCCAGCGGGAGCTGGGCGTCCAGCGCGACCCGGGTGACCGTGCGGCCGCGCAGGCGCCACAGCTGCGGGGAGCCCGCGTCCACCGCCTCGACCGAGCCCGTGGCCAGGTCGAAACGGAGCAGCAGGGTGGAGACGTGGGCGGCGCCGCGGTGCTGCTCGTAGATGGCCTGGTCGGCCAGGGCCGCCTGGTCCGCGATGCCGATCCCGGCCCGCCTGGCGTTGCGCAGCGCGTTGACGGCGAGGTTGGTGAGGAGGGAGGCGCGGATGCCCTCCCCCAGGCCGTTGGTCACGGCGACGCTCAGCTGGTCGCCCTCTGCCGCCCAGTCGAAGTTGTCGCCGTGGATGGCGTAGGCGGGTTCGAGCTGGGCTCCTATGGCGTATTCGGCGGTGGTGAACGACCTGGCGGGGAGCAGCTGCCACTGCATCTCGGCGGCGAGGGTGAGGCGCGTGGTGCGCCGGGCGCGCTGGTAGTGGTCGGTGTCCCGTTCGGCGACGACGATCTCGTGGCCGAGGAGGTCCGCCACATGGGTGAGGTCGTCCGTGATCTGCGGGGTGGCGCACGCGGAGGGCAGCCGGACGGTGAGGATGCCGAGGCGCTCGCCCCGGACGGTGACCGGGAAGTGGTGGTCGGCCGCGTCGTCGGGGCCGGTGCGGCCCTGGTGCGGGCGCTGGCTGCCGAAGGCGCGGCCCTGCGGGCTGTTGTGCACGGAGAGCGGCTGTCCGGGGCCGTCGCCTGCATCGACCGGGTTGAGCACGGTCATTCCGTAATCCGCCAGGAGGAGCTGCACCGAGAGGGCCCCGTACGACTTCGCGAGGATCTCGCGCACCGTCTTCACCAGGGCATACGGCGGCGCCGCGCGGAGCGCTCGTTCGATATCCGTGGGGGCATTCACGCTGTTTCGCCCATTCTTCGGTGGGTGGCGGGAGCGGAGCCAGGCTGACAGGAGCACGCTACGGGTGACAGAGTGGAAGAATGCCCCACCGCACCGGACTCCCTCATCGCCCTGAACAGGTGTCCGAGGACGTCTGTGCCGCGTCCGAGCTTCTGGAGGTGTTGTGGGGACGTGGCCAGGAGGCCGCCGCCCGGGGAGTTGTCTCCCCCTCCCAGCTTCGCGCGCTCCTCGTCATCGAGCAGCAGGAGGGCAGCAACCTGCGCTCCCTCGGGGAGGCGCTCGGTTCGCGGGCGCCGTCGGTGAGTCGGCTGTGCGACCGGATGGAGGCCATGGGGCTGGTCCAGCGCGACCCGAGCCCGACGAGCCGCCGGGAGGTCGAGCTGCGGCTGACCCTTCAGGGGCGGGAGCTGCTGGAGGAGTACCGGGCGATCCGCACGCGGGAGCTGACCGCCGTGCTGGAGCGGATGCAGTCTTCCGATGTGGCGGCTCTGGCCGTGGGGCTCGCCGCCTTCCGCTCGGCGGCATCGCAGCGGCTCACCGGTGAGCGGAGTACCGCCGCCCGGCTTCGCGACGATGTCGCGGACAGCGCCTAGCTTCATGCACGCCCCTGCTTCCGCGTTCCGAAGGCGCCGCTCGGACGGGCGCTCACGTTGATCGTTCGGTACAGATTGTTGCCCCACGAAGAATGTTGTCAAATGGCAACTGTTACTTTTATCGTTGAGCATTCCCGCCGCGAGCAGGGACGGAGCAGAATCGAACTGCCCGTCCGATCGCGGCGTTACCCCCGCCGCCCAGTGCAACACGAGGTGAACGTGCTTCCACCGCCCAGCGCCGGCAGAGCCATGCAGATCGTCCCACGGCATGAACGTGGGGCGTTGGTGCTCGCTGTAACCGGTGACCTCGACATCGACAACGTGGCGCCCCTCGGCACCGCGCTGGAGAACGCGTCGCTTGAGGGTGCCGGGCCGGTCGTCGTGGACCTCTCGGACGTGAGTTTCGCCGACTCCACGACGGTGAACGTGCTGCTGCAGGGACAGACGGCTCTCGGTCCCCGGCTGCGGCTCGCCGCACCCTCGGTCTTCATGGAAAGGCTGATCTCCGTTCTTGGTCTGGACAGCGCGGTCCCGGTCTTCCCGAGCGTCGCCGAGGCGATCGACCCGCCGCTTCCCGCCTAGCGAAGAGGCAAACACCGAGCGCCCTTCTCCCCGCCGACGGGGAGAAGGGCGCTCGGCCGTGCGGCGCCCGGTCAGTCCAGGGCGGGCGGGGCGTCCTCGGGCGAGGTGCCCCATGCCGACGGCTCGTCGCCCACCGTGAAGGAGAGCGAGCGGGCCGAGCGGATGTCGTCCGTGGTCAGGTAGGTACGCGACTGCGTCGCGCGGTCGAGCCGGGCGGACTGGATGTAGCGGTCGGCGTCCGAGGTGCCCGGGGCGCTGACGGTCAGCGCGCCGTGCGGGTAGTAGCGCCGGTCGAGCTTGATGTCGACGCGTTCGAACGCGGGCGTGGACAGGCCCCAGGTGTCGGTGCCCGGCTGGACCGGGAAGACGCCGATGGACGAGAGCACCATCCAGGCGGACATCGTGCCCAGGTCGTCGTTGCCGGTCATGCCGGTCGGGCCGTTGGTGAAGAGCGTCAGGGCCGCGTGGACCACGTCGGTCGTCTTCCACGGCTGGCCGGTGGAGAGGTAGGTGTACGGGGCGATGAGGTCGGGCTCGTTCTGCGGGTTGTACTTGTCGGCGTTGTAGTACGCGTAAGGGCCGTTCACCCACACCTCGCGGGCGGTCTTCGCCGGGTCGGCGAGGAGCTTGTCGTACGCGAAGAACGAGTCGAGCCGCTGGTTGGCGGCGTCCTTCCCGCCGATGAGGTCGACCATGCCGGGGATGTCCTGCGGGACCATCCACTGGTACTGCCAGGACGTGCCCTCGTGGAAGCCCTCGCTCTCGGCCGGGTCGGCGGGGCCGGTGAACGCGCCGGCCGCGTCGCGGGCACGGAAGAAGCCGGTGGAGGGGTCGAAGATCTTCCGGTAGTTCTGGGCGCGGGCCTCGTAGCGTGCCGCGTCGGCCTTGTGGCCGAGGTCCCGGGCCATCTCGGCGAGCATGCCGTCGGCGAGGGCGTACTCCAGGGTCGCGGAGGCGCCGTGGTCGAAGTCGGAGTCACCGGGCTTCGCGTGCGGCCGGTCCTTGATGTACGGGGCGAAGCCGTCCTTCAGGTACTGGTCGTTGGCCTCGCGGCCCACGGGCGCGGAGTCGGTGGGCGGCACCCCGTCCGCGTTCTTCTTCAGGGCGCGGTACGCCTCCTCCTCGTACCCCTTCAGCAGGCCCTGCTGGTAGGCGTTGGTGAGGAAGGGGGTGACCGGGTCGCCGGTCATGATGTTGGTCTCGACCGTGCCGTAGCCCCACTTGGGCAGCCAGCCGCTCTCCGCGTCGATGCGCAGGACGGATATCGCCATGTCGCGGGATTCGCGCGGGGCGAGCAGGGAGAGCAGCTGGGCCTGGGTGCGGTAGGTGTCCCACAGCGACCAGTTCTGGTAGTACGTGAAGCCCTTCGCGGTGTGCTTCTTCTGGTCCCAGCCCGTGTAGCGGCCGTCCACGTCGCTGCCCACGTTGGGCGCGAGGAAGGACCGGTAGAGGGAGGAGTAGAAGGTCCGGCGCAGTTCGTCGCTGCCGCCCTGGGCCTTCACGCCTTCGAGGCGGTCCTCCCAGGTGTGTTCGGCGTCGCGCAGGACGTGGTCGAAGCTGTGGCCGCCCTCGGCGCGGAGGTTGAGCGCGGCGCCCTTGGCGTCGACGTAGCTGAGGGCCGTGGTGGCCTCGACGGTGCGGTCCTTGGTGGTGTCGAACCGCAGCCAGGCGCCGTTGCGGGCGTCGGTGGCCTTCGACTTCTTCGCGTCGGTGACGGTGTCGCCGTTCCAAGTGCCCGAGGTGGTGAAGGGGCGGTCGAACCGGGTGATCGTGTAGACCGTGTACGCCTTGGTGTCCTGGCAGAAGCCGCTGCCGGTGATGGCGGTCCGCACGGTGCGGTTGTCCAGGATCTCCACGTCGGACGAGAGCGTCCGGTGCAGCGACTGGCCCGCGTTCAGCAGGACGTTGGCCTTGTCGGTGGCCGGGAAGGTGTAGCGCTGGACGCCGGTGCGCTCGGTGGCGGTCAGCTCGGCCTCGATGCCGGTCTTGAGCCCGACCCGGTAGTAGCCGGGGCTCGCCTTCTCGTCTTCGTGGCTGAACTCCGCCGCGTACTTCGCGTAGTCGGTCTCGGTGACGTCGCCGGTGGTGGGCAGCGTCGGCAGGTCGCCGCCGAGGCCGCAGCCGACGCCGGAGAGGTGGACGGAGGAGAAACCGCGGATGTGGTTCTCGCCGTAGTCGTAACCGGTGTTGTGGCCGGTGTCCGGCGAGAGCTGCACCATGCCGAAGGGCACGGAGGCGCCGGGGTAGGTGTTGCCCTCGTTCTGGGTGCCGATGAACGGATTGACCAGATCGGTCAGCCGGCCGTCGCTCCGGGGGGCGGCCTCGGCCGTGGCCCCCGGGAGGAGGACACCGCCCAGGAGCGCGGCGGCGGCGAGCAGGGCCGCTGGGCCGCGCAGTCCCGGCCGTGGGGTCCGATGCATGGGGAGACTCCTTAGGACAACGTTGTCAGAGCGCGATCATTCTTGGATTCCGCCGTGATCGCGTCAAGGGGTCGGACGGACACCGCGCGTGTCGGTCCCGTGAAGGCCGTCCCCGGCAAGATCCTTCTGACGTCCGCCGCGCGGAGGACTACCGTCAAGAGGAGGACACCCGGACCACTGCCGTACTACCAAAGCAGTACGCCGGATCGCCGCCTCAGGGACGACGACGCGGCGGCTGTAAAAGGGGATCGTGGTGTACATGAGTTCCCTTGCGCTGTCCGTGCTCCTGTCACTGGTCTCCGCGGTCGCCTACGCGGCCGGGGCGATCGTCCAGGAGCGCGTGGCCACGGCCTCGGACGGCCGCTCTCTCGCACCGCTGCGCAACCGCGTCTGGTGGGCGGCCGTCACGCTCAACGGGGTGGGCGCCGTCCTGCACGTCGTGGCGCTGGCGTACGGCCCGTTGAGCCTCGTACAGCCGCTCGGGGCGCTCACGATCGTCTTCGCGCTGCCGATGGCCGCGCTGTTCGTACGCCGCAGGGCCGGGGCCACGGCCTGGCGCGGCGCCGTCATGGCGACGGCGGGTCTGGCCGGGCTGCTCGCGCTGACCGGCAGCTCCGACGCGCACAGCCTGGGCGCCCCGCAGCAGCTGATGCTGGCGATGGTGACGTTCGGTGCCGTGGCCGCGCTCATCCTGCTCTCGCGCGCCATGCGCCGACCGGTGATGCGGAGTGTGGTGCTGGCCGGGGCGGCGGGCGTCGCGTTCGGTATCGCGTCGGTGTACACGAAGACGGTGGCCATGGAGTGGACGGCGGGCGCCGTGAAGTCCGGGCTGCTGCCGCTGCTGGTGATCGCGGCGCTGGCGGGCTCCGGTCTGCTGCTGTCGCAGGCGGCGTACCGGGGCGCGGGTCTGACGGCCCCGCTGGCCACGGTGACCGTGGTGAACCCGGTGGTGGCCGCGGCGGTGGGGATCACGCTGTTCGGCGAGCAGTTCCGGCACGGGGTCACGGGCACGGTGCTGGCGCTGGTGTGCGGGGCGGTCGCGGCCGGCGGGCTGATCATGCTGACCACGGAACGGATGAGCGCGGAGCGGGTGGCGCCGGAGGCGCCGGAATCCCCGGATGCGGGGGACGCGGAGCCCGCGGATTTCGCCGGGCCCGCCGGGCCGCCGGCCTCGACGGGCATCCTGTCTCGCACGGTGGAGCCGGTCCCGGCCGCCGTGGCCGGTCCCGAAGCGGCGGGGCCGCGGACGCCTCGTCCGGCACCGCCCGTGCGGATGCCGCTGGAGGGCCTGACCGGCCGGGTGGAGTTCGGCCCTCCCCCGGGCGCCGGGCGCAGGACCGCCGGGGAGGCCGCTGACGGGGGCGTTCAGACCTTGACGCCGCCCGCTCTGAGGTAGGCCAGCGGGTCGATGTCGGAGCCGTACTCCGGGCCGGTGCGGACCTCGAAGTGCAGGTGCGGGCCCGTGACGTTGCCGGTGGCGCCGGAGCGGGCGATCCGCTGGCCGCCGCCGACGTGCTGTCCGCCGCGCACGAGCAGCGACGACAGGTGCGCGTACTGGCTGTACTTGCCGTCGCTGTGCCGGATGACGACCTGGTAGCCGTACGGTCCCGCCCAGCCCGCCGATACGACGGTGCCGGAGGCCATCGCCTTGACGGAGGTGCCGGTGGGGACGGGGAAGTCGACGCCCGTGTGGTAGCCGCTGGACCAGGAACCGGCCTGGTGGTACGGGGTGCCGGTGCGGGCCGCGACGGGCGCGGTGAGCCCGCTGTGCTTCTGCGTGTGCTCGGTCTTGTGCGTCTGGGGCTTGTGCGGCGTCTGGGTCTTCCGGGGCTGCGGCTTGGTCTGCTGCTTCGGCTGCGGCGCGGGCTTCTGGGCGGGTTTCGGCGCCGCCTTGGGAGCCGTCTTCGGGGTGGCCTTGGACGCGGTCTTCGGTTCGGCCTTGGTCGCCGTCCTCGGCGTTGCCTTCGTGGCCGTTCTGGGCGTTCCGGTCAGGGTCAGGCGCTGGCCGGGGAAGATGAGGTCCGGGTCGTCGCCGACGACCGCGCGGTTCGCCGCGTACAGCCGCTGCCAGCCGCCCTGGAGGTGCTGGTCGTCCGCGATCCCGGAGAGCGAGTCGCCCGGCGTCACGGTGTACGACTCGCGCTTGCCCGGCACCGTGGTCGGCGTGGCCGGGGGTGTGGCCTTCTTGGTCTGCGCGGGGCGGGACGATAACGACGCGTTGTCCGGCTTCTTCGGCGTCGCGACGCTCGCCGTGCGCTCGCTCTGCGTGCTGACGTCGGGCGTGGCACCGCCCCGGGCCAGGCCCGCCTTTCCGGAGCAGACCGGCCAGGCGCCGGGGCCCTGGCCGTCCAGGACCTTCTCCGCGATGGTGATCTGCTGGTCCCTGGTGGCGAGGTCGGCGCGCGCCGCGTAGGCCGTGCCGCCGTACGCCGCCCAGGTCGAGCGGGTGAACTGGAGGCCGCCGAAGTAGCCGTTGCCGCTGTTGATGTGCCAGTTGCCGGTCGACTCGCAGGCGGCGACCTTCTCCCAGACGTCCGTGGACGCGGCGCCCGCCGAGGCAGCGGTGAGGAGCGGGAGGGCGAGGCCGGCGCCTCCTGCCGTGACGGTGAGCGAAGCCCGGTTGATGCGGCTCGGCTGGTATCTGCGGTGCCGTCCGTTCGCGCCCATGACGTGGCTCCCCCACTGACTGTAGGACATGTCGCAAGCGGTCAACTTATGGGCAAACAGCGGGTGATGACAAGACCACGGTACGTTTCGGCCACCGTCGCCCGGACCGGTCAGCGCAGGGCGAAGGTCAGCGGGGCGAGGCGGACGGGCTCCGCTACGGACCGGAACCGCCGCCGCACGCGGCCAGGAGTACGACGAGGGCGAGGACGCCCGTGACGCGTATGGCTCTCATGTTTCCCCCAGAACAAGGACCGGGGGCATCGTAAGCCCCGCCCCTGGACCGGGGGCCCGAACAGGCCCGCCCCGGGCCCCCATTGACACGGTCGGCGGCGAGCGGGGACGCTGGGCGCGACAGCTGGGAGAGCGCTCTCCGATATCCGTGGGAGCGCGGTGCACGAAGGAGCATGGCCGCCATGACGGACGAAGAGACCGAACCGCTGCTCGACAAGCTGGACGCGGCACAGAAGGTTCGTCTGCTCACCGGTGCCAGCACCTGGCGCACGTACGCCGAACCGGCCGCCGGGCTGCGCGCGCTCACCCTCTCCGACGGCCCGGCCGGCGTCCGGGGCGAGACCTGGGACGAACGCGAGACCTCGCTCGTCCTCCCCTCCCCCACCGCGCTCGCCGCCTCCTGGGACGAACGGCTGCTGACGGACCTCGGCGCGCTGCTCGCCTCGGAGGCGAGACGCAAGGGCGTCGACGTGCTCCTGGCCCCCACCCTGAACCTCCACCGCTCCCCGCTGGGCGGCCGGCACTTCGAGTGCTTCTCCGAGGACCCGCTGCTCACGGGCCGCACCGGCGTGGCGCTGATCCGGGGCATCCAGTCGGGCGGAGTCGCCGCCACCGCGAAGCACTTCGTCGGCAACGACGCCGAGACGGACCGGCTGACCGTCGACGTCCGGATCGATGAACGCACCCTGCGCGAGGTGTATCTCGCCCCGTTCGAGGAGGCCGTCGCGGCCGGGGTCTGGGCCGTCATGTCCGCGTACAACAAGGTCGACGGCGTCACCATGTCCGCGTCACCGCTCCTGGAGCACCCGCTCAAGGACGACTGGGGTTTCGACGGCCTCGTGGTCTCCGACTGGGGCGGTGTGCGCACCCTTCTCGACTCCGCCCGCTCCGGCCAGGACCTGGCGATGCCGGGCCCGGACGGCCCCTGGGCGGCCGGTCTGCTCGCGGCGCTCGAAGAGGGCCTGGTCACCGCCGAAGCCGTGGACGAGAAGGTACGCAGGCTGCTGCGGCTGGCCCGCCGGGTGGGCGCGCTCGGGCCGGACCGCACGGCGCGCCGCCCCGCGACGGCTCCGGGGGCCGGGCGCGCCCTGCTGCGCCGTGCCGTGTCGGCCGGTGCGGTGCTGCTGCGCAACGAGGGCGGGCTGCTGCCGCTGGACGCGGCGGCGCTGAGGTCCGTCGCGGTCATCGGGCCGCACGCCACCGCCGTACGCATCCAGGGCGGCGGCAGCGCGGAGGTGTTCCCGGAGCACGTGGTGACCCCGCTGGCCGGGATCGAGCGGGCGCTCGACGGCGTGGCGGCGGTGACGTACCGGCCGGGCCTTCCCGCGTCCGGCCGGCCCGAACCGCTCGGCCGCGACCGGGCACGCGATCCGCGCGACGGCGAGCCCGGGGTGCTGGTGCGGCTGCTCGACGCGCGGGGCGCCGAACTCCACGCGGAGCACCGGCTGTCCGGGCGGATCGTGGAGCCGTCGGTCCGGGCCGAGGGCGCGGCCGCGGTGGAGATCCGGGCGCTGTTCCGGCCTACCGAGAGCGGCACGTGGACCTGGGCGGTCGGCGGCTGGGGCGACATCTCCCTCAGCGTCGACGGGCACGAGGTGCTGTCCGGCACCTTCCCGCTGGACAGCGACGACCCGACCCGGGTGCACGTCGCCCCGCCCCTGCACACGGCCCGCGTGGAACTGACGGCGGGCCGCCAGGTGGAAGTGGTCGCGGTCCGGTCGCTCGCACCGCACACCGGGGTCGCGACGATCCTCGCCGCCGCCCCGCCCGCCGGTGACGCGGACGCCGCGCTCGCCGAAGCGGTCGCCGCCGCACGCGCGGCCGACGTGGCGGTGGTCGTCGTCGGCACGACGGAGCAGAGCGAGTCCGAGGGCCACGACCGGGAGAGCCTGGACCTGCCGGAGGGCCAGGACGCGCTGGTGCGCGCGGTGGCGCGGGCCAACCCGCGCACCGTCGTCGTGGTCAACGCGGGCGGCCCGGTCGCCCTGCCCTGGCACGAGCGGGTGCCCGCGCTGCTGCTCGCCTGGTTCCCGGGCCAGGAGGCCGGGGACGGGCTGGCCGATGTGCTGTTCGGGTACGCCGAGCCCGGCGGCCGGCTGCCGACCACCTGGGCCGCCGCCCAGGACGACGTACCCGTGCTCGGGACCGCGCCCGACGACGACGGGCGGCTGCACTACGCGGAGGGCCCGCACATCGGTTACCGGGCCTGGCTGCGGTCGGGGGCCGCTCCGGCGTACTGGTTCGGCCACGGGCTCGGTTACACCGGCTGGGCCTACGAGGAGCTGACGGCCCCGGCGGCGGTGGCGGCCGGGGAGCCCTTCGACGTACACGTGCGGGTGCGGAACACCGGACGGCGGCGCGGGCGGGAGGTGGTGCAGGTGTACCTGGCGCGGAGCGGCTCCGCCGTCGAGCGGCCGGTGCGCAAGCTCATCGGCTACGCGACGGTCGAGGCGGAGCCCGGGGAGAGCGCGGTCGCGGTGGTCCGGGTGGACGGGCGGGCGCTGGCCCACTGGTCGCCCGGGGGGCGTGGCTGGGAGACGGAGGCGGGTGCGTTCACGCTGCTCGGCGGCCGTTCGGCGGGCGATCTGCCGCTCACCGCGCGGATCGTGGCGCAGCCGGGTGCGGACTCGGCCGGGAAAGGATCCGGTAACGGTTCGGAGCACGATGGAGAGCGCTCTCCGCTGATGCTATAAATGCGCTCATGACGGATGATCTGCGACCGGCCGGAACACCCACCCTTGAGGACGTGGCGAGGGCGGCCGGTGTCTCCCGCGCCACCGTCTCCCGGGTGATCAACGGCGTACGGAATGTCGACCCGGTGATCCAGGAGGCGGTGCGCCGCGCGGTCGCCTCCACCGGCTACACGCCCAACCGCGCGGCGCGCTCGCTGGTGACCCGGCGCACGGACGCCATCGCGCTGGTGGTGTCCGGTGCGGGCGTCGAGCCGGAGACGGAAGCGGAGGAGGACGCGCCGGCGGACGAGGCGGACGGGGGCGAGGGGGCCTCGTTCACCGGGCAGGTCTTCGCCGACCCGTTCTTCGGGCGGGTGGTGACCGGGGTCGTCAACTATCTGCGGCCGCGCGGGATGCACCCGGTCCTGATGTTCGCCGAGACGTCACGGGCGCGGGAGGACGTGGTGGCGTTCCTGCGCCAGGGCAGCGCGGACGGTGCGCTGGTCGTCTCGACGCACGCGGAGGACCCGCTGCCGGGCATGCTGACGGACGCGGGGCTGCCCGCCGTGCTGTACGCGCGCCCGGCGCGGGCGGCCCGGATCAGCTATGTCGACGTCGCCCACCAGGACGGCGCGCGGCTGGCCGCCGAGCATCTGCTGGCCCGGGGCTGCCGCCGGATCGCGACCATCACCGGCCCGCTCGACGTGCCCGCGGTGCAGGAGCGGCTGGCCGGCTTCCGGGACGCGATGACGCAGAACGGGCACCCCTACATCGCGATCGCCGAGGGGCGGTTCACGCAGGAGAGCGGCGAGACCGCGATGGAGCGGCTGCTCGCCGAGCACCCGGACCTGGACGGGGTGTTCGCGGCCAACGACCTGATGGCCACGGGCGCCTGCCATGTCCTGCGGGAACGTGGCAAGCGGGTCCCGGAGGACGTCGCGGTGATCGGCTTCGACGACAGCAGCGCGGCCCTGGCCTGCCGCCCGCCGCTGACCACGGTCCGCCAGCCGGTGGAGGCGATGGCCGCCGAGATGGCCCGGCTGCTGATCGAGCGGCTGGGCAAGCCGGAGGGCGCCGCGACGTCCGTGATCTTCGAGCCGTCGCTGGTGGTGCGGGACTCGGCGTAAGGGCCTGCGGTTCGCCGGAAACCCGCTCACCCCGTCCGGGGCCGCTCCCTGCTGCGTACCGCGTCCGCCGCGGTCCGGAGCGCCGCCGGTGCCGTGGGGCCGGGACGGGTCGCCGGTGAGGGGCGGCTGCCGCCCCGGGCCAGGAAGTCCGCCAGGGGCAGGGTCGCCGCGCCGACCGTGACCGCGTCCGGGCCGAGGCGGCCCATCTCGATGGTGGTCCGGGCCGCGGCGTGCTTGAGCGCGTACTCCTGGGCGTACCGCCGGATGTCGGGCAGCAGATGCGGGCCGATGAGGAGGCCCGCCCAGCCGCCGAGCAGGATGCGCTCGGGCAGGAAGAGGTTGATCAGGTCGCCCAGCGCCGCACCCAGGCACTCGGCGGTCTCGTCGAGGAGCGCGACCGCCACCGGGTCGGGCTCGACCCCGGGGGGCGGGTAGGCGGCGCCGAGGAGCGCGGCGAGCGCGGTCTCGTCGTCGGCGTCGGCGGGCAGCGGGCCGCCCGCCTCGTGCCAGCGCTCGCGCATCGCCTCGGCACCCGCGTACGCCTCCAGGCAGCCGATCGAGCCGCAGCGGCACCGCCTGCCGCGCAGCTGCACGGTGCTGTGGCCCCACTCCAGGGCCTGGCTGCTGCGGTCCTCGTCCAGGAGTCCGCCGTGGTTGACGCAGGCGCCGACGCCGGACCCGATGAGGGCGATCGCGGAGGCTCCCGCGCCCCGCCCGCCGCCGAACCACATCTCGGCCTGGCCGAGCGTCTTGGCGCCGTTGTCGATGAAGAACGGGACCTCGGGCGGCACCCGCACGGCGTCCCGGAGCAGCCGTTCGAAGGGGACGGCGCTCCAGTCGATGGTCTGGCCGTGGACGACGGAGCCCACATCGCCGACGACACCGTCCGGCGCGTGGCGCTCGATGATGCCGGGGACGCCGATCCCTATGCCGAGCAGCCGGTGCGGGTCGGCGCCGGCGTCCCGCAGCACGTCGGCGACGCCGCTGCGGACATGGCCGACTATCCGGTCCACGTCGTAGCCGTGCTGGGCGAGCAGCCGTTCGGTGCGGGCGAGCTCGGTCAGGGAGAGGTCGAAGAGCTCCACCCTGATCCGGGTCTCACCGATGTCGATGCCGATGAGGAGTCCGCCGCCGGGGGCGACGCGCAGCAGGGTGCGGGGGCGGCCGCCGTCGGAGTCCACGACCCCGGCCTCCTCCAGGAGGTTCTCCGCGGAGAGCTCCGCGACGACGTTGCTGATGGAACCCGAACTCAGCCCGGTCGCGGGACCGAGCTCCTGGCGGCTCAGCGGGCCGTCGAAATACAACCGTTGCAATACCCGCGACCGGTTGCCCCGTCGCAGGTCACGCACGGTCCGTCTGTTGCGCTCAGCCATGTGGCTCCTTCCCTGGCGGAAACATACCGCGACCCCGGGACTTGACGCGACCTTCTCTCACCTCTTAAATCACGTCATAAATTAAGTCCTGAAGGTCGTTCGGTTCTCGAACACGACCTTCCTCCCCGGAAAGGGGCCATCCCGTATGCGCACCATCAGAGCCGCGGCAGCCGTCACCCTCGCGATCTCCATAGCCGCCGGTGTCACCGGCTGCGGAGGCGGTTCGTCCTCGGGCGGCGGCAGCAACGATTCGCCGAAGACCCTCACGTACTGGGCCTCCAACCAGGGCGCCAGCATCGAGGCCGACAAGAAGATCCTGACTCCCGAGCTGAAGAAGTTCGAGAAGCAGACTGGCATCAAGGTCAAGCTGGAGGTCGTGCCGTGGGCCGACCTGCTCAACCGGATCCTCGCCGCCACCACGTCCGGTCAGGGCCCGGACGTGCTGAACATCGGCAACACCTGGTCGGCATCGCTCCAGGCGACGGGTGCGCTGCTCCCCTGGAACAAGGAGAACTTCGACGCGATCGGCGGCCGTGACCGGTTCGTCGACTCGGCGGTCGCCTCGGCCGGCGCGGAGGGCAAGGACCCCTCCGCGGTCCCGCTGTACTCACTCGCGTACGCCCTCTACTACAACAAGAAGAGCTTCGCCGAGGCCGGCATCGAGAAGCCCCCGGCCACCTGGGACGAGCTGGTCGCGGACGGCAAGAAGCTCTCCAAGGACGGCAAGTGGGGGCTGGGCGCCGAGGGCTCCAACCTCTCGAACAACATCCACCAGACGTTCGTCCTGGGCCAGCAGCACGGCGCCGACTTCTTCGACGCCGAGGGCAAGCCGACCTTCACCTCGGACGGCGCGGTCGCGGCCGTGAAGCAGTACATCGACTTCATGGCCAAGGACAAGATCATCGCTCCGGGCAACGCGGAGTACGCCCAGAACCAGTCCCTGACGGACTTCGCCAAGGGCAAGACCGCGATGGTCCTGTGGCAGGCCGCCGCCTCCACCTTCGCCTCGCAGGGCATGAAGCCCGAGGACTGGGGCGCGGCCCCCGTCCCGGTCGCCTCCGGTACGCCCGGCCAGGGCAAGAACGTCAACTCCATGGTCGCCGGCATCAACATGGCGGTGTTCAAGAACACCAAGAACCTCGACGGCGCCAAGAAGTTCGTGAAGTTCATGACGAGCGACGACGAGCAGAAGCTGCTCAACAAGACCTACGGGTCGATCCCGCCGGTCAAGACCGCCCAGGCGGACGAGGCGTTCTCGGCGCCCGACCTCGCGGTCCTGCGCGACACGCTGGCCAAGAGCGCGGCCCCGCTGCCGCAGGTTCCCAACGAGTCGCAGTTCGAGACCGCCGTCGGCACCGCGGTCAAGGAGCTGTGGGCCGACGCAGCGGCCGGCCGCCCCGTGACCACCGAATCCGTCAAGGCGCGCCTGGAAAAGGCCCAGCAGACGATGCAGCAGTAAGGCTCCCTTCATGACCGCCACCGTGACCACCGACAGCCTGACGGAAAAGTCGGACAGGGTGACGAGCCGGGGCAGCGGGGGTGCGCGCAGGAGATTGCCGCGCATCCCCGACCGGGTCCGCCAGGGCGGACTGCCCTATCTCCTGCTCCTGCCGGCCGTCCTGCTCGAACTCCTCGTCCATGTGATTCCGATGATCATCGGAATCGTGATGAGCTTCCGCCAGTTCACGCAGTTCTACATCAACAACTGGGGCGGGGCGCCCTGGAGTGGCTTCGACAACTACAAGATCGCCGTCGACGTCAACGCCCCGATCGGCGAGGCACTGCTCCACTCGTTCTTCGTCACCTGCGTCTTCACGTTCTTCGCCGTCGGCCTGGCGTGGCTGTTCGGGGTCGCGGCGGCGATCATGCTGCAGGAGAACTTCCGCGGCAGGGGCTTCCTGCGGGCGATCTTCCTCGTCCCGTACGCCCTGCCGGTCTACGCGGCCGTGATCACCTGGGCCTTCATGTTCCAGCGCGACAACGGCCTGGTCAACCACGTGCTCCACGACCAGCTCGGGATCACCGACGAGCCGTCGTTCTGGCTGATCGGCGACAACAGCATCTACGCGCTGATCGTCGTCTCGGTCTGGAAGGGCTGGCCCTTCGCCTTCCTGATCGTGATGGCCGGGCTCCAGAACATCCCGCGCGAGCTGTACGAGGCCGCCTCGATCGACGGCGCCGGGATCTGGCAGCAGATCCGCAAGATCACGCTGCCCTCGCTGCGCCCGGTCAACCAGGTCCTGGTGCTCGTCCTCTTCCTGTGGACGTTCAACGACTTCAACACCCCGTACGTGCTGTTCGGGAAGGCCGCCCCGGAGAACGCGGACCTGATCTCGATCCACATCTACCAGTCCTCGTTCGTCACCTGGAACTTCGGCACCGGCTCCGCGATGTCCGTGCTGCTGCTGCTGTTCCTGCTGGTCGTGACGGCCGTCTACCTGCTCATCACCTCACGCGGAAGGAAGGGTGCCGATGCCTAGCCCTGCCCAGCCGTCCGTGCTGCCGGCCAAGACGACGGGGCGCTCGCGCCACCGTTCCCCGATGGCCGCGCCGCAGTCCTTCCTCTGGATCCGCCGGGCCATCCTGACCTTCCTGACCGGCTTCGTCCTGCTGCCCGTCTACGTGATGATCAGCAGCTCGCTGAAGCCGCTCCAGGACGTGTCGGGGAAGTTCCACTGGATCCCGTCGGGGCTGACCGTGAAGCCCTACTTCGACATCTGGGACACCGTCCCGCTCGCCCGGTACTTCGTCAACTCGCTGATCGTGGCGGGCGCGGCGACGGTCCTCTCGGTGATCATCGCGGTGTTCTCGGCGTACGCGGTGAGCCGCTACAAGTTCCGCGGCAAGCGGGTCTTCACCGTGACGGTGCTCTCCACCCAGATGTTCCCGGGCATCCTCTTCCTGCTTCCGCTGTTCCTGATCTTCGTGAACATCGGCAACAGCACGGGCGTCGCCCTGTACGGCTCGCGCGGCGGTCTGATCCTCACGTATCTGACGTTCTCGCTGCCGTTCTCCATCTGGATGCTCATCGGCTACTTCGACTCGATCCCCCGGGATCTGGACGAGGCCGCGCTCGTCGACGGCTGCGGGCCGATCCGGGCGCTGTTCCGGGTCGTGGTGCCGGCCGCCGTGCCGGGCATCGTGGCCGTCGCCGTGTACGCGTTCATGACGGCCTGGGGCGAGGTCCTCTTCGCCTCCGTCATGACCAACGACACCACCCGCACCCTGGCCGTGGGCCTCCAGGGCTACGCCACCCAGAACGACGTGTACTGGAACCAGGTCATGGCCGCCTCGCTCGTCGTCAGCGTGCCGATCGTCGCCGGCTTCCTGCTCCTCCAGCGCTACCTGGTGGCCGGCCTGACCGCGGGAGCCGTCAAGTGACCGCCCCGGAAAGGAAGTCCGTGAACGACCTCAGCGCCCTGCCGGCCGGCTTCACCTGGGGTGTCGCCACCGCCGCGTACCAGATCGAGGGAGCGGTGGCCGAGGACGGCCGCGCCCCCTCCATCTGGGACACCTTCTCGCACACCCCGGGCAAGGTGGCCGGCGGCGACACCGGTGACGTGGCCTGCGACCACTACCACCGGGTCCCGGAGGACATCGGCCTGATCAAGGAGGTGGGCGCGAACGCGTACCGCTTCTCGCTCGCCTGGCCGCGCATCGTGCCCGGCGGCGACGGACCGGTCAACGCGGCCGGCCTCGACTTCTACGACCGGCTGGTGGACGGGCTCCTGGAGGCCGGGATCACCCCGTTCGCCACGCTCTACCACTGGGACCTGCCGCAGGCCCTCCAGGACCGGGGCGGCTGGACCGTACGGGAGACAGCGGAGCACTTCGCCGCGTACACCTCGGTCGTCGTGGAGCGCCTCGGGGACCGCGTCAAGGACTGGGCGACCCTCAACGAGCCGCTGTGCTCCGCGTGGATCGGCCACCTGGAGGGGTCGATGGCACCGGGTCTCACCGACCTGACCGCCGCCGTCCGGGCCTCCTACCACCTGCACCTGGGCCATGGCCTGGCGGTGCAGGCGATCCGGAGCATCTCCCCCGACGCCCGGGTCGGCATCGTCAACAACCTCAGCCCCGTGGAGGCGGCCACCGACCGCGAGGCGGACCGGGCGGCGGCGGTGCGCGGTGACGGCCACGTCAACCGCTGGTGGCTCGACCCGATCCTCGGGCGCGGCTACCCGCAGGACATGGTCGACCTGTACGGAGTGGAACTCCCCGTCCAGGAAGGCGACATGGGGCTCATCTCCGCGCCGCTGGACTGGCTGGGCGTCAACTACTACTTCCGCCAGGTGGTCACGGCCGACCCGTCCGGCCCGGTCCCGCACGCCAAGCAGGTCTACCTGCCCGGCTCCCGCCACACCCACATGGACTGGGAGGTGCACGCCAAGGGCCTGGAGCAGCTGCTCCTGCGCCTGACGGAGGAGTACGGCGTCGAGCGCATCTACGTCACGGAGAACGGCTCGGCCTACCAGGACGTCGTCCTCCCCGACGGGTCCGTGCACGACCCCGAGCGGACGCAGTACCTGGAGGAACACCTCGCGGCCTGCGCCCGCGCCGTCCGCAAGGGCGCCCCGCTGGCCGGCTACTTCGCCTGGTCGCTCCTGGACAACTTCGAGTGGGCGTACGGCTACGACAAGCGGTTCGGCCTGGTCCACGTCGACTACGCGACGCAACGCCGCACGATCAAAACCAGCGGCCGCCGCTACGCGGAACTGATCCGCGAAGCGACGACCCCCCGCTCCCGCAAGGCCGCCTGACCCCGGCCGCGCACCCAGTCAGCCCCCGGCCGCGACGGATCACCGTCGCCGCCGGGGGCTTCGGGCTGCGGGAGGCTCACTGACGCGGCCGGAGGGCCCGCCCCGAATCCACGAAGTCTCCGACTTGAACCTCACGTGGGGTGAGGATGCATCGTGGAACCATGACGAGCGAATCGACGGGTGAGTCCTGGCGGGTGGGCCGCCTCGCGGAGGCCAGCGGGCTGACCGTGCGCACGCTGCACCACTGGGACGCCATCGGCCTGCTCAGCCCCTCGCAGCGCACCGCGGGAGGGCACAGGGAATACACCGGGGCCGACCTCGCGCGTCTGTATCAGGTGCTGGCGCTCCGGAGTCTGGGGCTGGCGCTGGACACCATCGCCGTCTGCCTCGACGCGGGTGTCGATCCGACGCGGCTGGTCCGCGATCACCTGGCCGGTGTCGAGGCGTCCATCGAGGCGCTCGGCGTCCTGCGCGACCGGCTCGTGCGGCTGGACGAGGAGCTGTCGGCCGGGCAGGCTCCGCCGGCCACGGCCCTGCTCGACGCGCTGCGGGCGATCGGCCGCACCGGCCCGGAGCGCGGGCACGCCCTCGACCGCCACCTGGACCCCGAGCAGCTGCGGGTTCTGCGGACCGGTGCCGAGGCGCTGGGGCCCACGCGGCATTACCTGCTCGAAGTCGAGTGGCCCGAGCTGTACCGCCGGGCGGACCGGCTCCGTGCGGCCGGAACTCCCGCCACCGACCGACGGGTCCGCCGGCTCGTGGCCCGGATGGATGAGCTGGGCGCGCTGTTCACCGGCGGAGATGCCGGCATCTCCGCCGGCGTGAGAGCCGCCTGGCACGACGACCCGGCAGCCATGTCGGGGGAGCCCGATGCTCCCGCCGGGGAGTGGCGGGAGCTGGCCGCGTACCTGGACCGCGCTCGCCGGAGCTCCGACTGACGCTTTCCCGCCGTGGTTGACCCGCATCCGCCCCAAGGAGCTCGCTGATGAACCTGCGAACCCGTATCCGCATCGCTCTGGCCTCAGCGGTCCCGACCCTGCTCGCCCTTCCCGTCCTCTGCGTCCTGGCTGCGGTCAGCGCCCTGCCGTGGGCCGTTCTCCTGGCCCTGCCGGTGGTGCTCGTGGTCCACGCCGCCGCCACCTTCGTCCGCGTGAACCGGATGCCTTGAGAGGGCGTCCTGGCCGGCGAGTCGCGGACTCGTCATCCGTGGGTCACGCCTTCGCGTCGGTCGCCGACGCCCAGTTCGACAGCAGGAAGTGCAGCCCCTCCACCGCCCGTGCCCACGACGTCTGTACGGGCCGCGCCGCCTCGAAGCCGCCCTCGGCCTCCAGGTCCGTGAAGCCGTGGAACGTGCTGCGCAGCAGGCGTACCGCGTCCGTGAGGTCCGGGTCGGTCAGGCCGTAGGCGCGGAGCATCGCGGACGTGGTGCGGAGGGTGCGGTGGTACGCGGGGGCCTCGGCGACGATCGCCGGGTCGACGTGGTAGCGGGTGGCCGCGTACCGGCCGGGGTGTTCCAGCGCGAAGGTGCGGTACGCGTCGGCGAACGCGATCAGCGCGTCCTTTCCGGCCCGGCCGGCCACCGCCGCCTCGATGCGGTCGATGAACTCCTCGGCGGCCAGGAGTGCGACGCGGGTCCGCAGGTCGCCCAGGTTCCTGACGTGGGAGTAGAGGCTCGCGTCCTTGACGCCGAAGCCCCGGGCCAGTGCGGAGATGGTGACCTTGTCGAAGCCGGCCGAGTCCGCCAGATCGGCCGCAGCCGCCACGACGCGCTCCGTCGTGAGCCCCGCGCGCACCATTCGCACCCCTGCCGACGTGTTTCCTAGACCCCTTAGCTTTACGCTCCGCCGAATATACACAGAAGCCCGCGGTGGTCACGGATGGCCGTGACCACCGCGGGCTTCCGTACCGCGCCGACAGCGGGGAGTGGGTCGACACGGTGGCCGCAATCACCTGGGAGAGCGCTCTCCCAGGGCGATCCCAGTGTCTCGCCGCTGTCGACAAGGTGTCAAGGTTCAGCCAATGGACACACGGATGCGGGGCCCCGGCCGCCGCCGGGGCCCCGCACGCTCACGGATCAGCTGGTGGGGAAGTTGTCCGGGGTGCTGATCCGGGACTTGAGCAGCGCGCCCGACTCGGTGAGCACACCGCTGCTGCTGTAGTCGCCGCCGTCGCAGGTGCCGGGCTTGAAGGCGGCACTGCTCTCATTGGCGTCCGAGTAGGTCCAGTTCGCGTAGCTGATCTTCAGCTGGTCGAGCAGGTCCAGCCAGGCGGTGGTGCTCGCCCGGTCCAGCGCGCCGCCGCCGGTGGCGCTGACCGTACCGAACTCCGTCACGAAGAGAGGGAGTTGCGAGGCGGCGCGGCTCACCGTCGCGCGGTAGTTGTCCTTGTGGCTGGCGGCGTAGAAGTGGAACGTGTACATGATGTTGGTGGCGTTGACGGGGCTGTTGACGACCTCGCTCTCGTTCGAGCCGTCCGAGACGCCGAGGGACGACCAGCCACGCGTACCGACGATGACGACCGCGTCCGGGTCGGCCGCCCGGATGACCGGGATGACCTGCTCGGCGTAGTTCTTGATGCCGGCCCAGCTCACGCCGTTGGGCTCGTTGGCGATCTCGTAGATGACGTTCTTCTTCGAGGCGTTACGCGCGGCGACGGACGCGAAGAAGGTCTTGGCGCGCTCCAGGTTGTAGTTCGGGTCGCCCGGCGTGAGGGTGTGGAAGTCGATCAGGGCGTACATGCCACGGGCCTCGGCCATGTCGACCAGGCTGTTGACCTTGCTGGTGAAGCCCGCCGGGTCGGTCTCGTAACCGTCCTCCTGCACATACATCGCGGTGCGCAGCAGGTCCGCCTTCCAGTCGTTCGCCAGCGCGTCCAGGGACGCGTTGTTGTAGCACTGGCTGAACCACTGGAGGCCGTGCGTGCTCATGCCGCGCAGCTGGATCGGGCGGTTGTACTGGTTGCACAGGTTCGTGCCGCACACGTGGAGCTGGCCGTTGGTCCCCACCGGGGTGCCGTCACCCGTGGCCGGCGGCGGGCCGTCGTCATCGCCCCCGCCGCCGACGGTCCCCGTGCAGGCGACGCCGTTGAGGGTGAAGCCGGTGGGCGCCGGGTTGGCGCCCGAGAAGCCGCCGACGAAGCCCAGGTCCGCCGTGCCGCCGGTGGCCAGGTTCTTGTTCCAGTCGATGCCGGCCGCGGTGACCGTGGAGCCGGACTGCGACCAGGTGGCGTTCCAGCCCTGGACGACCTTCTGCCCGGAGCCCGGCAGGGTGAACTTGAGCTGCCAGCCGTTCACGGCGTCACCCAGGTTGGTGACCTTCACCCCGCCCTGGAAGCCGCCCTCCCACTGGCTGGTGACCGTGTACTCCACCTTGCATCCGGTGGCGGCCGCCGCCGGGGGGCTGGCCAGGACCGTCAGGCCCAGGACCGTGGCGCCGGACGCCAGCAGAGCCAAGAAGCGTTTCACAGCATTTCTCCTCGTTCGAAGGGGGACCAACTGAGGAACAACTGGATGGGAGCGCTCCCAGAACCCATCGGCCCGAGACCGTACACGGCGCGAGGGCCCGCGCATAGTCATCCGACGCTGTCATGCACAAATAAACTTGGGAGCGCTCCCATCCAGGCGGCGCGATCAGGCCGTCAATTGGTCCGACTCCTTCGGCCGCCCACCCTCCGGGCCGTAGGATCGGTGGCTCTTGGGGGTGGTCCATGCTGAACAGGGGTTCCGGCACGCCGACGCTGGAAGAGGTGGCGGCGCTCGCCGGGGTGGGCCGGGGCACGGTCTCCCGAGTGATCAACAACGCCGCGGGCGTCCGGGAGTCCACCCGCCGCGCCGTGCAGCGGGCCATCGACGAGCTGGGTTACGTGCCCAACCTGGCCGCCCGCTCCCTGGCCGGACAACGCGCGGGCGCCGTCGCCCTGGTGATGACGAAGACGGACTGGCGGCTGTTCGGGGAGCCGTTCTTCTCGGAGATCGTGCGCGCGGTCGGGGACGCCCTGGACGAGCGCGGCGTGCAACTGCTGCTCACCCTCGTCCGCACGGACAGCGAGCGGCAGCGACTCCTTGAGTACGTACGCGGCGGCCGGGTCGACGGGGTGCTGCTGATGTCGGTCAGTGCCGAGGACCGGCTGCCGGACATGCTCGCGGACGCCGGGGTGCCCACGGTCCTGCTCGGCCGGCGCTCGGGCGACGAGCGGGTCACCTATGTCGACGCCGACAACGTTGGCGGCGCTCGGGACGCGGTCGGCCACCTGGTGCGCGGCGGGCGCAGGACCATCGCCGCGATCGCCGGTCCGACCGAGATGTACGTCGCCCAGTGCCGGCTGCGCGGCTACCGGGAGGCCCTGCGCGAGGCGGGCTGCGCCGAGCCGCCGTCCCTGGTGGCGCAGGGCGACTTCACCGAGGCCAGCGGGCGGCGCGCGATGGCCCGGCTGATCGAGCGGCACCCGGAGGTGGACGCGGTGTTCGCCGCGTCGGACAGCATGGCGGCCGGGGCGCTGGCCGCGCTGCGCGCGGCGGGGCGGCGGGTGCCCGAGGACGTGGCGGTGGTCGGCTTCGACGATTTCGAGCTCGCCGAGCAGACCGACCCGCCGCTGACCACGGTCCGGCAGCCGATGGAGGAGATCGGCCGGGCGATGGTGCGGCTGCTCCTGGAGGAGATGAGCCGGCCGAAGGTCGCCTGGCATCACGTGATCCTGCGTACGCGTCTGATGGTGCGTCAATCAGGTTGATCCACACCACAGTTGAGGGACATGGGCAGGAGCGCACCCGAGCCGCGGCCCGTTTCGGCCGATGCCGTCCGCAGGGTTGTCAGGGACACGACCGCTGCCCTACAGTCCCCTACCAACGAACTCATGGGAGCGCTCCCACCTGTACGTATCCCCGCACCCCCTCCGCGGCCTGCCCGCCCCCCGCATCTCCCCACAGCCCCGCACGCAGAAGGAGACACCATGGCACGACGCAGAACACAACTCGCCTCCCTGGCGGCGGTACTGGCGACCCTGCTCGGCGGTATCGCCTTCACCCTGCTGGGCCAAGGCAGCGCGCAGGCCCACGGTGTCACCATGTCGCCGGGCTCGCGCACCTACCTCTGCTGGCTGGACGCCAAGACGAGCACCGGCGCCCTGGACCCGACCAACCCCGCGTGCAAGGCCGCGCTCGCGGAGAGCGGCGCGAGCTCCCTCTACAACTGGTTCGCCGTGCTCGACTCCAACGCGGGCGGCCGGGGCCAGGGTTACGTCCCGGACGGCACGCTGTGCAGCGCCGGCGACCGCTCCCCGTACAACTTCACCGGCTACAACGCGCCGCGCGGCGACTGGCCCCGTACGCACCTCACCGCGGGCGCCAAGATCGAGGTGGACCACAGCAACTGGGCGGCGCACCCCGGTGAGTTCAGGGTGTACATGTCCAAGCCCGGGTACTCCCCCACGACCGAGCTGGGCTGGGACGACCTCGATCTGATCCAGACCGTGACCAACCCGCCCCAGGTGGGCTCGCCGGGCACCGACGGCGGTCACTACTACTGGGACCTGACGCTGCCCTCGGGCCGTTCGGGTGACGCGGTGATGTTCATCCAGTGGGTGCGCTCGGACAGCCAGGAGAACTTCTTCTCCTGCTCCGACATCGTCTTCGACGGCGGACACGGCGAGGTCACCGGCATCCGCGGCTCGGGCAGCACCCCCGACCCGGACCCCACCCCGGACCCGACGGACCCGACGCCCGACCCGACGGACCCCACCGACCCGCACACCGGCTGCATGGCCGTCTACGAGGTGACCAACTCCTGGAGCGGCGGCTTCCAGGGCTCCGTCGAGGTCATGAACCACAACACGACGGCGCTCGACGGCTGGGCCGTGCAGTGGAAGCCCGGTACCGGCACCAAGGTCAGCAGCGTGTGGAGCGGGGTGCTGAGCAGCGCGTCGGACGGCACGCTGACGGTGAAGAACGCCGACTACAACCGGTCGATCCCGGCGGACGGCAGCGTCACCTTCGGCTTCACGGCGACCTCGACGGGCAATGACTTCCCCGTCGGCTCGATCGGCTGCGTCAGCCCGTAACCCCCTGGCGCGGACGGCGGCGGTTCCCCGGCGACACGGGAGCCGCCGCTTCCGTGTCGCGGTCTCCGCCCGCGCCCGCCCCGCCGCTTGCCACCGGGCCCCGATTGGCCGGGTACGGTGGACTCTGTCCGATCATGTTCCGCCGGACGGGCGAGGAGGCTGCGTGGCACTCGACATCAACGAACCGTTCGGTCAGAACTGGACGCACGCGGCGCAGTTCGGCATCGCGTTCGTCCTGTCGTGCGCGATCGGGATCGAGCGTGAGATCCGCCAGAAGGCGGCCGGCCTGCGCACCTACACGATCGTCGGGCTCGGGGCCGCGCTCTTCACGCTGGTGAGCAAGTTCGGCTTCTCCGACGTCGTGGTGACCGGCCAGGTGGAGCTGGACCCCTCGCGCGTCGCGGCCCAGATCGTCTCCGGGCTCGGCTTCATCGGCGGCGGGGTCATCTTCGTCCACCGGGGCTCGGTGCGGGGCCTCACCACCGCTGCCTCCATCTGGCTCACCGCCGCCGTGGGCTGCGCGGCCGGTGCCGGGCTGCCCGTGCTCGCGACGTTGGCCACGCTCGCCTACTTCCTGGTGTCGTACGGGGTACGCCCCCTCGCCCACCGGCTCCCCACCCTGCGCAACGCGTCGATCGGCTACCGCATCACGTACACCGAGGGCGTCGGGGCGCTGCGCGAGCTGGTCAACCACTGTACGGAGACCGGGTTCGCCGTGTCCGAGCTGACCACGCTCTCCGGCTCGGGCAGATACCGGCGGCGGCGCCCGCAGCAGGACGCCGAGGGGACCGTGGAGATCGCGCTGAGCGTGCAGGGGCGGGGCGACCCCGACGCGCTGACGGCGCGGCTCGCGGGCACCGCCGGGGTGCTGGCGTGCAGCCGGAGCGACCTCAACGACGAGTGAGCCCCGGTCCCGCGCACCGGGGTGCTCGTATGCTCGGCTGCCATGACGAGCCGTGCCGCCCTCCCGCCGGAGCCCTCCGTCGCGCTGCGCGAGGTCCTCGCCTTCGACGACGGGGGAAGCCTGCGGCTGCTGCTCGCGCCCGCCGGCCGTGACGTCGGGGTGCGCGGGGTGGCCGTGGGCGACGAGGGCCCGGCCCGGTCGCTGGACGGCTGCCTGGTCCTGGTCACCGGCGCGCCCGCCTCGTCCCCCGAAGCCGCCGCCCCGGTCCGCGAAGCCGCGCGCCGGGGCGCCTCCGGTGTGGTGCTGCGCGCCGTGGAGGGGGTCGCCGCCGCGCCGCAGGTGCTCGCCGCCGCCGAGGAGGCGGGCGTGGCCCTGCTCACCCGCGCGGAGTGGGCCGACTGGACGGACGCCGCCGCGCTACTGCGTTCCGCGCTGGCCTGCGCGCGGGCGGGCGCGGACGGCGGGGCCGCCGGGCGGATGGGGCCCGGGGGCCCGGAGAGCCTGAGCGCGCTCGCGGCGGCGGTCGCCGAGTACACCGGCGGGTCGATCACCATCGAGGACACCCGCCTGCGGGTCCTGGCCCACTCCGCCACCGGCCCCGACGCCGATGTGCTGCGCCGGTCCACCATCCTGGGCGGCCGGGTCCCGGAGTGGCGGGTCGCGGAGCTGCGGCGGAGCGGGATACTCCGGACGCTGTGGACGTCCCGGGACGTGATCCACCGCGCGGCCGACGCCGAAGGACCCGAGCGCCTGATCATCGCCGTCCGCAGCGGCCCCGAGGTCCTGGGCTCGATCTGGGTGGCCGGCGACGGACGCCCCCTGCGCCCGGACGCGCCGGACGCTCTGCGCCGGGCCGCCGAGGTCGCCGCTCCCCTGCTCGTCCGGCACCGGCTGCGCGAGAGCGGCGCCGCCCGCCGCAGTGAACTCGCCCTGCGCGGACTGCTGTACGGGGACGGGGACGCCCGTACGCATGCCTGGTCGCTCGGCCTCTCCCCCGACGCCGCCTGCGCGGTCGTGGTCGCCGAACCCCTCGCCGCCGTGCCCGCCCCGGGCGACCGCGCGCTCGATGTGGCGGCGCTCCAGGCAGCGACGTACCGCCCGTCCGTACGCGTGCTGCGCGACGGCGACCGGCTGCTGGTGCTGCTGCCCGTGGACGCCGGGCCGGATCGCGGCGCGGCGGCGCTGGCCCGGGAGCTGGCGGGCCAGGCGCAGGACGCCGGGGTGCTGGCGGGGGCCGGGCCGGTGGCCGCCGGGGCGGCCGGGGTGCGGGAGTCGTGTGACGAGGCCCTGCTCGTCGTACGGGTGCTGCGCGAGCGGGCGGTGGCAGGGGGCGCCCAGCGGTCGGCGGACGCGGCGGGCGTGGGCCCCTCGCTGGACGTCGCCCGGATCCTGGACGCCGCCCGGCCGGTCTGGGAGGCGGGGCGGGGGCCGGTGCACGACCTCGTACGGGCGGATCTGGCGGCGGGCGGCGAACTGGTCCGGTCGCTGGCGGCCTACCTCAACGCTTCGGGCGACGTGGCGCGGGCCGCTGAGCACCTGGTCGTCCACCCGAACACGCTGCGCTACCGGCTGCGGCGCGCCCGGGAGCGGTTCGGGGTGGACCTGGAGGACCCCGACACCCGGCTGCTGGTCACGCTCGCCGTGCGGCTCAGCGGGTAGGTTGCGGTCTGTTCGTACGGCTGCGGCTGCTCACCGCCTTCGCTGTTGGCCGACCGGACAAGGAAGCGCACCGTTCTTGGCCGCCCGGACAGAGACCTGGGGGCACTCATCGCCGACTCTGGCTCCATGAGCCTTTCTTCGCCCTCCTCCGCCCTGGCCCCCTCCCTCCAGGCGGGCTCCGCGCGTGTCGCGGCGGTCGTCCGCCACGCCGTGGCCGCCGGCCTGCTCGGCGAGGCGAGCCCGGTCGCCGGTTTCATCGACACGGACGGCGTCCGCGCCTCGGTCGCCGCCCTGCACGAGGCCTTCCCCGGCGTGCCCGCCGTGCTGCACACCTTCGCCGCGAAGGCGTCCTCGCTGGTCCCCGTGTTGCGGCTGCTCGCCCGGTGCGGGATGGGCTGCGAGGTCGCGAGCCCCGGTGAGCTGCGGCTCGCGCTGGACGCCGGATTCGCGCCGTCGAAGATCGTGCTGGACTCCCCCGCCAAGACCCGGGACGAGATCCGCCGCGCCCTGGCCGTGGGCGTGGCGATCAACGCGGACAACCTGGACGAGGTGGACCGGATCGCTTCGCTGCGTCCGGCGGACGCCGTGTCCGCCATCGGCCTCCGGGTCAACCCGCAGGTCGGCGGCGGCTCGATCGGCGCGATGAGCACGGCCACGGCCACCTCGAAGTTCGGCGTGGCGCTGCGCGACCCCGGCGCGCGCGAACAGGTCGTGAAGGCGTTCGCCGCTCACCCGTGGCTGACCCGGCTGCACGCCCATGTCGGCTCGCAGGGCTGCTCCCTGGAGCTGATCGCGGCCGGGATCGCCGAGACGTACCGGCTGGCCGAGGAGATCAACGAGACGCTGGGCCGCCGCCAGGTCACCGGGCTCGACATCGGCGGCGGCCTCCCGGTCAACTTCACCGACGACGAGGTGCGCCCCACCTTCGCGGCGTACGCGACGGCGCTGCGGGCGGCCGTGCCGGGGCTCTTCGACGGGCGGTACGAGCTGGTCACCGAGTTCGGGCGGTCCCTGCTCGCGAAGAACGGCTTCATCGGCGCGCTGGTCGAGTACACGAAGGACGCCGGCGGCCGCCGTATCGCGCTGACCCACGCGGGGGCGCAGACCGCCACCCGTACCGTCTTCATGCCGGACGCCTGGCCCCTGCGGGTCGGCGCCTTCGACGCCGAGGGACGGCCGAAGAACGGGCCCATGGTGGTCCAGGACATCGCGGGGCCGTGCTGCTTCGCCGGGGACGTCGTCGCGCACGCCCGGGAGCTGCCCGAGCTGCGGGCGGGCGACTTCGTGGTGCTGTACGACACGGGCGCGTACTACTTCTCCACCCCGTGGTCGTACAACAGCCTGCCGCGCCCGGCGGTGTACGGATACGACCTCGCCGCTACGAGCGGTGCGAGCGGCCGCGAGGAGCCGGTGGTGCGGTTCGCTCCGGTGCGCGACGCCCAGTCACTGGACTCGGTCTCCGCCGAGAGCGGCCTCGCGCACGCCGACGCGCTGCTGAATCTGCGGGACTGAGCGGGCGGCGTCCGGCCTGGCCATGGGCCCACGAAATTTAGTAGCCATGGATACAGTAGCCATGTACGGTATTCGTCATGAGCAACGCGATCGAGGGCGCGACCCCGGGATTCCTGGTCTGGCGCCTGTCCATGAAGTGGCGGGTGGCCCTCGACCGGGCGCTGACCCCGCTCGGCCTGACGCACGCGCAGTATTCGCTGGTCGCCTCCCTGCAGGGCATGGAGCACGCGGGGCTGCGGCCGAGTCAGCGCGCGCTGGCGGACCACACCGGACTCGAAGCGCTCTACGTCTCGAAGCTGGCCCGCGCTCTGGAAACGGCGGGGCTGGTGGAACGGACCACCGACCCCTCGGACAGCAGGGCCGTCCTGCTCTCGCTGACCGAGGGGGGCCGCGCGACGACGGAGCGCGCGGTCGCGGTGGTGCGGGAGCTCGTCGACGGGCTGCTCGCACCCCTCGGCGGGCTCGGCGGCAAGGACACCGAGGCGTTCACCCAGGCACTGACGGCCCTGCTCGACGTGCCGGTCCCCCCAGTCACCGCTACCCGCGAGGAGTCATCATGAGCACCGCACCCACCGTGAACGGCCAGGTCATCGGCATGGCCCACTACGCCACGCGCGCCCTCGCCGAACGGCTCCTGCCCCCGGGCGCCACCTTCCACCAGGCCCTGGCGCTCAACGCCGCCGAGGCCGCGGGCGGCACCGTCGGGCGCCGCGCACTGATCGAGCGCCTGACCGGCGCCGTGAAGCTCGGCGTTCCGGCGGCAGAGGCCACCGCCGCCGAGCTGACGTCCGCCGGTCTGCTGGAGGAGCGGCCCGGTGACCTGCTCGCGCTCACCCCTGCGGGCGACGCGCTGATCCAGTCGTACAAGGCGGGCGTCGCCGGCATCGCGGCCCAGCTCTACGGAGACCTGCCGGCCGAGGACCTGGCCGCGGCGGGCCGGGTGCTGACCGAGGTCACCGCCCGGGCCGACGCGATGCTGGCGGCCGGCTGAGGCCGGGGGCCCGGGCCGAGGCCATGCTGGCCGCCCGCTGAGGCCTGAGGCCCCGGCGGCCGGCCCCGGAGGCCGCCGGGTCAGACCGGTGACGGCTCCGGCTCGGGCGGCGGCACCGGGTCGGGATCCGGCGACGGCGGCTGCGGGATCGGGTCGGGCGCGGGCCCCGGCGGAGTGGGCGTCGGGCCCGGGGGTGTGGGCACGGGCGGGGTCGGCGCGGGCGGCGTCGGCTCCGGCAGCGGACCCGGGGTCGGCGCCGGAGGGACGGGGTCGGGGAACGGATGAGTCATCTCGGGCCTCCGAACGATCGGGGGTGGACCTCTTCCACCGTCTCCCGGAGCGGCTGCCCGCGCCCGGCGAGGCCATACGTACGAACGCGGATCTCTGCTGCGTACGGACGACGCGACGGACGACGCGTGCGGCCCCGCCGGGTCACCGCCCCGCGGCCGCCACGGCGGCGGCCAGCCCGGGGCGGGGGCTGGACAGGACCGGGATCCGGGTGGTCGTACGCCCGGCCGCGCCGGCCATGGAGCCCTGGGCGAGCACGATGACGTCCGCGTCGCGCACGGCGTCGGCCGAGGCCGCCACGAGGTCGAGGAAGCCGTCGTTGTCCCCCGCCGTGAAGCGTTCCCAGGCGCCGTCCACCAGCACGGTGCGCACGTCCGCCCCCGGCAGCCCGGCGCCGGCCGCCTCCTCGGTGAGCAGCGCGCGGGTCGGCTCCAGGGTGGAGGCGAGGGCGGCGAGAACGGTGATCCGGCCCGCCCGGACGGCCGCCGCCGCCATGGGCCGGTCGACCCGCAGGACCGGGACGCCGACCGCGACCCCCGCGGCCTCGGCCACGGCTCCGATGGTCGAGCAGGTGCAGAGCACGGCGTCCGCCCCTTCGGCCGCCAGGTCCGCGACCACCGCCTCCACCTCGTCGGCCACCGCTTCGGGCCCCAGCGCCGCCGCCGTGGCCAGCAGCTCCTCCCGTACGACGTGGCGCAGGGCGGTTCCCGGGTGGTCGGCGTCGCGCAGGGCGTCGAAGACCGGGACGTGGACGGGTGAGGTGTGCAGCAGCGCGAGCGTCATGGCCGGCCGGCTCCTTCCGGTTCAGTACAGCTCGGGGTGCGAGGCGAGCTGCGTCTTCGCGCGCTCCACCAGCCCCTCGGGCGCCTCGGGGGCCTCGTCGGGATGGCGCGAGGCCCACTTGGCGGCGTACGGGCACAGCGGGACGACGGGCACGCCCTCGCGCCCCGCCATGGCATAGAACTCCCTGACCAGGGCGGAGCCGATGCCCTTGCCCTCGTGCCCGGACCCGACGACCGTGTGGACGGCGACGAGCCCGGCGGGCTCCCCGTCCAGCACGAAGTACGCGATGACGCCGACGGCCTCGCCGTCCTCGTACGCGGACAGCTTGCCGGCCGCCCGGTCGTCATGGATCTCGGGCCCGGTCTGCTCTGCCATGGCGGTGTGCCCCTCGTTCGACGAGCCGCCTCAGCGCGCCGAGGGCACCGCGTGCGGGCTGCGCTCGGTGTCACTGCCCGGCACGGGCGCGGAGGCGTCGGCACCGAGTGCGACGATGCGGTTGTCCGCGTCGACGTGCACGATACGCGGGACGAGGGCACGCGCCTCGGCATCCTCGACCTGGGCGTAGCTGATGAGGATGACCAGATCACCCGGGTGCACCAGATGGGCGGCGGCACCATTGATCCCGATCACCCCGGACCCGCGCTCGCCCTCGATGACGTACGTCTCCAGCCGGGCCCCGTTGTCGATGTCCACGATGTGCACGAGCTCACCGGGCAGCAGATCCGCGGCCTCCATGAGCTCGGCGTCAACGGTGACGGAACCCACGTAGTGCAGGTCGGCCTGGGTGACGGTGGCACGGTGGATCTTGGACTTGAACAGAGTACGCAGCACTTTGGACTCCTCCGAGACGGCTCCCTGCCTGCTTTCTGCAGGTCAAGGGCGGTCTCAAGTGTACACCGGCACACCCCGAACGATGTTTATGAGGAACATCGCTCTGGTCAGGTGAGGCAGCTTCCCACCTGGGGCTATTCCGTCACTCAGGCGCCTGTTGAAACGATCGCCCGGGAATGTGCGGGGACACACCCTGACCGGATACTGACTTCACTGATGACCCATCAGGCATGCAGGAGGTCCCTCTGCACACGGACGGCGTGCGGACGTGGGACGCATCACCGACCTCTCAGGCACCGACATCGCTCCGGTTCAAGGAACGCGACCCCCTTTTGACCATCAGGGCGCGATGCTCGACCGCTCCGAGAGGTGAGCTCGTCAGGTACCAGTCGTCCAGGCCGCACGGCAGCGTGGAACTCGCGAGCAAGGCGCGTCAGCGCCGGCGCCGGCCCGCCCGGGCTGAAGCCGAGGTCACGCGCCCCTGCGCACTTGCGTGCGCCGCTCCTCCATTTCGCACTGTCCCACCGCTGGCGAACCGACCTCGCACACCGTGAAGGAGAGCCGTTGACGCCGACTGAGGAAGTGCTCCAGGATCTGGCTCAGCCCTCGAACGTCTCCGTCCAATCCGATGACGCACTGGTCGGCAAGGTGAAGGCCGCCATAGCGACGGACGACAAGAAGCGGAAGGAGAACGAGGACGAGCAGCTCAGCCCCCACATAGGACACGATCTAAGCAACCATGTAACGTACTGCGAGCCGTCCCAGGGAATGCGTTCACAAGCTTCATCAATTCCAAAAATAATAGGAGCCGCGGCAGGAATGCCGCGGCTCCTATTATTTACTTCTTTCTCGTGAGGTAGTAGGTATCCCGCACATCGGGATCCGACGTCAAGAAGAACAGGCGAAGTTCTCCCTTCTCACCTCTATTGATCCCAATGTCCCAAACCGCCTCTTTTGGCGGAGGTTCCGTGCGAGATGCGGCATCGTTTGGATTGAGTTCAGTCGCCGACCTCGCGCCTTCAGCCAAAGAACCCTTTTTCCCTTTACTGATAGCCGAGGTCGCCTTGACCTGAATCACCCACCCATCCCCTACGGTGTTCCCGCCTCTGTACGCTCCGGGCTCCAACAGGCGCCAGGACCCCGGACCCGACATGCGCCAGGCATCGTCGAAAGCGAACTCCTGCCCGTCAAGCTTCTCCACGACCGCGCGGTGCTCGGGCTGCAGTTTCAGAGAACTACCCTTCCAACCCGCCCAAGTCCCGTATATATCAGCGGCAGTCACCTTGACGGGGGATGGGGGCGGGTCGGTACGACTATCCACGCAGGAACTGAGAGTCAGCACCCCGACACATGCCATTGCGAGTCCAGCGGCTGGCACGTGTCTCACCGCTCAGGCTCCCGCATCACGATCTGCTCACTCCACCGAAAGGTCATCTTCATATCTCTTTGTCCGTTTGGAAACAACGCCCCGGTACGATTAGACAATGCCATGGCCCCTGGATCCTTAGCACCGCCTTCGTAGCCCTCCTTGGAAACCCCTCGCGTCAAGGACTTCTTCGTCATCATATTCGTGAGGATGAACTCCACCTTCCCCCTCTTGGACTGCTTATCGTATCCAGTCACTGTGGCTTTGAGGTTGAAGGAACCAAGGACGGCGCGAGTGGCACCTTCCGAGTTATTCGGGGAGTCACCGACGAACAATTGTGCGGCAGCGGATGACAATTCACCTGCCATCAAGTCAGTGAGGGATAGATTATTCATCGCCGCCCCATATTTGGTCTTGTAATCGAGGCCCTTGATAGTCTCACCGATTTTCACCCCCTTGCGATGTGCCAGGTAATCACGCACAACCGACAACCATATGTGACGCTTCACACCTTCTGTTATCTTGTCGTTTTCGTCGAACTGGTACGCCAGTGGTGTCGCGCCCATGAACCACAGCGCTACCAGCTGAGTGGCAGTCGGATTGAGTATGGCTTCGGCGTCTGGAAAGGATATTCCAGAGCGATAAGCTGCTGTCGCTCGCCTCCCCAACTCGTCCTGGCGCGGGCTGCTGCCGCCGTAATCACAGCTGTAGTAGCAGCCGTTCTTGCCGGTGCCTCCGGGGGCCTTGCCGGCGTCCTTGCGCTGCTCGCCTGTGCGTAGCTCGCTGTGGCCAGTCCCGTCATCGGTGAAGAGACCGGAGGGGTCACTGAAGGTTGACCTGACCCCTTTGGGGCCGACACGTCCGATTATGCCGCGAGTGTGAGGGGGTGGCTTCTTCGTTGCCGTTCCTCGTGCGGCGTCTGGTAGCCGATGGCTGAGTGGAGACGGCGGTGGTTGTAGTACGTGATCCACCGGAACGTGTCCGCCCTGGCCTCGGCCCTCGTCGGCCAAGCCTCCCTTCCTATCTCGGTTTTGAGGCTGCCGAAGAAGGACTCTGCGGCAGCGTTGTCGTAGCAGGATCCGGTCCGGCCCATCGACTGGCGTATGTCCAGCTCACGGCAGGTTTCCCGCATGAGCCTGGACGTGTACTGGCTGCCGCGGTCGGTGTGGAAGATCGCGTTGCCGGCCGTGTGGCCCTGGTGATGGGCCATGCGGAGAGCCGCTTCGGTCAGTTCCGCCTGCATGTGATCGCCGATCGACCAGCCGACCAGTTCCTTCGTGCACAGGTCGATCACCGTCGCCAGGTAGAGCTTGCCTTCCCCGGTGGGCAGCTCGGTGATGTCTCCGACGAGTTTCAGACCGGCCATCGGAGCGGTGAAGTCACGCATGACCAGGTCCTTCGCCGGCACCGCTTTCCTGTCCTGGCGGGTCAGCGACTTGCGTCGCCGCCTGGAGACGCCCTGGATGGCGTGCTCGCGCATGATCCGCGCGACCCGTTTCCTGTTCGCCGTGACGCCCCGGCGGTGCAGGGCCCGGGTCACGCGCAGGGCACCGTAGGTTCCCGACGAGGCGTCGTGGACCTGCCGGATCTCCGCGAGCAGGCCCTCGTCCGAGGTGTTCTTCGCGTCTCTCGCGGGCTGCCGGTTCTTCCATCCGTAGTAGCTGGATCTGTCCCATCCCAGCAGGTCACACACCCTTTTGACCGGGTGTTCCGCGCGGATCTCGTCGACGAAGCGGTAGCGGATCACTGCCCCGTCTCCCGTGCGAAATAGGCGGCCGCCCTCTGCAGGATGTCGATGTCCTGCCGGGCATGCGCCAGCTCGTGGTTCCGCTCGGCCAGCAGCCGGTCCAACTCGCGGACCTGCGCTTTCAGCGCTTCGACCTCCCGGCTCACCGCGGCATCACCGCCGTCGTTGCCGGCAGCCTTGCGCCTCCGGCCCAGCTCACGCTCCACCCACGTGCCCAGCGTCGCCTTATGCACGCCCAGCGACCGCGCGATGTCCGCAACCGGCCGCTCCGGCGAGGAGAGCACCAACTCGACCGCGTCGTTCTTGAACTCCTCCGGAAACTGCTTGCCACGAGCCATGGCCGACCACTTCCACCCGCAGGCCGCCACGCGACCTGCCGTTCAGGTGTCGGCATCGAAGGGGTCACTTCAGCACTGGCCGACACCGTGGACGCCGCCTGGGCCGCCGCCCCCGTCGACGACCCGGCCGCCCGGATCGAGGCATGGGCCACCGCCTTCCGGAGCTGGGCACTGTCCCACCCGGAGGGCTTCCGCCTCATCTACGGCGACCCGGTCCCCGGTTACCGGCCGCCCGAGGGCGGCGCCGCCCCGGATGCCGCCCGCCGGGTCTGCACCGGCATCACGGCGCTCGCCGCCGCCGCGTGGCCGCACGCCGAACGCCGCTACCGGGACAGCGACTTCGAGTGGTCCGACTTCGATCCCGGTCTGCTGGACAAGGTCCGCCCCGCTTTCCCCGGCCTGCCCCCGGCCGCCGTGGCCCTCGCCCTGCGCATCTGGAGCCACCTGCACGGCCTGGTGTCCCTGGAGGTCTACGGTCACATGCAGCGGCAGGCCCTCAGCCCGGAGAAGCTCTTCCGCGAGGAACTGTCCCAGCTCATCCACTCCTTCGTCCTCGCCCCACGGAGCTGAGGACCGGCCGAGGACCGGCGGAGGCCGGCGTGAGACGGGTGTCCCTCCACCCGGCGGCACCACGTAAGGTGGCCGCAGCAGCTGGTTCGCCCCGTCCGCCAGGCGGGGTGTCGCAAGAGGGAACCCGGTGGGAATCCGGGACTGCCCCGCAGCGGTGAGCGGGAACGACCGCCGTCATACGCACTGGGCCCGGGACGGGTCTGGGAAGCGACGGCCAGTAGGTGTCCTCCGGTACGGAGGGCGTGCCCGCGAGTCCGAAGACCTGCCAACTGCCCGCGCACGGACCATTCCGTACGCGGACATTCCGGTGACCTCGTGGGCGGGTCGGCGTACACACCAGACGGAGCAACCGCGCCGCGCCGCGCGAGGACCGTGTCCGTCGGGTCGTCGTCACCTTCGCGCTCTCGTCCCGTCTCCGGGATCTCAGGGATTCATCTCGCGAAGGAGATCTCCGTGACATCCAAGTCCGCAGCCGCGGCAGCACGCGCCACCGTGTACGGCTACCCCCGCCAGGGCCCCGACCGGGAGCTCAAGAAGGCCGTCGAGGGCTACTGGAAGGGCCGCGTCAGCGCGGACGCCCTCCGGCAGACCGCCGCACAGCTCCGGCACGACAACCGGCAGCAGCTCGCCGACGCCGGCATCCAGGAAGTCCCCACCGGCGACTTCTCGCTCTACGACCACGTCCTGGACACCACCGTCATGGTCGGCGCCATCCCCGAACGCCACCGCGAGGCCGTCGCGGCCGACGCGGTGGACGGATACTTCGCCATGGCGCGGGGCACCCAGGACGTGGCGCCGCTGGAGATGACCAAGTGGTTCGATACGAACTACCACTACCTGGTCCCCGAGCTCGGCCCCGGCACCGTCTTCACCGCGGACTCCACCAAGCAGGTCGCGGAGCTCAAGGAGGCCCTGGCCCAGGGCCTCACCGCGCGGCCGGTGCTGGTCGGCCCCGTCACCTATCTCCTGCTGGCCAAGCCGGCCCCCGGTGTGCCCGCCGACTTCGAGCCGCTGACCCTGCTGGACCGGCTGCTGCCGGTGTACGCGGAGGTGCTCGCGGACCTGCGCGCGGCGGGGGCCGAGTGGGTGCAGCTCGACGAGCCGGCGCTCGTCCAGGACCGCACCCCGGCCGAGCTCAACGCGGCCGAGCGCACCTACCGTGACCTCGGCGCGCTCACCGACCGGCCGAAGCTGCTCGTCGCCTCCTACTTCGACCGGCTGGGCGAGGCGCTTCCGGTCCTGGCGAAGGCCCCCGTGGAGGGCCTGGCGCTGGACTTCACCGAGGCCGCCGCCGCCAACCTCGACGCCCTCGCGGCCGTGGGCGGACTGCCGGGCAAGCGCCTGGTCGCCGGTGTCGTCAACGGCCGCAACATCTGGATCAACGACCTCCAGAAGTCGCTGTCCACGCTCGGCACCCTCCTCGGGCTGGCCGACCGCGTCGACGTGGCCGCCTCCTGCTCGCTGCTGCACGTGCCGCTGGACGCCGCCGCCGAGCGGGACATCGACCCGCAGATCGTCCGCTGGCTGGCCTTCGCCCGGCAGAAGACCGCGGAGATCGTCACCCTGGCGAAGGCCCTCGCGCAGGGCACCGGCACCATCACCGGTGAACTCTCCGCCAACAAGGCCGCGCTGGCCTCCCGCGCCGGCTCCCCCCTCACCCGCGACCCGGCCGTGCGCGCCCGGGCCGAGGCTGTCACGGACGCGGACGGCCGCCGCTCCCAGCCGTACGCCGAGCGGGCCGCGGCCCAACGGGCTCACCTGGGGCTGCCGTTGCTGCCGACGACGACCATCGGCTCGTTCCCGCAGACCGGCGAGTTGCGGTCGGCGCGCGCCGACCTGCGGGCCGGGCGCATCGACACGGCGGGTTACGAGGAGCGCATCCGGACGGAGATCCAGGAGGTCATCGCCTTCCAGGAGAAGACGGGCATCGACGTCCTGGTGCACGGCGAGCCCGAACGCAACGACATGGTCCAGTATTTCGCCGAGCAGCTGACCGGGTACCTCGCCACCCAGCACGGCTGGGTGCAGTCCTACGGCACCCGGTACGTGCGTCCGCCGGTCCTCGCCGGGGACATCTCGCGCCCCGAACCGATGACGGTGCGCTGGACCTCGTACGCCCAGTCGCTGAGCGACCGCCCGGTCAAGGGCATGCTCACGGGCCCG
This sequence comes from Streptomyces sp. NPDC097595, assembly GCF_044761525.1. Classification (NCBI taxonomy): domain Bacteria; kingdom Bacillati; phylum Actinomycetota; class Actinomycetes; order Kitasatosporales; family Streptomycetaceae; genus Streptomyces; species Streptomyces sp. NPDC097595. The sequence continues at coordinate 420,380 of NZ_JBIWCN010000001.1, read as the reverse complement.
GTCACCATGCTCGCCTGGTCGTTCGTCCGCGACGACCTGCCGCTCGGGGACACCGCCCGGCAGGTGGCCCTCGCCCTGCGCGACGAGGTCGACGACTTGGAGGCGAGCGGGACTTCGGTGATCCAGGTGGACGAGCCGGCGCTGCGCGAGACGCTGCCGCTGCGGGCCGCCGACCGGGCGGACTACCTGGCCTGGGCCACCGAGGCGTTCCGGCTCACCACCAGCGGCGTGCGCCCGGACACCCAGATCCACACGCACATGTGCTACGCGGAGTTCGGTGACATCGTCCAGGCCATCGACGACCTGGACGCCGATGTCATCAGTCTGGAGGCCGCCCGCTCCCACATGCAGGTGGCCCGCGAGCTGGCCGCCCACGGCTATCCGCGTGAGGCGGGTCCGGGCGTCTACGACATCCACTCGCCCCGCGTCCCGAGCGCCGAGGAGGCCGCCGAGCTGCTGCGTACGGGGCTGAAGGCGATCCCCGCCGAACGGCTCTGGGTGAACCCCGACTGCGGCCTCAAGACGCGCGGCTGGCCCGAGACCCGCGCCTCGCTGGAGAACCTGGTCGCCGCCGCCCGTACCGTCCGGGCGGAACTGCCCGCCTCCTGAACGGGGTTGCCGGGGGCCGGGACGTCATCCGCGTCCCGGCCTGCGGCCGGCCGCACCCGGGTCGAACGCGTACAGGTCGAGGATCTCCGGCATCGGGGCCGCGCCCGGGCCTCCCGCGCTCACCCAGGCTATGACGTCCTCGGTCGCCTCGGAGTCGTTGACCAGGCCGAGCCACACCGGCCTGGCCCCGGCGCGACGGGCCTCGGCCGACGGCTGTACGACGATGACGTTGGCCTGTTCGCACACGTCCAGGCACTCCGAGACGCGCACCGGGACGGCCGAGCGCAGCCGCGCGGTCTGGGCCCGGTGGTCGCCCGGCACCTTGACCGTGCCGCAGCAGCAGTCCCGGCACACCGTCACCCTGCTGGGTGCGGAAGCCGTTGCGGCAGGGGTGGTTGATTCCGGCATGGCGCCGTCCGCCTCTCACCGGGGAGATCCGCCCCGGACGTCGTGGAGGTGGCGACGGTGTGAGTGTCTGGCTCCCGGGTCGTGCCCGGTCACAGTGGCGGGACCGCGCCGGATTCACACCGGCTTCCTCAGCTCCCGTCGCCCGATTCGGCGGCCATCGTCTCATGCCCCCCGGGGCGGTCCACCGGCTGAGGTGCGGTGAAGCGGGCCGGGGCGCGGAATCGGGCCCGGCGGGCGGCGCGGCGGAAGGTCGTGAGCACGGCGGGCCCCGCGAGCAGGACGCACACGAAGTTCGTCACGGCGCGGCCGGTGTCCCAGCCGAGGGAGGTGGCCAGGTCGAAGGCGACGTAGCGGTGCCACTGCTCGGTGAAGGGCAGGCCGGGCAGGTAGGCGATGGAGCTGTTCGGGTCGAGGGAGAACGGCCAGAAGGAGAGGTTCAGGAGGAATCCGAAGAGGTAGCCGGACAGGGAGCCGTAGACGGCGAGCAGCAGCACCTCGCGGCGGCCGGTGGCGCGCGGGAGGAACCCGGCGAGCATGCCGACGAAGGCGCAGCCGAACATCTGGTACGGCATCCAGGGGCCGACGCCCCCGGTGATGAGCGCGGAGGCGAACAGCGAGGTGCAGCCGAGGGTGAAGCCGAAGCCCGGGCCGAAGACCCGCCCTGCGAGGACGAGGACGAAGAAGACGGTCTCGATGCCCGCCGTGCCGGCGCCCAGGGGGCGCAGCGCGGCGTTGACGGCGGACAGGACGCCGAGCATGGCCAGGGCCTTCGAGTCGATGCCGCCCTCGGCGATCTCGGAGAGCACGACGCACAGGATCAGGACGAGCAGCACGCCGAAGATCAGGGGCGGCGCGTAGTTCGAGCCGAAGGTGCCCGGTGCCACGACGAACGGCCAGAAGAAGGCGATGATCCCCAGGAGCGCCGCCATCACGATGACGACGGTGGCGCGCGGAACGAGCTCGATCGCGGGCACGGTCGGTGTGTTCGGCTCGGTCACGGCTGATCGCCCTCCGGTCGTGGTGCGGCCAAGGCGGTGGTGACCTGGTCGACGGTGAGGAAGGGCAGCGGGGCCAGGATCTTCGCCGTCTGGGGTGCGAAGACCGGGGAGGAGACGATGACGTCCGTGGTGGGCCCGTCCGCGACGATCTCGCCTTCGGCCATGACGACGACCCGGTCGGCGGCGCGGGCGGCGAACTCGACGTCGTGGGTGGAGACGACGATCGCGCGCCCTTCGGCGGCCAGCGCGTCGACCGTCTCCACGAGCCGGCTCTTGGCCCGGTAGTCGAGGCCGCGGGTCGGTTCGTCCAGGAGCAGGACGTCCGGGGCCGCGGTGAGCTGGATGGCCAGGACGAGGGCGAGTTTCTGTCCTTCGGACAGGTCCCGGGGGTGGCCGGCGTCCGGGATGCCGGGTGCGAGCCGGTCCAGGATCTCCCGCGCTTTCCGGCCGTTCGCGGATTCGGTGTCCGCCTGGGCGAGTTCCTGTCCGACGCTTTCCAGGTAGAGGAGGTCGGCGGGGGTCTGCGGGACCAGGCCGACGAGCTGCCGGGCCCGGGCGGCGGGGAGGGTGTGGGGGTCGGCGCCGCGTGGAGTGCCGTCGGCCACGGATACGGTGCCGGAGTGCCGGGGGCCGGTGCCCTGGAGGGCCCACAGCAGTGAGGACTTGCCGGAGCCGTTGCGTCCCATCAGTGCGGTGACCTCGCCCGCGCGCAGGGTGAGGTCGACCTCGCGGACGGCGGGGACGCTCTTGTAGGCGACGGTCACCTTGCGGGCGGTGAGCAGACCGGGCCGGTCGGGGCCGGGGTCCTGGCGGACGGGTGCCGGGGTGTGGCCGGTCAGTTGTGTGCGCAGCTCGCGGGCGGTGCGCCTCGCGTCCCGGATGGACAGCGGGAGGGGGTCCCATCCGGCGGCGCGGCCGAGTTCCACGATGGGGGGTGCGATGGCTGACGTACGCAGGACGGTGGCGGGGGCGCCGATGCGGACGTGGCCGTCGCCGGGCAGGTGGAGGACGCGGTCGGCGTACTGGACGACGCGTTCGAGGCGGTGCTCCGCCATGAGGACGGTGACGCCGAGGTCGTGGACGAGGCGGGTGACGGCGGCGAGGACCTCTTCGGCCGCGGTGGGGTCGAGGGCGGATGTCGGTTCGTCGAGGACGAGGACGCGGGGGTGGCTCGTCAGGACCGATCCGATGGCGACGCGTTGCTGCTGGCCGCCGGAGAGCTCGTGCAGGGCGCGGTGGCGGAGGTCGGCGAGTCCCAGCAGGTCGAGGGTTTCCTCGACGCGCTTGCGCATGGTGGCGGGCGGGACTGCCAACTGCTCCATGGCGTAAGCGAGTTCCTCCTCCACGGTGTCCGTGACGAAGCCGTCGAGGGGGTCCTGGCCCACCACGCCGACGACGTCCGCGAGTTCGCGCGGCGGATGGTGGGCGGTGTCCCGGCCGTCGACGGTGACCCTGCCGTACAGGGTGCCGCCGGTGAAGTGCGGGACGAGGCCGTTGACCGCGCCGAGCAGGGTGGACTTGCCGACGCCGGTGTGGCCGACGACGAGACACAGCTCGCCCTCCTCGACCGTCAGGTCGACGTCACGGAGCGCGGGGCCGGCCGCGTCGTCGTACTCGATGGTGACCTGGTCGAAGGTGATCACGCGGTTCCGGCTTTCGGGTCGGTGCGGTGGGTCGCGGCGGGCGGCGGGGCGAGGAATCCCGCCGCACCGGCCAGCAGGACCGCCGAGGTCGGCACGAGCGGGAGCTCGGGCCAAGTCAGCGGGTAGAAGGTGGGGTTGAGCTGGGCGGGGTCGTAGCCGAGGTTGGCGAACAGCAGGACCGCCGAGAGCACACCGCTGCCGGCGACCAGCCACTCGGCGGTGCGCCAGGGGTCGGGCCGGTAGGTGGTGCGGGTGACCCGGCGGCCGCCGAGGCGGAGCCCGGCGACGCACAGCGCCGCGCCGACGCCCATCGCGGGAAGGCCCAGGAAGGCGGGGGCGGTGGCGTCGAGGAGCCCGTACGCCCCCGCGCACAGTCCGCACATGCCGAGGAGCATCAGGGCACCGGTGATGCGCCGGGAGGTGCGGGTCGCGGTGCCGGCCCGGCCGTATCCGCGTGAGTCCATGGCGGCGGCCAGGCGCAGCGACCGCTCCAGGGCGTCTTCCAGGACGGGCACGACGATGCCGCGCAGGGCGCGCAGCCCCTGGGTGCGGCCGGCCCTCAGTTTCCGCGCCCGGGACACCCGTTGGACGCTCTGCACCAGCTGCGGAGCGACGCTGATCGCGACGGTCACGGCGACGCCGAGCTCGTACAGCGCACCGGGCAGGACCCGCAGGGCGCGCTTCGGGTTGGCGAGGGTGTTGGCGGCGCCGATGCAGCACAGCATGCACGCCAGTCGGAGCCCGTCCGTGGCGGAGGAGAGGACCGCCTCCAGCGAGACCGGGCCGCCGAGCTGGATGCCGGCGTACCAGTCGGGGGTGGGGATGTGCGGCAGGGCGAACAGGAAGTGGTCGTGCGGGGTGATGCCGGTGGCGAAGACCGCGCGGAAGGTGACGCGGATCGCCACGACGGTCAGCGCCAGGTAGAGGTAGTACTTGAAGCCCCGGGCCCAGGGTGCTGTCGTCCGGCGTGCCGTGACGACGTAGCCGAGGACGGCGAGCACCAGGAAGAGCAGCAGCGGGTTGGCGGTGCGGCTGACCGCGGTGGCGAGGGCGAGTGCCCAGATCCACCAGGCGAGCGGATGCAGACCGCGCGGCAGCCGCCGACCGCCCGGGTCCGGTACGGGACCGGGCGGGGCGGCCGGCGGCTGCGCGGCAGGGCGGGCGACCGTGCTCACTCGTGCGGCCTGCGGCGGGCGGCGTAGAACGCGGCGCCACCGATGAGCACCACCAGGGCGGCGCCCGCGACGACCGGCAGCACCGAACCGGCGTCGTGGGGTGCGTCGGCGGTCGGTTCGGCGTTGAGTACCGGGGTCTTGCCCTTCGCGGCCGCCGCGCCCGCGCTCGGGGTGTCCGAGGGGGTGGGGGTGTCCGGCGGAGACGGTGACGGCGAGGGCGACTCGCTCTTCTCGGGCTTCTCGGACGCCTTCGGCTTCTTGGAGTGCGTCGGGGACGGTGTGTTCTCCTGGGTGGCGCCCTGCTCCGGGGCGGGTCCCGTGTCCACATCCGGCGGAAGGCCGGGCGCCTTTTCGGTGGAGGCGGGCGAACCGGCCCCACTGGGCTTGGTGTTGTGGGCCCGCAGCTGGTCGGGAGTGACCTTGGGGCGGCCCTTGGTTCCCCCGATGTCGGTGCCGCCGAAGATCCACAGGTCGACGCTGCCCGGCTTCGGCCGGTAGAGCATGGCGCCGAGCCGGCTGTACTCCCAGTCGTTGGCACCGGGGTTGGCGTGCCAGTACGACCAGTAGGCGGACGCCGGGGGCGTGAGGACGCAGTCCTCCTCGGACGTGGGCGGGAACTGCTTGCCGCTCTTGTAGCCGCTGAAGCCGATCCGGCAGATGAAGGCGGGTCCGTCGTGCCCGGTCCCCACCGTGCGCCAGCCGCCCTGGTTCAGCAGCTCGTAGCCGGTCGTCGGAGTCGTCCCGCAGGCCCGGTAGATGGGCCCGCCCCAGTGGCTGAAGTCGACGGCGAGGACCGCGCCCGACGTGGTGGTGCACCGGCCCATGGGCTGCGGGTCGGCCGCCGCCGGGGACGCGGTCGCGCCGAGCCCCGCGAGGGTGAGGCCGAGCGCGGCCACCAGGCGTGCGAGGGTGCGCAGGACCGGCCTCAGGGTGGACGGGCCCGGCCTCAGGGTGCGCAGGACCGGCCTCATCGTCCCGCTCCGGCCGCGACCCGGCGCCGGGCGGCGGCGACGGCCCACCAGCCGAGGGCGGTGAGCAGCACGGCGAAGGCCGCCAGCGCGGTGACCTGGACCCCGGTGGAGGCAAGGGCGCCGCCGTCACCGCCGTTTCCGCCGTCCGCGTTCACGATGCCGCCGCCCGAACCGGAGTCGTCGTCGCCGGGGGTGAGGATCTGCGGGGTGCCGCCGGTGTCGTCGGTGGGGGTGGCCTGGGCGGAGGTACCGTCGAGGCTGCGGTCCAGCTTCCCGAAGGAGATGCCGGTGGCGCCGCCCACGGCCTGGGTGGAGGCCCGAAGGTCGGAGCCCGGCTGGCCCTCCTTGGCGACCTTGAAGCCGCCGTCGCCGTTCTGCTGCCCGGCGAGGAACTTCAGCGCCGCGTCGATCTCCTTCTTGTACGTGTCCTTGTCGAGGGAGAGTCCTTGCACGGCGAGGGCCGCGGAGTTGACGGAGTTGCCCGCCGCGCCCGGGAATCCGCCGTCGGGCAGCTGCTTGGAGGCGATCCACTTCAGGGCCTTGCCGACCGCCGCGTCCGCCTGGTCCCCGCCGGCGAGGTCGAGGGCCATCGCGGCGATGGCGGTGGAGTCGACGTCGGAGTCGCCGGTCGGCGGGATCAGGCTCGGCCAGGCGCCGTTGCCGTCGTTCTGCAGGCTCTCCAGGTAGGCGAGCGGCGCCTTCGCGTTGTCCTTGTCCCCCGCGCGCAGCTGGGCCATGACAGCGAGCGCCTGCGAGAAGACGGACGGCGCGTAGGTGTAGGCGCCCTCGGCCGCGCAGGAGCGGTCCGGGGCGGTGCTCGCGGCGGGGCACACCGCCTTGTCCAGGGCGGCGATCAGGTCCTGCCCGGCGAAGTCGCGGGGGTCGCGTCCAACGGCCTCGGCCAGCAGCGCGGTCTTGCCGATCGATCCGCCGGCGGCGTACTCGGTGCCGGCGCCCGTCCAGTCGTTGACCGTCCGTCCTTCGCCGTCCTTGCCCTGGTCGTCCAGGAAGTCCACGATGCCGCGCAGCCTGGCGTTGTTCAGGCCGGTGGCGGCGAGCGCGTAGGCGCCGTCGATGGTCAGGCCGAAGTCGGCGCGCCCGGAGCCGGGGCCGACCGGGTAGTAGCGGCCCTGCTTGAGCTGCGCCGCGCCCGTGAGGTAGGCCACGCCCTTCTTCAGGTCGGGGCCCTTCCCGGGAGCCGGGGGCTCGGTGGTGGGAGGGGTGGTGGTCGGTGGGGTGGTGGGCTCGCTCTTCTCGGTGGTGAGCGTCGCGAGATCGGTACGCGCACCGGCGAGTACGGCGACGGGGGTCGCGTACAGGGTGGGGTCGACGGCGTCCTGGTCGTAGCCGAAGCCGCCGCCCTTGAGCTGGACGCGGGAGAGCCAGCCCTCGGCGGCCCCGGCCCGCTTCGTTTCGCCGAGCGCGCGCAGCGTCTGGGCGGCGTAGGCGGTGGTGATCACGTCACCGGTGGTGGACCCGGCGTAGCCCGGGAAGGCCCCGGTGTCGAGCTGCGTCTTCGTGAGGTAGTCGCGGGCCTTGGCGACGGCGTCGTCGTGGCCGCCCGCCGCGTGCAGGACGAGTGCGATCAGCCCGGTGGTGCCGGCGTCGCCCTCGCAGCGCTCGCCCGGCTGGATGAGGATGCTGGTGATGCCGCCGTCCTTGCACTGCACCTGGACCAGCCGGTCGACCGAGGCGGTGTCCGGCTTCTCGCCGGCCCGCAGGAGGGCGAGGACGGCGCGGGCCTGCTCGTCGGCGTAGGTGATGCCGCGGATGTCTCCGGGGGCGGTGCAGCCGTCGCCGGGGGCGCGTTCCGTGCACACGTTGCCGGTGAGGTCGGCGATCAGGTCGCGGCCGCCGAAGGAGTGCGCGTCGCCCTCGGTGGACTCCGCGAGCAGGGCGAGCCGGGCGGCGGCCGCGGTCGCGAGGGGCTGGTCCTTGCCGTTGGACGAGACGTAGTCGTCGACGTGGGCGGCGAGGAACGAGGTGACCTTGTCGAGTGCGTCACTCCTGCCGTCGGCGGCGGCCAGCGCGTACGCGGTCTCCGTCGTCAGGAGGTAGTTGGGGGTCTCGGCGCCCTCGTCCACGATGCGTTCGCCGTCGGTGAGGCCGTCCTTCAGCCAGCTCGCGGCCGCGGCGACGTCCACCCTTCCCGGTGCCCCGGTCGGTTCGCCGCTCGGGTCGGGGCTGGACCCTCCTCCGGGGCGCACGTCGTCGGGGCTGAAGGTGGGCCTGCCCGTGGTGCCTTCGACATCGGTGCCGCCGTAGACCCAGGCGTCGACGTCGCCGTCCTTGAGCTTGCGGCTCATGGCCCCGTACTGGCTGTAGGACCAGTCGTCCTGTCCGGCCGAGGCGACCCAGTAGGACCAGTACGCGGTGGCCTGCGGGGTGAGGACACAGGCTTCCTTGTCCGGAGTCGGGTACTGCGTACCGGAGTTGAAGGCGCCGTACCCGATGCGACAGATGAAGGCGGGTCCGTCGTGCTGGGTGCCCTCGGTGCTGAATCCGCCTTCGTGCAGCAGCTCGTAGCCGGTGGTGGGGGTCGTGTCGCAGCCGCGTTGGACCGTGCCGCCGAAGGGCCCGAAGTCGACGGCGACGACGGCGCCCTTGGTGGCGGTGCAGTCGGCGGCCGGGGCCGCCGCGGCGCGCTGGGCGCCGGGCAGGAAGGCGAAGCAGACCGCGGCCAGGAGGCCGAGTGCGCAGAGCGCGGCCGTGAACATGCCCTGACGTCTTCGTGCACCTGTGTCCGGGCGCTGCATGGTCCCCACCGGGCCCCCTCGGGTGTGGCCGATGCGGGGGTACGAAGACGTGGCAGCAGTACGCCGCCCGAGTTCCGCAAGGAACCGCGCGTCGTCACGGGGCGCACCACGCCGTAGTCCGCGACGGCGTCTGTTGCTGTGGAACAAGCTCCAGGTACTCCGGCTCACCCGGCCAGGCCGGGTCTACGGTTGCGGGTCAGCGCCGGACTTCGACCGGCTTCCCCTGGAACAGCTTGCGTATCGGAGCGAGTGGAGCATGCGTTCGTACGGTCCGTCAAGGCCGCCCCCGACGTGACGCCGAGGCGCACCGGGGCCCTGTGGCGGACCCGCCCGGCGTCGGGTACTGTCCCGCACTGCCGAGTGGGGGAACCCGGTGGGAATCCGGGGCTGACGCGCAGCGGTGTGGGGGCTTCTACCGCCTCCGAGCCCGAATGCCCAAGCGGTGATGGCTATCTGGAAGTCGGTCCACGCGTTCGCGGACGGCGGCCAAGTCCGCTGCGTGCGCTCGAAAGGGCCGGCCACCGGGCGGGTCGGCGTCCCTTCACCCTGGAGCACGCCATGCCCCGTCCCGCCCTTGTCCACCGCACCGCCCTCACCGCGGTAGCCGCGCTGGGCGCGTTCGCGCTCACCACCCTGCCGGCCGCGGCGACCGCCACGCCCGCGCAGATCGCCACGTCCAAGACGAACGGTGTGACGTACCTCAAGTCCCTTCAGCAGTCCGACGGTTCGTACGCGGGCACCGGTCTGTCCAACGAGTGGGCCTTCAGCGCGCTCGCGGCGGCGGGCACCGCCGCGGTGGACGTCACCCCCGGTGGCGACGCGACCAAGAACGCGCGGACGGTGTACAGAAACCTCCTGGCCACCAGCGCCTGGCCGTCCGCGTCCCCGGTCGTCACCGACTACGAGCGGGCCGCGCTGAACGCCTACGCGGCCGGAATCGACCCCGCGCGCGTCTCGGCGGCACGCAACCTCGTCGCGGACATGTACCGCTACTGGCAGACCGCCGAGCCCGGCTATTTCGGCCCCTCCGCCAACTTCAACGGCACGGTGTTCGCGGCGCTCGCCCTGAACGGCGCCAGGACCACCAGCGGCCAGATACGCGTACCGCAGTCGCTGCGCAACGCGGTGATCACCCGTATCCGGGCCAACCAGCACGACGACGGCGGCTGGAACTACAGCAAGGCCGAGGGCGATCCGGGCGCGCTGGCCGCCGACAGCGACATCGACATGACCGGGGCCGCGATGGCCGCGCTCTGCGTGTCGGGCGTCGCCAACACCGATCCGGACATCGTGCAGGCGAAGACGTTCCTCAAGGGCAAGCTGATCGCCAACACCGGTGCGTTCGAGGCCATGTTCGGCGTCAACACGGACTCCAACGGCTGGGCCGTCTCCGGGCTCAACGCGTGCGGGATCAACCCCCAGACCGGTGACTTCCTCACCAGCAAGGGCAAGACCCCGGTCGACTTCCTGATCAGCCAGCAGTTCAACCCCGGTGGCGGATTCAAGTACCTCCCGACCGACACCGGCCCGCAGGCGTACGCGTCGATCGACGGGCTGCGCGCGGTGGCGGGCGGCGGCTTCACGGCGACCCCGCCCACGCCGGTCACCTCGGGCGCACCCCAGTGGGTGGGCCAGACCTCGCTGACCTCGGGCACCGCGACGTCCTTCGCACTGACCGTGGACGACGGCACGGGCAGCCTGAAGGTGTGCTCCGTCCCGCTCACCCCGACCGGATCCACGACCACGCTCGGAGCGGTTCTCGACGCGGCCACGAGTGCGGCCACCCCGTCCGGCTGCGTCAGCGGGGTCACCCCGTCCTCCGGCACCGGACAGCTCACCTCGCTCAACGGCAAGGCCAACAGCGGCTCCAACACCTGGAAGGCGAGCGTCGACGGCTCGGCCTTCACCGCGGCCGCCCGCAACCGCTCCATCGGCGTGGGCGACACGATCGCCCTGAAGTGGGGCGCCTGACACACCGTCACACCACCGCGGGGACGGACTCCTCGCGGTGGTGGTGGCCGAGCCAGATGCCGGTGACGGCGCTGACGTAGCGCGCGCCGCACCGGTCGGACGGGACGACGAGCTGGGTGCCGGACTCGTCCAGGTCGTGGCCGTCCATCCGGGTGGCGAGGAGGACCGGCGCGTTACCGAAGTCCGCGTCGATCTCCGCCCAGGACAGCACGGTGTGGTGGCCGTCGCCGCCGCTCACCGCGAGCAGGAGGCGCGAGCGCTCCTTGCGGCGGAGCGGGGCGAAGCGGGGCAGGGTGGCGGCCACCACCTCGCGCAGCAGCGGTCCGGCGAACGCATGGCGCTGGGGGCCGGAGGTCGCGCAGTCGAAGACGACCTCGGCCCGGTGCTGCTCCCAGTCGCGCCGCAGCCGGGCGACGGACAGGGTGACCGGATCGGCCAGGTCGCCCCAGAGCGCGAAGGTGCCCGCGGGCGTGGGGTGCGGGGCGGTGCTCGGTCGGTTCATCGTCGGTCCCCTCGCGGCGGTCGGTGCTGCGGCTGCGCGCAGTGATACCCGACCGCCGGAGCGGTGAACCGCGATTGCCATGTCAGGTCGCCTCTTCGGCTCGCATTTCTGAGCTATGTACGAGTACGGGCCTGGCAAGGTCCTGGTCTATCGGCCGACGCCCTCCGCCCGCCGGTGCAGGGCCCGCCAGACGCGGTCGCGGGTCACCGGGAGCTCCGTGAAGCGGACGCCCGTGGCGTCCCGCAGGGCGTTGGCGAGCGCGGGCGCGACCGGGTTGAAGGGGCTCTCGCTCATGGACTTGGCGCCGAGCGGGCCGATCGAGTCGGAGGTCTCCGTGAAGTGCACCTCGGTCCGGGGCACGTCGGCGTACTGGGGCAGCCGGTAGCGGCGGAACGCGGCCGTGGTGACCCTGCCCCGGTCGTCCACCCGGACGGTCTCGAAGAGCGTCGCGCCCAGCGCCTGGGCCACCCCGCCCTCGACCTGACCGCGACACTGCATCGGGTTCATGACCTTCCCGGCGTCGGCGGCGTGGACGCTGCGCAGGATGCGGATCTTGCCGGTGCCGGGGTCGACGGCGATCCGGAACCACTGCGCGTTGAAGGCGACCGAGCGCGGCGAGCCGCCCCAGTGCCCGTCGGCCGCGAGCTCGTCCGCCGCGCCGAGGGCGTGCCCCGCCTCGTACAGCTCCTTGAGCGTGACGAGCCGGCCGGCGCAGTCGACGGACTCCGCCCCGAGCACGCACAGATGCCGGGCGACTCCGGTGTGGCGGGCGGCCAGGGTGCGCAGGCGCTGTTCCAGGGAGGTCGCGGCGAGGAGCACCGCCTTGCCCGCGACGACGGTGCCGGCCGAGCCGAAGGCGCCGGTGTCGTGGCGGACGACGTCCGTGTCGGACTGGCGGATCGCGATCCGGTCCTCCGTGGTGTTGAGGGCCCCGGCGGTGAGCTGTTTGTGCACGGTGGTGGTGCCGTTGCCGAACTCGGCGGTGCCGACGGCGATGTCGTACATACCGTCCGACAGCAGCGAGACCCGGGCGTCGGCGTAGTGGCCGCCGGGCGGACCGGTGGCGATCATCGCCATTCCTGTGCCCTCTCCGGTCAGCCACCCCTCGGGGACGTCGTCGGCGCTGCGGTCCTCGGCGATGGCCTTCCGTACGACGGACAGGCACTGGTCGAGGCCGTAGGAGGCGATGTGCAGGTCCTCCTCCTCGCCGATCGGGCTGACCATGGCCTCGCCGGGGCCGATGATGTTCTTCTCGCGGAACACCAGCGGGTCCATGCCGAGGCGGCGTGCGAGTTCGTCCATGACGGACTCGACGGCGAAGGTGACCTGGCCGAGGCCGTAGCCCCGGAAGGCGCCCGCCGGGACGACGTTGGTGTAGACGGAGTACGCGTCGACTTTCTTGTGCGGGGCCCGGTACACGGCGAACGATTCGCCGACGCTGTGGAACATCACCGCCGGACCATGGTTGCCGTACGCGCCGGTGTTCGACACCACTCGCATCTGCAAGGCGGTGAGCGTGCCGTCCCTGCGGACCCCGGCCTTGACGCCGATGGTGAACGGGTGGCGGGTGGTGGCACCGTAGAACTGCTCGGCGCGGGTGTACTCCAGCTTCACCGGGCGCCGCAGCCGGAGCGCGGCGAGGGTGACGATGTCCTCGGTGAGCATCTCCTGCTTCCCGCCGAAGCCGCCACCGACCCGGCCCGCGACCACCCGCACCTCGTCCTCGGGCAGTCCGTACAGCGCGCAGAGCGCCCGGCGGGTCAGGAACGGCGTCTGGGTGGAGGAGCGCACGGTCAGCCGCTCCCCCGTGCCGTCCTCCTTGGGCTCGAAGTAGGCGACGCAGCCGTGGGTCTCCAGGCTGGCGTGCTGCACCCGCTGGGTCCGGAAGGTCTCCTCGTGGACGATGTCGGCCTCGGCGAAGCCGTCCTCGACGGAGCCGGTCTCGCCGTGCACCTCGCCCGCCACGTTGTCCGCGACCCGGGCGATCCGTACGTCGGGCCCCTTCCCGGCGTGGATGACGGGCGCGCCGGGGCGCATCGCCTCCTCCGGTTCGGTGACGTGCGGCAGCACCTCGTACGTCACCTCGATCCGGCGGCACCCCTCCTCGGCGGCCTGTTCGCCGTCCGCGACGACGGCCGCGACGCGCTGGCCCACGTACCGGACGACGTCGTCCAGGACCCGGGTGTCGTCGGGGTCCTCGGTGGGGTGCTCGTGGCGGGCGGACGAGTAGAGCGTGTCCGGTGCGTCCTCGTGGGTGAGGACGGCGACGACCCCGGGGACGCGGAGTGCGGCGGCCGTGTCGATGGCGAGGATCCGGGCGTGCGGATGCGGTGACCGCAGGAGCTTCATGTGCAGCAGGCCGGGGACCTCGATGTCGAAGGTGTAGCGGGCGGTGCCGGTGACGATCTGCGGGCCGGCCGGCGCGCCGACGTTGCGCCCCACCGCCTGCCCCGCGCACGGGCGTTCGGTGTGCCGCACACCGTTCACCGCGTCCTCGATCGCGCGGTAGCCGGTGCAGCGGCAGAGGTTGCCCTTGAACGCGCGCGGCAGATCGTCCAGTTTGCCGTCGTCGTGCTCGGTGCCGCGTTCCGCCTCCAGGGCCGCCGTGGTCATCAGGAACCCGGCGGTGCAGAACCCGCACTGGTAGCCCTGTGCGTCGAGGAACTTACGCTGTACGGGGTGGAGTTCGCCGTCCGGTGCGGCCAGGCCCTCGACGGTGGTCACCGTACGGCCTGCGGCGCGCACCGCCGGGTAGAGGCAGCTGTGCACCGGCTCGCCGTCGACGTGGACGGTGCAGGCGCCGCAGTCGCCCGCGTCGCAGCCCTTCTTCACCCCGAACCAGCCGCGTTCGCGGAGGTAGGTCCGCAGGCACTGGCCGGCGCGCGGCTCCTCCTCGGACGTCCGTCCGTTGACGTGGAGTTCGTAGCTCATCGGTCGTCCCTTCCGGATGAATCGGTCAGCTCGCGGCGGACCTCTTCCGCGAGGCGCAGCGCCATGTGGCGGCGCCACTCGGGCAGTCCGTGGATGTCGTCGAACCACTCGGCGGCGGACACCGCCGCGTCGATCGCCGACCGCAGCCGGCCGGCCGTGGGCGGCAGCGGGAACCAGAACCTGAACGGCCTGGTGGTGGCGGCGGTGACCGTCACGGCGAGCGAGCCGTCCACCGGATCGAGCGTGCCGGTCACCAGGGCGCCGGACCGGCCGAGACCGTAGAGCGACGCCTGCCGGAAGGCCGTACGGCATTCCAGTGCCCGGCCGGGCAGCGTCACCGAACGCAGCAGTTCGCCTTCCGCGAGGTCCTTGAGGCCCGCGCCCCGGATGAAGTCGGCCACCTTCACCTCGCGTACGGAGCCGTCCTGCGCCCGGAGCAGGCAGCTGCCGTCGAGCGCGGCCGTCAGCGAGATCATCGGCCCGGCCGGCAGGCCGTTGCACAGGTTCCCGCCGACGGTCGCCATGTTCCAGATCTTGAACGAGGCGAGGAAGGCACGGCAGCACTGTTCGAAGAGCGGGGCGGCGGGCGCGTGCAGCGAGCGCCGGCCGTAGCGGGACAGCTGGGCGATCGTGCAGGTGGCGGAGATCTCCAGTGAACCGTCGGGGTGGCGTGTGAGGGGTTCCCAGCCCATCCGGCTCAGGTCGACCAGCCGGCGCAGGTGCGGCTGCGGCTCCGAGAACAGATGCGTCCCTCCTCCCAGCCAAGCGTCTCCGGTCCGCCACGGCTCGCGCAGCCGTGCGTCCCGCACGTCGGTGATCGTGTTCAGATCCATCCCGCCCCAGCCCTCCGACCGATGTCTTCGAGCCAGTGAAGCCCTCGGAATGTCCGGACACGACTGGACGCGAACCCGGAAAACGTCCACCTCCGGACCTCGTCACCTGGAGGATCAAACAAGAGCCATTTTCCGCCTGCGGCTTTGCATCTACGATGCGATTACGCGTATTCGCCTCGTGAATGCGCGTGCGGGCTCGCCCCGTGACCGCGCAAGGAGCCCCGTATGCACGTCGACCACCTCCTCCGGATGGACCGTCTGGATCTGTCCCTCGTCTGGGGCGACGAGACCCTGCTCGGCCAGGAGATCGCCGGAGTCACCGCGACGGATCTGGAGGACCCGGCCCGCTTCCTCCAGCCGGGAGAGGTGGTGCTGAGCGGTCTCGTGTGGTGGAGCCCGGACGGCGGCCCGGGGCGGACGCACCGTTTCGTGTCCGCGCTGCGGGAGGCGGGGGCCGTGGCGCTGCTGGCCGGCGAGGAGACCCACGGCGAGGTGCCGCGCGAACTGGTGGACGCCTGCCGCAAGTTCCGCGTGGCGCTCATCGCCGTGCCGCCGCAGACCAGCTTCCGGGCGGTCACCGAGGCCGTCTACCTGCGCCAGTGGGGCGACCTCAACGGCCGCCCGGGCACCCACCACGCCCTGCCGGAGAACGTGCGCCGGGACCTGGACCGGGCGTTGGAGGGCGGTGCGGCGGCCGCGGAGCTGCTCGACCGCGCGTTCGCCCACCTGGGGGCGCCCGTCTGCCATCTGCTCACCGGCAGCGGCCGCACGGTGGCCCGCACCGGCGGTGCGCCGCGTCTGCCCGCGCCCCGGGCGGCGGGGGCGGTGCGCGGCGGGCGGGGCACGACCGTGCGCGTCGAGTCCGAGAGCACGGCCTTCGACACCTGGTACCTGCACCTCCCCGAGGACGATCAGGTGCCGCCGCGCGTCCTGGAGGAGATATCCGGGCTGCTCGGCAGGTTCCGGCGCCGCCGCGACCAGCACCGGGCGGCGCGGGACACCGCCGCCGCCCGGCTCGTGGCCGCCGTGGGCGCCCTGCGCCCGGACCCGGACGGCCTGCGGGGCGCCCTGGAGGCGTGCGACCTGGCCTGCCGGTCCGCGTACACCGTGGTGACGGCGGTGCTGGAGCACGGGGACGACGGCACCGCCGCCCTCGGCGAGGCGCTGGCCCATCTGCCGGGGGCCGCGTTCGCGGTGGCCCGGGGCGCCGGGGACGAGGCGACGGCGGTCGTCGCGCACACCGGGGGCGGGACGGCCGGGATCGGGGAACGGCTGCGCGAGATCGGTCCCCTGATCCAGGACTGCCGCCCGCAGAGCGCCTGGCGGGCCGGTGTCAGCGAACCCGTCCCCACCGCCGCCGGGCTGCACACGGCGCTGACGCAGGCCCGTTACGCCCTGGCGGCCGCCCGCTCCCCGGTGCCGGGCGACCGGCCGGTCGTCGTGCAGGGCGAACTCGGCGGCCTGGCGCTGCTGTTGGCCGGGATCCCTTCGGACGTACGGAAGGTCTACCGCGAGACGGTCCTCGGCCCGCTCCTGGCGGCCGGCCCGAAGTCGGGCCCGATGCTCCTGGACACCTTGGAGGCGTTCCTGGCCCACGACTGCTCCTGGGCCCGCACAGCGGAGGTCCTGCACATCCACGTCAACACGGTCCACTACCGCGTCCGGCGCATCGAACTCCTCACCGGCCGGGACCTGTCCCGCCTGGACAGCCGGCTCGACCTGCGGACGGCGCTGCTGTGCTGAGGGCCGGCACCGCGCACGCCCTCACTCCGTCCAGTCGGCGGGGGCCAGGGCGTATCCCCCGGCGCCCCGCGTCAGCAGCATGTGCCGGCCTCCCAGGAGCCACTCGACCACATGGACGCGGCCCCGTCCGTCGACGGTGATGCCGTGCGGGCTGTTGAACCGACCGGGCGGTGGTGCGGGCGCGACGGTCGCGCCCCGGGCATCGACGGTGTTGGGCCACTCCGGCCGGAGGGGTGCCACCTCGTCGAGGCCGACACGCTGGATCAGCCTTCCCGCACGGTCGAGGTGGGCGAACGACGCTTCCAACTCCCCCACCAGCAGGGAGCCCTCGTGCAGGGCGACACTGCTCGGTTTGCGCAGCCGCTCCGCGACCGTGCCGATGAGCGCGCCATCCGGGTCCAGCGCGACCAGGCGGTTGTTCTC
Source organism: Streptomyces sp. NPDC097595 (assembly GCF_044761525.1). NCBI lineage: Bacteria > Bacillati > Actinomycetota > Actinomycetes > Kitasatosporales > Streptomycetaceae > Streptomyces > Streptomyces sp. NPDC097595. Next base: position 403,417 of record NZ_JBIWCN010000001.1, on the reverse strand, counting down.
CCGGTCGGCCACGATGATCCGGACCTCGCCCTCGCTGTCGTCCAGCGCCATGGCGTGCGGGCAGCGGAAGGCGCCGTCCCGGCTCGCCTCGACGGGGCCGAGGTAGTCGCCCCCGGCGCCGTAGCGGTGGATCAGTCTCTGCCCGTACCCGTCCGAGACCCACACCTCCCCTGTTGCGGCTACGGGGAGGACGGCGGTCGGCTCGAAGCGGTGGCGGTCGTAGACGGGCTGCGGCGGCAGGGGCAGTTCGCGCTCCACCGTGCCGTCGAGCCGCAGCGCGACGGCACGGCCGTGGCGGCCCTCGCGTACGGGCTCGTAGCCGCCCCTCCCGTCCGGGGCGGTGCCGGTGGCGGGATCGGCGACCCAGACGACGTCCTGGCCGTCCTCCCCGGTGCCGGCCGTGACGCCGTGCGCGGAGACCACGTCCGCGGTGGGCGAGGCGAGGAGTTCCCCGTCCGGGCCGAGGACGAGCATGACGCGGTTGTCGGGGGAGAACGTCACCAGCCTGCCGTCGGACAGGGTGGTGATGTCGCTGTGCGCCCAGTGCGGGCCGCTCATGTCGCTCCTCGGTGAGGGGTGGGTTCAAGGGCCGCGCGGGCCCCGGGTCCGGCCTGTTCACCGACCCACAGGGGTGCGTGCCGGCGGGCGAGGTCCACGTCCTGCCAGCAGGGTCCGGAGACCGTGGCGCCGGTCGCGTAATGCGTCCACCGCCCCGGCGGGAACCACACGGGCCTGCGCCCGCCGGGCGCGTACACCGGTGCGACGAGGAGGTCGGGGCCCAGCAGGTACTGGAGGTCGGCCGCGTGGGCGTCGGGGCGTCGCGGATGGTCCAGGAACATGGGGCGCATCAGGGGCTCTCCGGTACGCACACTGTGCGCCGCCTGTTCCCGCAGATACGGCAGGAGACGTTCCCGCAGCCGGGCGGCGGCGAGCACCGCGTCAAGGGCGTCCCCCGGGAAGTCCCAGGGCAGCCGGGACGTCATCCCGTGGAAGCGGGCCATCGGCGACAGAAGCCCGAACTGGGCCCAGCGCACGTAGAGTTCGGAGTCCGGTGTGCCGTGGAACCCACCGATGTCGTGGCTCCAGAAGGGCTGTCCGGTCAGGCCGAGCGACAGCCCGCCGCGCAGGACCGACGCGAGGTCCTCCCACGTGGAGTTGGGGTCGCCGGCCCACTGCACGGCGTGCCGCTGCCCGCCGGTCCACGAGGACCTGCCCCAGACCATGCCGGTGCCGCCCGTGACCTCGCGCAGCACCTCGGAGACCACGTCGTTGTAGAGCAACGGGTAGAGGTTGTGCAGCCGTTCGCCCGACATGCCGTTGTGGGCGATCACGTCGGCCGGGACGCCTTCCCCGAAGTCGGTCTTCATCGCGTCGGCCCCTGCGGCAAGGGCCTCGCGCAGCAGCTCCCGGTACCAGGAGACGGCGCCCGGGTGGGTGAAGTCGACCATGGCGACATCGGGGTGGAAGCCGCTCCAGGCGTCACTGATCCATGGGGTGCCGTCCGCCGTGCACAGCAGGTGGCCCGCCCGCTCCGCCTCGGCGAACCTCGGGCTGCGGATGCCGATGTAGGGGTTCATCCAGAGGCAGGTACGGAAACCCTGTTCCCGCAGTGCGGTGATCAGGCCCTCGGGATCGGGGAACGCCTTCTCGTCCCAGCGCAGGTCGGACCAGCTGCCGTGCTCCTGCCAGTGGCAGTCGATGTGGATCACCGAGCACGGCAGTCCGTGCTCCCTGATCTCCTCGGCCCGCCGGATGACGCCGGCGGCGTCCTCGGCGGCGAACCCGGAGGACACCCACGGCCCGAAGGCCCAGTCGGGCGGCAGCAGCGCGGGGCCCGTGAGGGAGCGGTGCACGCCCAGGCAGGTGCGGGGGTCGCCCGCGATGAGGTAGTAGTCGAGCTGTTCGTCGGGGACGGTCATGGACCAGGCGGCGGTGTTGCTGTGGGCGAGGTCGAACACCGCGTGCGTGGTCGTGTCGACCAGGACCGCGTATCCCCGGCTGGACAGCAGCCAGGGGCTGGCCTTGTACGCGCGGCGGCCGGAGGTGCCCATGGCGTCCTGGATCCAGCAGTCGACCTGCCGGCCCCGCAGGTCGGGTCCGGTGAACTGCTCGCCGAAGCCGTAGAAGCGCTCGTCCGGGGCGGCGGTCCAGGTGTCGTGGTAGGCGAGCGAGCCGTCGGTGAGCTCGGTGACGCCGAGCGGGAGCACCGTGAGGACCTCGTCGGGCTGACGGTCGTACCCGTTCTGCCGGACGACGTCGTCGCCCGCCCCGGTCGGCAGCCGGAACGACATGCGGAACGGATCCAGGTCCACGCGGAGCGTGGTGCCCGGGGTGGTGAGTTCGATCCGGTCGTCGTGGCGTTCGACGTGGCCGGTGCCGGTGCCGGGATCGGCCAGCGCCGCTCGGGGGCCTTCGGGCGTGCCCGCCATCCGCAGGGTGACGCGGATGGCGCCGCCGGTGGCCGCGGCCAGGCGCAGGGTGCCTTCGCGGCCCCGCTCGGTGCGGACGAGCAGGGTCAGAGCGTCCGTGCCGGTCTCGGCGGGCTCGGCGCGGACGACGGGGTCGAGAGCTCCGGGGCCTGCTTCCCGCAGGGTGGGAGGGGGTGCGATGAAGGGGTTCACGGAGCGTGGATGGAGGGAGGTCACGGTGTTCCTCGGATGGTGCGTCGGAAGGTCGCGTGGTTCGGGCGCGGTCCGGTCAGCCCTTGACCGCGCCGGTGAGCACGCCCTTGGCGAAGTGGCGCTGGACGAAGGGGTACACGCACAGGATGGGGATGATCGCGAGCACGACGACCGCCATCTGCACGGCCTGCTGCGGCGGCGGCACATCGCCCGCACCCTGGTCCATGCCGGCCAGCGGCGCGCCTTGGAGCACATAGGTGCGCAGGACCAGTTGCAGCGGCCACTTCGTGGAGTCGGACAGGTAGAGGGTGGCGCTGAAGAAGGCGTTCCAGTAGGCGACGGCGTAGAAGAGGCCGACGACCGCGACGACGGCCTTCGACAGCGGCAGGACCATCGTGCGCAGGATGCGCCACTCCCCCGCGCCGTCGATCCGCGCGCTGTCCAGCAGCTCCTGCGGGATGCCCTGGAAGAACCCCCGGACGATGACCACGTTGAACGCGCTGATCGCGGTGGGCAGGATGAGGGAGGCGTAGTTGTCGAGCAGACCGAGCTGCTTGACGACCAGATAGCTGGGGATGATGCCGGGCGTGAAGAGGAACGTCAGCAGGACGATCAGCAGCAGCGGCCGGTGGAGGGCCGTCCCCGACCTGCTGAGCCCGTAGGCGGTCAGTACGGTGACGGTGAGGCTGATCGCGGTTCCCGCGAGGGTCACGGCGGCGCTGACCAGTACCGCCCGGGTGACGATGCCGCCCGACAGCACGGACCGGTACGCCTCGAAGGTGGGATGGGACGGCCACAGCACGAAGCCGCCGCCTTCGCTGATCTCCGCCTGGCCGGCGAGGCTGGTGGAGATCACGATGAGGAAGGGGAAGACCACCGCCAGGACGATCGCCGCCAGAACGAGGCTCTTGGCCGTGTTTCCCAGCGGGGTGGGCCGTTCCATCCAGGCGGGACGGATTGCTGAGCTCATTTCGAGTACACCCCTTGCTCTCCCAGCGCCCGTGCGGCGCGGTTGGCGGCCAGGACGAGGACGAGCCCCACCACACCCTTGAAGAGACCGGCGGCGGCCGCCACACTCCAGTCCCCGTTGGCGACACCGTGGAAGTACACGTAGGTGTCGAGCACTTCACCGGCTTCCGGCCCCACCGCGTCCCGTTGCAGCAGGATCTGCTCGAAGCCCACGGACAGGCTCTCCCCGAGGCGCAGGATGAGCAGCAGCACGATCATGGGGCGGATGCCGGGCAGCGTGACGTGCCACAGCCTGCGCCACCGGCCGGCGCCGTCGACCACGGACGACTCGTAGAGCTGCTCGTCGATGGTGCTCAGGGCGGCCAGGAAGATGATGGTGCCCCAGCCGGCGTCCTTCCAGATCGTCTGGGCGGTCACCAGGAAGGCGAAGGTGTCGGGGTTCGTCATGATGTCGATGGCGTGCCAGCCGTGGTCCCGCAGCGTCTGGTTGAGGGCGCCGGCACCGCCGAGGACCTGCTGGAACAGGGCGACGATGATCACCCAGGACACGAAGTGCGGGAAGTAGACGACCGTCTGCACCAGGCGTTTGATACGGGTGCCGACGATGCTGTTCAGCAGCAGGGCCAGTGCGATGGGGACCGGGAAGAACAGCACGAGCTGGAGCGCGGTGATCTCCAGCGTGTTGCGCATGGACTGCCAGAAGGCGGCGTCCGCGAACAGCGTGCCGAAGTTGTCGAACCCCACGAACTCGCTGTTCTGGATGCCCACATAGGGCAGGTAGTTCTGGAAGGCGATCACGTTGCCGAGCAGCGGCACGTAGTTGAAGAGCAGGAAGAGCAGCAGGCCGGGGACGACCATGAGGAGCAGCGACCTGTCGCGGCGCATGCGCCGCAGCAGGCCGGCGGGCTTCAGCCGCTGCGGGGGTTTCTCCATGGACCGCGGTGGTTTCCGTGCGGCGCTCTTCGGCGGGTCGCTGGTTCGCGCGGTTATCGCCAAGGCACTTCTCCCTGAGATCGGTCCCGGTCGGCGGACCGGTGGGAAGGCTGGTGGGCCGGGCCGGGGCAGTCGTACGAGCCGGAGCCGGCCGGCCACTCGGCAGGTGGTGACCACCTGCCTGGCCGGGACCTTAAAAGGTTTACAGGAACGTCGTCAATAGTTTCGCCACCATTTACAGGGGCCCGCATACTGCGCGATCCTGCGCCATGCGCGCATCGTCGCAGTTCATGGCCGCCGCCGTCGGTGTCGGCCGCACACCGGGGCCCAGCGGCGCGGGTCCGCGATTTCGGACCGGGGCCTTGCGTCGGACCGACCCTCTATGCACACTACCGAGAAAACGTTTCCAGTCGATGTTTCCTCCGACCTCAGGACGTCCCTCATGGCCCCTCGTGTCTCCTCCCCATTGGACCGCCGCACGTTCCTGCGCGGAGCGGTCCTCACCGCCGCCGCGGCGTCCGTGGGCGCCCCCCTGCTCACCGCTTGCGGCGGGGGCGCGGGCTCCAGCGCCGCCGCCGGCCCGAAGGCGGCGCTGCCCTCCTACATACCCGCCCTGAAGGCGAAGCCCGACCTGGTGGGGACCGCCGGAGGCATCCAGGACGGCTTCACCCGGCCCATCACCTCGTACTACCGGTCGGTGACCGGCGAGGTCGGCACCGGCAGCGATGTGACGGCGATGATGCTCACCTACACACCGCCCCCGCCGGCCGCCTCCGGGAACGTGTACCTGAAGGCGTTGAACAAGCGGGCGAGCACCAACCTCAAGGTCCAGGTCACCCCGGCTGCCGACTACCCGGCGAAGTTCGGGGCCGTGACGGCCGGCGACGCGCTGCCCGATCTCGTACAGATGCCGCTGTTCATGAACCTGCCGCACCTGGACGAGCTCCTGAACTCGCGCTTCGCGGACCTCTCCGACCATCTGTCGGGCGACAAGGTCAAGAAGTACCCGAACCTGGCGGGCATTCCGACCTACGCGTGGAAGGCCGCACGGATCCGGGGCCGCATCTACGGCATCCCGCTGCCCCGGCCGCTCGTCGCCTGGCCGATGCTCGTGCGTCAGGACATCCTCACCCGGGAGGGCCTGCGACAGCCGCGCTCCGCGGACGAGTTCGTCCAGCTCTGCAAGGACTACACCAACGCCAAGGCCGGGCGCTGGGCCCTCGGCTCCGATTCCACGTTCATGTTCAACGTCAACTGGTTCGGCCAGATGTACGGCGCGCCGATGCGCTGGGCGCTCAAGCAGGACGGCTCCCTGGTGAAGGACTGGGAGACCGACGAGTTCGCGCAGGCCGTGGAGTTCGCCCGCAAGCTCAAGTCCGCCGGCTACTTCCATCCGGACGCCGGTGCCGTCAGCGTCGTGCAGGTCAAGGAGCAGTTCGCCCAGGGCAAGATCCTCATGGGCATGGAGAGCCCGTCCGGGTGGCCCGCGTACTACGAGACCTACGGCAAGACGGTCCCGGGTCTGAGCGTCGACGCCCTGGTCCCGTTCGCACCCGGCGGGGGCCCCGCCAAGCAGTATCTCGACACCGGGATCTACTCGATCACCGCGCTGAAGAAGGCGGACGAGGACCGCGTCGAGGAACTGCTGCGGGTCATGAACTTCCTCGCGGCTCCCTACGGCAGCCAGGAGTACGCGCTGATCAATTACGGCGTCGAGGGCACCGACCACACGGTCGACTCCAAGGGCACCGTCACGATGACCGACCGCGGGACGGCCGAGAAGAACGTGGCTCTCTACTACCTCACCGCCTGTGCCCCCGTGCTGACCAGCACCAACTATCCGCACTTCGTCGAGCAGGCGTACGCCTGGCAGAAGAAGGTCGTCCCGGGCGGTGTGTCCGACCCGACCAACGGCCTGTACTCCGAAACGGCCTCCCGGGTCGGCAGCCAGCTGACCAAGGCCATGACCGACAGCTTGCTCGGCATCATCTCCGGGCGGCGCTCCCTGAACGACCTCAAGCCCGCCGTCACCGCCTGGCGCAACGGCGGCGGCGACAAGATGCGCGCCGAGTACGAGAAGGCTCTCGCAGAGGACACCAAGTGAGCGATCAGGACCCGGCATCCCCCCGCTACCCGGAACAGGTCTCCCTGTTCGACCCCCTCGCCGCCCGGCTGCCCAGGCCCAACCCGTACGACGTGCGGATGATGCTCGACCGGGCCCCGGCCGACTGGCAGCCGTTCGCCGCGATCGACGACCGTGACGCCTGGGAGGCGATAGGGCGGAACATCGGTGCCGACCGCCAACGGCTGGTCGAGGAAGGCCGGCTGCTCGCGGAGCGCGGGCTGCGGCCCATGCCGGTGCGGGCCTGGCGGGACATGCTGCTCAAGGGGGAACCCGCCCCCTACGTCGACCTGTGGATCGAGCGGCGCACCGATCTCGCCAAGCTGCTGATGGCGCACCTGCTGGAGCCGGCGGAGGCCACCCTCGACGCGCTCATCGATCTGGTGTGGGCCGTGTGCGAGGAGAGCAGCTGGGCCAATCCGCCGTACGACCCCCTCGTGGAGTTCCCCGACGCCGACGACCACATCGTCGACCTCTGGTCGAGCATCACCGCGATCGGCCTCGCCGAACTGTGCTCGGTGCTCCGGCCCGTGCTTCCGGCCGCGGTGCCGGCGCGGGTGGAGCGGGAGATCGACCGCCGGGTCATCACGCCCTACCTGGCCACCGACACCTGGTGGTGGATGTACGAGGGGGCGAAGCGGGCGAGCAACTGGGACGCGGTCTGCAACTGGGGCGTGGTGGGAGCCGCGCTCTACGTCGAGCGCGACCACGCCCGGCTGTCGTCGATCCTGTGCAAGTCCGCCCGGTCGCTGGAGGACTACCTGGAGAACTTCGACCCCGACGGCGGCACCAGCGAGGGCACCGGCTACTGGAACTTCGGGTTCGGCTCGTACTGCCAGCTCGCCGATCTCGTGGAGCGCCGCACCGGGGGCGGGCTGAACTGGTTCGACGCACCGATCGTGCGGCGCGTGGCCGCCTTTCCGCTGCGATCGCGCCTCACCGTGGATTCCTGGCCCACGTTCTCCGACGCCACGCCCGATCCGCGCTTCAACACCACACTCCTCCTCGACCTCGGCCGCCGCCTGGGCATGGAGGACCTGGTCACACTGGCGTCCACGCGGGCGGCCGGCGATCGCTGGATGATCGGGAACTCGCCCGTGACGCAGGCGCTGCGCACCACGTGTGCCGGATCGCTCGCGAAGGACGGCCCGATGCCGCCGCTGCGGGGGAACTCCCAGTACTTCCGGGGCGTGCAGTGGCTGCTCTCGCAGGCCGAGCCCGAGGACGAGGACACCCTCGCGCTCGCGGTCAAGGGCGGCCACAACCTCGAACTCCACAACCAGAACGACCTCGGGTCCCTCATCGTGCGGGCCGGCGGCGAGGACCTGGTGGTCGATCCCGGCCGGGGCCGCTACGTCCGCGACTACTTCAGCCCCGAGCGCCGTTACGAGTTCTTCGTCAACCGGTCGTTCGGCCACCCCGTCCCGCACCCCGGCGGGGTCGAGCAGCGCGAGGGCCATGAGCACCGCGCCCTGGTCACAGCGCTGGAGCAGACGAAGGACACGGACCGGATCGTCCTCGACCTCACCGCCGCCTACCCCGAGGAAGCCGCGCTGCGCCGACTCGAACGGACGGCGGAGCTCCACCGCGACCCGGCGCGCGTCGTGCTGAGCGACCACTTCTCCTTCAGCGCACCCCGGCGGGCCGAGTCGGCGATCGTGACGCACGCCGAGGTCGTCCGCGAGGACGGCAGGCTGCTGCTGCGCGGCGAGAAGGCCACGCTGGCCGTCGACTTCGACCCCCGGTGGACGGTCGAGGTGCGCGCCGAGGACGCCCTCGACCTCTTCGACGGACCCAGGGACGCCACCCGGGTGGCGTTCCGCACCCCGGACGACGTGACCGAGGCGACTCTCACCCTGGTGATGAGCCGCCTGCACGAGGACGTCCCGCGCAAGCGACACCCCCGGTCGCCGCTGCCGGTGTCCCGCTGAACCCTGAAAGGCAAACAGTGTCAGAACCCGTAATCATGGTGGCCATGGCGGACGAGCTGCTCCCCCGGTTCTTCGCGCGAGCGGCCTGGGACAGGCTCCGCTCGCTGGGCCGGGTCCTCGTCTCGCCCACCCCCGACGACCATCTCAGCCCACAGGCCCGGGACATGCTGGCCCAGGCGGAGGTCCTCGTCACGGGATGGGGAACCGCCATGGTCGACGCGTCCGTGCTGGACGCCGCTCCCCGCCTCAAAGCCGTGGTGCACACCGCGGGTTCCGTGAAGGCGTTCGCCTCACCGGACTGCTACGACCGGGGCGTCGCCATCTCCTCCCAGGCGTCCGCCCTCGCCGATCCGGTCGCCGAATACACCCTGGCGATGATCCTGCTCGCGGCCAAGGGCGCCTTCCGCGCGCAGCGGATCTACCGTGCCCGGCGCGCGGCCGTCGACGTACAGGGCGAACTCGCCTCGTACGGCGTCAACGGCACCCGGGTCGGCATCATCGGGGCCTCGGTGATCGGCCGGAAGGTCATCGAGCTGTTGCGCCCGTTCCGGCTGAAGGTGGTGCTGTCCGACCCCACCATCGACCACGCCACGGCGCGGGAGCTCGGGGCCGAACTGGTCGGCCTGGGCGAGCTCATGGCGACCTGCCCGGTCGTCTCGCTGCACGCCCCGATCCTGCCCAGCACCATCGGCATGATCACCGCGGACCTGCTGCGCTCGCTTCCCGACGGCGCCACCTTCATCAACACGGCCCGGGGGATACTCGTCGACCAGGACGCGCTGACCGCGGAGCTTCAGTCCGGGCGGATCGACAGCATCGTCGACGTCACCCACCCCGAGGTCAGCGACGCCGCGTCGCCCCTCTGGGATCTGCCGAACCTCGTCCTCACCCCGCACATCGCGGGCCCGATGGGCGTGGAGCTCGAGCTCCTCGCCTCGTCGGCCCTGGACGAGATCGCCCGGGTGCTCAGCGGCAGGTCCCTGCGCGGGGCCGTCGACCCCTCCCGCTACCACGCCGTGGCGTGAGGACGGAGCAGCCGGCGACGGCCGGCACCCTCAGGACCGTGGGCGCGTCGACGCTCGGCGCGCCCGGCGCGGCGCTGTCCACGGTGCTGTGCTGGCTCACCGAGGCGGGCGCGCGGACCATAGAGCTGCGCGTCGCCGACGGACAGCCGGTGCACGTGGGCAGCGGTCCGCGCCGGCGCGCCCGGGTACGGAGACAGATCGCGGACTCCGGAATCGAGTTGCTCTCGTGCTCCTCGTACGTCCGGCTCGGCGCCGGGGCGGACGACCGCGAGGTGACCGTCGATCTGGAACGCCATCTGGAGCTGGCGGCGGATCTCGGGGCCCGCTTCCTGCGGGTGTTCCCGGGGGCGGCCACGCTGCCGGGGCCCGGCGACCGCCCGCCCCTGATGGCGGACGGCCGGGCGGAGACGGACGACCGGATCGTACGAAGACTGGCCTCCGTCGTGGCGTCGGCCGACGAGTTCGGGGTGCGGCCGGTGCTGGAGACCCACGGCTCCCATCCGCGCGGGCAGGACGTGGCCCGGGTGCTGGACGCGCTCGACGCGCGGGCGCCCGGACACGGGGTGGGGGTGATCTGGGACGTGGAGCACCCGTTCCGTACGGGCGAGGCGCCGGCGCGTACCTGGGCGGCGATCGGGGGGCGCGTCCTGCACGGCCGCGGCTTCGTCCAGATCAAGGACGTCGGCTCCGTGCTGGACCAGACCCCCGTGCCGGTGGGCCGGGGGGTCGTGCCCCTCGCCACGATCCTCGGGGTGCTGGACGGGGGCGGTTACGCGGGTCCGCTCTCGCTGGAATGGGAACGGACCTGGCACCCCGGGGTGGCACCCCTGCCGGTGGCCCTCGCCGCCTTGAACGACTGGCTGACCCGGCACGCGCCGGCTCACGAAGCCTCCCGAACCGAGAGAGGGGAATGACGGAACGCCCCGGCAGCCGAGCTGCCGGGGCGTTCCGTGTTCGGAGCGAAAGCCCCCGTGTCAGGCCGCTACAGGCTGGTGCGGGCCCGGTTGCGGACGGAGTCCCGGGTGACGATGTGCGTGCCCAGGACGACATGCTGGCGGTCGCGGGCGTCTCCGTTGCGGTGCAGGGCGATGCGCACCGCGGTGCGGCCCAGTTCCTCGTGCGGCAGGTGCACCGAGGTCAGCCCGGGATGCAGGTCCGAGGCGACGGGGAGGTCGTCGTAGCCGACGATCGAGATGTCCTCGGGCACACGAATGCCGGCCGCGCGCATGACCTTCATCGCGCTGGCCGCCATGTCGTCCGTGCCCGCGAACACCGCGGTGAAGTCGACGCCGGAGTCCAGCGCCTGCCGCATCGCCTCGGTGCCGCCCCGGCGGGTGAACTCCGTACGGAAGACGAGCCGGTCGTCGTAGGGGATGCCGTGATCGGCGAGGGCGTTCCGGTATCCCTTCAGGCGGTTCTCCGCGACCGTGCTCTGCGGGACGCCGGACAGGTGCAGGATGCGCTCGTGGCCCGCCGAGAGCAGATGGCGCGTGACCGCGTACGAACCGCCCTCGTTGTCGTACTCCACCACGGAGGCGGGGACCCGGTCGCCCAGCGAGGGGCGGCCGCAGAGCACCAGGCGGCTGCCGGAGGCGTCCAGCGTGTGTGCCGCGGCGATCATCCGCTCCTCGTACGCGGGGCCCTGGATCACACCGCCGACCACGATGATCGCCTCGACGCCCTGCTCGCGCATCATGGAGACCATCGCCATCTCGCGCTCGAAGTCTCCGCCGGTGGAACAGATCAGGCACATACGGCCCTCGACGGCCGCCTGCTGCTCCACCCCGTGGCACACCTGGGCGTAGAACGACGCCGTGAACTCGGGGACGACGATCGCCACCGCGCCGGGGCCGGAGCCCACCAGCGCACGCGCGTGGGCGTTCACGACGTACTGAAGCTCCTTGGCCGCGGCCACCACCCGCTTGTACGTGTCGGAACCCGCCGTGGCCTTGCCGGACAGCACGCGCGACACCGTGGCGATGGACACGTCGGCCCGTGCGGCGACATCCCTGATGGTCGCCCGCCTGCCGAGCCCTTCGACCGGCTTCTCCCCCTGTCGCACAACCTGCTCCTGCCCGCTGGACTTGCTCGATGAAACATTTACAGACTACGTCTTCACGCGGTTTTGCCGAGCGGCCACCCCGTCGGCGGGGGCCGTGCCCGGTCGGCGGCCCCGTCAGCGGCCCCGGTCTCCGCGGGACAGACGGATGGTCTCGCGGTACCAGTGGGCACTGTCCTTGATTATGCGCTGTTGCGTGGCGTAGTCGACGCGGATCAGCCCGAAGCGCTTGCGGTATCCCTCGGCCCACTCGAAGTTGTCCATCAGCGACCACGCGAAGTAGCCCCGGACGTCGGCGCCCGCCGCGCGGGCCCGCGCCACGGCCGCGATGTGGTCGCGCAGGTAGGCGGTCCGCCGCACGTCGTGGACGGCACCGTCACCGGCGACGGTGTCGTCGAAGGCGGCTCCGTTCTCCGTGACGACGAGAGGAGTGCCGGGGTACTCGCGGGACAGGCGGAGCAGGATCCGCTCCAGGCCGTCGGGCACGATGTTCCAGCCCATCGCGGTGCGCGGCAGACCCGTGTCCACCATCCTGATGCCTTGCTCGTAGCCCGCCTCCCCGGCCGGCTGCCCGGTGGCGGCGACGGTGTCGTAGCGGTAGTAGTTCACGCCGAGGACGTCGACCGGAGCGGCGATCAGTTCCAGGTCGCCGTCCTCGACGGGGAGCCGGTGGCCGGTCCGCGCCAGCCGGCCGACGACGTCCTCGGGATACGAGCCCCGCAGCAGCGGGTCGAGGAACAGGCAGTTGGAGAAACCGTCCCAGCGCCGCAGCGCCTCCTGGTCCTCCGGCCGGGTGCTCGCGGCGACGTCGTCGGCGAGGTCGAGCGTGATGCCGACCTCGATCGGCGCGGTGGCGTTCTCGCGCAGCCGGCCGGCCGCCAGTCCGTGCGCCAGCAGCAGGTGGTGGGTGGCGTCGAGGGAGGCCGCGAAGTCGCGGCGCCCCGGGGCGTGGCTAGCGTTCGCGTATCCGCAGACCGCCGCGACCCCGGGTTCGTTCAGCGTGCTCCAGTCGCTCACGCGGTCGCCCAGCGCCTCATGGACGAGCGCCGCGTAGTCGGCGAACCGGTGGGCCGTGTCGCGGGCGGGCCAGCCGCCGGCGTCCTCCAGCTCCTGCGGCAGGTCCCAGTGGTAGAGGGTGAGCCAGGGGCGTACGCCGCGGCCCAGGAGTTCGTCGACCAAACGGTCGTAGAAGGCGATTCCCCGCGGATTGACGGGTCCCGTGCCGCCCGGCTGGACGCGGGGCCACGACACGGAGAAGCGGTACACGTCCACCCCCAGGTCCGCGATCATCGCGACGTCCTGCGGCATGCGGTGGTAGTGGTCGGCGGCCGTCGCACCGCTGCTGCGGTCCGCGACGGCCCCGGGTTCGCGGGTGAAGGTGTCCCAGATGGAGTCGGTCCTCCCGTCCTCGGCCGCGGCGCCCTCGATCTGGTACGCGGAGGTGGCGACGCCCCAGAGGAAGCGGTCGGGAAGTCCGGGCACGGCGACCGGCGCGATCGGGTCGAAGGTGTTCACCATGGCTCCTGGGGAGTCGGGGCGGACCACTGGCCCGCGTTCGCACGCACGTCTCACAAGAGACCTTAAAAGGTTTTCTGGAACAAGGTCAACACCTCGTTGAACCTCCACGATGGCCTGGGAAAACGGACCCCTGACAGGGTCATCAACCCTGTGAAATGCGGCAGTTGACGCGACCCGGGGCGCGGAAGGGCTGAAAACTTTCCCGAGAACGCTTTCTTGTGATCACGGCGACGATCTGCCACAGTCGTCCCGCACCCGCACGGCCGCACCGCCTCATGTCCGGCCGGATGTCCGCTCGCGACGGTACGGCGAGCACCCCCCACTGTTGTCCCCCTGTGCCCCGGGGCCGCCTCGCATCAGCGGTGCCGGGGACGAAAGGTACCCAGATGAGCCGCACCCGACTCCGTATCGCAGGCAGCGCCGCCGCGCTCGGCACCCTGTCGCTCCCGATGGCCCTGGCCGGCGCCACCCCGGCTCAGGCGGCCTCGACCACGTACTACGTCAGCCCTTCCGGATCGGACACCAACCCGGGCACGTCGGCCGGTCTGCCGTTCAAGACCCTCCAGAAGGCGGCCGACCTCACGAAACCCGGCGACACCGTGTCGATCATGAAGGGCACCTACACCGAGTCGGCCGACGGCCAGGACGTCCTGACCATCAGGCGTTCCGGCAGCGCCGGTCTGCCGATCACCTACAAGCCGTACCCCGGTGACCACCCGGTGATCCACCCCGTCACCGGCTGGAACGGGATCAACATCTCCGGCGCCTCCTACATCAGGATCCAAGGGCTGGAGGTGGCGGGCGACATACCCCACCTCACCCTCGCCGACGCGGAGGCCCACGCCGTGCCGGGGAAACCGAAGTTCAACACCAACTGCGTCGCCGCGTACAAGAACACGACGACCGGGCTCCAGTCGCACCACATCGACATCATCGGCAACGACGTGCACGACTGCCCGGGTGGCGGCATCTCCGCCATCGACGCCGACCACGTCACCATCGACCACAACCGCGTCCACACGACCTCCTGGTACAACGTGTACGCCACCAGCGGGATCTCGATCCTGCGCGCGCTCGACAGCGACAAGGGCGACCCCGGCACGTACAAGATCCGCATCACCGACAACGTGGTCAACGACAACGAGACCAAGATCAAGTGGCATGACTGCGACTGCTACTCCGACGGGAACGGCATCATCGTCGACACCCTGAAGGGCAAGCCGGCCGGCGAAGGGGCCGACTACAACGGGCGGGTCCTCGTCGCGAACAACCTCTCCTTCGACAACGGCGGTTCGGGTATCCACTCGTTCAAGTCCCAGCACGTGGACATCGTCGGCAACACCGCGTACTACAACTCCCGGTCGTCCCGGCAGACCGGATACGCGAACGTGTACGCCCTCCAGAGCACGGACGTGCGCCTCCTCGACAACATCTCCTACGCCCGCGCGGGCAAACCGACCAACCTCACCTCGGGCAACCAGAACGTCACCTACGACTCCAACATCTACTTCAACGGGGCCGCGCCCGAGACCACCGGACCGCACGACCTGGTGGCGGACCCGAAACTGGTGAACCCCGGCACCGACCCCTCCACCGCGGACTTCCGCCTCCGGGCGGACTCGCCCGCCGTGGACAGCGGCGCGGCGTTCCCCGCGGTCGACAAGGACCTCGACGGCAACGGCCGCCCGGCCGGCAGCGGTTACGACCGGGGCGCCTACGAGCGCACGGCGGAGAGCACCGGGGCGGAACCCCAGGGCCACGCCGACACGCGGGCGGACGCCGCATCCGACACCGCCTCGCACACCGAACTGGCCTCGACCGGCGCCACGACGAGCACCTGGGCCGTTTGGGCAGCCGTCACCGTGGCCGCCGGTGCCGGATTCCTGCTGCTCGCACGCCTCGGCCGTGGCGCTCGCGCCGGCCGGCGCAACTGACCGAACGCCACGAGGGAGGGGAACCACCGTGCAACAGCCGTCGAGGGCCCGCCGCCGGCCACGCGTAGCGGAGAGCGCGCCGGGGCGACAGCCGGCGGGGTCCCTCGGTGCCTGGGCGGCCTGGGGCATCGGGGTCGCCGTCTATGTCTTCGCCGTGGCGCAGCGCACCAGCCTGGGCGCGGCGGGGCTGGACGCGGCCGAGCGCTTCGGTATCAGCGCCTCGGCGCTGTCCGCCTTTCCCGTCTTCCAGGTCCTGGTGTACGCGGTGGCGCAGATCCCGGTCGGACTGGCCATCGACCGGCGCGGGCCCCGGCAGGTGCTCGCCACCGGGCTGGTGCTCCTGGTCGCCGGACAGCTCGGCTTCGCCTTCTCGACGGACTTCGCGACGGCCCTCGTCTCGCGCACCGCGCTCGGCTGCGGCGACGCCATGATCTTCGTGAGCGTGCTCCGTATCGTCGCCGACTGGTTCCCCGCCCGCCGGGCTCCCTTCGTCGCCCAGCTCACCGGTCTGGTCGGCACCCTGGGCAACCTGTTCGCCGTCACCGCGCTCACCTCCATGCTGCCGCTCCTGGGGTGGACGGTCACGTTCGTGGTCACCGGTCTGCCCGGGTGTGTGGCGCTTGCGGTGGTCCTGCTGTTCCTCCGCAAGTCCCCGGACACCCCGCCGCCGCTGTCGGGCGGGCGGTGGTGGGCCCGGCCGCGCTCCGGGCGCCCGGGCCGCGCGGTGACGGCCGCGGCCCTGGGGACGCAGGTCAGGGAGGCGTGGCGGGAACCCGGTACCAGGCTCGGCATGTGGGTGCACTTCACGACCTCCTGCTGGGCGTCCCCGTTCCTCCTGCTCTGGGGCCTGCCCTATCTGGTCGACGGCCAGGGCCTCAGCCGCTCGACGGCGGGGTCGCTGCTGGGCCTCGTCGTCGTGACCGGCATGGGGTACTCGCTGTTCTTCGGCCAGTTGCTCTCGCGCCGCCCGGGTGTCCGGACCCCGCTGATGCTGGCCGTGGTCCTCACCACCTGCGTGCTGTGGGCCGCGGTCCTGGGCCTGGCACCGGGGCACACCCCGCTCTGGCTGCTGGTGGTGCTGGCCGTCGTCCTCGGCGGCAACGGCCCCGCCTCGCTCATCGGGCTCGACTACGCCCGCCCGGTGAACCCCCCGGCCCGGGCGGCGACCGCGGCCGGAATGGTCATCATGGGCGGCTTCACCGCCACCATCATCGCGCTCCTGGGGATGGGAGCGGCGCTCGACCTGCTCACGCCGTCCGGTTCGGACGGTTACTCCCCGGCGGCCTTCCGTGTCGCCTTCCTCATCCCGTACGCGACCACAGCGCTCGGGCTCGTCCAGATCCTGCGCCTGCGCGGGAAGGCCGCTCTCCGTGAGCAGGCCGGGACCGGCAGCACCCTTTGATACCTCCGCCGGCCCGTCCGGCCGGCGGCAGCACTTCCAGCGTTCCGGAGAACCTCATGAACGACCAGCCCAACACCGGCCCCCGCTTCGGGGTCAACTACGTACCCAGCCGCAACTGGTGGTACTGCTGGACCGACTGGGACACCGAGTCCGTCCTGTCGGACCTGCGCGCCATCGCCGCGCTCGGCATGGACCACATCCGGATCCAGGTGATCTGGCCGGTGTTCCAGCCCAATCCGACGATGGTCAGCCCCCAGGCGCTGCGGCACCTGGAGGAACTGCTCGACCTGGCCGACCGGCCGGACACCGGACTCGACGTGAGCATCAGCGTCCTGGACGGATGGCTCAGCGGCTTCACGTTCCGGCCGGCCTGGCTGGGTGAACGGAGCATGATCGCGGACGAGGACGCGGTCCAGGCGGAGCTGCGGCTCTTCGACGCGCTCGGTGAAGCGGTGGGCACGCACCCGCGCTTCCTCGGCTTCGACCTGGGCAACGAGGTCTCCGTCATCAACGACGGCATCCCGACCGAGGTCGGGGACCGCTGGGCGGCGCGCCTGCTGGACCACTGCGAGCGCATCGCGCCTGGCCGCTTCCACGTCAACGGGATCGACCACCTGCCGTGGCTGGCGGGCCGGACGTTCTCCCGGCACGGGGTGGCGAGCAGCGGCAGCGCCAGCGTCTTCCACAGCTACCCGTACTGGACGGGGATCCTGGAGAAGCACGGTCCCGACGGCACGGGCACGCTCCATCTCGGCGAGTACATGTCCGAGCTGGCCGAGGCGTTCGCCGAGCGGCCCGGCCGGCCCAAGTGGCTCCAGGAGTTCGGTGCGTCGCCCGCCGAGCGGGCCCGGGAGTCCATCCCCGGCTGGGCCGAGGCATTCGTGCGCAACACCGTCTCCACGTCCGGCATCTGGGGCTGCACCTGGTGGGGCAGCCACGACGTCGACCGGCGCCTGACCGGCTTCGTGGAGTACGAGTACGAGCTCGGCCTCCTCACCGTGGACAACCAGGTCAAGCCGGCGGGCCGTAGGATCGCCGACCTCATCGCGGAGTTCCGCGACACCCCCCCGACGCCTCTGCGGCGTACCACCGCTCTGGTCGTCCCGGAGTCCGGGGAGGCCGGACTCGATGTGGCGGAGGCTTTCTTCGCGCTGATCGACGAGGGGGTCCGCCCTGCCGTCGTGACGGCCGAGCGCGCCCGCGACAGCGCCTATCTCGCCTCGCGCGGGATCACCGGACTGCGGCACGTGGAGCCTCTTCCGGATACGCCGGTGTTGTAGCGGTCCCGGGCATTGACGTCGTTTCCGTAAAGGTTTTAACCTCTTGTTCACACGGGTTTCGGCAGGTCGCGGCTCCGCCTCCCGCCATCCCGAGCGAACCCCCGGCCCACGCACCCCACCCGGCCCGAACCGGCCGGTGCGCGGAAGGCGACGCCGACGCGGGAGACCGCACATTCCTCCACCGCCGCAATCGGCAGCGGAATCACCGCCGGCGACCACATCCGCAAGGAACTTCAGGAGGCACTCATCCATGGCTGACCACGCATCCGTCGAAACGGCTCCGCCTCCCGCGCGGCCGGACAGTGTCACCGCCTGGGACGCCGCGGCAGCCCGGCTTCCCCGGCGTTGCGCCTCCGAGGTCCGGGCCCTGCTCGTATCGGCCCCGTCCGAGTGGTTCCTCTTCCCCCGGGCCGAGGACCGCGCGTCCTGGGACGCGGTGGCGAAGCGGCTGGGCCCGGCGGCCACGGCGCTGACCGAGGCGGCGCGGGAGGCGGCCGGACGTCCCGTGCCGCACCTGACGTCGTCCCTGTGGCGGGCGTTCCTCCGCACCGGGGAGCGGCTGCCCTACGAGAACCCGTGGTACGAGCGCCGCGACATGCTCGCCGATCTGCTGGTGGGCTACTGTCTGCGCCCCACCGACGAGGTGCTCGACGCGTTGGTCGACGTCGTCTGGATGATCTGCGAGGAGACCTCCTGGTCGTTCCCCGCCCATGAGCCGACCGAGTTCCCCGACCCCGGCGATCCCGTGGTCGACCTCTTCTCGGCTCTCACCGCGGTCGGGCTGGCCGAGACGCTCGCCGTGCTCGGCGACGCCCTGCCCGGCCCCGTGGCCGACCGCATCCGCACCGAGGCCGACCGGCGCGTCATCACTCCCTACCTGGAGAACGACGCATGGCGCTGGCTGTACGGGACGGCCGACACCGGAGTGAGCAACTGGACGGCGGTCTGCGGTCTCGGGGCCGCCGGGGCGGCCTGTTACCTCGAACAGGACGCCGACCGCCTCGCCCGCATCCTCGCGAAGGCGGCCCGCTCGATGGAGGACTACCTGGGGACCTTCGACCCCGACGGGGGCACCAGCGAGGGCGTCGGCTACTGGATGTTCGGCTTCGGCTCGTTCTGCCAGCTGGCCGACCTGGTCGAGCGGCGCACCGGAGGCAGCTGGAACTGGTTCAAGACCCCGGTCGTCGCCGACATCGCGCGTTTCCCGCTGCGGTCCCGGCTCACCGCCGCCTCCTGGGTGACCTTCTCGGACGTCGACAGCCGTACGGATTTCCCCGGCTGGCTCCTGCACGACCTGGGGACCCGGTTCGGGGAAGAGGGCCTGAACGACCTCGGGTCCGGGCCGTCCGCCACCTGGACCTGGAAGCGCACCAACTCGGCGGCCACCACCGCCCTGCGCTCCGTGCTCAGCGAGGGGCGCCGGGCCGGGGTCCGCCCCTACCCGCCGGTCAGGCGGTCGGACTGGTTCCGGGGCATCCAATGGCTGATCACACGCGCCGACCCCGACGACCCCGACGCCCTCACGGCGGCCGTCAAGGGAGGGCGCAACGACGAGCTGCACAATCAGAACGACCTCGGGTCCCTCATCGTGCGCGCCGGCGGCGAAGACCTCGTCGTGGACCCCGGCGCGGGGCTGTACACGCGGGACTACTTCAACGAGCACCGCTACGAGCAGTTCGTGAACTCCTCGCGGGGCCACTCCGTGCCCCGCCCCGCAGGTGCGGAGCAGGAGGCGGGCTCCGCCCACACCGCGCACGTCCTGGCCGTCCGGCAGAGCGAGGAGTACGACGAGGTCGCCTACGACCTCACCGCCGCCTACCCCACCGAAGCCGAAACCGCCCTGAAGGCCCTGCACCGCACCCTGAAACTGCAACGCGGTCCTGAGCCCTTCATCCGCCTCACCGACTCCTTCACCTTCGACTCCCCCCGCACCGCGGAGACGGCGTTCACCACCTACGCCGCGGTCGAGATCACTCCCGGGCACGTCGTCCTGCGCGGCGAGCAAGCCGTGCTGACCATCGAGCTGCCGGACCGTCCGGATGTCGACGTACACGTCGACACCGAGGAGTTCGCGCCGAGGTTCGGAGAGCCGCGCCTCGCCCGGCGTGTGGTCGTGCGCACCCGTGAGCCGCTACGGGACTGCGCTCTCGCCTTCACCCTGCGTCCCGGGTCCGCCTGACCCGTATCCGCCCCCGCACATCCCCGTGAAAGGAACCCCCATGCGTACGAGACGAGCACTCGCCGCCGCGACCGTCCTCGCGACGGCGGCGCTGGCCCTCGGTGCCGGCCCCTCGCAGGCCGCCGGCGCGAAGCACTACTTCGTGAGCGTCAAGGGATCGGACGACAACTCCGGGACCGACGCCCGGCACCCGTTCCGCACCATCCAGGCGGCCGCCGACCGGACCCTGCCGGGCGACACCGTATACATCATGGACGGTACGTACTCCGAGAGCGTGCCCCAGTCCGACGTCGTGACCATCACCCGGTCCGGAGCACCGGGCGCCCCCATCACGTACCGCAACTACCCCGGCGCGCGCCCGGTGATCCACCCCATCACCGGCTGGCAGGGCATCCTCGTCTCGAACGCCTCGCACCTCACGTTCACCGGCCTGAGGATCCAGGGCAACAACCAGAACCTCAACCTGGCCGACGCCGAGAAGAACGCGAGCAAGACCGATCCGACGTACAACACGAACTGTCTGTTCGTGCGCGGGAGCGACGGCGCCCACCCCAGCGACATCACCATCCGGGGGAACGAGGTCAGCGACTGCGCGGGAGGCGGGATCGGCTTCAAGAACAGCGGTGACCACCTCACCATCGACCGCAACAAGGTGCACGGCAACGCCTGGTACGCCGTCTACGCGAACAGCGGGATCTCGGTGCTCACCCCGTCCGACGTCGACACCTCGGGCACCGGCTACAAGATCAGGATCACCAACAACGTGGCCTACGACAACGAGGCCAAGGTGAAGTGGGCCGCGTGCGACTGCTATTCGGACGGCAACGGGATCATCGTCGACTCGACGCTGCACGCGGACGACGACCTGCCTGCCTTCGAGGGCCGCACCCTCGTCGCTGACAACGTTGTCTACAACAACGGGGGTTCGGGCATCCACGCCTTCAGCAGCTCCCACGTGGACATCGTGAACAACACCGCGTACTTCAACTCCCGTAATCCGCACCTCAACTACGCGAACATCTACGCGGCCTACAGCGACGACGTGCGGCTGCTGAACAACGTCTCCTACGCGCGGGAGGGCAAGGCCACCAACAGCACCAGCCACAACACCGCCAGCGTCGTCTACGACTACAACCTGTACTTCAACGGCACGACCCCCGCGGTCCAGGGGCCGCACGACGTGATCGCCGATCCGCAGTTCCGCAACGCCACCGTCGACCCGGGGAGCGCGGACTTCCGGCCCCGGGCGGGCTCCCCCGCCATCGACACGGGGGTGGCCTCCGACGCCGTCCCGCGTGACATCCGGGGGCTCCCCCGGCCGCTCGGGGGCGGCTTCGACCGGGGTGCCTACGAGCTGCTGCGGTTCGGAGCGGCAACGGAGTAGCACGTAAGCCGGTGGCGGGCCCCGCGACGGGTCCGCCACCGGCCTGAGAACCGTCTCGTACGTCCGTCAGGAGCCGGCGCATGACCTCCACGATCCTCACACGCTTGTCCGGACACGGATTCCGCAGGCCCGGGGAGGTCGTCGCCCTCCGCCAGGAGCTGGTCCGTCCCTACCGGCCGCACTGGCACGACTTCCACGAGATGGCCCTCGTCACCTCGGGCAGCGGTATCCATCACGTCGACGGGCGCACCCTGCCCCTGACCCGGGGTGATGTCCTGGTGGTCTCCCCCAGTTCCCTCCACGCCGTGGCACCCGCGCCGGGACACCGTCTCGAACTGATCGATGTCACCTTCGACGCACAGACGATGCCGAGGGATGTCGAGAAGATGCTGTCCACGCTGACCTCGGGCGACCCCGTCGTCGGCCAGGTGCCCGATCCCGCGCTCTTCGAGGCCCTGGCCGACGAGACCACCGGAAGCCGGCCGCACCGGCAGATCATGGCCCGTGCGCTGGTGTCCCAGGTCGTCGTCTCCCTGGCCCGCGACCGCACGGTGCCCGGCGGTCAAAGGCCGGTCCCCCCTTGGCTCACCCAGGTACTCGACCACATCGAGCGCCGGCACGCGGAGCCCCTGTCCGTCGACGAACTGGCGGCCGTCGCGCACCTCTCGCCGCCCTATCTGCGGGAGCGGTTCAGGGCGGAGACGGGCCGCACCCTGACCGGACACATCCAGCAGGTACGGCTGCGCACGGCGCGCGTCCTGCTGGCGACGACCGACCTCGACATCAGCCGGATCCGCCGGGCGAGCGGCTTCGGCGACCCGTCCCACTTCGCCCGCGCCTTCCGTGCCGCCACCGGCAGTTCGCCGACCGATTACCGGGCTGCGGCCTCCTGACCGCACCGCCGCTCGGAAGCCGCGACCGCGCACATCCGGCCCCGCTTTCGCGCACACCGCCGGACTCGCCCCGGTTCCATGCTGGTGGCTCCACCGACGAAGGGAACACGACATGAGCCGCCTCACCCGCACCGAGGTCGAGGGTTACCACCGCGACGGATACCACCGCTTCACCGAGCAGGTCTTCGCCAAGGACCGCATGGACCGGCTCGGCGAGATCTTCGAGGAGCACGTGTCCGCCGCCGGCACCAAGCGCACCGACGAACTCGACACCCCGCACATCGAGGACGAGCGGCTGCTGGAGTTCCTCCTGGCCGAGGAGGTGGCCGACCTGGTCCAGCCCCTGATCGGACCGGACATCGGCCTGTTCTCCAGCCACTTCATCGCCAAGGAGCCCCGGACCGGGCGTCCGACGCCGTGGCACGAGGACTCCGCGTTCTGGCAGTCCCGGTTCAGCGATTTCTCCCGCATCGTGACCGTGTGGCTGGCCCTGGACGACGTGGACCGGGAGAACGGCTGCATGGCGGTGATCCCCGGTACCCACGACAACGGCTTCTCCGCCTACCGGACACTCTCCGACGGAGACTCCTACACCTTCGAGCGGGAGATCGAGGGGGTGGACGAGAGCAGCGCCGTCTATCTCGAACTGCGGCGCGGTCAGGCGTCGTTGCACGACAGCCGGATCATCCACGGCGCGAAGGCCAACACCAGTCCCCGGCGCCGGGCCGGATACACGATGCGGTACTTCGACACCTCGGCCCGCGTGCTGCGCCAGGAGTTCCCCGTCTGGCTGGTACGAGGAGTGGACAAGGACGGTGGCAACGGTTTCGTCAACGGATGACACAGGCAGGGTGTGCGGGAAGCCGACGTCCCCGGCTCCCCGCACACCCGCCGCCGGCTCAGCGGTCGCAGCCGCCCTCGCCGGACGGGCGGACGTACGAGCGCGCGATGTCCTCGGTCCCCTTGTACGCGTACGGGTCGCTGCCCGCCACCAGTGTGATGTCGCGGTAGTCGTGCTCACCGATGTGGGTGCCCTCGGGGAGCGTCTGCCAGGGAAGCAGGGACTCGGCGGACATGTAGTGGTTCACGAGTGCCCGCCGCAGTCCGGTGCGGGCGGTGTTGGGGAGCGACCGGTGCAGCAGATAGCCGTTGAACAGCACCGCCGAACCGGCGGGGACCTCCACCGGCACCGCTTCGTCGTCGCTGTGCGGGAAGGCGTGGGCCTCACCGTTGCAGTCGAACTGCTCGTCCGACTGCACCCGGGAGGGGTAGAGGACGCCCCGCCGGTGCGAGCCCGGCAGGACCCACAGACAGCCGTTCTCCACGGTCGCGTCGTCCAGGGCGATCCACAGCCCCGTCAGGGAGCGGTCGCGGGTGGGGATGAAGTGTTCGTCCTGGTGCCAGGCCTGGCCGGGCTTGCCCGCCGCCTTGATGAACAGCATGGACTGCATGGCCTTGACGTTCGGGCCGATGACCCGGGTGAGTGCGCGCACGGCCGTGGGGTGCCGCATGACGTCGGCGAACACCTCGGAGATCTTGTGGGGGTAGTGGATGGCCAGGAAGTCCGTCATCACCTCCTCGTCGGACCGCTGGGTGCCGTCGTTCCGGAGCCCTTCGAAGGAGCCCCGCTCGCCCCGGCAGACGGCCGACGCCTCACGCCGGAGGCCGTCCACCTCGTCGGCGGAGAACAGGTCGCGGAGCACCGCGAAGCCGTTGGCGGGAAAGTCCTCCAGCGCACCGATCGCGACGGAGGACCCGGAGGTGGGCTCGGCGGTGGGCTCGGCGGTGAATGAAGGGGACACGGTCATCATGACTCCTGGGGTACGGGGTTCAGCCGGAACGCACACCAGCATCACCAGTGGTGTCCCGGGCGGCCATGACCCGTCCGTGCGAGGGGATGACGGTCCGTGCCACGCCGCCCCGGGCGCCGTTTCGGCCGTCCGGGCGGGCATCGCCGACTACCCGCCGGGCGCCGTGTTCGGCCCAAGGCCGCTGCACGACTGGGAGTTGGTGTGGCTGCTCTCGGGCACCGCGGTGTGGACGCGCGGCGCGGAGCGGGTGCCGCTGCGGCCGGGAACGCTCCTGCTGATTCCGCCGGGAGCCCCGGACACCCTGGTCTGGGACTCGGTCGCGTCCTCCAGCCACGGCTTCGTCCACTTCACGCTCGCGGACGGTGCGCCGGTGGGCGGGGTGCGGAGCTGGCCGCTGACCCGGGAGGGGCCGCTCGGGGGCTGGTGCGCGTACGTCCTCTGGCTGGAGCGCGACCCGCTCCCGCGGGCGCACGCCCGTCAGGCCCTCGTGGTCTCCCTGCTCGTCGACACCCTGCTGCGCGGCCCGGTGCCCGAGAGCGCGGAGGGCGTACGGCTGCCCGGGCCCCTGATCGCCGCCGCCGAGGCGGTCGGGCGGGTCTGGGCCGAGTCGAGGGGGCCCGTGCCGATCGGGCTGGAGCCGCTGTGCTCGGCGGCGGCGTCCTCCCGTCGCCGGTTGTGCCGGCTGGCGTCGGAGGCCTTCGGTATGGGCCCGGTCGCGGCGGTCGAGGCGGTACGGCTGACGCGGGTGGCCTCGCTCCTGGACCAGAGCGACATGCCGGTCGCCGCGGTGGCCCGCGCCTGCGGGTACGCGAGTCCCTTCCACCTGTCACGCCGGTTCCGGGCCCGGTACGGGATGCCGCCGACCGTCTACCGCGAGACCACCCGGGTGCCCGGCACGGCGCCTCCGGGGCCCGCCGGGGACTCGGCGGCGCTGCGCGCGTTCGAGGACATCGTGCGGCGCGCGCAGCACAACCATGAGCTGCGGTCCGGCCCGTGAACCACCCCCGGAAATGAAATGCCCGACCGAATACGAGGGATGTCACACCCCCATGGAAACGATCTTCTACAACACCCACCACTCACCCGCGGGGGCCTTCGCGTCCTTCACCCTCGGACACCGGGGAGCGGAGGGCGGCCTGGGCCTGGAACTGGCGGGGCCGTCCCGTGACAACGTCTGGATCGGCGCCGAGTCCGCCGACGGGGAGCGGTTCGAGGCGCTCCCCTTCTTCTCGCCCGCCCCCGACGACCGGCTGCGTTTCGACTCCGAGGCCGTACGGACGGGCGCGGTCGGCGACCGTCCGCTCGTGGCCTTCCCCGACGAGGCGCTGTCCCGCGTCATGACAGCGGGCCGCGACACCTGGACCGCCGGGGACCTCGCCTTTACCGTGTGGTCGCCGACCGGCCCCCTTCCCGACCCGGACACGGCCGGCGACGACCAGCTCGCCGCCGCGTTCGTGCCGGCGGTCTTCGCCGCGCTGACCCTCGACAACACCCTCGGCACCCGGGCGCGCCGGGTGTTCCTCGGCTATCAGGGAGGCGACCGCACCCGGGGCATGCGTCACCTCGAACGGACCGGAACGCTGACCGCCGGGGTGGGCCAGGGGGCTTCCACCGCGCTGGCCACCGGCGACGAGGGGGTGCGCTCCGCCATCGGCTTCGACCTGGAGGACATCGTCAACTCACCGGACGGCGCGAACTGGGGCTTCGGCCTCGGCCCGGCGGGTGCCCTCGTCGCCACCGTCCCGGCCGGCACCCGGCGCACGATGCGGGTGGCGGTGTGCTTCCACCACGCGGGACCGGCCACCACGGGGCGTACGACCTCGTACCTCTACACCCGCTGGTTCCCGACGATCGAGGAGGTCGCCGACTACGCGTGCCGCGACTTCGCCGGGCTCACGTCGCGCTGCGAGCGGGACTCCGCGCGGTTCGACGCCCCGCATCTGAGCGCCTCGCAGCGCTTCATGCTGGCCCACGCCACGCGCGGATACTTCGCCTCGACCCAGGCCCTGGACGAGGCCGGCACGGCGCTCTGGGTGGTCAACGAGGGCGAGTACCGCATGATGAACACCTTCGACCTCACCGCCGACCAGGTCTTCTTCGAGGCGCAGCAGAATCCGTGGACCATCCGCAACGTACTCGACCAGTTCGCGGACCGGTACGCCTACGAGGACCGGGCACGGCTGCCCGGTGAGGCGGCCGACCACCCCGGGGGCATCGCCTTCACCCACGACATGGGTTTCGCCAACGCGTTCTCACCACCCGGGCACTCCTCGTACGAACGCTCAGGCACCGATGGCCTGTTCTCGTACATGTCTCACGAGCAGCTCGTCAACTGGGTGCTCTGCGCCGCCGTCTACGTCCATGCCTCGGGTGACAGCGCCTGGCTCGCGCGACGAACGCCGTTGCTCGGCAGGTGCCTTGAGAGCCTGGTCAACCGCGACCATCCGGATCCCGGGCTGCGGGACGGAGTGATGAGCCTGGACGGGGTCCGGTGCGGCAGCAGCGGGGAGATCACCACGTACGACAGCCTGGACGCCTCCCTCGGGCAGGCGCGGCGCAGCGCCTACTTGGCGGTCAAGACGTTCGCCGCCTATGTATGGCTGGCCCGCGCGCTGCCGGGTGCGCCGGGGGCGCTCGCCGGGGAGCAGGCACGGCGCTGCGAATCCACGGTGCTCGCGCACCGGGACGACCGGGGCGTCATTCCGGCGCTGCTCGACGAGGACTCGCACGGCGTCACCCTTCCGGTGATCGAGGGTCTCGCCCACCTGTGGGCGGCCGGTCTCACGGATGTGCTCGCGACGGACGGCCCCTACGGCGAGCTCGTCGCGGCGCTGCGCACTCACGTCGACGCGGTGCTCGTTCCGGGCATCTGCCTCTTCCCGGACGGCGGTTGGAAGCTGTCCGCGACCAGTGACAACTCCTGGCTGAGCAAGGTCTACCTCTGCCAGTTCGTCGCCCGGCACATCCTGGGCAGGCCGTCCGGCAGCCAGGACGCGAGGGCCGACGACGCCCACCTCTCCTGGCTGCTGCGGGCCGGGAACGCGGCATGGGCCTGGAGCGATCAGATGCTCGCCGGCGACGTCATGGCCAGCCGCTACTACCCTCGCGGCGTCACCGCGGCCCTCTGGCTGAACGAGGCCCCGGCGCGGGGGTGAGCAAGGCGCTCACCCCCGGCCCTCGTCACCGGATCACCCGGCGGTCGGCGGCACCACCCGCACGGTCAGCGTCGCGTGCGGGTCCAGCGGCCACGCGACGGCCTCCTCCCCTGCCTGCACGGGGGCCTCGCCGTTCGTCCGCTCGTCCAGCCGCGCCGGGGTGAGCAGGGTGCCGGGGGCGGCCGAGACGTGCGCGACGCGCTTCTCGGCACCGGGGTTGGAGAGGCGGAGGATCAAACCGTTGCCGTCCTCCGCCGTCTTCAGGGCGCCGAGCAGTGCCCCCCGCGCGGTGAGGGCGCTGCGGTGGCCGACCGGGTCGGTGCCCGGGCGGAGCTGCCAGGCCCTCGGCGGGGTACGGAACCGGGCGGCCGTCCGTACCAGGTCGTGGTCGCGCGCCACCGGGGCGCCCGTCGCCATCGCCACCTCGAAGGTCTGCCGTCCCTGGCACTGGGCCTCCGGGGTGGGCAGTGCCGGTCCGGCTCCGGTGGTCCGGCTGCGCAGGTCGAAGCGGGAGAGCCAGCCCACCGAGCGGAGCAGGGTGACGACGATCTCCTCGTCGGCGCCGGTGGGCGTCTCGCCGGCGCCGAGGCCGCGCATCTCGGGCAGGCCGGGGGCGATGAGCGCGGTGCGGTCCTCGTCCCGGCCGAGGGCGCCGAGGCTCTGGACGGGGGCGGAGCCGCAGACCGCCTCGTGCCCCTTCTCCTGGGGCAGGGGGCCCAGGTCCGCGGCGATGGGGCGCTCGATGAGGCTCCAGTGGCCGTCCCCGGTCCAGGTGCCGTCGCCGCCCCGGCCGGGAACGTGCAGCCGCAGGCGGTGGTCGGTCACCGTGTTGTCGAGCTCGATGCGCCAGCGCAGCAGCGGGTCGCCGTGCCACAGCGACACCTCGATGCGTACGGGCACCTCCCGGGTGCGGGCGGCCCGTGCCTCGCGGGTGGCGGTCAGGCCCACCGGGAGGTCGAGCACCGCGTCGATCTCCATGACCTGGCGCACCGGTGACGTCCGCACCCGGGAGGCGGTCAGCCTCGGGCGGACGACGCGGTCGTCGGCCGGGGGGTCGTAGTTGTACGTGTCTCCGCGGTCGCCCCCGTCCGTGAGCAGCCCGTAGCCCGCCTGTCGGGTGCCGTCGGGCCGGAGCCAGGTGAGCGAGGCGTCGGCGGCCGGGCTGAGGCTGCCCCCGTCCGGGGCGTCGAGAGCGGCTGTGTCCGCCAGGGCCAACTCGGCCTCGGCCAACGGGGCGTCGGCCAGGACCACCCGTACGACGTCGCAGCCGAAGCCGGTGAGCTCGGGGGTGCGGAAGCGGAGGCGGTGGCGGAAGGAGGGGCGGGAGTCCGGCAGGAGGTCGAGGTCCGCCGCGAACGCGGTCTCCTCGCCCAGCGGCTCGGCCTCGAAGGGTATGCCGTTCCCGTCCGCGTCGAGGAGTGCGACGGGGTGGCGGCCGGGTGCGGTCAGCACATCGGCCTCGATCACGCCTGCGGCGGTGTCGGCGTGCGGGTTGACCACGACGAGCCGCGCCTCGTCGTGCGGGCGGTCACCGTGGAGGCGTACGTCGTAGCCGGCGCGCAGCAGGGCGCGCTCGACCACCAACTCGCCGAGCTGCGTGACGCGTTCGTAGCGGACGGCGTTCTCGCGGTGCACCTCGTCGACGCTGCATCCGCACAGGGAGTCGTGCGGGGCGTTGCGCAGGAGCAGCTCCCAGGCGTGCCGGAGGTCGGCGGCGAGGGTGGCGTCGTGCGGTGCGTGCAGGGCGACCAGGGGTTCCGCCCAGCGTTCCAGCAGGTTCTGCGCGGCGGTGTTGGCCTGCTTGAGGTAGGTCCGCGCGGACAGGGTGCCGGGCAGGATGAAGGTCAGGTGGCCGGCCGGGTGGCGCAACTCGCCGTCCACCAGCGGAAGTGCGCCGACGACGGATTCGTCCCGGGCCGCGGCGAAGAACTCCTCAAGGGTGCTCTGGCGCAGCCGCGCCCCCTCGGCGTCGGCCACGGCGCCGAGGGACGCGATCCGCCGCCCGGGGTCGGAGGGCGCGAGGTGGTCCCCGCCGTTCATCAACAGCCAGGGCCCCTGGGCGAGTCGCTTGCGTTCGCCGTCGAGGAAGGCGGTCAGACGGGCGGAGTCCGCCGCGTCGTCGCCGTCGCCCGCGCCCCAGAGGACCTCGGCCCCGTGGTACCCCTGGTTGACGGCGAAGACCTCGGAGCCGTCCGGCGAGCGCCAGCGGAAGCGTGCGACCCCGTCCGGGGCGCCGCGCCACACCAGCGCGGTGTCCATCCCGAAGCCGTTCAGCAGCCTGGGGAGGTCGGCGGGGTGGCCGAAGGCGTCCGGCGAGTAGCCGACCGAGGCGAGGGCGCCCTTGCCGGGGGCCCAGCGGCGCGCGGTCAGCAGGTTGCGGACCAGGTTCTCGCCGGAGACGAGCTGGTTGTCGGCGAGTACGTGCCAGGGGCCGAGGGTGAGCCGTCCGGCTTCGGCGTGGGCGCGCAGCCGGTCGGCGAGGTCGGGGCGCAGCGCGGCCACGTCGGAGAGGACGATCGTCTGCCCATCGAGGTGGAAGGCGCTCATCCGGCCCTCGTCCAGCTGCGTGCAGACGCGTTCGGCGAGTTCGACGAGGCGGGCGCGGAAGGCTTCGAAGGGGCGGTACCACTCGCGGTCCCAGTGGACATGGGTGACGACGTGGCAGTCCACCTGGTGTGCCTCGGCTGTCGGGGCGTTCGGCGTCGTGGTCATGCGGGTGTCTCCTCGGCGAGGGGGTCGCCGGCGCCGCGCAGGGCGGTGGCGAAGCGTTCGGTGATGGCGGTGGGGCGGGTGATCGCGCCACCGACGACCACGGCGTGGGCGCCGAGGGCGAGGGCCCGGGCGGCCTCCTGGGGGGTCGAGATGCGTCCCTCGGCGATGACGGGGACGTCGAGCTCGGCGGCGAGTTCGGCGAGGAGCTCGAAGTCGGGCCCGGGCGGCACGGGGCCGTCGGTGGTGTAGCCGGAGAGGGTGGTGGCGACGGCGTCCGCGCCCGCCGCGCGTGCGGCGATCCCCTCCTCGACGGTGGAGACGTCCGCGATGACGGGCACCCCGTCGGCGTGGAGCGCGGTGATCGTCTCGGTCAGGGTGAGGCCGTCGGGGCGGGGCCGGCTGGTGGCGTCGAGCGCGACGATGTCCGCGCCCGCGGCGGCGACGGTGCGTGCGGCGGCGAGCGTGGGGGTGATGTAGACGCCGGTGTCGCCCTGCTTCCACAGTCCGATCACGGGCACGGGTACGGCGGCTCGTACCGCCGCGATGTCCTCGGGCCCGTTGACGCGTACCCCGCTCGCGCCTCCCCGGAGGGCGGCCACGGCCATCCGGGCCATGATGGCGGCGCCGAACAGCGGTTCTCCCGGCAGCGCCTGGCAGGAGACGACGAGGGAGCCGGCGATGCGGCCGAGCGCTTCCTCGCGGGGCGTGGGGTGGTCTTGCGCGCTGTGCACGGGGGGCCTTTCGTTGTTCATTGGTTCTCCGCCCGGGTGGGCAGCGCCCGGGCGACGGCGGACCAGAGAGCCGCGGCGGCCTCCACCCACGTCGTCCCGGTGGGGTCCGGTGTCGGTACGGGGACGGGGCCCGGGTCCCCGAGCAGGCGGGCGGCGGCCTCCCGCAGCGACGCGAGCGCGGGTTCGGTGACCGGTGCGTCCGGGTCGGCGGTCAGCTGCGCGGCCCGTGGCCCGGTGAGGGCACCGGCCGCGCCGAGGAGCTGGACGGCCACGAAGTGGGGGTGTCCGGGGCCGACATCCAGCGTCCAGGCCAGGGGCACCCCACTGCCGGCCAACGCGGCCTGCAACCAGGTCAGTTCGCGCCGGTCGGCGACCACCCGGGCGGGCGTCAGGGAGCGCAGGCACGCCTGGGCGGCGAGGGCGCCGGCGGCCTCACCGACCGCCCACTCCCCCTGGTGCACCCGGTAGGCGGAGGCCGCGACCTGGGTCGCCCCGAGGTTCTTCGCGGCGGCGAGGAGGTTGACCGGGGCCGGTGCGACGAGGGCCGACAGGGGGATCTGGAAGGGCGCGGTCGGCGCGTACGCGCTCTGCGGATGGCCCACCCTGCTGTGCAGGTCCATGTGGTACATCGCCAGGCCACCGGAGTCGGCGAAGCCGGCCGCCCGGGCTCGGCCCGGTACGGGTTCCAGGTCCTGCTGCCGGACGGGGCGGGCCGTGCGCAGCCGTCGCGACTCGCGCAGATAGGGCTCCTCCGCGTATCCGTCCGGGGTGCCGCTGACCTCGGGAACGAGCCGGAGTTCGGGGTGGCCGAGGCCGCCGTCGTCGCGGGGGCACTCGGTGCGCAGCCAGTGCAGGAACGCCTCGGACAGCCGCTTGGCCTCGGTGTACGCGCGTGCGGGGTCGTCCAGGGCCGAGGTGTCCGCGTAGTCGTTGCCCGCCCAGTTGATGAGGGCGGCGTCCCGGCCGCCGAGGACCGCGCCCTCGCGCAGCCGCCGGTAGGTCCAGAACGGCGGGTGGCCGTCGGGGCCGTCCTCGAACATGCGGTAGCGGTGCGCCCGGCCGTCCCAGCCCGCGATCTCCAGGGTGAAGGGCTGCGCCTCACGCCACCGGGCGTAACCGGGGGGTGCGTCTCCCACCGGTCCGGTCTCCCCCGGCGGCGCCTTCTCGACCACGAAGCCGACCGTGCAGGACTGCACCGCGCCGGGCTGCGCCGGGCCCGGCAGGGCGAGGGATTCGCCGTACGCGTCCCGGCCCTCGGAGCCGCAGACCCAGGGCGCCCCAGCCATCGGCAGCAGGTCGCCGGCCTCGGTGGCGTCGCAGAAGACCTCGCCGGTCAGCGTGGTGACGCGCTCGTCCCCGGGCGCCCGGAAGTCGATCCCGGTCACCCGGTCGCCGTCCTTGCGCACGGCGACGGGCGCGAGTTGTCGCAGGACGGTGAGCCGGCCCGCCGTGATGTGTGGGGCGAGCAGGGTTTCCAGGGCCTTCTCGGCGGCGGCCGGTTCGCAGCACAAGCGGCTGACCCAGCCGCCGCCGGGGTTGTCCACGCCGTCGTACTGGGCGCGGATCGCGGCGCGGAAGGCGGCGTACGAGGTCGAGGCGCCGCCGGTCTCGATGTGGGGGTGCTCGTCGAGTGCGGGGACGAGCTGGGTGGTTGCCTGGCCGCCCAGCCGGGTGCGGGCGGCGGCCAGCAGCACCGTGCGGCCGGCTCGGGCGGCGGCCAGGGCGGCGGCGACGGCGCCTAGTCCGGAGCCGACGACCACCACGTCCGCCGTCCGGTCAAGTGCGGTACGGGTCACCGGGACTCCTCGGGGTGGGTGGGGGTGAGGGCGAAGTCGGCCTCGAAGGTGCGGTGCCAGGGAAGGCGGACGCTCTCGGGCACCAACGCGTGTCCCAGTTCGGGCAGTTCGGCCGCGCACCGGGCGAGGCCCTGGGCGATCTCGGTGAGGACGGTGTGGTCCGGCGGTACGTGGTCGTGGGCGCCGAGCACACTGCCCAGCGTGGTGCGCGCGGCCGCGCGTACCCGGGTCATATAGCCCCAGTCCTCGATGAACCGGTGGGCGAGCAGCAGGCGGTGGGCCCGCTCGTCGAAAGTGCCGGCCCGCCGGGCGAGGACGACGGTGACACCATGGGCCACGGCGGTCCCCAGGGTGTTGCCGGCGGTGTTCCATCCCGCGTAGGCGGTGAGCCGGCCGGCGACGCCCGCCCGGTGCAGGGCCTCCACGAGGAGCGGGTCGGCCCCGTTGGGCTGGGCGCAGTCCGCCACGGCCACCTCGTGGCCGCCGTCGAGGAGTTCACGGGCTCGCGCCGCGAGGGCGCGGGCGGTGGTGGCGGCGGATTCGAGGCGCTGGCCGGGCGGGGCGACGGCCCAGTCGCCGGACCCGTCCGGGGTGTGGACGAGGAGATGCAGACCCGCATCCGGGTCGTCGGTGAGCACGGCTCCGCAGGCGGCGATCTGCCCCGCCGCTGTGTCGGCGACCGGCATGTTCTCGTACGGGGCGACGGTGCGCAGCCCGGCCGGGTCGACGGCCTCGACGGCGACGGTCACGGGCGGCCCGCCGAAGAGGTCGCGGAGGGTGCGGGCGACCAGCGCGGTCACGGCCTCGTCGGCTCCGGGGCGCACGGCGACCCGGCTGCCGAGGCCGAGGCGGTCGCGCCAGAGTCGCAGCTGGGCGAGCTCGGCGGTGGCCAGGCCCCAGGGGGCGGTGTCGTCCGCGCCCACGACCAGGGTGTCGAGGCGGCCCCGGGCGACGAGGTCCAGGCCGGCGAGGTTCAGGGTGTGGTTGCGGAGGCGGCGGCCGAGGAAGTCGGCGCGGACGGCCTCCGGGATGCCGGTGGGCGCGGCGGGGCCGGCGGCCTGCTCCTCGGCCCGGTGCAGGGCTGCGGAGTGGCGGTGCAGGGCGGGGCCGTACGGATTCCAGTAGTCCGGTTCCTCCATGGCGTCGGCGGAGTCCGGGGTGCGGGTCACCAGCGTGACGCCGTGCACCGGGCGGTCCGTTCCGGCCCAGGCGGCCAGTCCGTCCCAGTCGCGCAGGACGTCGTGGGCGGACGCGGTCCCGGTGCGGGAGGCGATCAGCCCGCCGTGCCCGAGCATCTCCAGGCTCACGACGGCCGCGTCGCAGTCGGCCGCCCGTTCCGCGAGCCAGGCGCTGAGCCCGCGGGGGTCTCCAGGGGTACGCAGTCGGGGCAGCAGCTCCGACGGGGGCAGGGCGAGCCGGACGCCGGCGACGGCGGCGATCCGCGCGGGCAGTTCGGCGCAGGCCGGACGCTCGTCCAGCGGCAGGAGCGCCACGACGGCCTCGGGCCGGCGGGGTTCGTCACTCACGACAGGGTTTTCCTCAACGGGTGGTGGGGTCGGGGCGGCGGGTTCAGGACCGGGGCCGGAGCGTTTCCCGGGCGTGCTCGGCGGCACCGAGGGCGACGGCGTCGGCGCCCAGGGCCGCCGTGGTGACGGGTACGCCGTGCAGGAGGGGCAGGGTGTGCTCCTCGACCGCCCGGCGCAGGGCGTCCCCGTACCAGCGGCCGGATTCGAGGACGCCGCCGGCGAGCACCACGACGTCCGGGTCGAGTGCGCTGACGATCCCCGCGAGGGCGGTGCCGAGCGCGGTGCCGCCGCGCGTCAGGACCGTACGGGCCTCCTCGTCCCCCGCTTCGGCGGCTGCGGCGACGGCGCGGAGGTCGTCCGGGGCCCGCTGTCCCTCCGGGGTCGCCGCCCGCAGGAGCCGGGTCATCGCGGGCCCCGAGGCGACGGCCTCGACGTGTCCCGTGCGTCCGCAGGGGCAGGGCAGCCGCTCCGCCCCGGGGACCGGGAGGTGGCCCAGGTGCCCGGCGGCGCCGTGCGCACCGGTGAGGACCCGGCCCCCGACGGCGAGGGCGCCGCCTATGCCGGTGCCCGCCATGACGCCCACGGCCGTGTGCGCGCCGGCCGCGGCCCCGGCCGACAGCTCGCCCGCCAGGAACGCCTGGACGTCGCCCAGCACCGCGACGGGCAGGCCGAGCACGCTTTCCAGCCGGGCAGCGAGCGGTGTGCCCGCCCAGCCCGGCAGGGCGTCGGTGGCGGCGGCGATGGTGCGCCCGTCGGGGGCGACGACGCCGGCGGTGCCGACGCCGGCGGCGGCCACGCGCAGCCCCTGGGCCCGGGCCGCCGCGCGCACGATGTCGGCCACCTGCGCGGCGGCGGCGACCACGGCGTCGGGGCCTTCGGCGGCCGGGGTCGCGGTCTGCGCCCGGGACAGCACGCGGCGGTCCCCGTCGAAGAGCACCGCGACCGTCTTGGTGCCGCCGATGTCGATGCCCAGGAGGGCGGTGCCGCCGGCGGGCCGGGGGGTGGGTTCCCCTTCGGCAGGGTGTGTCATGGGTGCGGCTCTCTGGTGATGGTCAGCCGGTAGTCGTAGCGGTCGGCGCGGTAGAGGCTCACCGCGCGCTCCACGGCGCGGCCCCGGATGTCGCGGGTGACGCGCTCGACGTGGAGGGCCGGGAACTGGGCGGGTACGGAGAGGAGTTCGGCCTCGCGGGGGCCGAGGACCGTGGCCCGGATCATCTGGTCGGCCTGTTCGGGGGCGGCCCCGGCCCGCTCCAGCCGGCCGTACAGCGACTGCGGATCGCCCTCCTCGACCAGGCCGGGGACGAGTGCCTCGGGCAGCCACACGTTCTCCAGGCACATCGGCTCGCCGTCGGCCAGGCGCAGGCGTTCCAGGTGCACCACGGGGCTGCCGGGGGCGAGGAACAGGTCGCGGGCGCAGGCGAGATCGGCCTCGGCGCGCTCCAGGACGAGGAGCCTGCTGGCGGGCTTCATGCGCCGGCTCCGGATGTCCTCCGAGAACGAGGTGAGGTACAGCGTCTTGCTGATGGTGGAGGGGTCGGCGACGAAGGTGCCCGCGCCCTGCACGCGGTAGACCCGGTTCTCCTGGGTCAGTCGCTCCATGGCGCGGCGCACGGTCATGCGGCTGACGCCGTAGCGCTGCATCAGC
This sequence comes from Streptomyces sp. NPDC097595, assembly GCF_044761525.1. NCBI lineage: Bacteria > Bacillati > Actinomycetota > Actinomycetes > Kitasatosporales > Streptomycetaceae > Streptomyces > Streptomyces sp. NPDC097595. Next base: position 367,791 of record NZ_JBIWCN010000001.1, on the reverse strand, counting down.
TCGCGTTCGCTGGGCAGCGGCGCGTGCGGGGCGAGTCCGTCGTCGATGAGTGCGAGCAGTTCGGTGCGCAGCGTCTCGTGCTTCGGTGCGCGCTCCTCGGCCCCGGCCGGGTCGGCCTGCCGTCCCGCCACTCCCCTGCCGGCCGTCGCACGCTGCGGCTTGTGCGCTTGCTCTGTCATCCCTTGACCGCCCCCTCGCCCACTCCACGGAAGAAGTACCGCTGCAGGCTGAAGAAGAGAACGAGCAGCGGGACCACGGCCATCATCGTGCCTGCGGCCACGACCCGCTGATCATTGGTGAAGGTGCCGGACAGGTACTGGATGCCCACGGTGAGGGTGTAGTGGGCCGGGTCGGACAGGACGATCAGCGGCCACAGGAAGTCGTCCCAGGCGAAGACGAAGCTGAAGATGGCGACCACGGCGATGGTGCCGCGCACGGCGGGCAGGGCGATGTGCGCGAAGCGCTGCCACTCGCCCGCTCCGTCGAGCAGCGCGGCCTCCTCGACCTCGCGCGGCAGGTGCCGGAAGGCGTTGCGGAACAGCAGGACGGACAGGCCGGTGACGGCGGTCGGGAGCATGACGCCCAGCAGGGTGTCGTTCAGCCGCAGGGAGCGCATCATCAGGAATTCGGAGACCATGATGGACTCGAACGGGATGATCATCGTGGCCAGGAAGATGCCCAGGGCCAGCCCGCGCCCCCTGAACCGCATCCGCGCGAGCGCGTAGCCGGCGAGTGACCCGAAGAGGCAGTTGGTGACGGCGCTGCCGGCCGAGACGAGCAGGGAGTTGAGGCCGTAGTGGAACACCGGGACGGTGCGTGCGGCCTCGGCGTAGTGGCTGAGCGTGGGGTGGTGCGGCAGCAGTTGCGGCGGATAGCCGAACACCTGCTCGCCGACGCCCTTGAGGGAGGTGGACAGCTGCCACAGGAAGGGGCCCACGGTGAGGACGAGGACGGCGGCGAGCAGTACGTAACGCACGACCAGGCCGAGGACGGCCCGGCGCGCCATGGGCCGCCGGGAGGACGGCTGCCGGCGGGGCGCGGTGGCGGGCGCCCGGCGGCCGGCCGGGGCGGGTGCGGTGGTGAGTGCGGTCTTCACGCCTGCTCCTCCTTGGAGTTGAGCTTCGTGACGAAGACCGAGAGGCCGAGGGTGGCGACGAAGAGGGCGAGGCTCATCGCCGAGGCGTACCCGGCCTCGCCGCCGAGCCCGAGGCCGGTCTCACGGATCGTGTACACGAGCGTGCGGGCTTCGCCGCCCGGGCCCGCGCTGCCGTTGCTGAGGGTGTAGACCTCCGCGAAGACCTTCGCCGACGCGATCGAGGCGAGGGTGGCGACCAGGATCATGGTGGGCCGGAGCAGCGGCACGGTGACGCTGAAGAAGCGGCGTACCGCGCCCGCGCCGTCGACTTCGGCGGCCTCCAGCAGGGACCGGGGCACGTTGGCGAGGGCCGCGAGGTACACGACCATGTAGTAGCCGAGGCCCTTCCACACGGTCATGGCCATCGCGCTGATCAGCAGCCAGTGGGAGTCGGTCAGGAACGGGACGGGCTCGGTGACGACGTGCAGGCCGCGCAGCGCCGAGTTGACGAGTCCGTCGCTGGAGAGCAGCCACGACCAGATCAGGCCGGCGACGACCATGGAGGCGACGACCGGGGAGTAGAACACGGCCCGGAAGAAGCCGATGCCGGCGATACGACGCTGCACGAGAACGGCGACCAGGAGCGGCAGGACCACCATCAGCGGCACGACGATCACCACGTAGAGCGCGGTGTTGCGCAGGCTGAGCCAGAACTGCTCGTCGTGGATGAGCCGTTGGTAGTTGGCGGCGCCGGTGAAGTGGCCGCCGCCCAGGGTGCTGGCGTCGGTGAACGACAGGATCGTGGTGTTGCCGAACGGGATGATGAAGAAGGTGAGCGCGACGGCGAGCGCGGGGGCGAGGAACAGCCAGGGTACGTACCAGCGTCGGCCGGTCACGGGAACCTCCGTGCGGAAGGGAGCGGCGGGCGGGCCGGGGGTGCCCTGCCCGCCGCGGGTGTGCGGGGTGGTGATCAGCCGGCGGTGATGGCGTCGGCGGCGTCGACGGCCTGGTCCAGGGCCTTCTGCGGGGTGAGCTTGCCCTGGAGCGCGAGCTGGACCTTGCCGACGACGGCCTGGGTGACGCGTGCGTCGTACTGGACGGGGACCAGGTTCTGCCCCTTGGCGATCTGCTGGGCGGAGATCCTGCGGGCCTGCGCCTCGACCGAGCCGTCCCCGGCGTCCGTGAAGTACGGGTCCTTGAGGGCCTTGGTGACGCTGGGGAGCACGGTCACGATCTTGCTGAAGGCCAGCTGGTTCTCGCTGTTGGCCATGTACGAGGCGAAGGCGACGGCCGCGTTGCGGTTCTTGCTCGTCTTGGGGACGAGCAGCCCCATGACCGACATGTTGGTGGCGCCGGACTCACCGGTGATCTGCGGGCCGACGGCCGTCTGCTCGGCGATCTTCGGTGCGTTCTGCTTGATGATGGTCAGGAAGTTGGGCCCGGAGGGGAAGAGTCCGACCCGGCCCGCCTGGTACGCCTCGGTCTCCTTGCTGTGGTCCTGGGTCAGGGAGTCCTTGGGGTAGACGCCCTTCTTGTAGGCGTCGACCAGCTTGGCGAGGTAGGCGGCGGCCTCCGGCGTGTTGAAGGTCCACTTCTTCCCGTCCTTGTCCAGCAGCGGCACTCCCTGCTTGGCGAGGTCGGTGATGAACCGGTTCTCCAGCGCGGGGTGGGCGCCGTAGAAGGACCCCTTGCCCGCCTTGGAGAGGGCGGATCCGTCGGCGAAGAGCTGGTCGAAGGAGGCCGGGGGCTTCGCGGGGTCGAGCCCGGCCTTCTTGAAGAGGCTCTTGTTGTACATGGTGACCTCGGAGGTGAGGTACCAGGGGATGCCGTACGAGCCGCTCCGCCCCGGCACCGTGAACGCCTGCCAGGCGCCGGGGATGTAGTCCGCCTTGACGTCGGACGCGGCGGTGTCCATGTCGATGAACTGGCCCTTGGCCTCCAGCGCCTGCGCGAACTGGGGGTTGAGGTTGACGACGTCGGGCAGCGCCCCGGCGGCCGCGTCGGCGGTCAGCTTCTCCTGGGCGCCCTGGAAGGGGATGTCGACCCACTTCACGTTCACGCCGGGGTTCTTCTTCTCGAAGGCGTCGATCACACCGTTCACGTACGTGGTGAAGGTGGGCTTCAGCTGCAGCGTCTCGAAGGTGACCGTGCCCTTGAGCGGCCCCTTGGCGGCGCCGGCGGGCTCGTTGCCGTCGTCGGACGAGCCGCTGAGGCCGCAGGCGGAGGTGAGGGCGCCGATCACGGCGAGGGCGCAGGCGAGGCGGAGACCTCTGGACGAGGACATGACGCTCCTTGGGGCATTCCGGGGGCACGGCCGGAGAGAGAAGAGGGGTCGGCGCGGAGCCGAAGACCAAGTGGTCCGTACCACTTGCAGGCTTGAGTGTGCTCAGCCGCGCCCACGGCGTCAAGGGGCGGCCGACAAGTTTCTTCCGGTACCTCCCTGACACCCGCTCACCCGTCACGCCGAGCCGCCAACCCCTTGCGGCCCACGGTTTTACGTGCATTGATATGCGCCAACATCTCAAGAGAGGACCAGCGATGCCCTCCCTCCCCACCCGGCGCACCTTCCTCGCGGCGCTGCCGCTGACCGCTGCGGCCCTGAGCGTTCCGATCACGGATGCGGCGGCCCACCCGTCCGGACACAGAAGACGTACGGACCACTTGAAGAGGCACCGGGCCGCCGGCACCCAGGCCGCGAGCTTCGGTGAGAGTGCCTGGACGGCCGGTACGCCGACCGCTCCGGGCCCCACGGTCGCCCGGGAGCTGCTGCACCAACTCCCGGGCTCCGCAGGCGGATCGGAACTCGTCGTCTCCAACAACCCCGAGACGGTCACCGGCCCCGGATGGCTCATGCAGCACGCCCGGACGACGAGCACCCGCGGCGGCTCGGCACACGCCCTGTCGGGCACCTTTCCGCTGTACCTGTACCACCAGAACAGCACCGGGAAGGCGGCCTGGCTGCATGTGCTGGTCTCCAACCCGGGCACGGCTCCGGTCACCGTCTCCGCACGTGGCGCCGCATGGACCAACGCGGACAAACCCCTGGTGCAGGACCCGGCCGCCCGCGCCGGGACCGGCCCCTGCTACGCCACCTCGGCCGACTGGCTGTCCGGGAACGTGAAGCAGTACCTCTCCCCCGCCCAGGTGGCACCGGGGCACATGGTCGAGGCGGCGCGCCTGCCCATGACCGGGTCCATCCTCGACGGCCTGCTGGAGATCACGGCGAGCGCCGGGGTGTACACGTACACGGTCGTCACCACGGACGGCAGCACTACCACCGCCGTCAACCTCTCCCAGACGGACAGCGCGGCGGCGCCCGGGAACATCGTGTCCCAGACGGACACCACGTACGGGCGCGAAGCCGGTGTGTACGGCGCGTCGAGGTGGGACACCGGCCGCGCCGTGGTGGACGTGGCCGGTGCAGGCCACCACCTCGGCATCGCGGTCAACACCACGGTCCGGCAGGTCGCGGCGCTGGACCAGACGTCTCCGGCCACCGCCGCGCTGAGCGATTCCTCGGCGCGCAGCTGGGGCAACTACGGGCTCCGCTACGACGTGGACCTGGAGCTCCGCAACCCCGCTCCGGGGACGCGCACGGTCCGCCTCACCTTCGGGTCCAAAGTCACGGCCGCGACCGACGTCCCGGGCGACACCTGGAACGGCGCGACGGCCCTGTCGGTGGACGGCGGCGCCGAGGAGATCCGCACGGTGTACGTACGCCCCACCGTGCCCCGGGACGAACTGGCGACGCTGACCGTACCGGGCGGCGGGACCCGGCGCGTCACCCTCCGCTTCATGGTGCCCGGCCTGATCACCGCGGGCTCGCAGCTGCTGCTGGAGAGCGTGTAAGGGTCACCGGGCCGGGGCCGTCGCCGCCCCGGCCCGCCTCGCGCAGGGTGACGGCCCCGCCCGCCGGGATCGCCACGACGCCGCCGTTCCCGGTGCGGAACTCGACCGGTGCGGTGCCGTGGTTGAGCAGGAAGAGCCAGGAGCCGTCCGGGCCGGAGCGGCGTACGGCTTCGACGTCCTCGGGGGTCTTTGCCGCCGGGCGCAGTCCCGCGTCCCGGGCGAGCCCGCGCAGCAGCGCCCGCAGCGTCGCGGCCGACGCGCGGGTCGCGACGTACCGGCCGGTCCCCGAGCCGTGACGGTGCCGGGTGACGGCGGGCCCGCCCGGCGCGGGTCCGCCTTCGGGGCCGTCCGCGAACCGGACGACGGTCTCGCAGCCGCGCGGCTCCACGCGTTCCGCCCAGTGCGTGGCGGTGGTGGCGTCGGTGAGTCCGACCGTCACGCCGTCGCGCAGCGGGAGGTATTCGTCGACGCGCAGACCGAGCACCGTGCGCAGCGCACCCGGGTAGTGGCCCGGGTGCACCCGGTCCTGCCCGTCCACGACGCCGCTGAAGCAGCCCACCGCGAGGTGGCCGCCGGCGTGGACGTACCGGGTGAGTGCCTCGGCGTCCTCGTCGCCGAGGAGGTAGAGGTTGGGGGCGAGCACGGCCTTGTAGGGGGCGAGTGGGGTGCCCGGGGGGACGACGTCGCAGGTGATGTTGAGGCGCCACAGCGCTTCGTACCAGTCGCGGACCAGGTCGAGGTAGCGCATGCGGTCGGACGGGCGGGCCTCCGCCTCCAGCGCCCACCAGTTGTGCCAGTCCAGGAGGAGGGCGACGTCCGCTTCGACGCGGCTGCCGGCGACCTCGCGGAGTGCGTGCAGTTCGGCGCCGAGGTCGACGGCCTCGCGCCAGACGCGGGTGTCGGTGCCGCCGTGCGGAAGCATCGCGGAGTGCCACTTCTCGGCACCGGCGCGGGATTGGCGCCACTGGAAGAACATGAGGGCGTCGGCGCCTCGGGCCAGGTGGCCGAGGCTGTTGCGCCGCAGCTCCCCGGGCTGCTTGGCGATGTTGACCGGCTGCCAGTTGACGGCCGAGGTCGAGTGCTCCATGAGCAGCCAGGGGCGACCGCCGGCCGCTCCCCGGGCCAGGTCGGCGTTGAGCGCCAGGTCGATGTGGCCGTTCACATCGTGGGCGGGGAGGTAGTGGTCGAGGGAGACGATGTCGCACGCGGCGGCCGCTGGAAGCGCTTGCACGGCCATGCGGGAAGGCCGGTGCGGACCCCCCGCGGGCACGGCGTCGCTGTCCCCCTCAGGGCGGAGGGGCACAGCGACACGGGCCGAGGCGGAGCGGGGTGCCCGGGGAGGCAGGCGCCCTCGCCCTGCCTCAGTCCTTCGCAGAGAGAGTCGGCAGGTACCCCTGCGCCTGTCCCCTCGCGTTGGGGTGGTAGCTCTCGTGCACGGGGATCCGCGTGCTGTTCAGCCACTAGTCGGCCGAGCAGATCTCGTGGTTGGTGAAAGCACCCCGCACGTCCCCGAAGGCGAAGCCGTACGCGGACGCACGGCCGGAGACGACGGAGTCGATGGTGTCCGCGGCTCCGTTGATGGCGCTGCGGCTGGTGTCACTGATCCCGAACGAGCAGGAACCGCCGCTCCGAGCTGACCGTTGATCACGCCCTGGGTGGTCGCGCCGGAACAGGCGGCGAAGACGATGGAGGACGGGCTGTTGGCCGAGGCCCACAGCTGGGGGTAGGCGGCCGGACCGGCCCCAGCAGTATCAGCGGACAGGAGGATTTGGTGTGCCCTAGATGTTCTGTCCGAGGAGATGCTGCAGGGATGTGGCCGCCGTGTAACCGGTGCCCGCCTCGACCGCCGCCCACACCGGTGCGACGAGGGCGCTGTACGGAGCGATGCGCCGGTAGGGCACCCCGGTGGCGCCGGCCAGGTGAGGCGTGAGCGTACGGACGACGGGGACGAAGCGCGTCAGCAGCAGCGCCTGCCCGCCGCGCCGGGCCATGAGCCTTTCCGCGCGCTGCCAGGTGGCGGCGGGGACACGTCGGCCGACGCCCGCCGTGCGCAGGCGGACGCCGAGCACGGACCCCGTGCGGTGGGCCAGGAGGTCTCCGGCGATCACCGCACCGGAGACGACCGCGATGACCGGAAGGAGGTCCAGCTCCCCGGCGCGCGCGAGGGCCCCGGCGGTCAGCAGCAGGGTGAGGGTGGGCACGAACGCGCCGACCAGGAGGACGGACTCCGCGAGGACGGCCGCGACGAGGATGAGATAGGCGGCCGGGGCGGGCACGTCGGCGAGGGCCGTGGACAGCGCGTTCACCGGTCGGCCCGGACGGGGGTGCGCACGGCGAGCGCGGGCGGGGCCGCGGCTTCGGGGCGTCGGAGCTGCCACACCCGGGCCGGCGGCAGGTTGGCCCAGACGGTCCAGCAGCCGGTCGCGTAACGGCGCTGGTAGCCGGTCATGATCTGCTCGGCCCGCTGGTGGCGGCGAGACTCCGCCCGGCCGGACAGCAGAGTCCGTGCCGTGTGCGTGCCGAGGTACGCGAAGTAGGTGAGGGTGCCGCCGGGACGGAGCAGTTCCAGATACCGGTCCATGACCGCCTCGACCTGACGGGGCGTGAAGTTGGTGAGCGGCAGACCCGAGACGATGACGTCGTAGTCGCGGCCGGTGTCCAGCTCCTCGACGTATCCCTGATGGACGCGGACCTGTTCCGGCCGCCCTGCGAGGCGGGGGTGGGTGTGGACGAGCCGGCGCAGCGCGCCGGTGAAGCGCGGGTTGGCGTCGACGACGTCGAGGCGGCTGCCCGGGGTGAGCTGCGGAATGAGGGCGCGGGTGACGGCCCCGGTGCCCGCCCCGGCCTCCAGGACGGTCAGGGGCCGGTGCGCCAGGGCGCGCACCGGATCCGTGAGCGCGCGGGCCAGGGCCTTGCCGCTGGGGGCGACGGCGCCGGTGGTGCGCAGGTCCCGGGCGGCCTCGATGAGGAACATCCAGCCCTCGGCATGGCGCTGCGCGAGAACACGGTCGTGTGAGTTGGTCCATTCGTCCATGGATTCGACGCTAGGGAGCGGACGGCTCCGAGGAGTCCGCCTATGTGCGACCGTCCTGCCCTACGAAAGTAGGGGGCGCGGACGGCGGAACGGCGGAGTCCGCGCGGTGGCGGGCCGCCTAGGCTCGGCCAGGTGAGCTGGAAAGAGCGGCCCTCGTGGAGGGCGTACGGGCGATGGGGCCTGGTGGCCGTGCTGACCCTGGCGGCCGTGCAGAACAACGCCTCCACCTCGGGCGGCGCCTATCTGACCCCGCCGACCGCGGCCGCGCTGCTGTGCGGGGCGGCCCTGCTCGTACGCCGGGGGCCCTGGTACGTGGCCCCCGCCCTGGCCACCACCGCGGCTGCCGTGTGGGGGTGGCCGATGCTGCCGCTCCTGCTGCTCGCGCTCTTCGACCTGGCGGTCGCCCGCCCCGCCCGGATCGCGGTGGGGTGCGCGGTGGTCGCGCTGGCCGCCAACGTGGTCACGAAGCCCGCGGTCTCGTTGTGGACGCCGCAGCAGTACGGCTCCAGCCTGTTCCTACTGCTCGCCGTCGTCGGCGGGATGTGGCTGGGCGGCCGACGCCGTCTGGAGCGGGCCCTGCACGCCCAGGTGGATCACCTGCGCGTCGAGCGGGAGCTGCGCGAGAGCGCCGTCCGGTCCGCCGAGCGGTCGCGGATCGCCGCCGAGATGCACGATGTGCTCGCCCACCGCCTGAGCCTGATCGCCCTCCACACGGGCGTGCTCGGCACCAGGGACGACGGCCTGCCCGCCCCGGTTCGCGACCGCCTGGCCCTGCTGCGTACCGCCTCCACCGACGCCCTGGCCGACCTGCGGGACGTGTTGGGCGCCCTGCGCGAAACGGGCCTCGACCCGCAGCCCGCCCCGCCGGTTCTGCGCGAGGTGGGCGAGCTGGTGGAGCAGGCGCGCGCGGCCGGGCAGCAGGTCTGGACCGAAGTGATCGGCGACGCGGGGCAACTCCCCGCCGCCCACCGCCTGGCCGTCTACCGCATCGTCCAGGAGGCCCTGTCCAACGCCCGCAAGCACGCCCAGGGTGCTCCGGTCCGCATCCGGCTCGACTACGGGCCGCCCGCCACCCTGGTCGAGGTCACCAACGCCCCGGGGGCACCGGCTGCGGGCGTCGTCGATTCCGGCTTCGGCTTGGTAGGACTGAACGAAAGGGTCAAGGCGCTGGGCGGAGACCTCCACGCCGGGCCCGGCGGCGCGGGCGCCTGGCGGCTGGCAGCCCGTATCCCCCACCCCTCCGGCACCGAGAAGAACGGCTCCCCCACATGATCCGCGTCCTGATCGCCGACGACGACGCCCTGGTCCGCCTCGGCCTCGCGGACCTCCTGGACGGCGACGACGGCATGGAGGTGGTCGCCCAGGCGGCGGACGGCCTGGAGGCCGTCGAGCTCGCCACCGCCCATCGCATCGACGTCGCGCTGGTCGACGTACGGATGCCGCGCATGGACGGCATCGCCGCCACCGCCCGACTGCGGGCACTGCCCCATCCGCCGGGCGTCATCACGCTGACCACCTTCGACCTGGACGAGTACGTCTACAGCGCGCTGGCGGCGGGGGCCGATGGTTTCCTCCTCAAGGACACCGACCCCGCCGAGATCCTGCGCGCGGTGCACCTGGTCGCCGCCGGATCGGCCATGCTCCATCCCAGCGCCGCGCGCCGCGTCATCGACCGCTACCACCGGTCCGGCCGGGATCGGGCGACCGCTGCCCGCTCCCGGCTGGACCGCCTCACGCCACGTGAGCGCGACGTGCTGGCTCTGCTCGCCCAGGGCCTGACCAACGCGGACATCGCCGGCCGGCTCCACATGCGCGAGAGCACCGTCAAGGCACACGTCAGCCGTATCCTCACCGCGCTCGACGTCACCAACCGGGTCCAGGCCGCTCTGCTGGCCCGGGACGCGGACCTCACCCCCTGACGGGCTCCGGAACGATCTCCGGCCGAGGCTCCCCGGAGTCGGCGATGCGGTCGGCGAGCCGTTGGCGCAACGCTGCGCGGACGTCGGCGAGGGCCGGATCGCCCACGAGGTTGGTGAGCTCCCGCGGGTCGGCGTCGAGGTCGTAGAGGTAGGTGTCGACGTACCGCTCCGCCCGGGCCGCGTGGCGGGCGTCGGCGTCCGGTGCGGTGACGCCGTACTTCCAGCGGGAGGTGCGCAGCGCCCGGCCCACCTCGGACTCACTGATCTGGATCAGGACGTCCTCGGGTCGTCCGGTGCTCTCACCGCGTACCAGAGGCAGCAGGGAGTGTCCCTGCATCGCGGCGGGGACCGGCAGACCGGCCGCGTCCAGCAGGGTCGGCGGCAGGTCGACGTGGCCGACGAGCTGGGGCAGGGGGACGCCGGTGTCGAGGCTGGGGCCCGCCAGGACCGTGGGCACGCGGAGGGACGCGTCGTGGCAGCTGCGCTTGTACTCGTCGTTGCGGGTCTTGAAGTGGCAGCCGTGGTCGGAGGTGAACAGGATGAGGGTGTTGTCCAGTTCGCCCCTCTTCTCCAGGGTGGCGACGATCCGCTCCAGCACCTCGTCCAGGCGTCGCACCATTCCGTAGTAGCCGGCCAGGTGCTCGGGCCAGTTGCCGTCCAGCGCTTCGAGGTCGGCCGGCACCCAGCCCTCGTCCCCCGCGTAGCGGTCGGCGTATTCGTGCGGCGCGGGGTAGTCGTCGCGGCTGTTCTGGTGGTGCGGTTCGAGGAAGGACAGGAACAGGAAGTACGGGGAGTCGCGGTCCTGTTCGATGTAGCGGATCGCGGCTTCGCCGAGGGCGTCGGCGCGGTAGCCGTCGAAGGTGTGCGGAGCGCCGTCGTTGTCGTACAGCGTGGTCTCGTACGCGTCGGAGGTGAACTCCAGCAGATTCGCGGCGAGCCAGTACCGGTAGCCCGCCCGGTCCTCCTCGGGGACCGCGCCCGCGTAGTCGTCGCCCGCGAGGTGCCACTTGCCGATGTAGCCGGTGTCGTAGCCGGCCGCCGCGAAGTGCCGCGCGAGGGTGGGGGTGGTGGGCGGCATGGGAATGCCGTTGCGGTGCACGCCGGTGGTCGTGGGGTACATGCCGGTCTGCAGCGAGGCGCGGGAGGGGGCGCAGACGGGCTGGTTGGTGAAGGAGTTCTCGACGAGCACACCGCGCCGGGCGAGGCGGTCGAACGCCGGGGTGAGGCCCAGCGGGTTGCCGTGGGCGCCGGTGGTGTCCCAGCGCTGCTGGTCGGTGAAGAAGACCAGGACGTTGGGGTGGGTACGGGTGGTGCTCATGCGTGGGTCCTGTCCTTGTGCGGGGTCGCGGTCTCGGGTGCCGTCCGGGCCTCGATCTCGGAGACGTCCAGCTCACGGGTCTCGCGCAGCGCCGCGGCGGACGCGAAGGAGATCAGGCCGACGGTGACGAGCAGCAGCGCGATGGGCCAGCTCGCTCCGGCGGCGACGACCAGGGCGGTGGCGAGGAAGGGGACGAAGCCGGCGACCATGGCCGACGCCTGCGAGGCGATCCCGAGCGCCGAGTAGCGCACGCGTGTCCCGAAGAGCTCGGTGAAGTAGGTGCCCTGGACGGAGTTCATGCCGATGGCGCCGCCGATGGCCGCCAGGCCCATGGCGGTCCAGGCGAGCGGGGTCGAGTGGGAGTCGAGGAACCAGAAGTAGGGGAAGGCCGACAGGACGACGAAGGAGGCGCCGGCGAGGTAGACGGGGCGGCGGCCCACCCGGTCGGAGAGCGCCCCGGCGAACGGGATGGCGACCAGGCACAGGATGTTGTAGAAGACGATGCTCAGGAGCGCGACGGTCTTGCCGTACCCCATGGTCGTGGTCACGTAGGCGATGGCGAACGGCTGGTAGATCTGCGAACTGGCGGCTTCACCGATACGGGCGCCGAAGGCGAGGGCCAGGGTGCGCGGGTAGGTGCGTACGGCGGTGATCAGCGGCATCTTCTCCTGCGTGCCGGTGTTCTTGACCCGGGCGAACTCGGGGGTCTCCTCGATGGTGCGCCGGACGAGCAGTCCGGCCGCCATCAGGACCAGGCTCAGCCAGAACGGCACACGCCAGCCCCAGGCGAGGAACTGGTCCTCGGGCAGCAGGGAGAACAGGCTGGTCAGGCTGACGGCGATCAGATAGCCGATCGGGCCGCCGACCTGGGTCAGGCTGCCGTAGAACCCCCGGCGTGCGCGCGGGGCGTGTTCCACGGTGAGGAGGGAGGCCCCGGCCGATTCGCCGCCGAGGCCGAGACCTTGCAGCAGACGCAGGAGTACGAGGAGGGCGGGCGCCCACAGGCCGATCTGGCGGTAGTCGGGCAGCATGCCGATGAGGAAGGTCGCGGCGCCGATGATGAGCATGGTGGCGACGAGGCACTTCTTGCGGCCGATGCGGTCGCCCAGGTGGCCGAAGAGCAGAGCCCCGATGGGGCGCAGGACGAATCCGGCTCCGAAGGTGGCCAGGGCGGCCAGGGTGCCGACGGCCGGGTCGACGTCGGGGAAGAAGATCTTGTTGAAGACGAGTGCGGCGGAGATGCCGTAGAGGTTGAAGTCGTACCACTCCAGGGCGGCGCCGGAGAGGCTGGCCGCGAGCACCTTGCGCATGGGCTGGCTCTGCGGCTGTATGTGCGGGGACGTCACGTGAACACTCCGTTGTGCGTGGGCCGTACGTGGGTGTGCTGCGTTGTGGGGACCTGGGGCGGCGCGGTCAGTGGGTGCGGACCGCGTGCACGACGAGCGCCGACTCGGGGTGGAGGCGGGGCAGTTCGAGGCCGATGTGCGCGAGGAACTCGCCGGTGAACTCGGCGTGCTCCGCGTACCAACGGGGCGCTCGGCGCAGTCCGCCTGCGGGGGCGGGGGTCCGGGGGCCGACCGGTGTGAGGCGGTAGACGCCTTCCGGGTCGAGGCCGGTGAAGCGGGCCCGGGCCGGGATCTCCGCGCGGGTCGCGGTGAGTTGGACGTACGAGAGGAGCGCCTCGCCGCCGTCGGGGGCGACCACGGCGGTGAGCGAGGCGGCGTCGTCGTCGGGGCTCTCGTGACGGAACAGGCGGCCGGTGTGGAGCAGCGTGCGGTGGCGCTTGTACGCGGCGACCCACTCGGCGAGTTCGGCGCGCTCGGCGTCGGTGGCGGAGGTGATGTCCCACTCGATGCCGAAGTGCCCGAACAGGGCGGTCGCGGCGCGGAAGGCGAGGGTGTGGGTGCGGCCCGTGCTGTGGCAGGTGGTCGGTCCGACGTGTGCGCCGGTCAGTTCCAGCGGCAGCAGGAGGTTGGTGCCCCGCTGGATCTCCTGCCGTTCCAGGGCGTCGTTGCAGTCGGAGGTCCACACGCGGTCGGTGTGTTCCAGGATGCCCAGGTCCATGCGGCCGCCGCCCGACGCGCAGCTCTCGATCTCCACACCGGGGTGGCGCCCGCGCAGCTCGTCCAGGAGCCGGTACGCGGCGGCGGTCTGGGCCCGGACGGCGGCACGGCCCTCGTGGCCCGGCTCGACCAGGTCGCGGTTGTGGTCCCACTTGAGGTAGGCGATGTCGTACGTGGAGAGCAGGGTGTCGAAGCGCTCCAGGAGGTATGCGTACGCCTCCGGCCGGCACAGGTCGAGCACCTGCTGGTTCCGCCAGTCCGGCGGGAGCCGGTCGGCGGCGTGCAGCGCCCAGTCGGGGTGCTCCCGCAGGAGCCGGGAGTCGGGGTTGACCATCTCCGGTTCGCACCACAGGCCGAACTCCATGCCGTGCGCCCGGACATGCTCGATCAGCGGGTCGAGGCCGTCCGGCCACACGTCCGGGTCGACGTACCAGTCGCCAAGACCCGCGGTGTCGTCGCGCCGGCCGAGGAACCAGCCGTCGTCCAGGACGAAGCGCTCGACACCGACCTCCGCCGCGCGCTCGACCAGCGGCAGGAGGCGGCGGGGGTCGTGGTCGAAGTAGGTGGCCTCCCAGTTGTTGAGGACGACGGGGCGCGGCCGGCCCTCGGGGTCGGGGTGGTGGGCGCGGGAACGCAGCCACTCGTGGAACCGGGGTGTGATGCCGTTGAGTCCGGTCCCGGAGTACGCGGCGCAGAGCCAGGGCGTCACGTATTCCTCCCCGGGTGCGAGGGCGCACTCGCCGGGCAGGAGCAGTTCGCCGGTGCCGGTCACGCAGCCGGTGGACGGCATGCGTTCCACGTAATAGCGCTGGTTTCCGCTCCACGCGAGGTGCACCGACCAGACCTCGCCGTCGTCCCAGCCGAAACCGGGGGTGCCGACGGACATCAGGGCGGGGCTGTCGTGGCCCGGGCGGCCCCGGCGGCTCTCCCGCAGATAGGTGCCGTGGCCCAGCGAGTGGCGCTGGGGCTGGCGCTCCTTGGCCCACCGGCCGGTGAAGTCCATGGCCTCCACCGCGCGCGAGGGAATCGGCAGCACCGGTGTCAGCTCGTCCACCTGGTAGATGTCGGTGCCGGTGTTGCGCAGGCCGTGGCGCAGGCGCAGCAGTCCGGAAGGGGTCAGTTCCAGCTCCGCCCGCCACTCCAGCCGGCTGTGCGGGTCCTCGGCGCGGACGGTGATCCGCGCACCGTCGGCGTGGACGGTGCGGGCGTGGGTGAACGACGGCGACCAGGCGGTGCCCGCACGGTGGCCGATGAGACCCGGCCGGCCCTGGTGGACCTGGGCGTTCAGCGGGAGGAGCGAGGTTCCCGTCACCGTGTCGCCCAGGGTCCGGGTGGTGGCCTCGGAGAGTGCTCTCCCCCAGTGCAGGACGCTCCCGTCCGTCTCGTCGACGACCAGGCTCACCCCAGCAGCAGTCAGGTGAACGGACATGTGCGACCACCTCATACTTTTAATTAGACCCTTTTAATAAAACGGACTGCGGTAGGCTTGCAGGCCATGAGGGACGTGTCAAGAGGCGGAGTGGACTCCGCGATGGTGAGGCAGCTCAACGCCTCACGGGTGCTGGCGGTTCTGCGGGCGGCGCCCGAAGAACCCTGGTCCTCCAACGACTTGGTCGAGGAGACGGGCATGTCCCGGCCCACCGTCCTGGCCGCCGCCGATCATCTGGTGGACCTCGGCTGGGTCAGCGGGTCCGTGAGCCGCGCCGCCGCCGGACGCGGCCGTCCTTCCCGCGCGTTCGTCTTCCGCCGTGACGCCGGGTACGTGCTGGGCGTGGACATCGGCGCGCGGACGGTCCGGGTCGCGGTGGCCGACCTGACCGGCCGGGTCGTGGCCGAGGACGAGCACGCGTTCAGCGATCCGGGCATGCCGTCCGGCGAACGTCTTGAGGCGGTGATCGGGACGGCCGCCGGCGCCCTGGAGAGGGCCGGCGTCTCCGGCGAGCGGCTTCTCGCCGTGTGCGCCGGATCGAGCGGCACGGTCGCGGCGGACGGGACGGTCCGCGTCCGCTCCGGCATCCCCGGCTTCGTCGGTGTCAATCTGCCCGAGGCGCTCGGCCGGGTCTTCGACTGCGCCGTCGTCGCGGAGAACGACTGCAATCTCGCCGTCATCGCCGAGCGCTGGCGCGGGGTCGCCTCGGGCTCCGAGAACGTGGTCTGCATGCTCGCGGGCGAACGGCTCGGGGTCGGCATCGTGGTGCACGGCGGCCTGGTGCGCGGCTACGCCGGGGGCGCGGGCGAGCTCGGATTCCTGAGCCTGATGGACGGCTTCACCGCGGCCGAGGGGCTGGCCTCCCGCGCCCGGTCGGAGGGGCGGCGCCGGGTCGCGGCCCTGGCCGCGCGGCACGCGGGCCGCCTCCCCCGCGACACCCCCGGCGCGGTGCTGCACGCCCTGGCGGAGGGCGACGCGGCGCGGGTGGACGCCCCGCTGGTCTTCGAGGCCCTGCGCGCGGGCGACACGGCGGCGCCGGAGTTCCTGGAGCACGTCCTCGGCCCGGCCGCCCGCGCGATCGCGACCGTCGCGCTCCTCCTCGACCCGGAACTCGTCGTGATCGGCGGCGCGGTCGCCGACGCCGGTGATGTGCTGCTGCCCCCGCTCGAAGACATGGTCGCCCGGCTGACCAAGGCTCCTCCGAAGCTGGCCTTCTCCCCCTTGAGCGACCGCGCCGTCGTGCTCGGCGCGGTCCGCCTGGCCCTGGACACGGCACAGGCCAGGTTCCACGATCCGCTGGCACCGGCCCCGGGGTGAGCGCCGCCCCGGCCGCCCGCGTTGCGAAGGGCGGAGTCGGCGCGAACGATGGACGAGGGCCCGATGCCCCAGGCGGGGGGTGCGGTCGCGGCCCGCGCGGTCGCGCGACAGGGCGTGCGTACGCCCATGACTTGGAGCGGACATGACCGATCTTCCTCCTCCGATCACCCCGTACCTGGAACCGGCGGCGAAGGAGCTGTGCGAGGCGACGGACCCGCATCCGCGGATCTACGAGGTCCCGCCGGAGAAGGGCCGGGACATCCTGCTCGGCCTGCAGAGCGACGTGTCCGTCCCCCGTCCCGACGTGGACGAGGAATGGGTCGACGTGGACGCCGGCGAGTGGGGCACGGTCCGCACCCGCATCATCCGGCCCGCCGGGTCCACCGCGCCGCTGCCGGTGGTGTTCTACATCCACGGAGCCGGGTGGGTCTTCGGGGACGAGAAGACCCACGACCGGCTCTTCCGCGAGCTCACGGTGGGTGCCGGGGCGGCCGGCGTCTTCCCGGTCTACGACCGCGCGCCCGAGGCGAAGTACCCCACCCAGGTCGAGCAGAACTACGCCGTGGGGCGGTGGGTCCTGGAGCACGGCGCGGACCACGGCCTGGACACCTCGCGGATCGCCGTCACCGGCGAGTCGGTCGGCGGCTGCATGTCCACCGTGTTCGCGCTGATGAACAAGGAGCGCGGCGGGATCGACCTCAAGGCGCAGGCCCTGCTCTACCCGGTGACCGACGCCGGCTTCGACACCCCCTCGTACCACCAGTTCGCCGAGGGCTACTACCTCACCCGCGACGGCATGAAGTGGTTCTGGGACGCCTACACCTTCGACGCCGCCCAGCGGGCCGAGCACCACGCCTCGCCGCTGCGGGCGTCCCTGGACCAGCTCAAGGGTCTGCCCACCACCCTCGTCATCACCGATGAGGCCGACGTCCTGCGGGACGAGGGCGAGCAGTACGCCAACAAGCTGCGCGAGGCCGGGGTGGACGTGACCTCCGTCCGGGTGGCGGGCATGGTCCACGACTTCCTGCTCCTGGACAGCCTGCGCGACACCCGCGCCGCCAACGTCGCCCGCAAGCTCGCCGTGGACTTCCTCCACGGAGCACTTCACGGCGACTGATCCGGGTGACGGCCCGGCCCCCTCCCCGGACAGGGAGGAGGCCGGCGGCCTGAGGCCGTATCAGGAGGTCAGCGTCCAGCGCTGGTTGCTGCCGTTCCCGCAGGAGTAGAGCTGGATCCTGGTGCCGTTGGCCGTACCGGTGCCCACGGCGTCGAGGCACAGACCGGACTGGACGCCGACGACGGTCCCGTCGGAGTTGAGGCGCCACTTCTGGTTGTCGCCGCCCCAGCAGCTGTAGATCTGGATCCCGGCGCCGTTGCCGGTGCCCCCGGCGTCCAGGCACTTGTTGCCGTAGACCCTCAGCTCACCGGCGGCGGTGTGCTCCCACTTCTGGTTGGCGGCGCCGCCGCAGTCGTACAGCTGGACCGCGGTGCCGTCCGCCGTGGCGGAGTTGGGCACCTCCACGCAACGGCCGGAACCGACGCCCTTGAGCTGCCCGCTCTGCCCGCCCTCCTCGCCGCCGTCGCCGTCGCCGGGGCCGGTGGACGAGCCGCCGTTGAGTGCGTTCAGGACGGAGGTGTACGCGGCCTTCTTGCTGCCGTCGTTGTTGAACAGCAGCGGGGTGTCCCCGGACCGCCAGGAGTCGCTGTCGCGTACGCCCCATACGGTGATCCCGAGGCAGCGCGAGACGGCCAGGCAGTCGTTGGTGACACTCGCGTACGTCGAGGCCGAGGCGCCCTGGATGTCGAGCTCGGTGATGGCCACGTCCACGCCGAGGGCGGCGAAGTTCTGGAGCGTGGTGCGGAAGTTGCTGTTGTACGGGCTGCCGCTGTTGAAGTGCGACTGGAAGCCGACGCAGTCGATCGGCACACCGCGCTGCTTGAAGTCCTTGACCATGGTGTACATCGCCTGGGTCTTCGCCCAGGTCCAGTTCTCGACGTTGTAGTCGTTGTAGCAGAGCTTGGCGCCCGGGTCGGCGGCGCGCGCGGCGCGGAACGCGGCCTCGATCCAGTCGTTGCCGGTGCGCTGGAGGTTGGAGTCGCGGCGAGCGCCCGAACTGCCGTCGGCGAAGGCCTCGTTCACGACGTCCCACTGGGCGATCTTGCCCTTGTAGTGGCCCATCACACCGTTGATGTGGTCGATCATCGCCTGGCGCAGCGTGCTGCCGCTGAGGCTCTGCATCCAGCCGGGCTGCTGGGAGTGCCAGGCGAGGGTGTGGCCGCGTACCTTCTTGCCGTTCTGCACCGCCCAGTTGTACACGCGGTCGGCGTTGGTGAAGGTGAACTGCCCCCGCTGCGGCTCGGTCGCGTCGATCTTCATCTCGTTCTCGGCGGTCACCATGTTGAACTCGCGCGCGGCGATGGAGGTGTACGCCGAGTCGCCGAGCTTGCCCGAGGCGATGGCGGTGCCGAAGTACCGCCCGCTCTGCGCCGCGGCGGCACCGAGCGTGGTCTCGGCGGCGTGCGCGTCCGACGGTGCGACCAGTGCGGCGGACGCGCCCAGCACGCCGACGAGCAGCGCCGGGAGCAGTGCGCGGAGCGGCCGGCTGAGAGCGGATCTCGGAAGGGCGTAGGAGCCCATGGCTGTGCCTCCTCGGTAGGGGAATCGCGGAAGAGCCGAAGCGCGGCGGGCCGCGTGGCCCGCTCAGGAACGGATGATTGAGGTTTTGACCGTGGATCGTCAATACTTCGGTCAAAGAATGTTTCTGATTCTCAGTCGAAATATTTCGAAACACCGTGGGGCCGATTCTCAAGGGCAGAATCTCGTGTGATCTTGAAAGCCGACACTGTTTTTCATAGCTGTCGGCACAGCCCATCGAGCACCCGTCGAAATATTTCGATTCCCGCGCGGGAACCCGTGCGTCATACAGTGGACGCGCACGTCGCGTGCACGGAACATCGGGGGAACTGATGCGCGGAAACAGGAAGTTGTACGCGCTGGGGCTGGCCGTCGCGGCCGCTCTGGCCACCACGGCGTGCGAGCCGAGCGAGGGCGACGGAGACGCCGGCGGTGCGGCCAGTCCGTCCGCGAGCGCGCCGGCGAGTGCACCGGCGAGTCCGTCGGCTGCCGCGTCCCGGCCCAATTACGGGAGCGGGTGGCAGTACGAGGACCGGCAGACGCCGCCCGAGGGGTCGGTGTGCGACCACGGGGGCCAAGGGCCCTACGGCTCGGTCGAGTCCGTCAGCTGGGGCGGCGAGAGCCCGACGATGATCGGCCTGGTCTTCGGCATGTACGAGTGCGACGGCTCCGACTTCACGTTCCGGCCGACCAGCGCGACCGGGGCGGCGACGCAGGTGCGGATCGACACCCGGAACCTGAAGGTGGTGCTGGACGGCGCACTCGCGAAGGACATCGGGACGAAGACACCGTCCGCCGACCTGTTCCTCGACAGCATGGCCGCCATGCAGGAAAACGGGCAGCTCAAGGGCCGTCAGGCGCCCCAGTTCTACTTCCGGACGGATGTGCCGGACAGCGATCCGAACTCGATGCCCGACGAGGAGCACGAGTTGATCTACCTGTACCAGATCGTCGGCGCCAAGTAGGCGGAGGAGGCCGGCCCTCCCGCGGCGGGTGCGCAGGAGGGCCGGTCGCGTCAGCGGGTGACGACGTGGCGCTCGTCGGGGACGCAGTGGGTCATCGTCAGGCCGGTGACATCGCGCGGCGGGTTGTCGCCGAGGCGGCTGAGGCGCTCGCGGTCCTCGTCGGTGAGGGTCTGGCCGGGCAGCGGCTCCATGCCCTTGACGTCCGCGGGGGTGATGCGGAGCCCTTCGCCGATCCTGGTGCCCAGTTCGTTCTCCACGAGCAGGAAGTGCCAGACCATCCGCTCCTGGACCGGCCGGTCGCACTGCGAGAGCAGGTCGACGAGGTTGTGCACGAGGTCGTCGCGCTCCCACTGCTCCATCAGGAGGTAGCGCTGCCCGGCCTGGAGGTAATCGTTGGTCCGGGGGATGCGCTTGCGGGTGAGCCGGCCGCGCACCTCGGGGCCCACCTCGTCGTGCGTAGGGTAGTGCGCCTCGCGCAGACCGCCCGTGATGGACGGCTCGTAGTTGACGATCGGATTCCCGCCGCCGCCGTCCACGTGATACGTCATCAGGCCGTCGCGCTGGTTGGTGCGCACGGTGGCGTTCTTGGCCTGGTTGACCGGCAGTTGCAGGTAGTTGGGCCCGACGCGGTAGCGCTGGGTGTCGCTGTACGAGAAGGTGCGGCCCACCAGCATCTTGTCGTCGGAGAAGTCCAGCCCGTCCACCAGCACCCCGGTGCCGAAGGAGATCTGGTCGTTCTCCGCGAAGTAGTTCTCCGGCATCCGGTCGAGGACCATCCGGCCCACCGCCCTGGGCGGGAAGTCCTGCTCGGGCCATGTCTTGGTGTCGTCCAGCGGGTCGAAGTCCAGCTCCGGGTGGTCGTGGTCGTCCATCAGCTGGACGAGCAGTTCCCACTCCGGGTGGGCCCCGCGTCCCACCGCCTCGTACAGGTCCTTCGTGGCGTGGCCGAGGCCGTCGGCCTGGACGTTGGCCGCGTCCTCCTCGGTCATGCTGCGCACGCCCGCCTTGGGCATCCAGTGGTACTTCACCAGGAAGGACTCACCGGACTCGTTGACCCACTTGTAGGTGTTGACGCCGAAGCCCTGCATATGGCGGTAGTCCGCCGGGATGCCGCGCGGGCTGAACAGGTTGACCAGCATGTGCATGGACTCGGGCGTCTGCGACATGAAGTCGAAGATCCGCCGGGGCTGCTGCTCGAACGTGACGGGGTCCGGCTTGAGCGCGTGGATCACATCGGGGAACTTGATCGCGTCCCGGATGAAGAAGATCCCCAGGTTGTTGCCGACGAGGTCCCAGTTGCCGTCCTCGGTGTAGAACTTCACCGCGAAACCGCGCGGGTCGCGTGCCGCCTCGGAGGAATCCCGGCCACCGATCACCGTCGAGAAGCGCACCGCGAGGTCCGTGCGCTTGCCGCGCTCCTGGAAGAGCTTGGCCCGGGTGAAGCGGGCGATGGGCTCGTCGCCGAAGGCACCGTACGCCTCGAAGTATCCGTACGCGGTGACGCCCCGGGCGTGCACGACGCGCTCGGGGATCCGCTCGCGGTCGAAGTGGCTGATCTTCTCCAGGAACTGGTAGTTCTCCAGCGTGGCCGGGCCGCGGGCGCCGACGGTGCGCTGGTTCTGGTTGTCGTAGACGGGATGGCCCTGCCGGTTGGTGAGCGTCTCGCGCTCGTCACCGGCGGCGGGGCCCCTGCTGGATACGTCCGTCACGTGCGTCGACTCCTTCGGAACGTGTACGTATGCGCCTGTTCCTCAAGCTATGCGAGGTTTACGCACCCGGCAGGGCGGGCCGCCCGGGCGGAATCGGCTGTTCGGGTCGCCCCTCGCCCGCGTCAGAGCAGCAGGATGATCGCGTACACGAGGAAGAACGCCGCGACGAGCAGCGTCACGCAGATGATCAGCGCCATCGGGGCCTTCGCCCAGCCCTTCGGCGGGTTGTACGTGATGTCCCGGGGCCCCGCCCCCGACAGGCCGCTCTCGGCGGGCGGGGTCTCCCCGGGCGGCACCGCACGGCGGGGCTCCGGTCCTGTGGTCTCGCGGGGTTCCGGATCGGGGTCCGGGGGCTGCGAAGGAGTCATGTGATCCACGTTCCCCGATGACCGCCGGGTTCGCCCGCCAGCGGCCGGCGCCGGTGATCCGGCGCCGGCCCGCTCCCTCGCCGCGTCAGCCCGGCCAGCTGCCCGTGAGGCGGCGGGCGGTCACCGCGCCGGAACGCTCTATCGCCGCCTTGACCACGGCGAAGATCGCGCCTTGGACGGCCGCGGCGAGCAGGATCTCCCGCCAGCGTCGGTCCTCGTCCATGGCGTCGGGGGCGTCGCCCTCGCCCTCGACGACCTTCCACACCTGCTTGAACGCCATGCCCGCAAGCATGCCGCCGACGGCGCCGAGGACGAGCCCGACCGGCTTGTAGGCGATCTTGGCCGCGTTCACCGACGGTGGCTCCGGCTGCGGCGGACCAGGAGGACGGCGGCGATCAGGGCACCGGCCGCGAGCAGCGGGGTGCGGTTGGCCCGGGCCGCGGTGGCGGCCTGGCCGGCGGTCTCGCGCAGGGGCTCGGGCGCCTTGTCCGCCGCGTACTGTCCGGCCTTGGCCGCGCTCTCGCGTACCTGGGCGGCGGCCTGGGCCGTCTTCTCCAGGACGGGGTCGGGCGTGCGCTCCTTCAGCTTCTGGGCGACCATCGCCGCCTTGTCACGCACCTGGCCGGTGGCCAGGGCGGCCTTCTCCGCGGTCTGCTGCTTCACAGCGGTCGTCCTCTCCTTCGCCTGCGCCTTGATGTCGGCCTTGGCGGCCAGCGCCTCGACGGTCATCCCGAGTTCGTCACGGGTGTGCTCGACCTGCCTGCGCAGGTCCTCGGGGGTGGGGTTGCCGTTATCGGTCCTGTGTGTCGCTCATCGGTGTGCCTTTTCCTTGATCTCTGCCACATCGGCCTTGACGCTGTCGATGGTCTGCTCGGGTGCCGGCGTCCCGGCCTCGGTGATCTGCCGCTTCCCCGCCAGGGCTGCGACGGCTGCCGCGGCCGCCAGTACCGCCGTGACGACGAGGGCCGCCGCCCACCCCGGCAGCACCAGTGCGAGGGCGACGATGCATGTCGCCACCAGGGCCTGGGCCGTCAGGAAGCCCAGCAGGCCGGCGGCGCCGAAGAGGCCGCCGCCCCTGCCGTACCGCTTGCCCTTCTCGGTCATCTCCACCCGGGCGAGCCGCATCTCCTCCCGGACCAGCTCCGAGATCTGCCGCGAGGCACGCGAGACCAGTACGTTCACCGACTCGTCGGCGCCGTGGGCCTGACGCTCCATGGTGCTCATACGAGGTCACCTTGCCTTCCTCGATCGTCCGAATCGCGGGCCGCGCCCATCCGTCCGGCGCAGCGGCGCGTGTGTCGGTCCCAGCACGCGTACCCGGTGATCGGCAGCACACCCCTGGCGACCGCTGCTCCGTCCGACGACGGCCGGGCGGCGCCCGGACACGCAAGGGGCCGGTCCGGGGAGGGTGGTGCTCCCCGGACCGGCCCGGCTGTGCGGGAGGCTAGCCCGCGTACGTCTCGAACTCGGCGATCCTCGGTGTGCCGCTGGCCGACGTGATCTCGAAGGTGAGCTTGCGCAGCGAGGTGGCCGGGATGGTGATCGCGCCCGCGCCGCTGCCGGTCTTGAGGACCGCGCCGGTGTCGGCGTTCAGCAGGCGCCAGGAGCCGGTCACGCCCTGGGCGCCCGCGGCCTCGCGGATGGTGACGGCGGAGACGGTGGTGGCGGAGCCCCACTTCACGGAGACGGAGCCGGTCGAGCCGGCCGGGGACCAGTAGGTGCTCAGGTCACCGTCGCGCACGTTGCCGTAGCTGGTGCCGCTCGCCTTGCTGGAGCCGTCGGCCCCGGCGCCGAGGCTGAGGTTGGTGCCGGGGGGCGTGGTCGGGTCGGTGGGATCGGTCGGGTCCGTGGGATCCGTGGGATCGGTCGGGTCGGTCGGGTTCGTCGTGGAGCAGTTGCCGTCCGAGACCTTGAGTCCCTTGTTGGCGCCCGCCGTGCTGGTCACGATGGCGGGCACGCAGGAGGAGGCGTCGAGGGTGTAGGCGTACGGGATGCTCACCGTGGTGTTGGACTGCGGGTTCGGTCCGGCGGGGTGGTTCTCGGTGCCGGGCGAGGACCAGGTGACGTTGTCGAAGGTGTTGCCGCTGACCTGCCAGTACCCGGTGGTGTCGGTGTAGAAGGTACCGAGGACGTCCTTGGAGTCCTTGAAGTAGTTGTTGTCCACCTTGGCGTGGGCGCCGGCCCGGGAGTTGATCCCGGACTTGTTCAGCTTCACGTAGTAGTTGTTGTAGATGTGGGCGGTCCCGCCGCGCAGCAGCGGTGTGCGGGAGTCGACGTTCTCGTACAGGTTGTGGTGGAACGTGACGTAGCCGTTGTCGAGCTGGGTCTCGCTGGACCCGATGAGGCCGCCCCGGCCGGAGTTGCGCAGGGTGCTGTACGACAGCGTCACGTACTGGGTGTTGTCCTTCATGTCGAAGAGGCCGTCGAACCCGTCGTCCTCGCCGCCGGACGCCTCCAGGGTGGCGTGGTCGACCCAGACGTTGCGGACGTCGCTCTCCATGCCGATGGCGTCGCCGCCGTTGGAGGTGGGCGAGCCGGACTTCTTGACGTTCTTGACGGTCACGTTCTGGATGATGATGTTGCTGGACTGGCGTATGTGGATGCCCAGTTGGTCGAAGACGGCACCGCTGCCGACGCCGACGATGGTGACGTTGCTGATCTGCTTGAGCTCGATGACACCGGCCGCCGTGTTGCAGCTGTCGCCGGACACCTTGGCGGTGTTGGCGTGGTTGATGGTGCCCTCGACCTCGATGGTGATCGGGGTGCTGCTACTGGCCCGGCCGCACAGGGCCTGGTGGATCTGGGTCCCGGTGGTGGCCCGTACGGTCTGTCCGCCCGCGCCCCCGGTGGTGCCGCCGTTCTGGCTCGCGTAGCCGGTGGCGCCGCCCGCGACGGCGGCGGATGCCTCGGGCATCGTCAGCACCGCTCCGGCCGCGGCCGCCAGGGCCATCGTGGACAGCGCCGCAGAAAGTCTCAGTGCGACTGGTCGCCTCATGTTCGTTCCCATTCGTCGAAGAGAGATGGAAAGCGCTTTCTGGATGGCGAGGATAGGGGCGTCAAGACCCGCCGTACAAGTATGTGAACGCGAAAAGATGGCGCTTTCTTGATTTGCGCACGTCAAGCTCAGTGCGCGACCCGGATGTTACGGGCTCAACCGGGGCATCACCTCGGAGCACTCCGGCGAGAACGGCGGCGGTCCGGTTGACGCTGACGTTCCCCCGGGCCCCGATCCGTGGACAAGACTCCCCGCAGCCCCACGCCAACACCACGGGCACGCCCGCACCGTGGAGAGAACGTACGAATTTCCTACGCGGGGGTAGTGAGCGCGCGGCTCTTGCTATACCTTCCGTCTAACAGCTTGCTAGACGTCGCGTCTAACAAGCGAGGGCGGTGTCCGAGGCCGGCGATCTCATCGGGCGGTACACGATGAGGGCCGGACGGCGCCGGGTCGATCTCTCGAGTCAAGGAGCCGCAGCATGGCAAGCAGCACCGTTCGGCCGGAGGACCAGGACCGGGCCGCCGAGCAGGACGTCGCCCGGCGCCTGCTCGATTCGTCCGCGAAACTCTCGTACGACCCGGCCACCGAAGTGGACTGGGACACCCCTCTGGACACGGACCACCACGGGGCCAGCCCCGAGTGGAGCACGCTCTACGCCACCGCGTACTGGGGCGAACTGACGGAGGCTCAGCGCAAGGCGCTGACGCGCCAGGAGGCCGCTTCGGTCGCCAGCACCGGCATCTGGTTCGAGATGATCCTCCAGCAGATGGTGCTGCGCGACATGTACGCCAAGGACCCGACCGACCCGCGCTTCCAGTGGGCTCTGACCGAGGTCGCCGACGAGTGCCGGCACTCGATCATGTTCGCCCGGGGCGCGGCGAAGCTGGGCGCACCGGCGTACCGGCCGCGCCGCCCGGTGCTCGAACTGGGCCGCGCCTTCAAGACCCTGGCCTTCGGCGAGGCGGCGTACGCGGCGATCCTCGTGGCGGAGGAGGTGCTCGACGTGATGCAGCGCGACTGGATGCGCGACGAGCGCGTCGCGCCGTTCGTCCGCACGATCAACAACATCCATGTGGTGGAGGAGTCGCGCCACATGAAGTTCGCCCGCGACGAGACCCGCAAGCGCCTGCGCGACGCGGGCCCGGTGCGCCGCCACCTCAACGCGTTCGTCGTCGCCATCGCCTCGTACTACATCGTCACCAGCATGGTGAACCGGGACGTCTACGCGAACGCCGGCCTGGACGCCGCGCGAGCGAGGGCCGAGGCGAAGGCCAACGAGCACCACAAGTCCCTGATGCGGTCGAGCTGTTCGGGGCTCATGGAGTTCCTGGCCTCGGCGCGTCTGCTGACGAAGCCGGCCCTGTTCTTCTACAAGCGCGCCCACCTGATCTGACCCGAGCCGAGAGCCCGAGCCATGACCTACGCCATCACCCAGACCTGCTGCAACGACGCCACCTGTGTCGCCGTGTGCCCCGTCAACTGCATCCATCCGACGCCCGGGGAACGGGACTTCGGGCGTACGGAGATGCTGTACGTCGACCCGGAGACCTGCATCGACTGCGGGGCGTGCGCCGACGCCTGCCCGGTGGACGCGATCTTCCCGGTGGACAGCCTCTTCGGGGCGCGCGAGGAGTACGCCGCGATCAACGCGGCCTACTACGCGGACCGGGAGCCGGAGCCCGCCGCCGGGCCCAACTTCCATGCCTGGGGCGCCCCTTCGTTCGCGCGCAGCCTGCCGTCCGACTTCGCGCCGATCCGGGTCGTGGTCGTCGGCACCGGGCCCGCCGGGATGTACGCGGCCGAGGACCTGCTGCTGCACACCAACGCCGAGGTGACCCTGATCGACCGGCTTCCGGTGGCCGGCGGGCTCGTCCGGTACGGCGTCGCGCCGGACCATCCGGCGACGAAGGGGGTCGGCGAGACCTTCGCACGGTTCCACGCCCACCCCAGGGTGCGGATGCACCTCGGCGTCGAGGTCGGTACGCACGTCTCCGCCGAGGAACTGGCGGCGCACCACGACGCGGTGATCTACGCGGTCGGGGCGGGCGCCGACCGCCGGCTCTCGATCCCGGGCGAGGACCTGCCGTCGAGCATCGCGGCGACCTCGTTCGTCTCCTGGTACAACGCGCACCCGGAGGTGGCGCCGGACGCGGTGGACCTGTCGCGGGCCGAGCGGGTGGTCGTCGCGGGGAACGGCAATGTGGCGCTCGACGTGGCGCGCATCCTCGTCGCGGACCCGGCGGGGCTCGCGGGCACCGACATCGCCGACCACGCGCTCGCCGCCCTGCGCGGCTCCGGGGTGCGCGAGGTCGTGCTGCTCGGGCGGCGCGGCCCACAGGACGCCGCCTGCACCTCGTCCGAGTTGCTCGCCCTCAAGCATCTTCCGGGTGTGGAGCTGGTGGTGGACGACCACGATCCGCGTATCGGCCCCGCGATCGAGGGCGCGGCGTCCGGGAGCGCGGCCGCCGTGCTGCGGGGCGTGCGCCGGGAGTCCGTGGACTGGGCGCGCCCGCCGGCCGAGGGGCGCCGCATCGTGCTCCGCTTCCACTCGGCGCCCGTGGAGATCACCGGCCGGGACGATGTGGAGGGCGTCCGGGTCTCGGCGGCCGGGGGCGAGTCCGCGATACCGGCGCAGTTGTTCCTGCGGGCCATCGGCTACCGGGGCCTCGCGGTGCCCGGCCTGCCCTTCGACGAGGCGAGCGGCACGGTGCCGCACGAGGGCGGCCGGGTGGCCGGTCTGCCCGGGACGTATGTCGTGGGCTGGATCAAGCGGGGGCCCTCCGGTGGCATCGGCGCCAACCGCACCTGCGCCGCCGAGACGGTCGGCACGCTGCTCGCGGACGCGGTAGCCGGTGCGCTGCCCTCCCCGGCCCACCCGGCCAAGGCGTTCGGCCGCCTGGTCCGGGGCCGCGCCCGCCAAGTGGTCGACGCACGCGGCCTGGCCGCGATCGACCGGGCCGAACGGGCGCGGGGCCGGGACGGGGGCCGCCCCAGGGTGAAGTTCGGCACGGTCCCGGAACTGGTCGCGGCGTCGAAGGGGCGCCGCTGAGGGGTACCCCCTCAGAACTCCTCCGGCTCCGGCATCTGGGCCCGGGCCCGCCTGCCGACCACCGCCGCGGCCGCCGCCGCGCTGCCCGCGAAGGCCAGGGCGACCATCCACGGCTGGTCGAACACGTGCCCGGTCGCGTGGTCGACGGAGTAGCGGCCGGGGCCGGTCAGGCCGATCGCGGCGGCGGTGAAGCCGAGGAACGCCGGGTATTCGTAGCCGCCGCCCTGCGCGAAGAAGCCCGCGGGGGCGTGGACGGCCACCGCGCCCGCCATCGCACCGGCCGCCGCGGCCCCGGCGGCCGGTGTGGCGAGGCCGAGGGCCAGGAGCACGCCGCCGCCCGCCTCGCCGAGCCCGGCGGCGAGCGCGCTGTGCTTGGGCGGATGGAAGCCCATCGCCTCCATCGCGGCGGTGGTCCCCTCGACTCCCCCGCCGCTGAACCAGCCGAAGAGCTTCTGGGCGCCGTGCGCGGCGAGCACCGCGCCGGTGCCGGCGCGCAGGACGAGCAGACCGAGGTCGTGACGGTTGACGCAGCCCATGGGGGTCTCCGGTGGGTTGTTCCGGGCCCCGCCCGGACGACGCGGGCCCCTCGATTCCGTACGTCCCCACTCTCCGCGCCCCGCGCGACACGCGAACCGTGGTGCTACTCCATCCGGGCGACTCACCCCGGGGCGTGAGCCGTGACACAGTGCGACGAACGCCATTGTGCAACTTGTTGCAAAATGGCGCGGCGGTGGTCTAGAACTGGGGCGACGCCACACGGAGGAGCCACCGCATGAGCCCGTATCCGCACCTTCTGAGCCCGCTCGACCTCGGGTTCACCACCCTGCCGAACAGGGTCCTGATGGGGTCGATGCACGTCGGTCTGGAGGAGGTCGAGAACGGCTTCGAGCGCATGGCCGCCTTCTACGCCGAGCGCGCCCGGGGCGGCGTCGGCCTCATGGTCACCGGCGGCATCGCACCCAACGAGCGCGGCTGCACGTTCCCCGGCGGGGCGAAGATGACCACCGAGGCGGAGGCGGCCGAGCACGCCCGGGTGACCTCCGCGGTGCACGAGGCGGGCGGCCGGATCGCCATGCAGATCCTGCATTTCGGCCGGTACGCGCACCACCCGGACCTGGTGGCGCCGAGCGCGCTCCAGGCGCCGATCAGCGCGTTCACCCCGCACGCCCTGACCGACGACGAGGTCGAGGCGACGATCGAGGACTTCGCGACGGCGGCGGCGCTGGCCCGGAGCGCGGGGTACGACGGCGTCGAGATCATGGGCTCCGAGGGCTATCTGATCAACGAGTTCATCGCCTCGGCGACCAATCACCGCGAGGACCGCTGGGGCGGCTCGTACGAGAACCGCATCCGCTTCCCCGTCGAGATCGTGCGCCGGGTCCGCGAGCGGGTGGGCGACGACTTCATCATCATCTACCGGCTCTCGATGCTGGACCTGGTGCCCGGCGGCTCCTCCCTGGAGGAGGTCGTGCACCTCGCCCGGGAGATCGAGGCGGCCGGTGCGACGATCATCAACACCGGCATCGGCTGGCACGAGGCCCGCATCCCCACCATCGCGACCTCGGTGCCCCGGGCCGCGTTCACCTGGGTCACCGAGAAGGTACGCGGGGCGGTCTCCGTACCGCTGGTGACGAGCAACCGCATCAACACTCCCGAGGTGGCCGAGCAGGTGCTCGCGTCGGGCCGTGCGGACATGGTGTCGATGGCCCGGCCGTTCCTCGCCGACCCGGACTTCGTCGCGAAGGCGGCGGCGGGCCGCGCGGACGCGATCAACACCTGCATCGGCTGCAACCAGGCGTGCCTGGACCACATCTTCAGCGGCAAGGTCACCTCCTGCCTGGTCAATCCGCGCGCCTGCCACGAGACGGAACTCGTCCTGTCGCCGACCCGCACCCGCAAGCGCGTCGCCGTCGTCGGCGCCGGGCCCGCCGGTCTCGCCTGCGCGGTCACCGCCGCCGAACGCGGCCACGAGGTGACGCTCTTCGACGCGGCCGAGGAGATCGGCGGGCAGCTGAACGTGGCCCGCCGGGTGCCCGGCAAGGAGGAGTTCAACGAGACGCTGCGCTACTTCCGCACCCGGCTCGCGGAGGAGGAGGTCGGCCTGCGGCTGGGCACCCCGGTCGGCGCCGGGGACCTCGACGGCTACGACGAGGTCGTGCTGGCCACCGGGGTCATGCCCCGCACGCCCGCGATCCCCGGGATCGACCACCCGAGCGTCGTCAGCTACCTGGACGTGCTGCGCCACGGCGCGCCGGTCGGCGACCGGGTCGCGCTCGTCGGGGCGGGCGGGATCGGCTTCGACGTGGCGGAGTTCCTGACGGACGGCGGCGAGGAGGCGAGCCTCGACCCGGAGGTGTTCTTCCGGCAGTGGGGCGTCGACACCGGCTACCGCGAGCGCGGCGGCCTCGCGGCCCCGGAGCGCCCGAAGACCGCGCGCACCGTCCATCTGCTCCAGCGCAAGACCAGCAAGGTCGGCGCGGGCCTCGGCAAGACCACCGGCTGGATCCACCGCACCGAGCTCCGCCACCGCGGGGTCTCGATGACGGCGGGCGTCACCTACGACCGGATCGACGACGAGGGCCTGCACATCACGGTCGGCGAGGAGCGGCACGTACTGCCGGTCGACACGATCGTGCTGTGCGCCGGACAGGACCCGCGCCGGGACCTGTACGAGGAGCTGCTCGCCGCCGGCCGCGAAGCGCACCTGATCGGGGGCGCCGACGTCGCGGCCGAACTGGACGCCAAGCGCGCGATCCGCCAGGGCACGGAGCTCGCCGCCGCCCTCTGAACCGGACGGCCGGGCCCGCCCGGCCGTACCTAGGATGCACCCCATGTCACTGCCGCACGCGATCCTCACGGCCCTGCTGGAGAAACCCTCGTCGGGCCTCGAACTGACCCGCAGGTTCGACCGGTCGATCGGCTACTTCTGGTCGGCGACGCACCAGCAGATCTACCGCGAGCTGGGCAAGCTGGAGCAGGCCGGGCAGATCAGGGCGCTGGAGCCCGCGCAGCCGGCCCGGGGGCAGAAGAAGGAGTACGAGGTGCTGCCGGCGGGCCGCGAGGCACTGTCCGCGTGGGTCGCCCGGCAGGAGGACCCCAAGCAGGTCCGCGATCCGCTGCTGCTGCGGATGCGGGCGGCAGCCGTCGTCGGGGCGCCCGGCCTGGACGCGGAGCTGCGCCGCCATCTGGAACTGCACCGGCGGCAGCTCGCGGAGTACCAGGAGATCGAGGTCCGGGACTTCCCGCCGGAGCGCGACACCCCCGGGGACCGGCTGCGGCATCTGGTGCTGCGGGGCGGCATCGACCTGGAGAACTTCTGGATCGGGTGGATCACCCGCGCGCTGGAGGACTACCCGGAGCCGGCGTAGTCGCTACGGACCGGGCCCCCGTGACCCGTACAGCGTACGGATTCAGTGACGCCCGGCGCCGACCCGGCGGCGCAGTTCGCGGCGCGCGACGCGGGGGCTGCTGATGACCACCCGCGACGGCGCGGGCGGCGCGGCACCGGCCACCGCCGGCGCCGTCTGCGCCTGGGCGCGGGTCAGCAGGATCACGCCCCGGACCGCCGCCACCGTGCCGATCAGCGCCGGGACGAGTCCGGCCGGTCCGCCCTGGAACCGCTCCCCCAGCAGGGCGAGGCCGATGGCCGCGGCGGCGACCGGGTTGGCGAGGGTGACGACGGCGAGCGGTGCCCCGAGCCCGCCCCGGTAGGCGGTCTGGGAGAGCAGCAGCCCGCTCATCGCGAAGGCGGAGACCAGCACGGCGACGACCACCAGGCGCGCGCTGAACAGCGGTCCGGTGTGGTCGGTCACCGCGACGGTCAGGGTCTGGGTGAGCGCGGACGCGACGCCGGACGTGATGCCGGAGGCCGCCGCGTGCCGCAGTCCGGGGCGGGCGCCGGGGCGGCTGAGCCCGGCGACGAGCGCCATGGTCCCGGCGCCCACGGCCAGCGCCTCGGCCAGGGTCAGGGTCTCGTGCGGGGCGGCGCCGCCCGCCGTCAGGAGCAGGGCGCCGAGGCCGAGCAGGGTGAGGAGCGTGCCGCGCCACTCGGTGACCGTGACCCGGCGGCCCGCGGCGCGGGCGCCCAGCGGGACGGCCGCGACCAGGGTCAGCGCGCCGAGCGGCTGGACCAGGGTGAGCGGGCCGTACTTCAGGGCGGCCACGTGCAGCAGCGCGCCGCCCGCGTTGAGGCCGACCGCGCACCACCAGGCGCCGCGCCCGAGGAGCCGGAGCGTGCTGGTGCCGGGCGCGGTGCGGCCGGCCAGCCGGGCCTGGGCGACCGCCGCGGCGGCGTAGGCGGCGGCGGAGACGAGGGAGAGGGCGACGGCGGCCAGAGTGGCGTTCACCGGTGCGCCCCGGAGGCGGCGTACACGGCGGCGTGCTCCCGCTGCCGTACGACGGACGGCCACGGCTGGGGCGGGCGCACCGGTCCGGCGGGCGGGAGGCGGAGCGCGGCGAGCGAGACGGAGAGCAGCGCGGCCACCACGATCGAGTCGAGCCAGTAGTGATTGGCGGTTCCGACGATGACGAACAGGGTGATCGCCGGGTGCAGCAGCCACAGCCAGCGCCACCGGGAACGGGTGGCGACGACCAGGCCGACGCCGACCATGACGGCCCAGCCGAAGTGCAGCGAGGGCATCGCGGCGAACTGGTTGGCCAGGGAGTCCGTGGCCGGCTGCGCCCCGTACACCGAGGGCCCGTACACCCGGCCGGTGTCCACGAGGTGGGCGGCGGCGAGCAGGCGCGGCGGGGCCAGCGGGAAGAGCAGGTGCAGGGCGAGCGCGGCGCCGGTGAGCGCGGCGAGGACGCGGCGCGCCCAGACGTAATGGCGGGGGCTGCGCCAGTAGAGCCAGACCAGGAAGAGCAGTGTGGCCGGGAAGTGCACGGTCGCGTAGTAGGTGTTCGCCAGGTGGATCAGCGTCTCGTCGTGCAGCAGCAGGCCCTGAATGGCGCCCTCGCCGGGCAGACGCGCGGCGCGCTCGACGTCCCAGACGTGGCCCGCGTTGCGGAACGCCTCGTCCACATGGCCGTTCGCGGCCTGGCGGCCGAGCTTGTAGATCAGGAAGAGCCCGACGACGAGAAGAAGCTCGCGGACCAGGGGCGGGCGGGCGAAGCTGTCCGGCTTCCGATCGGCGGGCGTGGTGCCGGCGTACTTCACCCGGTGCCCCTTTGCTGATGCGCTTCGGCGGACGTCCGCCCTTATCGATACGCCAGTGTACCGATACGGCGGCGTATCGGTACACACGCGTATCGGTACACTGGCGTATCGATGGACCTCGTCGCAGAGTCGCAGAGAGGGAAGGCACATGTCGCCGCAGCAGACCGAGCAGGAGCAGCCCCCCGCGCAGCGCCGCTCGAAGATCACGCCGGAGCGGGCCCAGGAGCTCTACACCGCCGTGCTCGACATGCTGAGGGAGAACGGCTACGAGTCGCTGACCATGGAGGGGGTCGCCGCCCGGTCCCGCTGCGGCAAGTCGACGCTCTACCGCCAGTGGGGCTCGAAGCCCGAGCTGGTGGTGGCCGCCCTGCACGGCACCCGGCGCGGCGCCCTGCGGAAGATCGACACCGGTTCGCTGGCGGGCGACCTGCTGGAGGCGGCGCGGGCCATCGGTGAGGGCTCGGGGCGCGACACACCCCTGATGCTGGCGCTGAGCCATGCGGCGCTGCAGAGCCCGGAGCTGCTGTGCGCCCTGCGCGAATCGCTGATCCTGCCGGAGATGGCCGCGGTCGACGCGCTCGTACGGCGCGGAGTGGAGCGCGGCGAGGTGGCGCCGGACAACCGGGCGGCGGAGTTCGTCTCCGCGCAGCTGCTCGGCGTGATGCGGGCCCGCCCGATGCTGGCCGGCACCCACGCGGACGAGACCTACCTCGTCCGCTTCGTGGAGGGCGCGGTCCTTCCCGCACTCGGCCTGGACGCCCCGGCGTCCGGGTCCTGACAGACGTGGGCCGTCGTCCGAGCGGATGACGGCGGCCCGCCCGCGCCGCACCGTGGGGACGGGGGCGGCGCGCACCCGGCCGGCCGGTGACTTCTCCGAAGTCACCGGCCGTTCGCGTACCCGGCGGCCTCCTTGATCCGTACCCGGCAACCTCCTTTATTCGTCCTCTTGACGATAAGGCGGGATTCCGCTTATCGTCGTCATGACGAAAACAACATCTGGGGGTCCCCATGGCCGACATCACCCGCCGCTTCGGCTGGCGCCATCTCCGCTCGGCGCCCACCGCGCACATCCGCCACCACAAGCGCGGCGAGCTGGCCCACGACGGGGCAGGACTGAGCTTCTGGTACCGG
Source organism: Streptomyces sp. NPDC097595 (assembly GCF_044761525.1). Lineage (NCBI taxonomy): Bacteria > Bacillati > Actinomycetota > Actinomycetes > Kitasatosporales > Streptomycetaceae > Streptomyces > Streptomyces sp. NPDC097595. Next base: position 333,774 of record NZ_JBIWCN010000001.1, on the reverse strand, counting down.
TCGCTGAGCGCCGCGCTCTCCGAGGTGCCGGTCAACGACCGCGAGCTGGCCATGGCGTTCCACGCGCGCACCTCCGACTTCCAGGACGTCACGGTCCAGGCCACCGTCACTTACCGGATCAGCGACCCGGCCGAGGCGGCCGCCCGCATCGACTTCTCCGTCGACCCGGACACCGGCGCCTGGCGCGGCGCCCCCCTCGAACAGATCGCCACCCTGCTCACCGAGACCGCCCAGCAGCACACCCTGGACGTGCTGGCCCGCACCCCGCTGGCCGGCGCCCTGGTCGACGGGGTCGCCGCCGTCCGCGAGCGGGTGGCGGCCGGTCTCGCCGCCGAGCCGAGGCTCCCCGCCACCGGCATCGACGTGGTGGCCGTGCGCGTCGTCGCCATCCGCCCCGAGGCCGAGGTGGAGCGCGCCCTGCGCACCCCCGCCCGCGAGCAGATCCAGCAGGAGGCCGACCGGGCCACGTACGAACGGCGCGCGGTGGCCGTCGAGCGCGAGAGGACCATCGCGGAGAACGAGCTCGCCAGCCAGATCGAGCTGGCCCGGCGCGAGGAACAGCTCGTCGAGCAGCGCGGCACCAACGCCCGCCGGGAGGCCGAGGAGTCCGCCGCCGCCGACGGGGTGCGCGCCGAGGCGGAGGCCGCCCGCACGGTGCGGCTCGCGGGGGCCGAGGCGGAAGCGGCCCGGCAGGTCGGCGCGGCGCGCGCCGAGGCCCAGGCGGCGTGGCTGCGGGCGCACGGCGAGGTGGAGGCGGCGACGCTGCACGCGCTGGCGGCCACCCGGCTCGCCGAGAATCTGCCGCACATCGACAGCCTCACCCTGTCGCCGGACGTGCTCACGGGCCTGCTCAGCAGGCTGGGCCGGCCGGAGGCCGGGGCGTGAGCCTGGCCCCGCGGGCGGTCCTCGTCCACCGCACCACGGAGTACGAGGAGCTGCTCGCCCGCCACGGCACGCACGGCCAGGCCGCGTTCGTCCTGGGCGCGCGGGGCCGGTCCATCGAGGAGGTGGCCCGCCGGCACGAGCGGACCCGGCAGGCCCTGGCGGATGTGGCGGCGGCCGTTCCGCTCACCTGGCGGCACTGCCGGGTGGAGCGGGCCGACCTGGACCGGTTCCTGTTCGCGCCCGAGGACGTGGTGGTGGTCGTCGGGCAGGACGGCCTGGTCGCCAACGCCGCGAAGTACCTCTCCGGCCAGCCGGTCGTCGGCATCGACACCGATCCGGGCCGCAACCCCGGCGTCCTGGTGCGCCACCGCCCGGCCGACGCGGCGGCGCTGATGCGGGCGGCCGTGGCGCCGGGCGGGCGGGCCGACGCGCTGACGATGGTGGAGGCGGTGGCGGATGACACACAGCGGCTGCTCGCCCTGAACGAGGTCTACCTCGGCCCGCCCGGCCACCAGACGGCCCGCTACCGGCTCGGACCCGACACCGCGGACTCCCCCGCCGAGCCGCAGGCGTCCTCCGGCGTCCTGGTCGGCACCGGCACCGGGGCGACCGGCTGGCTGCGCTCGCTCTGGCAGGAGCGCCACAGCGCCCTGCCGCTGCCCGGGCCCGCCGATCCCCGACTGCTCTGGTTCGTCCGGGAGGCGTGGCCCTCGCCGTCGACCGGCACGTCGTTCGTCTCGGGCGAGCTGGGGCCCGGTCAGGGGCTGCGGCTGACCGTGGAGTCGGACCGAGTGGTGGTGTTCGGCGACGGGATGGAGGCGGACGCGCTGGAGCTGACGTGGGGGCAGAGCGTACGGCTCGGGGTCTCGGAGACCTCGCTGCGGCTGGCGGTATGACGGCGGTGGGCGGACGCGGCATCCCCGTAGGCTCCTCAACGCCCACCGTCCCGCCCCCTTCAGAGGAGCACCATGGCCGCCGAGAACCCCCTCGCCCCGTCCCGTAACACCCGGCCGCCCCAGGCCCAGGCCGCGCTGGGGGTCGGGGTGATCGTGCAGGACGCGCAGGGCCGGATCCTGCTCGGCCGGCACCACAGCGGCACCTGGGAGCTGCCCGGCGGCAAGGTCGACCCGGTGCCGGAGTCCGTCGCGGCGGCGGCCGTACGGGAACTGCGCGAGGAGACCGGGCTGACGGTCCCCGAGGACGAGGTCACCGTCTTCGCGATGCTGCACGACGCCCTCGGCGGGATCAACCGCGTGACGATGGCCGCCCTGGTGCGCGTGGACACCGGCACGGCGCGGGTGACCGAGCCGCACCTCATCAGCACCTGGGAGTGGACCACGCTCGACGCGCTCCCCTCGCCGCTCTTCGACCCGTCCGCGCAGATCCTCGCGACCTGGCGCCCGGACCTCGGCATCCCGCATCCGCCCGTGCACCGGCTCATCCTCGCACCCAATGAGCCCCAGGTGGTCCCCTAACTGAATTAATCGTTTGCCTAGGGGCCATAGGCAGAGTTAGCTTCGTGGGTATGAAGGCCCTGACCGAGCAGGACATCCGCTCATCGTTCGTGAATTGCTCCAAGGGGGAAGCCAAGCGTCTGCCGCTCCCCCGTGATTTCGAGGAGCTGCCGTGGGACGACCTCGACTTCCTCGGCTGGCGCGACCTGTCCGCGCCGGGACGCAGCTACATCGTCACCGAGCACGAGGGCGAGCCCGCCGGGATCTCGCTGCGCTTCCCGTCGCAGCAGCGCGGCTTCCTGCACCGGAGCATGTGCTCGCTCTGCCTGACCACGCACCCGGGCAGCGGGGTCTCCCTGATGACCGCCCGCAAGACCGGTCCGGCCGGGCGCGACGGCAATTCGGTCGGCCTGTACATGTGCACCGATCTGGCCTGCTCGCTGTATGTGCGCGGCAAGAAGAAGGTGGACTCCGGGGCCCGGTTCAAGGAGAGCCTGACCACGGAGGAGCAGATCGCGCGCACCGTCGACAACCTCCACGCGTTCGTGGCGAAGCTCTTCAGCTGACCCCTGCGAAGACATCGGACGGGCCGGCGCTATCCTGGCCGCCACACCGGACACGGGGTGCCCCGCACGGGGCTGAGATCACACCCGTCGAACCTGAACCAGTTAGCACTGGCGGAGGGATGTCTTCATGTCGTTGCCGTATGCCCAGGACGAGCGCGCCGCCTTCGGCGGGCGCATGCCCACCGCCCCCGGCGATCTGCGCATCGAGGCGAACGGGATAGCCCCGGTCCCCGCGGACCGCCGTTACGGCGGGGCGGGCCGGCTGTTCACCGTCTGGTTCGCGCCCAATCTGACCATGACCGGCGTCTTCACCGGCACCGTCGGCATCGCGCTCGGCCTGGACTTCGCGACCGCGCTCGCCGCCGTCGTGCTCGGCACCCTCGTCGGCGCCGCGCCCACCGCGTATCTGGGCACCTGGGGCAGTCGCACCGGATCGGGGCAACTTCCGCTCGCCCGGCTGGCGTTCGGGCCGGGCGTGGTGCTGCCGGGCGCCTTGCAATGGCTGTCGTCCATCGCCTGGGACGCCCTGATCGGCCTCTTCGGCGGGGACGCGCTGGCGCAGCTGTGCGGCTGGCCGTTCTGGCTGGGGGTCCTGGTCATGATGGCCGCGCAGGGTGCGCTCGGGGTGCTGGGTTACGAGGTGATCCACCGGCTCCAGACCGTGATGACGTTCGCCCTGGCCGCCGCCTTCGCGGTGCTCGCCACGAAGCTCCTGAACGGGGTGGACCCGGTGACCACCTCGGCCGTGCACGGCGCGGACCGGGCCGGGGCGTTCGTCCTGACCTGCACCATCGCCCTGAGCCTGGCGCTGTCCTGGGCGCCGTACGCGAGCGACTTCAGCCGCTATCTTCCGAGCGGGACGTCCCGGACGCGCATGTTCTGGTGCACGCTGGGCGGGATCAGCGCCTCCTTCGTGGCGGTCCAGACGATCGGGCTGTGGGGTGCGTCGGTCTTCACGGACCAGACCGCGCGCGGCATCGACTCACTGCTCGGCGGGGGCGCGCTCGGGGCGTTCGGGCTGCTGGCGGTGGCGCTGGCCGCGCTGTGCAGCAACGCGATGAACGACTACAGCGGTTCGCTCGCGTTGCAGACCATGGGGGTACGCCTGCCGCGTCCGGTGGCCGCGGCGCTCGCCGCCGCCCTGGGGTTCCCGCTGGTGCTGTGGATGCACGCGGCGGACACGACGGCCCGCTTCCAGAACGTGCTGCTGCTCGTCGGCTACTGGATCCCCGGCTTCGTGGCGATCGTGTCCGTGGACTGGCTGGTCCGCGCCCGGGCCCGGCGCGGCGCCCCCGTCGACCTCGCGGCCGAGCACGCCCGGTCGCGCCCGTGGTGGCCGGCGCTCGCCGCGTTCGCCGTGGCCTTCGCGGCGGCGGTCCCGTTCATGAGCACCGGCCTGTACGTGGGCCCGGTGGCCGAGGCGCTGCACGGGGCGGACCTGGCGTACGGGGTGGCGTTCCTCGTGGCGCTCGCGGTGTACGCGCCGCTGCGGATGCGCCGGGTCCGCTGACTCCCTCGCGGGGCTCCCGGAAACAAGCCGGGTTGCCCCCGTAGGTACCGAGGTCCCTTCAACGGGCCCGGGACCGGCGGCAGTCCGCCGGTCCCGGCGCCCCGTTCGTCAGGGCATCCTGGCCGTTCCGGTCGGCGCGCACTGCATCTGCTTCTCCGACGGGATCTCCCCGCACACGCTCATGGAGTCGAGCGGCGCCTCCTTGGAGACTCCGAGCATCTTGGTGTACGAGTCGTGCTCGAAGCGGATGAAGGCGTCCAGCTCCATCCCCCGGGCGTCCTTGATGATCACCTTGTCGCCGACGGCGCCGCCCTCGATCCGGCCCCAGACCGCCTGGCAGGCGGCGCTGTAACGGAGTTCGATCTGCATCCCGCGCAGATAGGTGCTCTTGGCGGTCTTGGCGTCCCACTGGCACTCCATGGCCTGGGGGTCGTTGCGCCAGCAGGTGGCCGACGTGCACTTGACCTTGATGTCGCCCGCGCCGGGCACGAGGTCCGCGCCCTGTCCGCTCGCCTTCTTGCTCTCGGTACGGGTCGTGGCGGCATCCGGGCCCTGGTCCGCTCCCGCGAGGTACGGGGAGAGCAGCCCGGTCGCCACCGAGCCCATCAGGGCGCCCGCCGCGATGTACCCGATCACCGCGCAGCGCCGCCGCCACGACACCCCGGGCCGCTCGCCCGGCGTCCGCGCCTCGGCGGCCGTGTCACCGGCGGCGGTGGGCGCGTCCGTGGCCCGGTCCCGCCCTGCCGCGACCGGCGCGCCGGCTCTGGCCAGCAGGTCGAGCAGCGGTTCCGGCGGGGTGCCCGCCACCGCCGCCAACTGCTCGACCGCCACGGGGGTCGGCAGCTGCTTGCCGTTGAGGAACCTCTCCCACGAGGATCGGCTGTAGTGCGTACGGTCGGCCAGCCCGCCGAAGCTGAGCTGAGCCCCCTCCTTGATCCTCCGCATCTCCGCGCCCAGTTGTGCGCGGGCCGCCGCCGTGGCATCCGGTGCCGGGTTCTTCCGATCCGACTTCGCGTTCGACATGCAAGACCCCCCTCGTCATGTGCGCCCGCGCGTCGTCTCCTCCCCCGGGTCCGACGCGGCGCGAGGGACACAATAGATCGGGTATGTGACAGCTCCGCGACAGCTCAAGTGCGTGGCGCGGCGCGGACGCGGGCCTGCCGGTCCCCCGGTCGGCGCCTCCTTCGGGGCACCCGTGAAGGTCTGCGCGGGTTGCCAGGAAAGGGTGCGCGCGATGCCAAGTTCCCGCTCACCGTCGCGGCCGGGCGAAGAGGCGGTCGATCCAGCGGGTGACGTCCGGCAGGGACGCCGACAGGACTCCGCGGTGGTCGGACCCGGGGTAGGTGTACGAGGTGACGTGGACGCCGTTCGCCCGCAGTTGCTTGTCCAGGGCGGCGGTCCAGGCGGGCTGGATGACGGTGTCCTTGCCGCCCTGGGCGAGCAGCACGGGGACGCGCGGGGACAGCAGGCCCGGCTCGTTGTCGGCGAGCACCTTGTCGAGGGAGGAGAGGTCGGCGTCCTTGCGGAAGATCTCGTCGCTCTTCAACGAGCCCCAGGAGCCCGGGTCGCGGAGCTGCGCGCTGCACAGCCGGTCCGCGTCACCGGCCACCGCCAAGGCCTTCGGCGTGAAGATGTCCTTGTCCGGCACGGGGCGAACGGTCTGCGCGCCGCGGACGATCAGCGGGAAGAAGTCGCTCACCCCGGCGAGCGGCTGCTCGCGCAGCGCCGGCACGGCCTTGCTGAGCTGCGAACCGGGCGCCAGCGCGGCCGCCCCGATGAGCCGCAGTTCCGGCGTCCAGCGGTTGGCGAGGTCGGCGGCGAAGACCGCGGCGTGCCCGCCCTGTGAATGGCCGTACGCCACCCACTCGTTGCTCAGGTGGCGGGAGAGCTGGTGCGCGGCACGGGTCAGGTCGGCGGCGGCCCGGGCCTCCGCCTCGCCGACGAGGTAGCTGTGCGTGCCGTCGGTGCCCAGGCCCTGGTAGTCGGTCCGGGTCACCGCGTATCCGCGTGCCACCCAGGGGGCCACGGTGTCCTGCATCGCCTGGAGATAGTCGTGCGCCGGGCCGTTCGCGGTGTCCCGCGATGGGGCGCAGGCGTCCGCCACGCCCGTGGTGCCGTGCAGCCAGGAGAGCACCGGCCGGCCGCCCGCCGGGGGCCGCCCGTGCGGGATCGCGACCGTGCCGGAGACGGCCACCGCCCTGCCCTGCGGGGTCACCGAGCGGTACAGCACACGCCAGTTGTCGGCGCCCGCGAAGGCCGCGACCCCGGTCAGGCGCTGCGCCCGGATGAGCGTGCCGTGCCGTCCGTGCTCCACCAGCCCGCGGGACGCGTGGTAAAAGCCTTCGCCGCGCGGCCCTTCGGGAACGCCGCCTCCGTGGCCCGCCGCCGCGGACGGTGTCGCGGCAAGCAGGGCCGCGAGGACACCGGACGCGCAGCAGGCCGCGATCGACCTGGCGGTCCCTGAGTACATGCGTCGCTCAGCCATGTGGGTTTCCGGCCTCTCTCCTGGGAAACGCTGTCGCCGGTCCCGCACGGCGCACCTGCTCGGCGCACCGGCCCGGGCGAAGCTCTGAATGATGATTCATTACTTCGTCCGCCCCTCGCAAGCCCCTGCGGCAGACCATTGCCGCGCGTGATCGGCCGAGAACGGTGACAGCGGCCCCCGGACATGCCGAAGGGCGGTTCCGGATCTCTCCGGAACCGCCCTTCGGGTGCCCCTGGCGACGTCGGCGTGCGCTCAGTGGTGACCGTGGGCGGTGCTCGACGCACCGCTGAAGAGGCGCGCGACGGCCCGGAAGGGAAGCGTGACCACCGTCGCTATGGCGCCGCCGATGGAACGGAACACATCTGCAATCGCCTTGAGCATGGCTACTCCTCTTGTTCGGTCGCACTCCTTCGCCGGAGTGCCTCGGTCCTCTGTCTGCGACCGCGTACCCGGGCTCTCGGCGCGAAAACGCCGGGTCCGGGGCCGAACAACGATCAAGGGCCGGTCTCGGAAGATTCCGAAACCGGCCCTGATCTGCGACTGCATCCAGTCGGGACGACAGGATTTGAACCTGCGACCCCTTGACCCCCAGTCAAGTGCGCTACCAAGCTGCGCCACGTCCCGCTGCCGCTTGCCCGGTCTCGCCGGGTGGCGGCTGCAGGGAAAACATTACCTCACTCGGTGGACCGGATCGACGCGCGTGCCTGCTGGGCGCGGGCGGCCAGTCCTTCCGCGCCGCAGGCCGTGGCCAGTTTGTGGGCGCGGGCCAGTTCGCGGGGCGAGCGGGCGGCGACGCCGTAGTCGTAGAGCGCCTGGGCGAACTCGTAGCCGGAGGGGGATGCCTCCAGATGGCGGACCGCCTCGCCGAGGAGGTGGACGGACTCCTCCGGGCGCGCGAAGAGGGCCACGCAGCGCAGGGCCTCGCCGATGGCGGTCTCGGTGCCGAAGCGCTCCGCGTGGACCCGGGCCGTGTTGGCGAGCTGGGCGGCGCGGCCGGGGTCCTCGTCGGCGAGTGCGCGGGCCAGGTCGCCGGCCCAGGGGCCCCAGATGCCGTTGAACCTGCCGCGCGGTTCCAGGGAGCGCCCGGCCGCCTCCAGCTCGGTGACCGCTTCCTTCGTACGGCCTTCGGCCAGCAGCAGGCGGCCGCGGACGCACGGCGCGTCCGGCAGCACCATGGCGCTCGGGTAGGGCAGGCCGAAGTCGTAGTGGTCGGCGACCTTGCGGGCCTCGGGGACCCGGCCCCGGGCGAGCAGGGTGTCGATGAGCAGGCAGGCCGCGTCCCAGTGGACGGGGAGCCCGCTGCCGACGCGGTCCGCGAGGCGCAGTCCCTCGCGCAGGAAGCCCTCCGCCTCGGCGAGGCGGCCCCGGCGGCGGTGGACCAGGCCGAGCAGGGTGTGCGCGAAGGCCAGGTGGGCGCCACTCCAGCCGGAGATCTCGAAGGCCCGGACCGCCTCGCCGAACAGTTCCTCGGCGCGGTCGAGCCGGTCCGTGAAGGCGTAGGTGATCCCGGCCATGGCGGGGAGCTCGAAGCCCCACTCGGAATCGGTCCAGCCGAGTCCGCGTGCGGGGTGGCCGTCCACGAGGGCGCGCTCGCAGAAGTCGACGATGATCTCGGCGTTCTCGCCGCGCAGCATGGCGTCGAAGGCGCGGAGGGTGAGCAGGGCGCGTTCGGCGTTGTCCCGGCCGGTGAGGTGGTCGGCGTTGGCGGCGAGCCGGCGCGAGCGGCCGGGGCCGTCCTCCTCGGTGGACTGCATGCCCTCCCAGAGGAAGTGGGCGGCCTGGAGCCGCATCAGGCCGGGTCCGGGCGCCGTGCGTTCGGCCTCGGCCGCGAGGGCCAGGGCCGCCTCCTTGAGCTGGTTGTTGTGGGAGAGCGCGGCGGCCAGCCGGAACGTGGCGTCCACCCGCAGCTCGTCCACGAGGCCCGGCATGTCCAGGGCGGCGCGCAGGTGCTGCACGGTGGTGGCCGGGGAGCTGAGCAGCGTCGCGCAGCCCAGCTCGTACAGCAGGGTGGCGCGTACGTCGTGGCGCGGCGGCTCTTCGAGCGCGCGCTCCAGGCAGCGCCGGGCGGCCTCGGGGGCACCGACGGCGAGGTGCTGTCTGGCGGCGGCCCGCAGCTGTGCGACGAGCTCCTGGTCGTCGTCCGGGTGGACTTCGAGCAGGTGGCGGGAGGCCGCGGCGGGGCCGAGCCCGGCGTTGGTGATGGCCCAGGCGGCCCTGCCGTGCATCGCGGTGCGGGTGGCGGGCGGGATGGAGCGGTAGACGGCTGATGCGATCAGCGGGTGCACGAACTCCAGCGGGTCGAAGCCGGTGACGATACGGGCCTCGCGCAGCCGGGCCGTGCAGTCCGCGGCCTCGGCGGAGCTCATGCCGGCCAGGGACGCGGCGACGTCCTGGGAGATGTCGGTGCCGAGGACGGCGGCCGCCCAGGCGAACCGGTTGGCGTTGGTGCCGAGCCGTTCGAGGCGGGCGACGAGGCCGCTGCCCCGGGCGGAGGCGCCGAGTTCGCGCAGGAGCCCGGCGGACTCCTCCAGCGGGGCCAGCTCCTTGTCCTGCACCTTGGCTACGAGCTCGACCGCTTCGTAGGGATTGCCGCCGGTGACGGCCCAGACCTCGCGGCAGAACGGGTCGTCGGCGTGCTCGCCGAGGGTGGCGCGGACCAGTTCGGCGGTGGCGTCCGGGGTGAGGGCGCGCAGGGCGACGCGGATCTGCGCGGGGTGGCCGTCGGCCGCGTTGCGCGCGGCCTCGCGGGCGGCCAGCTCCTCGGGGCGGTGGGCCTGGACGACCAGCACACGCAGGTCGCCGAGGCGGGCGGTGAACGAGGCGAGCCAGGCGAGGGATTCGCCGTCCGCCCAGTGCGCGTCGTCGATGATCAGGAGCAGCGGGCGGTGGCTGAGCCGGGAGGCGAGCCGCCGCACGACGTAGTCGAGGCCGTCGCGCACACCCTGCGGATCGGGCTGCGGGCCGGAGGGCTCGGCGAGCCCCAGGGCCGGGGCGGCGCTGTCGAACCAGGGGCCGAACAGGGCCCGCATGTCGTCGGGCGGGAACTGGCCCAGGGCCGGCTGGAGCAGCTGCCGTACGACGTGGAACGGCACCGAGGTGACCGTCTCACCGCCGCGTGCCGACCAGATGGTGCACCGGTCCGCCGCCATGGCCCGGATCTCGTCCAGGAGCGCGGTCTTGCCGATGCCTGCCTCGCCGCTGTAGATCAGCAGCCCGCCGGTGGCCTGTGCCCCGCAGAGCGAGTCGATGGCTTGTGCGGCAGTGGCGAGTTCCGGTTCGCGCTCATAAAGCGGCCGGGACGGCTTCATGCCTACCCTCCCCCAAAGTGGTGACCATGGTGGTCGAGCCTAGTCGCGCGCGGGGTCCCACGGACAGTGGTTCGGACAGTTCGCCGCAGGTGCGAGGCACAATCGGGGGCGTGAACGAGACACGCAGGGACCGGGATCCGGAGGGACGGGCGCACAACGCGCGCCCCCGTGACGGGCTGGGACGCCCGCTTCCGTACGGGACACCGGGGGTGGAACGCCAGCCGGAGGGTGTCGAACGCACCGCCGGTGAGACGGTCCGGGAGGCGCAGCGGCTGCTGGACGCGGGCATGCCGTTCCATGCGCACGAGGTCTTCGAGGACGCCTGGAAGGCGGGCCCGGAGGCGGAACGGGAGCTGTGGCGCGGGCTCGCCCAGCTGGCCGTGGGCCTGACCCATGCCGCCCGGGGCAACGCGACCGGCGGGGCGCGGCTGCTGCGGCGCGGCGCGGCGGCGCTGGAGGCGTACGGGGCGGGTGAGGCGCACGGAATGGGGCTCGGGGAGCTGACCGGCTGGGCGCGGGAGCTGGCGGTGCGGGTGGAGCGTGCGGGCGCGGGGCCGGTGGACGCGGCGGCGGAGGCGCCGAGGCTGCGGGCGGAGAAACCGTGAGGCACAACTCGGCCTGGTTTCGACGGTGTTGGTTGACAAGGGCGAACAGACCCGGGTGCAGCCATTACGATCCCGCGTCATGAGCACTTCTGACCAGGACCGAGCCGTGGACGCCCCGATAGCCGAGGACACCGCAGAGGACACCGCCGAGGACGTCGCGGACGACTTCCCGGAGGACCTCTCGGAGGGCGAGGAGACCGGCGAGCGCCGGTTGACCCCGCGCCAGGCCAGACGGCTGCGCATCGTGCTCTCCTCGGTCGGCATGGTGGCGATGGCGGTGGTGCTCGGGCTGCGGCTCGCGAGCCGCGCCTCCGTCCTGGTGGTCGGGGTGTACGGGCTGGCGCTGATCCTCTGCGGGATCGTGATCGAGCTGAGCCGGAACGGGCGTACACGGCTCGGGAGTTGGCTGCTGGCGGTCGGGCTGGTGGCCGCGATCGGCGCGGACTGGCTGCTCATTCCCTGAGCGGTACGAGGGTCACGCGACCCGGATGTGCACCGTGCCGCCCCGCGGGTCGACGCGTCCCAGCCAGTCGGCGGTGACGGTGAAGGAGCGGCCCGGCGCGACGGACCGCGTCAGACGTCTACGGCGCAGCAGCGCCCCGTCCTGGCTGACGACGAGCAGCGGTAGGGCCAGCCCGCGGCCGGTCCGCAGCAGGAGCCGGCGCCCGCCGGGCCCGGTGAGGTTGGGGGCGATCCACTCCAGCGGCGCGGCGACGGCGAGGGGCGGCCCGCTCGCCGTCCAGGTGCCGGCGGTGAGGTGGGCGAGCACGGGCCCCGTGACGGCCCGGCCCTCGCGGGCGGCGGTGGCCGCGCTCTCCCCGCCGTGCAGGAGGTTCCCGACGGCGAAGACCCCCGGCCGACGGGTGCGGTACGCGGGGTCGTGCGCGGGCCCCCTGGTGCCGGGGTCCAGCGGGATGCCGCCGCGCCGGGCGAGTTCGTGGTCGGGGATCCAGTCGGCCGTGAAGACCACGGTGTCGCAGGCCAGGGTGGCGGTGCGTCCGTCCGCGTGGCGCACGCGGACGCCGGTGAGGCGGGGCCGGCCGGTCAGGGCGGTGACGCTGGTGCGGGTGAGCAGGGGTGCGCCGCCGGCCTGGCGTACGGGCGCGAAGGGGCGGGGCGGGTGCTCGGTGACGCGGGCGACGAGGTGGACCCCGGCGGTGCGCAGGGTGTCGGCCGCGGCGAGGCTGACCGGTTCGTCGCCGATGACGACGGCGCGGGTGCCGATGGGCTGGTGGTGGAGGTGGACGGCCTGCTGGAGTTCGCCGGTGGTGTAGACGCCGACGGGGCGGGTGCCGGGGACGAGCCGGGCGGCGCGGGGGCGTTCGCGGGCGCCGGTGGCGAGGACGACGGCGCGGGCGGTGACGCGTTCCAGGCCGCCGGGGCCGGTGGCGTCGAGGGTGCGGGGGCCGGCCCAGCCGGTGACCGTGATGCCGGTACGGAGCGTGGCGCCGGCCGCGCGTGCCTCGGCCGCGCAGCGCAGGGCGTACGCGGGACCGGTGAGATCGCCGCTCGTGCGCGTACCGAATCCGCCGTGGGCGCAGTGCCTGGGGATGCCGCCCGGCGCCTGGTCGCGCTCCAGGACCTCCACGCGCCGCACCCCGGTGGCGGCGAGACCGGCCGCCGCCGCGAGGCCGGCCGGTCCGGCGCCGACGACCAGTACGTCGACGTGGCGTTCGCGGCGGGTCATGGGCGGGCCCTCTCGATCCGGGCGCGGAGCGCGGCCCCGCAGTGGAAGCCCTGGCAGCGTCCGTTGCCGGCCCGGGTCCTGCGGGCGAGCCCCGCGGCCGAGCGCGGCGGGAGCACCGAGGCGAGGGCGTCGCGGATCTCGCCCTCCGTGACGCGCTCGCAGTGGCAGACGACCGTGCCGTACGCGGGGTCGCGCGCGATCAGGCCGGCGTCGAGGTAGGGGCGGACGGCCCCTTCGCCGAGACCGGGCATGGCGGGCGGGGCGGGTTCGGCGGGCTCCCCCGGGTCGAGTCCGGCACCGGGGAGCAGCGAGACGACGTACTCGGCGATGGCCATGGAGGCGGTGAGTCCGGTGGAGCGGATGCCGCCGACGGTGATGAGGGCCCGGTCCGGGTGTGCGGTGATGCGGTAGTCCTCCTGGCCGGTGGCGGCCCGCAGTCCCGCGTAGACGGCGGTGACCTCCTCGTCGAGGAGCCGGGGCAGGATGCGGCGCCCCTTCTCGCGCAGCAGGGCGAGGCCTTCGGCGGTGGACTCGGTGGCGTCCTTGTCGTCCAGGTCCTCGGCGGTGGGGCCGAGCAGGACGTTGCCGAAGACGGTCGGTGCCACCAGGACGCCCTTGCCGGCGGAGGTGGGGACGGGCAGCAGGATGTGGTGGACCAGGTCGCGGGCGAGCTTGTCGAAGACGATGAGCTGGCCCCGGCGCGGGCGCACGGTGAAGGTGTCGAGGCCGAACAGCCGGTCGATCGTGTCGGCGTGCAGCCCGGCGGCGTTGATCAGCAGACGGGTGCGCAGGGTGCCCCGGCCGGTGGCGAGGGTGTGCAGGCCCCCGGCGTACTCGATGTCCTGGACGGGGCAGTCCAGGTGGAGGTGGACCCCGGCCCGGACGGCCTCGGTGGCGTAGGCGAGCGGGGTGGTCCAGGGGCAGATGACGGATTCGTCGGGGATCTCCAGGGCGCCGAGCGCGCCGGGCCCGAGGTGCGGTTCGCGCGCGGCGGTCTCCTCGGCGTCCAGCAGCCGGGCCGCCCGGTATCCGTTGCGTTCGGCCTTGGCCGACAGGGCGGGCAGCGCTTCGAGTTGTTCCCGGTCCCAGGCGACGAGGAGGGCGCCGACGCGTGCGACGGGGATGCCCGTGCGCGCGGCGTACGCGGAGAGCAGGCGCTGCCCCTCGCGGACGAGGCGGGCTTCCAGGGTGCCGGGGGCGGCGTCGAACCCTGTGTGCAGGATCGCGGTGTTGGCCTTGGAGGTGTCGTTGGCGATGTCGTCCGTGGCCTCGACGAGGGCGGTGCGCAGGGGGTGGTGGGCCAGTGCGCGGGCGATGGCGGTGCCGACGACTCCGGCGCCGATGACCGTGACGTCGTACGGCGGGCCGCCGGGCAGCGGGTCTCCGGCGCGGGTGACGGTGGGCGGTGTCGCGGCTACCACGTCGGGCCCCTCCGGCGGGCCCTCGTGCTCACGACCGCTCCAGCAGCCCGCGCACGGCGGCCCGGAACGTGTCGAGCCGTTCGGCCGCCTCGTCCGGGCCGATGCGTGGTTCGTAGACCGCGGCCGGTTTCCAGTCGGGGACGGCCCGGGAGAGGGGGAGCGTGGGGTCGGCGCCCATCCGGGCCACCGCGCCGACGCCGAGCGCGGTGACGTCGGGGAGCGCGGACACCTCGACCGGGTGTTGCAGCAGGTCGGCCTGGGTCTGCATGAGGAGGGCGGAGCGGGTGAGGCCGCCGTCGACGCGCAGGACGGACAGCGGTGTGCCCCGGTCGGCGGTGACCGCGGCGGCCAGCTCGACCACCTGGGCGGCGATCCCCTCGCACAGGGCGCGCACGAGGTGCCCGGCCGAGGTGTCCAGGCCGAGCCCGGTGACCGAGCCGCGCAGATCGCTCCGCCACCAGGGGGCGGCGAGTCCGGCGAGCGCGGGGACGAAGGTGACGCCGCCGGAGTCGGGCACGGTGGCGCCGACCGGGTCGAGGTCGGCGGCGCCCGCGATCACCCCGAGGTCGGTGAGCCAGCGGACCGCGGAGGCCGCCGTATAGACCTGGCCGTCCAGGCAGTAGCTGGTGCGCCCGCCGAGCCGCCACGCCACGCAGCCGACCAGCCCGCCGGTGCTGCGGCGCGGGGCGGCGCCGGTCCCGGCGAGGAGGAACGCGCCGGTCCCGTAGGTGCACTTGGCGACGGACGGGTCCGAGGCGCTCTGGGCGAGCAGGGCCGCCTGCTGGTCGACCAGGAGCCCGGTGAGCGGGAGTTCGCCGCCGAACGCCCCCGTCGTACCGAAGGTTCCGGCGGCGTCGGTCACGGCGGGCAGCCGCTCGTCGCCGAGGCCGTAGGCGTCCAGCGCTTCCGGTGACCAGGCGACGCGGTCCAGGTCGAGGAGCTGGGTGCGTCCAGCGGTCGCGGCGTCCGTGACGAAGGCGCCGGTGAGCTGATGGACGAGCCAGGCGTCGCTGGTGGTGACGACGCCCTCGCGGGTCAGTTCGCGGCGGATCCAGGCCATCTTCGGGGCGGCGAAGTAGGGGTCGAGAGGAAGTCCGGTGAGCTGTCTCAGCTCTTCGCCGCGCGGGGCGAGTTCCGCGCAGATACCGGCGGCGCGGCGGTCCTGCCAGACGATCGCCTCGGTGAGCGGACGCCCGGTGTCCGGGTCCCAGGCGAGGACCGTCTCGCCCTGGTTGGCGAGCCCGACGGCATCGACGGTGGAGCCCGATTCGGCCAGGGCCTGCCGGCCGGCCGCGACGACCGATGCGAGTAATGCGGCCGGGTCCGTCTCGACGGCCCCGCCGGGACCGTACCGGGGCCGCACGGGGGCGGAACCGGAACCGGTCACGCCGCGCTCGGGACAGATCACCAGCGCTTTCGTTCCCGATGTGCCCTGGTCGATTGCCAGCACCGGGCCTGTCATCGGTTCTCCAGCGGTACGCGGGCCGGGGCCCGAACGGAATCGTGATCTTCGGTCGCGGCCACCCACAGTGGTGCAGCCCAGCGGTTACGTCAAGCACGCGCCGGCCGTATGTCCGGAACCTTTCGAGGGCGGCGAGAAGGAGCCAACACGAGTAACCGGCAAGCGACTTGGGTGGAATCAATGATTCGTTCGAGAGTTCCGCGCAAAGGGCTCTACACTCACCGCCGAGCAGCAACCGGCAGCCCAAAAGCGGTTCACTCTTCAACTGTTTCTACGCCTCAATAATCCCGCCGCAATACTCCCTGAGGATCGATGAATTCAGCACCCCGTCCCGAGCGCGTCCATGGCCAACGGTGAATTCCGGCCGGTTTACCATCCGGCCGGCCACGACAATGAACTCCGCGTGGCGTTACAGGACTTACGCACCGGACGCTGGATCGCCATGCGCGACCTGCTGGCGCGCACCCCGGACTGGACCCTGTGGACCCAGCGCACCCAGGTGCTCGGCGCGGTCGCGGCGGGGACGGACGCGATACGGACCTGGCTGACCGAGGAGCCGGAGAGCACAGCGGCGGCCGTGATGCGCGCCCGGGTCGCCGTGGAGCGGGCGGTCCGGGCCAACCGCTCGGGCCACCCCAGCGGCCGGGAACTCTGGCAGGAGGCGTGGGAGGCGTGCCGTTCGGCGGCGCACGCCGCACCGGCCGACCCGGTGCCCTGGGTGTGCCTGCTGGCGCTGTCCCAGCTGGACGACGGCCAGCGCCTCGCCGAGCACCGGCTCCCGCCGCCCGGGCCCATGCTGTTCCCCGGCCCGTGGGGACTGCTGGCCGAGGCCGACCGGCGCGACCCGCACAACCGCGAGGCGTACCACCGGATGCTCCAGTTCGTGTACGCGCGCAGGGCCGGCGGCGCGCTCGTCGAGGCGGTGAACTTCGTTCAGTGGGCGTCGTCCACGGCGCCCGAGGGCTCGGCCCTCCATGTGCTCCCGCTGTATGTCCGGGTCGAGCGCTACCGCCGGGAGCACGACCACGACAAGGCCCTCGACCTGCACTGGGTCACCGAGGACGCCGAGCGCGAGGCCCTGCGCGCGCTGGAGGTCTGGTACCGCCGCTCCCCCGCCGCCGGCCGCACCCTGCCCGACCTCAACCATCTGGCGCACGCCCTGTGGGGGGCGCTGCGGTTCGCCGACGCGGCCGTGGTGTTCCGCGAGCTGGGCCCGTACTTCACGACGCTGCCCTGGGCCTGCCGCTCCCGTACGCCCGACGACCCCGGCGGTGCCGAGGAGGTCTTCGTGCGTGCCCGCGCCCGCGCGCTGGCGGCGGACCCCGGCTGAGGACCCGCCCCCTTTTCCGAGTTGCCCATCCACCCCCAGGAGGTCCCCCATGTCCGTGTCCACCTCGCCCCGCAAGGGCGCCGGGCCCAGTGCGCCGAAGGACGAGGAGCAACGGCTCCGCGAGCTCGGCTACCAACCGGTCCTGGCCCGCCGCATGGGCGGGTTCGGCAACTTCGCCATCAGCTTCTCCGTCATCTCGATCCTCTCCGGGTGCATGACCCTGTACGGCTTCGGCATGTCGACGGGCGGCCCGGCCGTGATGCTGTGGGGCTGGGCCGGGGTCGGCCTGTTCGTGCTGTGCGTCGGGATGGCGCTCGCCGAGGTGACGAGCGCGTATCCCACGTCGGGGGCGCTGTACTACATGGCGGACCGGCTGGGCGGCCGCAAGTGGGGCTGGTACACCGGCTGGCTGAATCTGCTCGGGCTGCTCGGCGCCATCGCGGGCATCGACTACGGCGCCGCGCTGTTCACGGGCGCGCTGATGAAGATCCAGTGGGGCTTCACGCCCACGCCGGGCAAGACGATGATCATCTTCGTCTGCATCCTGCTGCTGCACGCCGTCATCAACCTGTTCGGGGTGCGGCTGGTGAGCATCCTCAACTCGGTGAGCGTGTGGTGGCATCTGGTGGGTGTGGCGGTGATCGTCTCCGTACTGGCGATCGTGCCCGCGCACCACCAGTCGCCCTCGTTCGTGTTCACCGAGTTCGTCAACGACACCGGCTGGCACAACCCGTTGTACGTGGCGGCGATCGGGCTGCTGCTCGCGCAGTACACGTTCTGCGGCTACGACGCCTCCGCGCACCTGTCGGAGGAGACCTCGAACGCCTCGGTCTCCGCGGCGCGCGGCATCGTCCGGGCGATCTGGGTGTCGTGGGTGGCCGGTTTCGTACTGCTCGCCGGGCTCACCTTCGCCATCCAGGACTACGTGGGTACGCAGAACAGCGCCACCGGTGTGCCGCCCGCGCAGATCCTGATCGACGCGCTGGGTACCTCGGGCGCGACGGCGATGCTGGTGATCGTGATCGCGGCGCAGCTGTTCTGCGGGAACGCCGAGGTCGCCGCCGCCAGCCGGATGGTGTTCGCGTTCAGCCGTGACAACGCGCTGCCGGGCTCCTCGCTGTGGCGGAAGGTGAGCGCGCGGACGCAGACGCCGGTGCCGGCGGTGTGGCTGTCGGTCGTCGTCGCCGGGGTGCTGGCCCTGCCGTCGCTGTACTCGGCGACCGCGTACGGCGCGGTGACCGCGATCAACGTCATCGGCATCACGCCCGCGTACGCGATCCCGATCTTCCTGAAGCTGCGCGCCGGGGGCCGCTTCCAGCGCGGGCCGTGGCACCTGGGCCGCTGGTCGAAGCCGGTCGGCTGGATCGCAGTGGTGTGGGTGGCGATCGTGACGGTGCTGTTCCTGCTGCCGCAGTCGTCCCCGGTGACGATCGGCTCGATGAACTACGCGTCGGTCGCCCTGGTCGTCGTGCTGGTCCTGGCCACGGTGTGGTGGTTCGTCGCGCGGAGCTCGTACGGTACGCCGTCGGCGTACGGGAACGCGCGCGAGCAGGCGGAGATCGAGGAGGGCATCATCTGACCGGCCCCGCCGGGATACGGAAGACGGCCCCCGCGGACGCGTGTCCGCGGGGGCCGTCGGCGTAACGCCGTCAGGTGAGGAGGAGTTGGAGGCCGCCGACGACGGTGGCGGCCAGGACGACGCGCTCGAAGAGCCGCTGGTCGATGCGGTCCACGCACTTACGGCCGATCCAGGCGCCCGGCAGGACGAACACCAGCAGGCAGGCGTCCAGCAGCAGGGAGCGGCCGTCGATCAGCCCGAGGCCCACGCTGAACGGCACCTTCGTGGTGTTGACGATCAGGAAGAACCACGCGGAGGTGCCCAGGAAGCCCAGTTTCCGGAATCCGGCCGAGAGCAGATAGAGCGACATCACCGGGCCGCCCGCGTTGGCGACCATGGTGGTGAAACCGCCGAGCACCCCGTACGAACGTGCCTTGAGCCGTTCACCGGCGGTCGGCGGCCCGTCGTCCGCGCCGGGCTCCGCGACGGCCTCGGCCGTGCGGCGGCGCCAGACGGTGACACCGGCCATGAAGACCAGGATCGCGCCGATCGAGGTCCGCACGGTGGCGTCGTCGGCCCACATCATGAACAGCGTGCCCGCCACCACACCGGCCGCGACGGCCGGGAAGAGCCGCAGCAGGGTCGGCCAGTGCGCGTGGCGCCGGTAGACGAGGACGGCGAGCACATCGCCGGCGATCAGGATCGGGAGCAGCACCCCGGTGGATTCGCGGGCGGGGAGCACCGCCGCGAAGACCGCGAGGCTGATCGTGTTGGCGCCGCTGACGGCCGTCTTGGAGAAGCCGACGAGTGCGGACGCCGCGGCCAGTGCCGCCAGTTGCCAGAGGGTAAGAGTGTCCATGCCAGGCAGAGAGCGTAATCCCGCCCGGCATGATCACCTAAACGTCTGTGCGAATCACGACCGCGAGGGTGCGTGGGCCGTGGACGCCCTCGACCCGCTCCAGCTCGATGTCGGAGGTGGCCGAGGGTCCGCTGATCAACGTGGTCGGGCGCTCCGGCACCAGCCGGGCCACCGCCTCCGGCACGCCCGCCTCCACGGTCGACAGGTCGACCACGCACACATGGAGGTCGGGGACGAGGGACAGCGCCCGTCGCCCCTGGTCGGGCGAGCCGTCCAGGAAGATGGTGCCGGTCTCGGCGCAGCTGACGGCGGACGCGGTGACGACCCCGTCGAGGGCGTCCAGGCGCGGGGCCGGGATGTCCGCGGAATCCTGCCGGACCTCGCCGTCGTAGGCGGCCAGCCACCCGGAGTCGAGCCCCGGGGGCACTCCGATGCGCGCGGCGCCCCGGTCCCGCAGCACCTCGGCGATCACCTCGGCGGTCCGGTCGGCGGTGCAGGGGTGGACCTGCGCCTTGTAGTCGACCAGCCGGTCGGTGAAGAGGGCGAGGCGTTCGTCGTCGGGGAGGGTGCGTCCGGTGCGGTAGGCGCGCGGGACGGGTGTCTCACGGGCGGGTGTCTCACGGGCGGGTGCGAGGGCGAGTGCGTCCCGTACGCGGCCGAGCACGGTGTCACGGGCGGTCGTCATGCGCCGTCCTCCTGTTGCTGGGTACGGGTGTGCTCGGCGGACGCCTCGCGCATCGCGGCCTCGCCCTCGGCCGAGGCCAGCCAGGCGCGGAAGGTCTGCTTCGGCGGGGCGGGGGTGTCGCGGCTGTCGCTCCAGCCGTTGAGCGGGGGCGGCAGCGCCGGGAGCTTGCCGTCCCGGGCCAGGGCACGGCCGAGGCGCGACGCCTTCTGGGCGGCGGTGTACACCTTGGGCCGGCTCATCACAGCTCCGGCCGCCTTCATGGCGAGCTTCTCGGCGGTGGTGCCGGTCTGCTCGGTGTGCTGGTGGCGCAGTTCGACCAGCAGCGAGGGGATGTCGATCTTGACGGGACAGGCGTCGAAGCAGGCCCCGCAGAGGCTGGAGGCGTACGGCAGCGAGCTGTTGGGGTCGTCCTTGGCTGCGTGCATCCCGGCGAGCTGCGGGGTGAGTACGGCCCCGATGGGCCCGGGGTAGGTCGAGCCGTAGGCGTGCCCGCCGGCCCGTTCGTACACCGGGCAGACGTTGAGGCAGGCCGAGCAGCGGATGCAGTTCAGCGCCTCGCGGCCGATGCGGTCCGCGAGGGCGGCGGTGCGGCCGTTGTCGAGGAGCACCAGGTGGAAGGTCTGCGGTCCGTCGCCGGGGGTGACGCCGGTCCACATCGAGGTGTACGGGTTCATCCGCTCGCCCGTGGAGGAGCGCGGCAGGAGCTGGAGGAAGACCTCCAGGTCCTGGTAGCGCGGGAGGACCTTCTCGATGCCCATGACGGTGATCAGTGTGTCGGGGAGGGTCAGGCACATGCGGCCGTTGCCCTCGGACTCGACGACGGAGAGGGTGCCGGTCTCGGCGATCCCGAAGTTGGCCCCGGAGACGGCCACCGTGGTGGTCATGAACTTCTCGCGCAGATAGGCGCGGGCGGCGGCCGCCAGGTGGGCGGGGACGTTGTCCAGGGCCGGGTCGACGCCGGGGATCTCCTTGAGGAAGATCTGCCGGATCTCGTCCCGGTTGCGGTGGATGGCGGGGACCAGGATGTGCGAGGGCTTGTCGTGGGCGAGTTGGACGATGAGTTCGGCGAGGTCGGTCTCGTGCGCGGTGATGCCGAGGGATTCGAGGTGTTCGTTGAGGCCGATCTCCTGGGTGGCCATCGACTTGACCTTGATGACCTCGTCGCTGCCCGTCTCCTGGACCAGCCGGGCGACGATCTCGTTGGCCTCGACGCCGTCGCGTGCCCAGTGGACGGTGCCGCCGCGTGCGGTGACGTTGCGTTCCAGCTCCTCCAGGAGTTCGGGGAGCCGGTTCATGGTGTCGGTCTTGATGGCCGACCCGGCGTCGCGCAGCTCCTCCCAGTCGGGCAGTTCGCCGGTGACGTTCAGGCGTTTGGCGCGGATGGTGTGGGTGGCGCGGCCGAGGTTGCGGCGCAGTTGCTCGTTGCGCAGCTCGTCGTGGGCGGCGTCGGGGAACTTCCGGTCGCCGCGCAGATGACCCGTGCCGTACGGGGAGCGGGGCGGGGTCGCGGGCATGCCGAGAAACGTCGCGCTCATCGGGCGGCCTCCGTCAGGACGTGCGGCGAGGTGCGGGTGGAGGAGAGGATCTGGGCGAGGTGCAGGGTCTTCGTTCCGGATTTGATACGGGAGAGCCCGCCGCCGATGTGCATCAGGCAGGAGGAGTCGCCGGCGGTGCACACGTCGGCTCCGGTGGCGGTGACATGGCGCATCTTGTCCTGGAGCATCGCGGTCGAGGTGTCGGCGTTCTTCACGGCGAAGGTGCCGC
Organism: Streptomyces sp. NPDC097595; assembly: GCF_044761525.1. Classification (NCBI taxonomy): domain Bacteria; kingdom Bacillati; phylum Actinomycetota; class Actinomycetes; order Kitasatosporales; family Streptomycetaceae; genus Streptomyces; species Streptomyces sp. NPDC097595. The sequence continues at coordinate 312,195 of NZ_JBIWCN010000001.1, read as the reverse complement.
CGAACCCGCAGCAGGTGTCGGCCTCGCCCAGCTCGACCAGGTCGATCGCGTCGACGGCGCGCAGCAGCCGCAGCGGTTTGTCGCCGACCCTGAGCATGCGCAGCGAGTGGCAGGTGGGGTGGTACGTGACCCGGTGCGGGAAGTACGCGCCGACATCGGTCACGCCCAGCACGTCCACCAGGAGTTCGGACAGCTCGTACGTCTTCGCCTTGACCGTGGCGACACCCGCGCGCAGCGCCGCGTCCCCGTACCGCTCGGCGACGAGCTCGTGCTGGTGGCGGACCGATCCGGCGCAGGAGCCCGACGGCATGACGACGGCGTCGATGGAGGCGTCGCCGAACTGGGCGGCGAAGTTGCGGACCAGCGGGACGGGCTCGCGCTGGTAGCCGGTGTTGACGTGCATCTGGCCGCAGCAGGTCTGGCCCGGCGGGAACACCACCTCGTGGCCCAGGCGGGCCAGCAGCACCGCGGTGGATTTCACCGCCTCGGGGAAGAGCGTGTCTCCCAGACAGGTGGCGAAGAGTCCGATGCGCATGGGTCTCCCGATCATGGCTCTGGGTGGGCGGGCGCCGCGCGTCCGGCTTATGGTCCGACCATACTACGCTCGATCCTCAGGAGTACGAAGGCCCGCGCACAACGAAAGAGCCGCCGCGCGGACCCCCGGATTCGGGCGTCGGCGCGGCGGCTCTTCGGCGTACGGGTCAGGCGTCGGTGACCGGATCGTCCACGAGGGTCCCGTGCAGCCCCCTGATGTGGGTCTCGACCAGGTCCGCGGCCCGCCCCCCGTCGCCCGCGCGGACCAGCCGCAGCAGCTCGGCGTGGTCCGCGTTGAGCGCGGCGGCGGTGGCCGGCCAGTCGGGCTCCGCCTCCAGCGCGCGCAGGATCAGCGGCCGGACGGACTCGCGGACGGCGGAGGTGAGCGTCGAGGTCAGCGCGTTGCCGGAGCTCCGGGCGATCCGGACGTGGAACCGGGTGTCCAGGTCGTTGAACTCGGGCACCCCGATGTCCGGCGCGCCCATGCGCACGACCAGCTCCTCGGCCTCGACCAGATCAGCCTTCGCGGCGTGCAGCGCGGCCGCCTCAAAACCGGACCGCTCCAGCACGACCCGGGCCTCCAGCATGTCCCCGAGGCTGTAGCTGCCGAGGGCGAAGTGGAGCCGGAGCAGCCGGCCGAGCGCGTCGTCGGGATTGCGGACGATGCGGGCGCCCGCGTCGGGCCCCCGGCCCGGCTGGGCGACCAGCACGCCGATGGTCTCCAGCACCCGCAGCGCCTCGCGGAGCGCCGACCGGCTCACCCCGAGGACGGGAGCGAGTTCCCGTTCGGGCGGCAGGCGGTCACCGGCCTTCAGATCGCCGGCGAACACCCGCTGCTCGATGCTCTGGAGCACCAGCTCGTGTGTGCGCGACTGCCTTACGGGCTCCCAGTCGACGGGCATGGGCCATCCTCTGTTCCGGTCGGAACATCCCACTATGTCACACACGGTATGTGGTCGGACCACAGACCGGTGGCCGCCCTGTCAGTACGTCACGACGATCCGCCGGGCCACCCCGTCCACCCGGACCTTCCCGCCGAACGGGATGATCACCTGCGGGTCCGTGTGGCCGCAGTCCACGTCGAAGACGGCCATGGTGTCGGGGGCGTACTCCGCGAGCGCGCGCAGCACCGCGTCCCGCTGCTCCCGGCGGTACACCGCACCGGCTTCCGCGTCGAGCGGCCGGTCGAAGGACCAGTTCTTGGCGCGCCCCATCAGCAGGGCGGGGAAGCGCCGCAGCAGTCCCCGCTCCCCCATGTTGCGCAGGATGCGGTACACCTCGTCGGCGCTGGGCAGTTCCTCGGAGGTTTCGAGGAACAGCACCCGGCCCTCGTAATCCTCCGGGGGCAGGATCTCCCGGTCGGCCATCAGCATCCAGGCCAGGATCTCCAGGTTGCCGCCCCAGCTCGCGCCTTCGACCACCCGGTCCGCGTGGTGCCAGGTCCAGCCGTCGGCGGGGAGCAGCTCGGGCTCCTGCTCGAAGGTGTGCGGGTCCCTCCAGTCCCGGTTGGTGCTGCCGGTCTCCTTCGCGGGCGTCAGCTCGTACTCACCGTGGGTGAAGAGCGCGGCCCGCAGGGACTCGGCCGTCTGCGGGTGGAGCGCGCCGGGCCGGCCGAGCTCGACCATGACCGTGCCGCCGTGGTAGCCGACGATGCCCAGGCTGTCGAGGAACACCAGCAGGTTGGTGTTGTCGCTGTAGCCGAAGAACGGCTTGGGGTTGGCCCGCAGCAGTGCGCGGTCGAGATGAGGCAGCACGGTGATCTGGTCGTCGCCGCCGATGCTGGCTATGACGGCCTTGATCTCCGGGTCGGCGAACGCGGCGTGCAGGTCGGCGGCGCGCTCCTGCGGGGTGGAGCCCATCTTCCGGGTGCAGGGATACTCCACCGGCTCCAGGCCGAAGTCCTCGCGGAGCCTGCGCAGGCCGAGTTCGTACGGCAGCGGGAGGATGCCGGGCAGTCCGGACGAGGGCGAGAGTACGGCGACGCGGTCGCCGGGCCGGGGCTTGGAGGGATAGCGCGAAGGTGTCATCGGGTGAGCTTATGCAGCGCCCCCGGGGCTGTCCGCCGGATATTCGCGGGCGGTCCCCGCCGGGCCGGCCGGAGTGCCCTGGTGGAAGTACATCCGCCACTGCTCACCGGTCCTGCGCCACAGCGAACTGCGCCTGACCAAAAAGCCGTTCCGCTCGGTGACGTATGTCAGGTGGACCAGATCCGGGGCGAGCAGGGTGCCGGACAACTCGGAGACGTCCGGGCCGGGGTCGTCGTCCTCGACGGCGGAGGTGACGGCGAGGATGGAGGCGCGGTCGTAGCGGCGTCCGGACGCGCCGAACTCGGTGAACTCCGGGTCCAGCAGTTCCGTGACCGCCTCGGGCGAGGCCCGTACCGCCGGGTCGAGCAGCCGCAGTTCGCCCGCCATGGCGGCCCGTACGGCCCGCCCTTCCTCGTCGCTGAGCTTCATACGGACCGACCTTACGTCGGCGGGGCGCGCGGTCAGGCCAGGACCAGCAGGTCCATCCAACTCACGGCGGGGCGGTCCGGCTCCTGTTCCGCCGCCGTACGAAGCCGGCGCATCCCGCGCTCGAACTCGTCGTCGCCCAGGTTCCGCAGCTTCGCGTCGGTGTCCCGTCTGATCCGGTCGGCGAACGCGGCGAGGCTCGGCGCGCTCTCCTGCGGCACGGCGTGCAGGGCGACGCGGGTGAAGCCGGCCCCGGCGAACGCGGCGCACGTCTGCTCCACCGTGGGGTAGCCGTCCACGATGCGTTCGGCGCCGGGGAAGAAGCGCACCCGCAGGTCCCGTGCGCACCGGCCGGGGAACGAGTTGCGGATGAGCACGGGGGCGCCGGGCTTCAGGGCCCTGCGCAACTCCCGGGCGGCGGCGGGGAGATCGCCGATGTGGTGGACGACCGAGCCCAGCCAGGCCGCGTCCGCGCAGCCGTCCGGCACCGGCAGCGCCTCGGCCCGCCCGTCCAGCGCCTCGATCAGCTCGCTCCGGGGGATCAGCGCCCGCATGGCGGCGGCCGGTTCCACGGCCAGGACCCGGACGCCGAACCAGTCGGCGAAGGCGGAGGCGAAGAAACCGGTGCCCGCGCCCACGTCCAGAACGGTGGCGCCCGGTGCGAGTTCCACCTCGGCGGCGACGGCGGCGCGCCACGCGGTCAGCCCGTCGCGCGGTATCTCCCGGGCGAGGCGGTAGTCCTCGGCGAAACGACGGTCGGGGGCGGTCGCTTCCATGGGGCCCTCACTTCTGGGCGCGGTCAGGCGGGTCCGCCACGCCTCGTCGGCGGATGCTAGCGACACCCCCTCCACATGTCTAGACCAAGGAAGACGGCGGATACGGGTGGCCGCCAGGCAGGGATCACCCACCCAGTTCATAGGATTCTCAGGCAGTCCGGTTAACGTGTCGGGCGTGACCCAGACGAGCCCGCCCGGCTGGCATCCAGACCCCGGGTATTCAGGATTTGGCCCCCGCCACGAGCGCTGGTGGGACGGCACCCAGTGGACCGACCATCTGCGCGTACCCCCGGCGGCCGTCCGCAGCCGGCGCATACGCGTGGGGGCGGGCATCACCGCCGCCGTGGTGGTCCTCGCCGCCATCGGGGGCGGTGTCTATCTGCTGACGGACGACTCGGACGGCAAGAGCGACACCACCGCCACCGCACCGTCCGCCTCCCCCACCCCCGGACCCGACAGACAGCGCGGCGGCGGCCCGGGCGGTGGCGGCAACGGCGACGAGCGCGGCGGCGGCAACGGCGGCGGCAGCAGCGAGGCGCCGGAGCAGGGCGGGCCGGAGATCGAGGACGGTTACGCGACGGACCTGGCCAGCGGCATCAGCATCCCGGTCCCCGACGGCTGGAAGGGCGAGTCGGGCATGGGCGCGGGAGTGACCACCGGGTCCTACGCCTGCCCCGGTGACACCGAGCAGAAGTGCGTGCGCGGCGGGGTGTTCTCCGCCCCGGCCGAGGCGCTGAAGCTGACCACCAAGACGGCGAAGGCCACCGCCGAGAAGGACATCGAGACCAACGCCAACGAGTCCTACGGCGAGAAGATCTACGGCGGCATCACCTCGCACGAGGAGCTGAAGTCCGAGGCGGTCACGGTGGCCGGGCAGCAGGGCTACCGGGTGCGCTGGAAGGTGGTGACGAAGAACGGGGACGACGGGTACGTCGAGTCGCTGGTCTTCCCGTCCCCGCTGGCCAAGGACATGCTGGTGGTGATCCGCTCCGGCTTCGACATCAACAGCAAGGCGCCTTCGCTGTCCGTCCTGGACAAGATCACCAAGGGCATCAAGGCGGCGTCCGGCGGGGGCTCCGGCACCAACGCCTGAGCGCCCGGCGGGGCGCACCGCACGGCCCGGCTGAGTATCCGGGCCGTGCGGTCTGAGTACGTCCCCCGATCCCGGGCCGGTGCGCCGCCGCTGAAATGGGGTCATGGCTCCCGACCCGAAGCGCCTGCGCGTGCGCCACGTCACCAGCGCCGGCACCACTCTGGCCCTCTCGCTCGCCCCGCTCGTGATCGGCGTGCTCTTCGCGCGCACGATGGCCCTGGACCCGCACACCCCGGTGAACGCCCTGATCACGCGGGGCGGCCGGGGCGTGGGTCCGTCGCCCGCCGAGTGGCGCGGCTGCGGGCGGAACGCCCTGCGCCGGTGCCGTAGCGCCTGCCGGCCGCCGGGTCCGGGACTCACCCGGCCGAAAAACCGGTTCCCCCGCGCACCCCGCCTTCCCTAGACTCGCCCCACACCGCGCGCCGGGCCTCCGCCGGCGCGTCCGCCGTGACCGTTGAGGGGAGACCGCCGTGCGTTACCGCACCGCCGCCGTCGTCCCCCCGTCGCGGTTCGAGGTGATCCTGGTGTCTCGCGCCGCCCGGAGCCGGCTGCGCGGCCGGCCCCGGACCCCGTGACGAACACCCGGGACCCGCACGGCTTCTGACGTCCAGTCATGTCAGTGGGCCCCGCAGGCCCGCATCCGGGCCGCTTCGTCCGGGGGTATCGCGCCGTCTTCTTCCGGATCATCCCGAAAGGCCACCGGCCGTGCGTACCCACCAGCACCTCTCCCCCGTCACCGCTCTCACCACCGTCCGCAACCTGGGCATCCTCGCCCATGTCGACGCCGGCAAGACCACCGTGACGGAGCGGATCCTCTACACCACCGGCACCACCCACAAGCGCGGTGAGGTCCACGACGGCACGACCATCACGGACTTCGACTCCCAGGAGCGCGACCGGGGCATCACCATCTTCGCCGCGGCCGTCAGCTGCACCTGGGACGGTCACCGGATCAACCTCATCGACACCCCGGGGCACGTCGACTTCGCCGACGAGGTCGAGCGTGCGCTGCGGGTGCTCGACGGTGCGATCGCGGTGTTCGACGCGGTCGCCGGGGTGGAGCCGCAGAGCGAGTCGGTGTGGCACCAGGCGGACCGGCATTCCGTGCCGCGCATCGCCTTCGTCAACAAGCTGGACCGGGCCGGCGCCGACCTGGACGGCGCCGTCGCCTCGATCCGGGACCGGCTGCACACCGTCCCGCTCGTGGTGCAGCTGCCCATCGGGGCGGAGGACGCCTTCCGCGGCGTCGTCGACCTGGTGCGCATGCGCGCCCTGGTGTGGGCGGACGGTGCCGACGCGTACGAGGAGGGCGAGGTGCCCGAGGGGCTGCGCGAGGAGGCGGCCCGGCGCAGACGGCTCCTGGAGGAGGCGGTGGCGGAGCTGCATCCGGCGGCGCTGGAGGAGTTCTGCGTACGCTCCGAGCTCTCGGAGGAGACGCTGGCCGGGGCGCTGCGGGATCTCACGCGGACCGGTGAGGGGGTCGTGGTGCTGTGCGGTTCGGCGTACCGGAACCGCGGCGTCGAACCGTTGCTGGAGGCGGTCGTCGCGTATCTGCCATCGCCGCTCGATGTGCCACCGGTACGGGGCGTGCTCGACGGGGCGGTGCAGGAGCGGGCGGCCGATCCCCAAGGGCCTTTCGCCGCGCTGGCGTTCAAGGTGAACGCCACCGCGACGGGCCGGCTGACCTATCTGCGCGTGTACTCGGGAACGATCCGGAAGGGGGAGACGGTGCTGGACGCGACCACCCGGCGCGGGGAGCGCGTCGGGCGCATCCTGCGGGTCCAGGCGGACCGGCATGTGGACGTGGACGCGGCGGTGGCCGGGGACATCGTCGCGGTCATCGGTCCGAAGGCCGTCCGCCCCGGTGCCACGCTGTGCGCGCCGGGTGCCCCGCTGGTCCTGGAACCGCCCACGGTGGCCGACCCGGTCGTGTCCGTGGCGGTGGAGGCGCGGCTGAGCACGGACACCGAGCGGCTGATGGCCGCGCTGGTCCGGCTGGCCGAGGAGGACCCGTCGCTGGTGGTGCGGACTGACCCCGAGACCGGTCAGACCGTTCTCTCGGGCATGGGCGAGCTCCATCTGGAGGTGGCCGCGGAGAAGGTCCGCCGCGACCACGGTCTGGACGTCCGGGTCGGCCGGCCGCAGGTCGCGCACCGGGAGACGCTGGTGCGCGGGGTGTCCGGGCTGGTCTACCGGCACGTCAAACAGGACGGCGGGGCCGGGCAGTTCGCGCATGTCGTCATCGACGTCGAACCGCTGGAAGCCACTGGCGGCGAGGAGGCGGCGGAGTTCGCGTTCGGTTCGGCGGTCGTCGGCGGCCGGGTGCCGCAGGAGTACGTGCGGGCGGTCGAGGCCGGCTGCCGGGACGCGCTGAACGAGGGGCCGCTCGGCGGGCATCCGGTGACCGGGGTGCGCGTGACGCTGACCGATGGCGCCACGCATCCCAAGGACTCCTCGGAGATGGCGTTCCGCACGGCGGGGCGGTTCGCGCTGCGGGAGGCCCTGCGGGCTAGCGCGATGGTGCTGCTGGAACCGGTGGTCGAGGTGACGGTCACCGTGCCCGGTGACGCGGTCGGCGGGGTGCTCGGCGACCTGGCCGCCCGGCGCGGCCGGGTCTCCGGCTCCACCACGCGGGGCGGTGCGGCGGTGGTCACGGCGACGGTGCCGCTGGCCGAGCTGTTCGGTTACGCGACGCGGCTGCGGAGCCGTACGCAGGGCCGGGGCACGTTCACCACCCGGGCCACGGGGTACGCGCCCGCGCCCGCCGTCACGGTCTCCGGGACCGGCTGACGGAAAGGTCCCGCCCGCCTTCGCGGCGGGCGGGACCTGTCGTCGTACGGGCCGGGGTCAGGCGACCGGGACCGGGAAGGTCGGGTACTCGACGCCGGAGACGTACTGCACGACCCGGATGACCTGGCACGAGTAGCCGAACTCGTTGTCGTACCAGAGGTAGAGGATCGCGTTGTCGCCGTCGACCTGGGTGGGTCCCGCGTCCACGATGGAGGCGTGGCGCGAGCCGATGAAGTCGCTCGACACCGCGTCGGGGGCGGTCGTGAAGTCGATCTGCCGCTTCAGCGGGGAGGTCAGCGACACCTCGCGGAGGTGGTCGAGGACCTCGGTGCGGGTGGTTTCGCGGCCCAGCTTCAGGCTGAGGATGGCGATCGAGACGTCCGGCACGGGGACGCGGATCGAGCTGCCCGTGATCGTCGCCTCCAGGTCGGGGAGCGCCTTCGCGACGGCGGAGGCGGCGCCCGTCTCGGTGATGACCATGTTGAGCGGTGCGGAGCGGCCGCGGCGGTCGGAGCCGTGGTAGTTGTCCAGCAGGTTCTGGTCGTTGGTGAACGAGTGGATGGTCTCCACGTGTCCGCGCAGCACGCCGTACTCGTCGGCCATCGCCTTCAGCGGCGGCACGATCGCGTTGGTGGTGCAGGAGGCGCAGGAGATGATCTGCTCGTCCGGCTTGATCATGTCGTGGTTGACGCCGTGCACGACGTTGAGGACGTCGCCCTTGCCGGGGGCGGTCAGCACGACCTTGGCGATGCCCGGGCGCAGGTGCTGGGAGAGGCCCTCGCGGTCGCGCCACCTGCCGGTGTTGTCGATGAGGATGGCGTCGTCGATGCCGTAGGCGGTGTAGTCGACGGAGGTCGGGTCGTCCGAGTAGATGACCTGGATCTCGTTGCCGTTGGCGACGATCCGGTTGTTGGCCTCGTCCACGGTGATCGTGCCCTGGAACTGGCCGTGGATGGAGTCGCGGCGCAGCAGCGAGGCGCGCTTGACGATGTCCTGGCCCGCTCCCTTGCGGACCACGATGGCGCGCAGCCGCAGGCCGTTGCCGGAGCCCGCCTTCTCGATGAGCAGCCGGGCGAGCAGACGGCCGATGCGGCCGAAGCCGTAGAGGACGACGTCGCGCGCCTCGCGGCGCTCGATCTTGTTGTCCCCGGTGGCGCCGGCGACGGCCTCCGCGGTGAACTCCGCCGCGCTGAGGCCGCGGTCGTCGGCCTTGTGGGTGGCGGCCAGCATGCCGATGTCGATCTGGGAGGGGCCCAGGTCGAGGGTGGTGAGGGCCTGGAGGAAGGGCAGGGTCTCGGTGACCGAGAGCTCCGCGCCGTCGATCTGCCGGGCGAATCGGTGGGTCTTGAGGATGCTCACCACCGATTTGTTCACCAGCGAGCGGCTGTGCAGGAGGACGGTGACATCCCGCTCGCGGTGCAGCTTCCCGATGATCGGAATCATCGATTCCGCGATCTCCTCGCGGTTTTTCCAGTTGGTGAACGCGTCGTCATTGACAGTCACAGGTTTATCTTTCGAGCTAGGCGGCGCTCATATGGTAGCCGTACGTTCATTCGAGCACTCACCCGGTCCGACCGTTCGCCCTCACCCCTCGACGCGCACCGGCCGCCCCGTGCGCCGCGAGCGGTCGGCGGCCTCCGCGATCAGCAGTGCGGCCAGGGCGTCGGCCCCGGTGCAGGGGCTGGGCCGCAGGCCGGCCGCGACCTCGGTGAAGGCCGCCATCTCGGCGACGTACGCGTCGTGGAAGCGGCTGAGGAATCCGTCGTACGGGGCGGTGCCGGACGGCGTCGCGTCGGCGGTGGTCCGCAGGGGTGCGCGGTCGCCGTATCCGGTGGCCAGCGTGGCCCGCGAGCCGGCGAGCTCCATGCGCGCGTCGTATCCGGCGCCGTTGTAGCGGGTGGCGGTGCAGCTGACGAGGGTGCCGTCGTCCAGTGTGAGGACGGTGACGGCGGTGTCGACGTCTCCGGCCGCCGCGAAGGAGCCGTCGCCCCGGTTGGCCCCGGTGGCGCCGACCTCCACGACCTCCCGGCCGGTGACCCAGCGGACGCTGTCGAAGTCGTGCACGGCGCAGTCCCGGAAGATACCGCCGGACAGCGGCAGGTATCCGGTCGGCGGGGGCGCCGGATCGGCGGTGCACGCCCGTACGGTGTGCAGCCAGCCCAGCTCCCCGGCGGCGGCCGCGTCCCGCAGGGCGGTGTAGCCGGCGTCGAACCGGCGCTGGAAGCCGACCTGGAACGGGACGCCGGAACCGGCGGTGGCGGCCAGCAGGGCATGGGTGGCTTCGAGGGTGGCAGCGACCGGCTTCTCGCAGAAGACGGGGACCCCGGCGGCGACCGCCGCGCGGATCAGCGTGTCGTGGACGGCGGTGGGGGCGGCGATCACGACCCCGTCCAGGCCGGAGCCGAGCAGCGCGTCCAGGTCGCCCGCCCAGTCGGCGCCCAGCTTCCCGGCCAGCTCGCGGGCCTGCTGCTCGACGGCGTCGTGCAGGACGAGGCGGTCGACGGCGGGCAGGGCGGCGAGGGTGGCGGCGTGGAACGCGCCGATGCGGCCCGTTCCGATGAGTCCGATGCGCATGCGCGGTGCCTCCGGGGCGGATGGGGGCCGGCTGGCCGACGCTCCTGATCTTCGTCTTTGTATCGTCGCCGATCGCACCCGGTCAAGCATTTGTACTGACATATATACGTACTGAGCTGCACGCGGGTTTACGGCATACTGAGTACGTGGCACGACGTTCCGAGGAGCCCGGCATGGAACCGCTCACCAGGCTGATCACCATCGACCGGTCCAGCCCCGTTCCGCTGTACTTCCAGTTCGCGCAGCAGCTCCAACACCTCATCGAATCGGGCACGTTGGCGCCCGGTGCCCGGCTGGAGAACGAGATCGCACTGGCGGACCGCTTCGGCCTCTCGCGCCCGACGATGCGTCAGGCGATGCAGCATCTGGTGGACAAGGGACTGCTGTCGCGCAAGCGCGGGGTGGGCACGCGGATCGTCAACAACCGGGTCCGCCGACAGGTGGAACTGACCAGCCTGTACGAGGACCTGCAACGCGAGGACCGCCGCCCGCGCACCGAGGTCCTGTCCCTGCGCGTCCGCCCCGCCGAGGGCCGGATCGCCGCCGCCCTCCAGCTCGAACCGGGCATGGACACCGTCGAGCTGCGCCGGCTCCGGTACGCGGACGACGAGCCGATGGCCGTCCTGGAGAACCACCTGCCGATGGGCATCGCGGACCTCACCGAGGAGGACCTGGCCACGCACGGGCTCTACCAGCTGCTCCGGCGCTCCGGCATCGCGCTGCGCTCCGCCGAGCAGACCATCGGCGCCCGCCGGGCCACGGCGGCCGAGGCCAGGCTCCTCGCGGAGGGGCGTGGCGGCACCCTGCTCACCGTGGAACGCACGGTGCTGGGAGACGGGGGCCGCCCGGTGGAGTACGGCCGCCATCTGTACCGGGCATCGCGGTACTCCTTCGAGATGACGCTGACGGCACCCTGAGTCACCCGGGCGACCATTGAAGCGGAAGCTGTACGGCCTGTTTACATCGATGTACATCCGGCCCTACTGTTTCGCCGTCAGCAGCCCCACTCGGCCACCCCCCACGCCTCCGTGCCCCGAGGAAGGACGCCCGTGCTCTCCTTGCGCCGACCACCCAGACCCGCACCCCACCCCTCCCCCGCGCCGACCGGCCGCCTCGCCCGCTGGGCGGCGCGCGCCGTCGCCCCGGTCCTGGCCGCCGCCCTCGGCCTGTCCTTCGCCCCGGCCTCGGCCGCGCCCGCCGCCTCCCCCTCCGCGCCCGCCGTCGCCGCCGCCAACGGCACCCCGCTGGGCAGCGGGACCGGCCTCTATCCGAGGGCGATCCGGCTGGAGCACAGCGGCGCCGCCAACGGCCGGGTGCTCGCGAGCGTCGTCAGTTTCAACGGCAACAACGGCATCGGTGCCATCCACGAGAGCACCGACGGCGGGGCCACCTTCCGCCAGGTGGGCGGCGTGGCCGACCCGGAGTCGTCGGGCGGCCAGGGCCTGTGCTGCTCCACCCTGTTCGAACTTCCGCGCCAGGTGGGCTCGTTGGCGCCCGGCACCCTGTTGTGGTCCGCCTCGTCCGGTGCGGACGAGCAGAACCGGCGGATGGCGCTGCGCGTCTGGCGGAGCAACGACGTGGGCCGCACCTGGTCGTACCTCTCCACCTGCGCCACGGCGAACGGCACGGGCGGGCTGTGGGAGCCGGAGTTCTCCGTCGCCGCCGACGGGGCGCTCGTCTGCCACTACGCGGACGAGACGGACCCCGCGCACAACCAGAAGCTCGCGGCCGCCCGCAGTTACGACGGGGTCACCTGGCAGGACCGCCGCAACACGGTCGCCAGCTCCTGGGAACCGGACCGGCCGGGGATGCCCATGGTGCGCCGGCTGCCGAACGGCACGTACTTCATGAGCTACGAGATCTGCAATCCGGGCGGCCAGTACCAGTGCGTCGTGCACTACCGGACCTCGGCGGACGGCTGGAACTGGGGCGACCCCGCCTCGCTCGGCTACCGCCCGGAGACCGTGGACGGCAAGTACTTCCGGGCCGCGCCCACCATCGCCTGGGCGCCCGCGCCGGGCGGCGGGGCCAACGGCCGGCTCCTCCTGATCGGCCAGCAGCTCCTGAACCGCGACGGCACGCCCGCCGCCGACAGCGGCCGCACGATCCTCGCCAACACGGAGAACGGCACCGGCCCGTGGTACGAGATCGAGGCCCCGGTGAAGGTCGCGGCACCGACCGCCACCTACTGCCCGAACTACAGCTCACCGCTGCTGCCCTCGGCCGACGGGCGCACCGTGCTGGAGATCGCGACGGACTGGGACGGCGACGTCTGCCGCCCGTACGTGGCCACCGGTCCGCTCACCGGCAGCGGTGACGCGGCCGGGGTGGCGGACGGTGCGCGGTACCGGCTGGTCAACGCCAACAGCGGCCAGTGCCTGGACGTCGCCGCCGACTCACGGGTCGCGGGCGGCAACGTACAGCAGTGGACGTGCAACGGCCTCGGGCCGCAGGCGTGGACGCTGCGGGCGCACGGCGACGCGTTCACGCTGACCGGCGTCAACAGCGGCTTCTGCCTGGACGTGGAGAACGGCTCCGCCACGCCCGGCGCCAACGTACGTCAGTGGTACTGCAACGCCGCGACCGCCCAGGACTGGCGGCTCCAGAACGCGGGGCGGGGCTACTACCGCCTCGTCGTGAAGTCCTCCGGGCAGTGCCTGGACGTCTCGCAGGGCTCCCGCACGGCGGGGGCCAACGTCCAGCAGTGGACGTGCAACGGCCAGCAGCCGCAGCTCTGGCGGCTCGAACGGGTCTGAAACCCGCGGATGCCCGCCCCCTCCGGCGAGGAGGGGGCGGGCATCCGCGTGTGTCACCGTCAGCCGGCGTCCGGCTCCTCGATCGCGGCGGGCCGCAGCTGGGCCTCCCGGATGCGGGCGATGTCCAGCTTGGTGCCCCGGTCGAAGCGGTAGACGCCGTTCTGCTCCTGGAAGACGTCGGTCAGCTGGGTGTAGCAGTAGCCGAACATGTCCGGGTCCGCCAGCAGCGCACCGGTCAGACCGGCGAACCGCTCGTGGAACTCGTCCTCGGTGCGCACCCGGTCGCCGTAGCCCCAGGAGACCGTACGGTCGCTGCCCGACTGCTCGGCCGCGGCCTCCGGGTCCCACCAGATCCCGCCGAACTCGCTGACGAAGTACGGCTGTCCCCGGTACGGCTGCGAGTACGCGGCGCCGTTCTCGTACGCGTTGACGAACGGCTCCCCCTTGGCGAGCCCGGAAACCAGCTGCCGGAAGGCGGCCGGGTCCTGCTCGTAGGTGTGGGAGTCGTAGATGTCGGTCTCCAGAACCCGGTGGGAGTAGCCGGAGGCGTCGATCACCGGGCGGGAGGTGTCCATCGCCTTGGTGGCGAGGAACATCGCGCGGGTCACGTCGTCGAGCTGGGTGATCCGGTCGTGGAGCTTCTGGTACGTCTCGTTGAGCGGGCACCAGCCGACGATCGAGGGGTGGGAGTAGTCGCGCTCGACCGCTTCGAGCCACTGGGCGACGAAGGAGGCGTCGGGCCGCTGGTTGTCGCCGGAGGAGCCGCCGACCTCGCAGCCCCAGTCGCCGAACTCGCCCCACACCAGGTAGCCGAGCCGGTCGGCGTGGTGGAGGAAGCGCTCCTCGAAGACCTTCTGGTGCAGCCGGGCCCCGTTGAAGCCGGCCTCCATGGCCAGCTCGATGTCGCGGACCAGGGCCTCGTCGGTGGGGGCGGTCATCAGCCCGTCCCGGTACCAGCCCTGGTCGAGCACGAGGCGCTGGAAGCGGGGGCGGCCGTTGAGTTGGACGGCCTTGCCCCGGATGGAGACGGCGCGCAGACCGGCGTAGCTCTCGACCGTGTCGGTGGATTCGCCGTCGGGGCCCAGGAGTTCGAGGCGCAGCCCGTACAGGTGGGGGTCCTCGGGGCTCCACTCGCGGCGCCGGTCCTCCGGGACGGCGAGGTGGAGGCGGGGGGCCAGGTCGAGGTCGGCGCGGGCCTCGGCGCGGCAGACCTCGCCGGTGCCGTCGCTGAGGACGGCGCGCACGCGGTGGCCGGGGAGGTTGGCGGACAGGGGCAGTTCGAGGTGGAACGCGCCGGCCGCCAGGTCGGGGGTGATGCGGGGGCGGCGGAGATGGGCGTGGGGGACCGGCTCGGCCCAGACGGTCTGCCAGATCCCCGTCGTACGGGTGTAGTTGCAGTCGTGGTTGGCGTACTGGATGGCCTGCTTGCCGCGGGCCTGGGGGCCGGACTTCGGGTCGCGGGCGCGGACGGTGATCTCCACCTCGCGTCCGGCCGGGGTGAGTTCGCCGAGGTCGGCGGTGAAGGGGGTGAACCCGCCACGGTGGCGTACGACTTCGGTGCCGTCCACCCAGACGGTGGTGTCGTGGTCGACGGCGCCGAAGTGCAGCAGCACCCGGCGGCCGGCCCACTCGGCGGGCGGGGTGAAACGGCGCCGGTACCAGACGGCCTCCAGGAAGTCGGTGTCGCCGACGCCGGAGAGCTCGGACTCGGGGGCGAAAGGTACGAGGATCTCACCGGTCAGGTCGCGTTCGAGGAGCCCGCGTTCGAGACCGCTGTCCCCCTGGTCGGTCTCGAACTGCCAGGTCCCGTTGAGGTTGAGCCAGTCGCGCCGTACGAACTGCGGGCGCGGGTACTCCGGACGGGGGACGGAGGGGTTGTGCACGGGTACTCCAGGTGGTTCGTGGTGGCGGCCGGCCGGGAGACCGGGGCCGGGGCAGGGACGGTCGGTGGGGGTCAGCCGCCGCCGAGGCCGGTGGTGGCGACGGAGTTGACGATGCGCCGCTGGAAGAGCAGGAACATCACGATCAGCGGCAGCGCGGCCAGCAGGGCCGATGCCATGGACTGGGCGTACTGGATGCCGTACGCGTCCTTGACGGTGGCGAGGCCGACCGGGAGCGTCATGAGGTCCGGGTCGTTGGTGACGACGAAGGGCCACATGAAGTTGTTCCACGCGCCGATGAACACGAAGATCGCGACGGCGGCGACGATCGGGCGGGACAGCGGAAGCACGATGGAGGTGAAGACCCGCAGTTCGGAGGCGCCGTCGATGCGGGCGGCGTCCTCCAGTTCGCGGGGGATCGCGTCGAAGAAGCGCTTCAGGATGAAGACCATCATGGGCGCCACCACCTGCGGCAGGATGACCGCCGCATAGGTGTCGACCAGGTGGAACATCGTCATCTGCTTGAAGAGCGGGACGATCAGCAGCTGCGGCGGGACCATGATCGCGCCGACGGTGACCGCGAGCAGGGTCCGGCGGCCGCGGAAGGTGCCGCGCGAGAATCCGTACGCGGCGAGCGTGGAGACGGCCGTGGTGAGCAGGGTGACGAGCACGGAGATGAGCAGGCTGTTGAACGCCCAGGTCGGTACGTTGCCGCGCTCCAGAATCTGCCGGTAGGCGGAGAGTGTGAACGCGCCCTTGAACGGCGAGAGGCCCGACTTCATCACGTCCTGCTCGCTCTGCAGCGAGGTGGCTATCGCCCATACGAAGGGCAGCAGCCACGCGACGGCGAGCACGGTCAGCGCGGTCCCGGCGAGCGCCCGGGGCAGTCGTCCGTGGCCGAGCAGCAGGGGCGAGCCGGACTCCTCGCGCGGCCGGCGCGGGCGGCGCACGGGGGTGGAGATGGCGGACACGGTCAGCCCTCCTGACGGAAGAAGCGGAGTTGCATGACGGAAACCACGATGACGATCGCGAAGAAGATGTAGCTGACCGCGGAGGCGTAGCCCAGCCGGTATCCGGTGAACCCGACGTCGTAGACGTACTCCAGGATCGGGCGGGTCGAGCCGTTGGGGCCGCCCTTGGTGAGGATGTAGATCTGGTCGAACACCTTGAGGGACGCGAGGACTTGGAGCATCGCGACCAGCACCGTGGTGTGGCGCAGCTGCGGCAGGGTGACCGACCACAGCCGCCGCCAGGCGCCCGCGCCGTCGAGCGCGGCGGCCTCGTCGTACGTGGTGGGCAGGGACTGGAGGGCGGCCAGGTAGAGCAGGAAGTTGAAGCCGACGGTCCACCAGACGGTGAGGGCGGCGACCGACCACATCGCCACCGACTCGTCGGAGAGCCAGCCGACGGGCTCCATGCCCAGCGAGGTCAGCAGCTGGTTACCGAGGCCGATGTCGGGCTGGTAGAGCCACGTCCAGATGAGCGTGACCACGGTGACCGGCAGCAGGTACGGGGCGAAGTAGGCCAGCCGCCAGACCCATTGGCCGGCCAGTCCGCTGTGCACGAGCAGTGCCATGCCGAGGGCGACCAGGACGAGCGGTACGCACGAGATGACGGTGAAGAGGACGGTGTTGCCGAGGCTGCTCCAGACGTCCGGGTCCCCGAACGCCTCGGAGTAGTTGGCGAATCCGACGAACTCGGTGCCGCGCAGGCTGAGCGAGGCGTCGGTGAGGCTCATCCAGAGGCCTTGGACGATCGGCCAGACCAGGAAGAGCGCGAACACGATCAGGAACGGCAGGACGAACAGCCCGCCGCCCCGGGTCAGCGAGCGGCGGCGCCGGGGCGCGGCCGGTGTCGCGGAGGGTGGCTGCGGGGGCGCCGACGCTCCGGCGGGCGCGGTGGTGGTCACGATGCGGCTCCTTCGGCTGTCGTCAGGCGACCGGGTTGGGCTGGCGCAGCAGCGTGTCCGCTTCACGGACCATCTGCCGTACCGCGCTCTCGGCGGAGGTGTTGCCCAGCAGCGCCGACTGGAGCGGCTGGCACATGCGGTTCTGGAAGTTGCCGCCGGCTCCGGCGAACCAGTTCGGCGGGTCGAGCACGGCGATCTCGCCGGCGGCCGCGTAGGACGACTGGGGGTCGAGCTTCGCGTACTCGGGGCGGGCCTGCACCGGCAGATAGGCGGGGATGTGGCCGGCGCTCGCCCAGGTCAGGCTCTGTTTGACGATCTCGGCGATGTACCGGTGAGCCTGGCGGCGGCGGGCCGGGTCGGGATCGTCCTGGTGCGGCAGGACGAAGCTGTGCGAGTCGGCGTAGACGGCCGGGCGCGCGAAGACCTGGGGGAAGGGGGCGGCGCCCAGGTGCTTGATGCCGGACTTGCGGAAGGTGGGCAGCTCCCACTCCCCCGCCATGATCATGCCGCCGCGGCCGTCCATGAAGGCGGCCATCGCACCGTTGTAGTCGAGGTTGTTGGGGTTGGTGCGCCCGTCGAAGAGCTGCTTCATGAAGGTGACGACCTTCACCGCGGCATCGATGTCGATCTTCGGCGGCCCGCCGTCTGGCAGCGTGAAGGACGCCCCGGTCTGGGCGTACAGTGCGGCGAACTGGCGCCAGCTCTGGGCGGTGTCGGTGACATGGCCGAAGAGCACGCCGGACTTGCCGGTGACCTCGGCGAGCTTCTTGCCGGCGTCCAGGAACGCCTCCGGCGAGCCCATCGGCGCCAGGTGGCCGGAGGAGTCGAGCAGTCCGGCCTTGTCGGCGGCGTCCTTGTCGTAGAAGACGATGAAGGGGTGGACGTCCAGCGGGATCGCGTAGACGGTGCCCTGGTGCTGGGCGCGCTTCCAGACGGCGGGCGCGAAGTCCTTCTCGCTCACGCCGAATTCGGCGAGGACGTCCAGGTCGAGCGGGTCGAGCAGACCGCCGGGGGCGTATCCGGCCAGCCGTGACAGGTGCAGCACGGCGACGTCGGAGGCACGGCCGCCCGCCGCCGACATGGCGAGCTTCGTGTAGTACGACGGGCCCCAGTCCAGGATCGTGCGGTCCACGTCGAAGCCGTCGGAGCCCTTCGAGACGGCGGCGATCATCTCGTCCATGAGCATGCCGTCGCCGCCCTGGAAGAGGTCCCAGACCTTCAGCGCGGACGCCCCGCCCGCACTGGCCGGCGAGGCGCAGCCGGTGAGCGGGCCCGCCGCGAGGAGCGCGGCCGCCCCGGCCGTCCCGTAACGCAGCAGCTTGCGGCGCCCGATGGCGGGCGGGCGGCCGGGGTCCCAGGCTCCGGGCAGCCCTCGGGCGGGAGGTGCAGAGTTCATCACTGACCTTTCGACGGCCGGACGACGTGCCCGGCCGAGGGCAGGCGCCATCGGCACGGCAGCCGTCGGCCGCCCGCGCACATCGGGGGTGTTCCGCGCCGGTCTCCCGGAGCGGTGCCCTGTTTTTACATCGATGTACATTGGCTGTAAAGAGCTGGGTCATCACCTGTGCCCGATGCACCGCCCATCGGTCCGGGACCGCCGTGGGGTACGGCATAGACTCGGCCGGTACCGAGGGTGGGGAGTCACGGGTGGCACGACCGAGGATCAAGGACGTCGCACGGCACGCGGGGGTGTCGGAGAAAACGGTGTCCAACGTGCTCAACGACTATGTGCACGTGTCCGAACGGACGCGCCGCGTGGTGCAGGAGGCCATCGACCACCTCGGGTACCGCATCAATCTCGCCGGCCGCCATCTGCGCAGCGGACGCACCGGGATCATCGCCCTGGTCGTGCCCGAACTCGACGTCCCGTACTTCGCGGAACTCGCCCAGTACGTCGTCCGGGAGGCCGAAAAGCGCTCCCTGACCGTGCTGATCCACCAGTCGGGCGGCGACCGCGAGCGCGAGAGGGCCGCCCTCGCCGGTTTCGGCTCGGACTTCGTGGACGGCGTCATCCTCAGCCCGCTCGCCCTCGCGCCGGACGACCTGCGCGCCCACACCGGACCGCCGCCGACCGTCCTGCTCGGCGAGCTGCTCAACGAGGGCGCGGACCATGTGGCGATCGACAACGAACGCGCGGCCCGCGAGGCCACCGAGCACCTGCTCGCCCTGGGCCGCCGCCGCATCCTCACAGTGGGCGGCCGGGACGACGGCTGCGTCGGTACGGCCCAGGCCCGCACCCGCGGCTTCCGCCTCGCGCTGTCCGGGGCGGGCCTACCGTACGACCCGGCGTCGCTGCTCCCCGTGGCGGCGTTCCACATGAGCGACGGCGCCGAAGCGGTCCGCCGGGTGCTGGCCGCCGGCGCCCGGCCGGACGCCCTGCTCTGCCTGAACGACCAACTGGCGCTGGGTGCGCTGCGCGCGCTGCACGGTTACGGGGCACGGGTGCCCGAGGACGTGGCGGTGATCGGCTTCGACGATGTGGAGGGCGGCCGCTTCAGCGTGCCGTCGCTGAGCACGGTCGCCCCGGACAAGGAGGCGGTGGCCCGGGTCGCGGTGGACCTGCTGCTGCGCCGCATCGAGGAGGCCACCCGCCCGGACGCCACCGGCAGCCGGGCGGCGGAGTGCCCGCAGGACCGGGTGGTGGCGCATCGCCTGGTCCTGCGCGAGTCCACGGAGGGGGCGGCCGGGCCCGACGGGGTGTGGTGAGCGGGGCGGGGGCGGTCAGCCCCGGTTCGCGGGCGGCCCGGTCTGCTCGGGGATGTCGCGGAGCCGGCGCAGCCGCGAGCTGAGGAGCCACAGCGCTCCACTGGTCATGCCCACCCCCGCGATCAGGAGCGCGCCGCGCACCCCGGCCCACTCGCCCAGCGCGCCCCCGGCCACACCGCCGACCGGGATGATCCCCCAGATCAGGAACCGGACGCTGGCGTTCATCCGGCCCAGCAGGTGGTCCGGGCACAGCGCCTGCCGGAAGCTGACCTGCGCGACGTTGTAGACCACCAGGCCGTACGCGGCGGTGAACCAGGGCACGGCGAAGAACAGCATGCGCCAGGACGGCCCGGCGAGCGGGATGAGGAGCACGGTCGGGATGGCCATCAGATAGGCGAGGCGAATCACCCGGACCTGGCCCAGGCGTCGGGCAAGCCTGCCCGCCGAGGCGGCCCCGAGCACGCCCCCGACGCCGCCGACCGCCATGAGCACCCCCGCCCCGGCCTCGGACAGCCCCACCTCGTGGACGAGCAGCAGCAGCACCAGCGGTGCCTGGACCGCGTAGAAGAAGTTGTAGGTGGCGGCCGAGCCGACGACCGGGCGGATCAGGGGGTGGGTGAGCACGAACGAGAGGCCGCCCTTGATCTCCTCACGCATGTTCGCCGCCGGGCCGCGCACCGGCACCGCCTCCGGCTTGCGAATGCGCCGCATCAGGAGCAACGAGGCCGCATAGCTCACCGCCTGTACGGATACCGCGGCCGCCGCGCCCGCTTGCGCGAGGGCGCCCGCGAGGGCCGGTCCCGCCATCTGGGAGGCCGAATTGGTGCTCTCCAGGCGGGAGTTGCCTTCGACGAGCCGGTCGCGCCCGACGACGGCGGGGATGTACGCCTGGTAGGCGACCTCGTAGAACGTCCGGGCCGCCCCCAGCAGCAGCGCCACCCCGAGGAGCAGCGGGAAGGTGAGCCGGTCCAGGAGCGCGGCGCACGCCAGGGTCACCATGAGCAGAGCACGGCCGAGGTCGCACACGATCAGGACGGGGCGGCGCCGCATCCGGTCGATCCAGGCTCCGGCGGGCAGGCCGAGCACCAAGTAGGAGAGCCCCAGAGCGGCTTGGAGCATTCCCATCTGAAACGGCGAGGCCGCCAGGGCGGTGGCCGCGATCAGCGGGATCGCGGTGCGGCTGACGGAGGTGCCGAGCACACTGAGGCTCTGCGAGGACCACAGCAGCCGGAACTCCGGCAGCCCGGTGACGCGTTCCGAGCGGTCCGTGACGCTCACCGCCCGATGGTGAGGCCACCGGCCCACAGGCCGGGGCAGTTGACGAAGGACGTGTGGGAACGGGTGGTGCGGACCGTCCCGTCGTGGCCCTCGATCCGGCGCAGCAGGTCGAAGACGTTGCCCGCCACCGTGACGTTCCCGGCGTTGTGACGGGTGCCGTCCGGGTCTTCGAGGAGGGCGTTGGCTCCGATCGAGAAGTCCCCGGTGATGCCGTTGGAGGTGTGCACCCCGTTCGCCTGGACCACGCGCAGCAGCCGGCGCCCGGTGCGGGGGGCGCTGCCGAGGGCCCGCCCGGCGCGCAGGGTGAGGTGGCTGGGCTGGACCCGGGGCATCTCCCCCGCCGCGCCGCGCCAGCCGGAGCCCGCCTGTCCCTCTCCGGCGGCCCGGACGCTGTTGCGGTGGCCGAGGAAGGCCCGCAGCCTGCCGTCACCGACGAGCTCCACCGCCCGGGTGGGGGTGCCCTCGTCGTCCCAGGGGGCGGCGAGGGGGTTGTCCGGGGAGCCGGGGTCGTCGATGAGGTCGACGCCTTCGGCGCAGACCGGCTCGCCCAGTCTCCCGGCCAGCGGGGATCTGCCTTCCACGACCGTGTCCCGCTGGAAGGCCGGGAGGACGAGGGACAGCAGCTTCACGGTCACCCAGCCGGTGAGCAGGACGTCGTCGTACTCCAGCACCGGCGCGGGCGGACCTGCGAGCGCGGCCG
Organism: Streptomyces sp. NPDC097595; assembly: GCF_044761525.1. Lineage (NCBI taxonomy): Bacteria > Bacillati > Actinomycetota > Actinomycetes > Kitasatosporales > Streptomycetaceae > Streptomyces > Streptomyces sp. NPDC097595. The sequence goes on along the minus strand of NZ_JBIWCN010000001.1, from coordinate 290,746 downwards.
CCAGAGCGCATATCTCCGGCAGGTCCGCGTCGGCCGCCCGGCCGAGGACCTCCTGGGCCGTCCTGCCGTGGAGCTGGTGGGACACGAAGCCGGTCCCGTCGCCCGTGGCGGTGACGCGCGCCTGGAGCTGGAAGAGGCCCGTGCGGTAGCCGCGCGGCTCCAGGGCGGGCCGTCCGATGCGGATCGCGGAGCGCTCCGCCCGCGCCCTGAGCTCGATGTCCAGTCCGGGGCCGGACGTGCTGAGGTCGCTCACGGCGCGGATCGTCTTCTCGTCCAGCGCCGGGGCCGTGGCCGCCTCCGTCGTCGGCGCGCCGGGGACCGGCGGTGCGACGGGGGCGAGCCGAGGGGGGCGCCTGCCCGGGAGGGCGGCGGCGGCTTCCAGCGCGGCGCGCACCAGCCAGGGATCGTCGGAGTCCGGCACCGCCCGTACGGCGTAACCCTCGCCGCCATCCCGCCACACGGTCACGGCGGTGACGCCCGAGGCGACATCGCTGCGCCGTTCGACGGCACCCGCGCGGCAGACGGCCTCCTCGGTCTGCCTGCGCGCGGTCCACACCTCGCAGTCGGCCCCCTGTCGGCCCGCCGCCTCGATCAGCGCGCCGATGCCGTCGCTCACTGCGTACCTCCTACGAGCAGGGACCGCACACGCAGGGTGGGTCCGATGACGCCCACGGGCACCCACTGCCCGAACTTGCCGCACTTGGCCGCGCCCACGGTCACGTCGTCGGCCACCGCGTCGATGTCCCGCAGCACCTCGGTGCCGAGGCCCGCGATGGTGGTCTCCCGGACCGGGTCGGTGATCCGGCCGTTCTCGATCAGCCATCCATTGGTGACCCGGAAGGTGAACTCACCGGTGGCCTCGATGACTTCGCCGCCGCCGACGTGCTCGGCGTAGATGCCGAACGGGGTGTCGGCGATGATCTCGTCGACGCTGCTGGTGCCCGCCGCCAGACAGGTGTTGGTCATGCGGGGCAGGGGCGGCTGCTGGACGGTCGTGCACCGGCCGTTCCCGCTGGGCGCGGTGCCCAGCCGGGCCGCCGAGTCGTGGTCGGTCAGATAGGCGGTGAGCCGCCCCTCCTCGATGACCGTCGTGGACCGGGCCTCGGTCCCCTCGTCGTCGCAGCGGTACGAGCCGACCGCGCCGGGCACGGTCGAGTCGTCCCGCACCTGGACCAGGGGGGAGGCGATCCGCTCGCCGATCTGTCCGGCGTACACGGAGCCGCGCGCGACCTCGTCCCCCTCCAGGGGGTGGCAGCACGCCTCGTGCAGGAGCACCATCCCCCGGCCGCCCGCGACGACGACGGGCATCCGGCCCACGGGGGCGGGCCGGGCGTCCAGGCCCGCGACGGCGCGGCGCGCCACCTCCGCCCCGCAGGCTTCCATGTCGATCCGGTCCAGCCGGCCGCTGACGCCCGGGGTGTAGAAGCCGGTGGCCACCCGTTCGCCCCGGCGTGCGACCACCCGCACGGAGAGGTAGCTGAGCAGCCGGTGGTCCGTCCGCGGCGGCGCCGTGTCCGCGCCGCTCACGAGCGCCGTCTCCTGGTCGCTCAGCTCGAAGTCGATGACGACCTGGGCCACTTCGGGGTCGAGGGAGCGGGCCGCCTCCTCAAGACGGCCCAGCGAGGAGACGACCGCGCCGATCTCCAGCCAGCGCGGCGGTTCGGTGGCGGGCCCGGTGGCACGTCCCACGTCCGGGAACCGGTCGAGCCGTGCCGCGCGCGGGTCGAAGCCGGGTACGGCGCGGTGGATCAGACCGTCCGCGCCCAGGTAGCGGGCGGCGGTCGCCTCGCCCTGCTGGACGCTGAGATCGCGTACCGCCCCTTCGGCGAAGCGCCCGCTCACGCGGTGCCAGGACTGGACGGCGCCGGAGGAGGGCCGCACGCCCCGGGGGGCGCGGCGGCGCATCTCGGCGGCGAGTTCCCCCGCGGCGGCGGCCGCCGGGCCCCGGTCCCGGGATGCGGCGGCGGCCGCCGGGCCCCGGTCCCGGGGTGGGTTCTGGGCCGGGTGCGTCACACTGCCTCCTCGGTCGGCGGGGTGGTCCTGATGTGGAAGGCGAGCGCGCCGAGGGCGGTCCGCGCGGTCTCCATCGCCCGCTCGGCGCTCGGGCCCGCCGCCCGGACGTGGGCGAGCCGCTCGTCGGAGGATTCGAGACCGGCGCATACCGTGCCCGGTTCGGCCTCGACGACGACTTCCTCGACCCCGGGCACCCGACGGGCCCGCTCGACGCCCTCCACCTCGGTCAGCACCCCGGCGACCGGGGCCGGGGCATACCGGATCGCGGCCCCGGCCGTCGTCCCTCCGGAGGCGAGTTCCTTGCGGAGGTCCGGGAGCACGCGCTCGCCCGCGGCCTGCCGGGCGACGAGGTCGGGCAGGTGGACTCCGGTGGCGGTCCGCACAAGCGCCGGAATCTCGTCACCGCCCATGCGCAGATGGGTCTCGATCACGCGTGGCCCCTCGTCGGTGAGGACGATCTCGGTGTGCGTGGCCCCGAAGGTGACACCGAGCGCGTCGAGCACCTCGCCGACGTAGCGGTGGATGTCCTCCCGGGTCCGGGCGGGGAGCGGGGCGGGGACCGCGTGGCCCAGCTCCACGAAGCGGACCGGGTCGGAGTACTTGCGGGTGATCGCCACGCACACGTGCTCGCCGTCCTCGGAGAACCCCTCGACGCTGAACTGCGGTCCCTCGTGGAAGCGTTCGACGACGACCCCGGTCCCGGACAGGCCGTAGAAGTCCCCGCCGGCGCGGGCGAGGGCGGCGGTCAGCGCGGCGTCGTCGGTGGTACGCAGCACGGCGACGCCGACGCTGGCCGAGCCGTGCGCCGGCTTCACGACGCATGGCACTCCGTGCGCGTCCACGAACGCGCGCAGTTCCTCCGGGCCGGTCACCGCGGCCGAGGGTGTCGGGTCGGTGCCGGTCTCCCGCAGCCGTGCGCGCATGGCTGCCTTGTCGTGGACGAGGGTCACCGTGCGCGGGTGGTGCGTGGCCAGTCCGAGGGCGCGCCCGATCTCGGCGCACCGGTCCTGGTCGCGCTCGCCGAAGGTGGCGATGCGGGTGAAGGGGTCCACGGCGTGGGCCGCGGCGGCGAGCGCCACCCATTCGGTTCCGGGCGCGTCGTGCCGGACGGCGATGACGCGGCTGTGCGCGTCGCGTTCGCGCAGCCGGGCGAGGTATTCCAGACGGCAGATCACCGAGGTGCGGTTGCCGGGCGCGGCCTCGCGCACCCGGCCGGGGAGGTCCCGGCCGCTGCCGACGACGAGCACGTGCTCGCTCATACCGACGCCCTCTCCGCCCCGCGCGGTACGTCCCGGGCGGGGCCGACGGTGAAGCGGACGCGGCCGGCCGCCGCGTCGAGCAGCTGTGCGGTGCGGCCGGCGTCCTCGCCGGTGACCAGGACATAGCCGGCGCGGGCGTGGGAGTCGGCCACGGTGGCCGACTCCGCACCGGGGGCCACGGCTATGTGGACCTTCACGACGCCCTCCGGCTCCTCGGCCTCGTCCACACCGTCCACCGCGAGGACCCTGCCGGGCGGACAGTTCAGGAAGCGGATGGCGACGTGGCGGCGGGGCTGCCGGACGGGCACGTCGGACGAACCCGACAGGACGGTGAGGAGGTCGGCGACGAGCGAGCCTCCGTGGGCCAGGTCGATGAGTTCGTGGATGCAGTCGCCCGGGACGCGTCCGGCGCACTCGACGAGCACGGGCGACCGGCCGTCCCTCAGCAGCCATTCGGCGTGCAGCACCCCCGTACGGAATCCGGTGGCGGCCACCAGCCGGTCCATCGCCGCGGCGACCCGCTCCGGGACGCCGGGCGGCACGACCGCCGGGACGTGGTGCCCCATCTCGACGGGGTGCCGGCCGGGGCGCACGGCCTTGCCGGTCAGGTTGCGGAACAGCACCCGGCCGTCGAGGACCACGCACTCCGCACTGATCTCGGGGCCGTCGACCAGCTCCTCGACCAGGAAGGACGCGGGCAGCGGGCGCCTCGCCCGCAGCCGGGGCTCGTCGGCGCCGACCGTGTGGAGCCACGCCGCGTCGGGGTCGTCGCCGGGGCCGAGGAGCTGAACCCCCAGGCTGCCCTGCCGGTTCGCGGGCTTCAGGACGCACGATCCGCCCTCCCGGTCGCGGAAGGCGCGTACGTCGTCGGCGCGGACGGCCCGCTGCCAGCGCGGCTGCGGCACTCCGGCCCGTTCGCAGGCCTCCCGCAGCAGCGCCTTGTCCCGGAGCACACGGGCCGCCCCCGTCCCCGCCCCGGGCAGCCCCCAGTGGGCGGCGAGGTGGGCGGCGGCGGAGACCCCGTACTCGACCCCGGGCAGGACGGCGCGGACGTGTGGCGGCCGGGCGACCGCCGAGAGCACGGCGGACAGGTCGTGTTCGTCGTGGATGGGCGCCCGCACGACGCGGGCCACGCAGGGGTGCGCGGCGGCGCGTCGGTCGAGGTCGCGGGCCGCGATGACGTCGGGCTCCTCGACGACGAGGAGGGTGCGCGGGGGCAGGCAGCGGTCCAGGTCGGGCAGGAGCGCCGCCCCGAAGCCGGCCATGACGTGGGTGACGGTGTCCTCGCCGCCGCCGGGGAGGCCGCTCATCGGGCGGGCGCCTTGTCCTCGGCTGGCTCGGTGATCACACGGACCGACGCGGCGGCGGCGCGGGCGCGCTCCACGGCGGTGGAGGGGTCGTCGGCCGTGGCGATGACATGGCCGACGCGGTCCGCGCTGGAGCGCACGGGCCGGACCTCGTCCCCCGCCCCGACGTGCAGGACGACCTCGTGCACGCCGGCGGCCTCCGACACCGGGCCGACGCCCTCGATGCCGACGACGCGGCCCGGTTCGGCGTGGACGAACCAGATCGCGGCGGCCCGCGCGGGGACGGGCGGTTCGGGCAGCGGGTCGATGTCCAGGGGCAGGGTGTAGCCGAGGCGTTCCAGGTCGGTGCCGTGGGAGAGGCGTACGAGTTCGTAGATGCGGTCGCCGCCCATACGGTTGTGGGACTCGATGGTCACCGGTCCGGTCCCGGTGAGCATCACTTCGGTGTGGGCGCAGCCCTCGGCCAGCCCGGCGGCGTCCAGCAGGCCCGCGACCAGCTTCTCGACGGCGGGCCGGTGCTCGGGGCCGACGCGGGCGGGCACCACGTGGCCGCGCTCCACGAAGTTCTCGTCGATGAACTTCTCGGTGAGGGCCAGGACCGTGTGCCGCCCGTGCTGGGACACCGTTTCGACGCTGATCTCGTGGCCGGTCAGGAACCGCTCGGCCAGCAGCGGCGGTTCGCCGGCGGTCCGGTCCTCGAAGAGGCTCTCCGCGTCATCGGCGGATTCGACGCGCCGCACGTTCTCGCTGCCCGTGCCGTCCTGGGGCTTGAGGACGAGCGGGTAGCCGTGGCGGTCCGCGAAGTCCCGCAGTTCGCCGGCGGTGCGGACGAGGGCGCAGGGGTGCGACTCGACGCCCGCTTCGGCCAGCCGGGTGCGGAGTGCGTACTTGTCCCTGAGCAGCGCGGAGACGTGCGCGGGGTTGCCGGGCAGGCCCAGGTGGTCGGTGAGGAGGCCGGCCGGTTCGAGCCCCGGGTCGGTGAAGGAGGCGACGAGCGCGAAGGGGTCCGCCGCGTGCAGGCCGGCGGCGACGGGGAGCAGGCGCTCGGGGCGGGTGTAGTCGAGGAGGAGCGCCTCGTGCGAGGCCGCGCGGTGGTGGTCGGCGAAGAGCGCCGTGTGCTGGACGTAGACGACCTCGAAGCCGGCGTCCGCGGCGGCCTTGAGCTTGCCGGCCCGTCCGGCGATCACCAGGACCCTCGGCCTGGGGCTGTTCTGCTTCTCCATCAGCGCGCTCCTGTCGGACGGGCGGTTTCGAACGTGACCGTGCGGGCTTCCTCGTCGTAGAGCACCCAGTGCGCCTCCGGGTCGCGAGCGGCGCCCGCGTTCACCAGGCAGGCCCCTTCCGCGGGCAGTTCGTAGACGCGTCCGGTCACCGGCTCCACGCGTAGCGGGTCGTGTCCGTGCCGGCCGATGCCGGTGGTGAGGAGCCTGCGGTGGTTGTGCCCGTGGATGAGGACGGGCCGGTCGGGCGGGGCGTCGAGGAGGGGGTGGCTCAGGTCCTCGCCCTGTCTGGACCAGGTGAAGCGGTGCCCGTGGACGAACCGGGTGACGGGCGTCGCCCACTCGGCCGGCGCGGCCAGGAGTGCGTCCAGGAGGACGGGGAGGCGCCGGCGGCGCAGGATCGTGGTGATGCGTTCCTCCTGATTGCCGCGCACGCGTGCGCATGTGGAGAGCGTCTGCCACAGCGACGGGTCGTGGTCCGTCGCCTCCTCCAGCGACCAGTTCACATCGAGATGGAGGTCTTTTTTGGACACTTTCGCATCGAGGTAGTCGCCTGTGAGGAACACCGTGTCGACACGTCCTGCGACCCTCTCCCGAATCGCCAGGAAGTTTTCACGATTCCCGTGCAGATCGGAAACAACGGCGAAACGCGCCACCCCGGCTCCTCCCCCAACTCGCTTACCTCCGAAAGATCCTCACGCACCGTCGGGACGGAATCCACGTTTCGAGGGTGGCGCGATGCGTCGTTGCGTGCAGACGACAGGAAGAAAAGGGACCGAAGGTGAATCTTCGGGGGCATATGACTTCCCCGACCGGCTGTTTCAGGACGGCGCGATGCTCCGTGTCTCGTGCGGTGGGCGTCCTGTTGACACTCCGCTGGACGTCTCCTACGTTTCACCGGCGTACAGGAAGCGTTCATTCATCCTTACTGGCACGCGTCGCCGTTGACGCCGTGTCCGCCGGCGCAAGACCGCATTCAGCACGGGCCGTTCCCCTTCGCACGAAGGCGTGATCCGCCCCTCGGCGCCGGGTCGCACCGCGCACTCACACGTCCGATCCCGTCGCCGTGCTCGCGGCCGTGTCAAGCCGGTGAGAAACCGCAGCGGCGGGCCGCCACACCCGCGTGAACCAACCAGGGAGCACCGATGTCGCGCCAACAACTGGAAAAGCTCGCAGCGGAACAGATGGAAGAGCTCTTCCGTAAGGCCCCGCAGGCCAGGGAGTTCCACGCAGGCACGTGGTTCGACCGCGAGTACTACGAGCGTCATCTCATCGAGACCGTGCTGCGCATCCGCCTCAACAACGAGGTGGACGCCTACGGTCTGTACAAGATCGGGTCGAAGGACCACCGGCTCGCCGCCACACTCGCCCAGTACCTGGCCGAGGAGAACAATCACGAGGGAATGTTCCTTCGGGACCTGAAGCGGTTCGGAATCGAGAAGGAACAGGTGGACGCCATGCGCCCGTTCCGCTCCACCGACTACCTGATGGGATATCTGTACTTCGCCATCAATGAGCAGGGCCCTCTGCCGACGGCGGTGTGGAACTGGTTCGTGGAATGGTATTCCGACCAGTACAACCCGGTCATCACCCGGAAGGCCGCCGCCGAACTCGGCGCCGAGATGGTGAAGGGTTCGCAGGCGCACATCGAGTACGACGAGTCCCACGACCACGACGACCTCATGTGGTCCACGGTCGAACGCGCCATCCGGGGCTGGGGCGACTTCGCCTCGGCGGAACGGCTGCTGTGCAACTTCGTCGATCTCATCCGGCTCTACTTCACGGAGCTGTACGAGGACACCGTCAAGGCGTAGGACTCCGTCAGGGCGCAGGACACCGTCAAGACGTCGAGCGACAGCGAGGGAATCCCGTGTCACCTGGTGTGTTTCTAGTCCTCGAACCCGAGTCCGCCGGCATGAGCCTCGTCCCGGCAGCGTTGTCACTGGGGCTCTCGGTGCATGTCCTCACCAGCCGCCCCGTCGCGGAGTTGCCTCCCTCGACGCGGGTCCGGGGTGTCACCGCCGAGCAGGTCGACGGGGACCCGGCGGCCTTCGTGAAGGCGGCACTCGCCTTCGCGACGGACCGGGAAGTCGCCGGTGTGGCACCGGGATTCGACTACCAGGTGCCCGCCGCCGCCGAGGTGGCGGCGGAGCTGGGGCTGCCCGGGCCCGCGCCGGAGGCGGCCGCGGTGCTCACGGACAAGCACCGCATGGAGCGGGCCCTGGCGGCCGCCGGGGTTCCGGCCGCCGGCGGGGTCGTCTTCGATCTCGACGAGCTGACCCCGGCCGGGCTCGACGCCCTGGCCGCCCGGACCGGGTTCCCCGCCGTGCTCAAACCGGTGAACGGGTCGGGGAGCCTGCGGGTCCGCCGCGTCGACGGACCGGCCGCTCTGCGCGGGCTGCTCGCCGAGGATCTGGCCCTGGGCCCGGTCGAGGACCTGGGCCGGATGATCGGCTCCCGCCTGCTGCTCGAACCGTACCTGGACGGACCGGAGTTCAGTGTCGAGGGCCTGGTCACCCCGGACGGCCCCGTGGTCGTCGCCGTCACGGAGAAGCAGCTCGGCCCCGTGCCCCATTTCGTCGAGGTGGGACACATCGTCGAAGCGGGGCTCCCGGCGGCCGGGCGGGCCGCCCTGGAGGCGGTGGCCGTGGACGCGGTCACCGCACTGCGGCTGACGGCGGGCGCCTTCCATCTGGAAGCCCGCCTCACCGCCCGGGGCCCCGTGGTCATCGAGGTCGGCGCGCGGCTCGGCGGCGACCGCATCCACCGGCTCGTCGACGAGGTGTACGGCTTCGACCTGCCCCGGGCGATGGTCGGTTGCCTGGCGGGACGGCCGGTGCCCGCGCGGGGCCCGGCGCGCGGCGTGGCCGGGGTGCGGTTTCTGACCGTGCCCCGGCCCGCGCGGCTCACCGACCCGCGTCTCCTGCGGCAGCGGCTGGAGTCGATTCCCGGCTGCGTGGAGGCGGTCGTCGGCTGCGCGCCCGGCACTGTGCTCCGCCCCGCCACCGATTTCCGCCAGCGCTACGGCCATGCGCTCTTCCGGGCTCCGGACCGGGCGGCCCTGGACGCCCGGCTGTCCGACGCCGACGGCGTCCTCACGCAGAACCTGGAACCCCTGACATGCACATACTGATCCTCAACCGCTACAGCGACGCGTTCGCGGACTACGCCCGCTACGTCGACCACCGGGCGCACACGGTCTCGTACGTGACGGTCTCCGGCCACGTGCCCATGATCCCCGCGCACTCACGCGGTCATGTCGAGGTGGTCGACTCGCTCACCGGCACGGAGACGGTGCTGCGGGCCGCCGGACGGTGCCACCGCGCGGCGGGCGCGTTCGACGCGGTGCTGGCCATGTCGGAGTTCGACCTGCTGACCGCCGCCGCCGTGCGTGAGGCGTTCGCCGCCCCGGGGCCGGACATCCACAGCACCCTGCGGTTCCGCGACAAGGCCGTCATGAAGGAGGCCGTCGCGAAGGCCGGCCTCCGGGTTCCCCGCTTCGAGCCCGTACGCTCGCTCGCCGATGTCGCCGCCTTCGCCCGGACGTGTCCCGGCCCCGTCGTGGTCAAGCCCCGGACCGGCGCGGCGTCCGCCGGAGTGACCGTGCTCCCGGCCGGCGCGGAACCGGCGCCCGGCCTGCTGGGCCCACCGGCGGAGGAGTACGAGGCGGAGGAGTTCTGCGCGGGGCCCATCTGGCACATCGACGGGCTCCGGTACCGGGGCGAGACCACCTGCCGCTTCGCCTCCCGTTACATCGGCACGTGCCACGGCTTCGCCCAGGGGGAACCGCTCGGCTCGGTGCTCCACCGGGACGGAACGGCCGAGCGGCTCGCGGACTTCTCCGACGACTGCCTCGACGCGCTGGGCCTCACCGACGGCCCGTTCCACCTGGAGGCCGTCCAGCACGAGGAGGGGCCGGTGTTCCTGGAAGTGGGGGCGCGGGTCGGCGGCGGCGAGATCCCCTTCGTACTCCAGGAGGTGTACGGCCTGGACCTCTTCCGGGAGTGGGTGCGCGTGCTGCTCGGCGCCCGCCCCGCCGGTCCGGTCGCGGCGGCGGCCGCCACCGAGCACGTCGGCTTCCTGATGCTTCCGGAGCCGGTGGGCCACACCCTCGTCTCCCGCACCGGACTCGTGGGGCGCATTCCCCACCTCTACGCCGAGGAACTGCCCGACCCCGGCCACCGGTTCGACGGCAAGGGCGGTTACGAGCACATCCTCGGCCGGTTCCGCTACCGGGCCGCGTCCGCGGAGTCGGTCGAGCGGGCCATCGAGGACACCCTCACCGCCTATCACTACGAACTGACGGGAACCCGCTGATGGCGCCGACACGCTTCCTGCTCCAGGACCCCACCGAGGTGATGCCGGCCGAGATGGGGCTGTTCATCGATGTGGGAAGCGGTCACGACCCCGCGCGCATCCGCTCGGAGTCCGAGGCGCTGCGCGAGACGCTCGCCCGGTTCGGTGAGGTCCTGACCGTACGCCGGGTCCTGGAGGCGGCGCCGTACGCGGAGCTCCTGGAGCTCGCCCGCCGGGCGATCGGCGCTCCGACGCCCGCACGGCTGAAGTCCGCCCAGGACGTCCTGCACGGCTGGCCGGCGGCCGACCTGGCCGAGATCGTCGTCCGGCAGCCCGGGCTGGAGCTGCACGAGGACCCGGAGATCGCGGCGATCAGCCCCGACACGGCGTACGAGAGCTATGTGCTGCGCCCGCTCTACGGGCTGATGTTCCCGCGCGACCATTACGTGGATCTCGGCGGCGGCGTGGCCCTCGCCCGGCTCCGGCGCCGGGACCGGGTCCGCGAGACGACTGTGCTGGAGCGGGTGCTGCGCGTGGCGCGGGGATGCCCGGCCGAGCACGTGCCGGCTGAGGGGCTGTTTCTCGAAGGCGGGGACGCCACGGCCACCGGCGAACTGGCGGTCGTGGGCTGCGGTTTCCGGACCAGCCCGGAGGCCGCCGCGGGCCTCGTGCCGCTCCTGGCGAAGGACGGCCGTCCGGTCCTCGTGCTGCGCGACGGGGTGCGCGCCCCCGGGGAGTTCCACCTCGACCACTGGTTCTCCCTCGGGCCCGGTCTCGCACTGATCGCCCGGGACCGGCTCGACGACCCGCGTATGACGGCCGTGGTCCACTCGGGCAGCGGCGGGCCCTCGCCGGCGCTGAGCGTGCGCGAGGGCCTGGCGCGGACAGGCACCGTCGCCCTGCCGCTCACCCCGGCCGAGGTCGGGGCCTTCGCGGCCAATGTGTTCTTCGTGCCCGGGACGCGCTCGGTCATCGTCTCCGAGGCGGCACGCGAGGCGGTGAGCCGGCTCCTGGACCCGCACGGCTTCGAGATATGTCCGGTGCCGTTCGACGGGCACCACCTGCAGTTCGGCAGCGTCCACTGCGCCGTCAACACCCTGACCGCCCCCCAGCAGGAAGACCTCACGTGACCGTGTACAGCGCGGCCGGGGCCTCCGCCCGGCACCAGCGGCTCGGGTACCTCGCTCTCGCGGCGAGCACCGTCGGCGTGGGCTCGGCGCTGATCTTCGTCCGGCTCAGCGAGGTCGATCCCACGGCCACGCTGATGTGGCGCATGGTGGTGGCGGCCGGGCTGGTCGGCGCGATGTCCGTGCCGCGCGGCGCGCGGCCCGCGCTGCGCGACGTGGGGCGCCGGGACGTGGGGCTCCTGCTGGTGTCCAGCCTGGTGGCCGGTCTCGATCTGCTCGCCAACCAGTGGGCGGCGATGTGCACTTCGGTCGCCAACACCGCGCTGCTGATGAACCTCTCCCCCGTGTTCATCCTGCTGCTCAGCGGCCTGGTGCTGCGTCAGCGCATCCCGGCGGCCAAGGCCGGTGTCACCGTCCTCGCCCTGGCCGGGTGCGCGATGGTGGTGCTCGGGGACTCCGGCGGGTCCTCGCCGACGGACCGGCCGGCGCTCGGCAACACACTGGCGCTCGCGTCCGCCGCGCTCTACGCCACGTTCATGCTGATGACGAAGCATCTCCGGGAGCGCGTGCCGACCACGCTGATCATGCTCAGCAACGCCCTGGTCATCGCCCTCATGCTGGCTCCGGTCACCGCGCTCACGAGTGATCCGGCGCTGCCGCACTCCGCGTCCGGCTATCTGCTGATCTTCGCCTACGCCCTGGTCAGCCAGCTCATCGGGCACGGGCTGATGACGTACGCGCTGGGGGTGGTGGACGCCGGGCTCGCCTCGATGTCCGTGCTGCTGCGGCCCGTCGTGGCCGCGGTGCTCGGCCGGCTGATGCTGGACGAGGGCATGGGCCTCGTCCAGGTGACGGGCGGCGTGGTGATCCTGGCCGCGCTGTTCTGCTTCCAGCGACTGGAGCGGCGCGGGGCGTCCCTCCCCGGTGCCGCCGGTGAAGCGGGACCGGGGCCGGTCCCGAACGCTGGTTCGGCCGGCCCGCCTCAGGCGACCGCGCGGCCGAGGAGGTAGCCCGCGTGCAGCCGGTTCGTCGCGCCCAGCTGGGCCATGATCTCGGCGACGTGCCGCTGCACGCTGCGCAGCGACATGCCCAGACGGCGGGCGATCACGCGGTCGTCCTCGCCGAGCACCAGGAAGCGGATGATGGCCTGCTTGATTTCGTCGGAGATCATTCGGACCCGGTCCTGCTGATATGAGTCCGGAAATGGGTCCGCCGCTATCCAGGCCCAGTTGAAACATCGGCTCATGAATTCAACGACGCCGGGATCTCGTACCAGCACGGCGCCCGGCGAACCGGACCGGGCGTCGATGAGCGCGATTTTGCGGTCAAACAGGATCAGCCGAGGAAATCCGTCGGCGAGGGTGCGGACTTCCGCTCCGAGTCCCGTGACCCATTGCACGTAGGACAGTGTTTCCTGGCTGAATTGTGCGGTGTGCTGATAGAGCGTGCGCATCCGCACTCCGCGGGACAGAAGGGCGCGTGTGCGCTCAAGTGATTCCGCCAGCTGCTCCCCCGGACGGGCGCCTCCGGGCTGGGAGGTGAGCACTTCGGTACGGCAGGTCTCGGAGAGCTCGGTGATCAGGTCGCGGACCTGCTGGACGTCCTGGATCGGCTCCACACGCTGGTCCTGCATGCGGTCGAACAGCGCCTCGGTGTAAGCGGACGAAAGGTCCATCAGCTCCCTTCGCACCTGGTTGACCCGCATCAACGCCTGCGTGATCTGCCGTTCGGGCCCACCCAGCAGGAGAGCCTGGGAGAGATCGGGAGGGAGCGCCGCGTACCGGCCGGGCGTGTCGCCGACGTGGACGAGGAGGCGGAGCCCGACGAGCCGTTCCACGGCCCGGTCCAGCTCCTCATCGGTGACCGAGGAAAGCTCTTCCCGTTCGCGCAATTCCCGAATGGAAACAGGTGATAGCTTCGCCGCACCCTCATAGATGGATACCGCAACTGCATCCAAATCGTACCGGCCTACACCTTCCAGGATGTCCGGTATATTCACTTTGGCCGCCCTTCGCTTCTCCGTCAGACGCATCTACGATACCTACGCTACGTCCATGTAGCCGTAACATGGTGCAACATTGACCAAGAACACTGCTTTCACCGCTTGAGCGAATCGCCATAAAGCACGGCGAAGAACTCGGACCAAAATGCAGAACCGAAAGTGGGGAAACGATGGGCAACAAGGGCGCAGCTCCCAAGGACGGGCCGGACGGGCCCGCATCCCACCACTCCGCGACCCCGGCGGAGTCCGCCGCCCGCAGTCGCCACGACGACCGGGACCTCGGCTGGGGCCTGACCGCACACCGCTCCGCCGCCACCGGCCGATGTTGGCGCCAAGTGGTCATCGGCGGCGGGTCCGCCGCGGCCGTCCAGGTCCGGCAGGGTGACGTGCCCCCGCAGGACACCCTGGTCATCGCCGACCGCTGGGGCACCGGCATGGAGTTCCTCGGCGAATCCACCCTCCAGTCCTACGCGGACGAGCTCCGGCTCTCCCGGTGCGAGGCGGCGTTCCAGCTGGGCACGCCGGGGCAACTCCGTCCCACCGCAGCCCAGTTCGACGCCTATGTCCGGGAGAGCCTGCTCGCCTCGGGCGCCGCGTTCAAGAGCGCCCGCGTCCTGGAGATCGAGGGCGGGCCGGGCGACTTCCTCCTTCACACGCTGGGCGGCGACGGCCGCATCACCTACGAGCGCGCCGAGGCGGTCGTCCTCGCGACGGGCAGCGCCCCCCACACCCCGCCGCCCGCGTGGGAGGAGGCCGGGGCCGTCTCCCACGACGTGGTCCACCGCGAACACGCCGCCCGGTGCCCGGAGCGCTGGGCCGGCCGCACCGTCCTCGTGGTGGGGTCGGGCAACTCCGCGATGCAGGCGGCCTCACTGGTCGCCACCGAGGCGGCCGAGGTGGTCGTCCTCGGCAACCGCTACATCGGCATGTTCCCCGCCGAGAGCCAGGACAAGTACAGCTGGCGCGCGCCTTCCCAGCTCACCTGCGAGCTGGTCGCCAAGTCGGCCCTGGAGTGCGGCCGGGCGGGCTGGCACACGACGTGCGTACGCCACCTGGTGTACGAGAGGCTCGACGTGCGGGACGGCGTGATCACGTGGTCCTACCGAGCCTCGGCCAACCAGAATCCTCTGGGCTCACGCTCCCTCAGCGGGCGCTGCCGGCACGCCCGGGGCCGCCTCATAGGCAACGGCGAACCGTACTGGGAGGAGAGCCGGCGGGCCGAGGCGGCCACGGTCGTCTGGGCCACGGGCAGCGCCCCCGTCCTGCCGGGCGGGCCCGTGGTCGCCTCGCTGGCCCGGACCCCTGACGGCGCCCTGCTCACCGACGAGTCGGGCCGCACCTCCGTGGAGGGCATCCACGCCCTCGGCGCCTGCGCCGGTCAGCGTGCGGTCAACGAGACCGTTCCGGCCCTGGTGCGCGGCCGGCTGCCCTTCCCCGAATTCCTCTCGGGCCGGGGGCTTCCGGTCAACACCGAGGTGCCCGCATGAGGGGAGCCGACCGCCCCTGCCGGATCATCGCGGTGGAGGGGATCGACGGTTCGGGAAAGTCCACCCTGGCCCGGCGCCTGGTCCAGCTGCTCGGCCCCCGGGCCCGGTACGAGCGGCTGTCGCCGCGGATGGCCGGCGTCTTCCGCGAACTGGTCGACGAGCCCTCCGGGCAGCGCGAGCGCTACCAGGACGTCATACCCGACGCGCTGCGCCGGAGCGCGTTCCTGGTGGACGCGCAGGCCCAGTTCCACTATCTGGAGAAGCGGTACGCGGCCTGCGACTGGCTCGTCTTCGACCGCTGGCTGACCACGTACGACGTCTACGCCCCGGGGCGCTCCGCGCACGACGACCTGTACCGGCTCCTCGCCGACGACCTGCCGCGCCCCGACCTGCTGCTGCACGTCCGCACACCGCCCCGGACCGCGTTCGCGCGCATCGAGCGGCGGGGGGACTGGACCGTGGACCACTGGAGCCCGGAACGGCTGATGGCCGATCTGGAGAGACTCGACGCCGCCTACGCCGAGCTCCTGGCCGGCGTACCGCACACCGCCGTGGACGGGACGGCGCCCGCCGAGGAGGTCGCGCGCCATGTGTTAGGCCTGGTCCGGGCCCTGGACCGCGCGGAAGCCGAGGAGGCGGTCCTGTGAGCACACCCCCCTTGGCCACGCTCCTCGCCGTCGCCGACGCCTGGCCGCGCTCGCAGCTCGACCCCTTCCTCGCACACCGGAACTGGCTGGCCGAGCAGGGAGTCTCCGTCCGGCTGCACTCCTACGCCGAGGTGCGCAAGGGCCTCCCCGGCCTGCGGGGGCCCGTCGGAGTGGTGCTCTTCTTCCCCCACCAGTTCTGGGACGCGCGCATCGAGGACCGCGTGCCGGGCGCGTACGGCACCCGGGCTTACGCCGAGGCGCTCACCTCGTACCTCGTCGGCTCCGACCGGCTGCTCCGGCGCGGCGCCCCGCAGGGGCTGCGCTACCTCAACCCGCCGGAGGCGGTCGCCCGCACCCGGGACAAGGCGCTCACCCGGGCGGTGCTGGCGAAGGCGGGCATCCCGGTGCCGCCGGGGGTCGAAAGCCCCACGCCGCGCCGGTTGCTGGACGTCCTGGCGTCGGGACGGTCCGTCTATGTCAAGGCGGTGTGCGGGTCGATGGGCAAGGGCATCACCCACCTCTCCCCCACCCGATGGCGCACCAACTATGCCTACGAAGAAGGCGAGTTGAAATCTCCCGGAAACACGACCGGTGAACAATGGACGTTTCGCGACGTCGCGCCGGGAGACGAGCGCTTCCTCGCCGCCCTCTGCGCCGAAACGGGGTTCGTCTTCGAGCAGGAGGTGGGCATGACGGTCGGGGGCGCCAAGACGGAACTGCGCGTCACCGTGGCGAGCGGCTGCGTGATCGACATCGAGGAGCGCCGGGCACCCGCGGGATCGGTCACCACCCGGTCGGTCGAACAGGGGCGCCCGGTGGCCGACGGTCCCATGGCCCGCAGCGCCACCGCCGGGCAGACGGCACTGTACGCGGCCCGCGCACTGGGTCTGCGCTACGCGGTCTTCGACATGGTCGTCGACGACCTGGACCGCTCCTACGTGCTCGACGCGCAGGCGTTCCCGGCCACCGGCACGAAGGAGGAGTTCTGGCGGAAGATCTTGAGCGTACTCGTCCCTCCACCCCTCTCCCGGCCCGCGGCCGGGGGGCAGCCGACAGGAAGCCGAGCGGAATGATCACGAACACCGATGAGGCGGGCGGCACACGCCTCGCGGAACCGGCCGCGGCCGGCACGCGGGTCGTCGCACCCGACGGCGTCACCTATCCGTGGCAGGGCTTCACCACGGGGCCGCGCACCCTCAGCGACGCGGAGATCGAGGACCACTGCCGGCTGCTCCTCGGGCACGGCGTCGCGCAGGTGGCGGACCGGGCGGCGAAGGAGCTGCTGCCGTACGCCGAGGACCCGGCCGCGCCCGAGCAGGTGCGTGCCGTCATCATGCACTCGGCGACCCGGACCACCCGGGGCTTCGAGGGCGACCTGGCCGACGTCGTCGCCGGGCGCAATCCCTACGACGTCGCGGGCTACCTGGAGAGCCGGGCGGTCACCCTGGCCCGGGAGGGGGACCTCACAGTCGGGCGCGTCGGCCCCTGGCGGGAGGCCGTGGCGCGCGCGGGTGTCTCCTCGGTGGACGTCGGCGCCCTGGACTACTACTACCTCTCCGACGCGCTGCTGACCGTCGCGGCCACTCCGGGCCAGGAGGTGCTGCGGCCGCTGCTGGACTGGTACGCCGCGCACCCGGACGCGGTGGTCCGGCTCTACGCGCTCGACCTGGAGACGCAGGTCTTCCTCTTGTGGCTGAAGGAGCGGCTCGGCCTCGACGTCCTGCGGATCGACGCGAACGGCCCGGTGGTCTCGGCCGTCTGGAACCGCAAGGACCACCTCCACCCCACGGTCACGGACGCCCTGGGCGTCAGCGCCGGGGGGCTGGAGCCGGAGGAGCTGCTGGCGCGCGAGCAGCGCCTGTCCTCCGCCCACCGGCTGCTCGGCATGACCGTGCCGGTCCTCCCCGGCTACCTCGTCCCGCGCGGCGACGACCCGGCGGAGTTCGCCGAGGGGGTCCGGGCGGCGGCGCGACTGCTGCTGGAGCGGTACGGCGTGGAGCGGGGATGCCTCAAGCCCTGCGAGGCGGGCGACGGCGCCCGCATCGTGACCGGCCTGGATCTCCGGGACGAGGCCGTGCTCGTCCGGCACGCCCGCGAGGCGCACCGGCACGGTGACGCGTACGCGCTGGAGGCGCACGTCGACTTCGCCACCTGCCGGATCGCGGGGCGGGAGTTCATCGTCTCGCCGTCCGGACACATCCAGGGCGGCCGGGTCGCGCCTGGGCTGACCCTCCAGCTGATGAACGGGTGCTCCTGGGAGGGCAACGCGACGCTGCTCGCGGAGGACCTCGCGGCCCTCGGTGTCCCGGAGGACGCGTACGCCTCCATGACGGATGCGCTGCACGCGATCCTCGGCGCCTTCGGCGGCCCGGAGGCGGAGGCCGCCGGGTGTGCGCACACCCTGGTGACCGGCGGCATCGACTTCGCCGTGGGGCGGATCGGCGGGCGGTTCGGCGACCGGCTCGTGCAGGGGGTGATCGACCTCAACCTGTCGTCGCACGGCGCGGTGTACATGCGGGCGTTCCAGGACGCGCTGTCCGGGGCCGGCCCGGTCGCGCACGTGGCCACCCGGGTCTACCGCCCGACGGCCGGGGCGGACCTGGCGGCGACGGCCGCTCGGGCGGAACGCGAGACGGGACCGGACAGAGCCGTCCGGGTCGTCGCCAGCGTTCCGCGCCGCTGGGGCATGGTCGGTGTCTCGGGGAGCTCGACGGCCGACGCGGTGTCGGCCGTCGAGGATCTCGTGTCCCGGCTGCGTGCGGCGGGCCTAGTGGGCGACGACGCGGGCTGACGTGGCGGCGGCCCGGGTGAGCGCGCGGAAGACCCCGCCGCCCACCGGTGAGCCGGTGGGCAGTTCCTCGGGGTGCCACTGGACCCCGAGCGCGAACCACGGGCCGTCGGCCTCGATCGCCTCGACCACGCCGTCGGGTGCGTGGGCGACGGCTTTCAGGCCCGTCCCCAGCCGGGAGACGGCCTGGTGGTGCCTGCTGTTCACCAGGATCCGGTCCGCCGCCGTCACCTCACGCAGCCGGCTGCCGTCCGCGACGACGATGTCGTGGAACTCGGTGCCGGCGCCGTCGTCACCCCCGTGTCCGCGGACACCGCGCTGGGCCGGCAGGTCCTGCCACAGGGCCCCGCCCAGCGCCGCGTTGAGCAGCTGGGCGCCGCGGCAGACGCCCAGTACGGGCTTGCCGTCCTCGCGCGCCCAGCGGAGCAGCGTCAGCTCCATGGCGTCCAGCTCCGGCTGGATCTCGGTGGTGGTGCGTCGCTCGTCCCCGTACAGCTCTGGGGCGATGTCCATGCCGCCGGGCAGGACGAGGGCCGCGCAGAGACCGTAGAGGGCGCGGAGGGCGGGTTCTGGGACCGGTGCGATCCCGAGAGGGACCGCACCGGAATGCTGCACGGCGTGGAAATACCCGATGCTCTGCATCCAGCGGTCGGTCTTGCCCGGCCTGCGCCAGGGCCTGAGGGATATTCCAATAATCGGCTCCGTCATGGCGCTGAAGCTAACCCGAAAGGCCACCGGAAAGGCAAGGAGCATTCGGAGTGACATACCGCATAGTGGCGCTCGAAGGCGTGGACGGAAGTGGAAAGTCGACCCTACTGAAAAGTCTCGGAAGAGCCCTTTCGGAAAAGGCGGAGGTCGTTCATGCACGCCCCGCGCGGGCGATGTCGAATGCATTCCGCAGAATCGCCGAGGACGGTAGTCCGGAAAAGCTCTACCAGGACGCGCTGCCGGCGCCCTTCCGGCATGCCACCTATCTCCTGGAAAGCGCGGTGCAGTTCCGCTACGAGCAGGAGCGCTTCGAACAGGCCGACTATGTGCTCTTCGACCGCTGGCGGCACACCTGGGCGGTGTACTGCGAGGAGGTGACGGAGTACCGGGAGTGGTTCGCCCGGATCGAGGCGCTGCTGCCCAGGCCCGACGCGCTGCTCTGGCTGCGTGTCGACCCCGAGGTGGCGTACGCGCGCCTTGTGGCGCGCCGGGACCGCTGGGTCGACGCCTACTCGCCCGCCGGGCTGCGGGCCAAGATCACCGGACTCTGCGAGCGGTACGAAGAGGTCATGAGGGACTCCGGTGCCGTCGTGCTCGACGGCACCGCCCCCGCGGCCGAGGTCCATGCCGAGGCCCTCGCGGTCGTGACGGCCCGGCAGACCGGCTCAGCCGGCTAGCAGTTCCTCCAGGGTGCGCCGCAGCGCGGCACCGCTCTCGAACAGCACGGCCGTGAGCCCCAGCGAGCGGGCCGCCCGCACGTTGGCCTCGCGGTCGTCCACGAAGAACGCCTCCTCGGCGGTGGCGCCGAGGAGGCCGAGCGCGCCGGCGAAGGCGTCGGCGGACGGCTTCGTCGCGCCCAGGGCGCAGGAGAAGGCGAGCGCGCCGAAGCGGTCGTCCACCTCCGGCAGCTCCTGGGGCAGGCCGGCGAGCAGCAGCGCGTCGTTGTCCGTGAACAGGGCCGTCGGGTACGCCCGGACGAGGTCGGCCGCGGCAAGGACCTCCGGGTCCGGCTCGAACGCCCCGCACCAGATGCGGCGCAGCTCCTCCGAGGTGCCGGTGAAGCCGAGGCGGCGCCTGATCTCCCCCTCCACGTCCCCGGCACTCGCGCCGCCGCCGTCCCAGGCGGAGATCAGGCCCGAGGAGTACAGCTCCTCGTCGACGCGCTCCGCCGGAAGCCCGCAGGCAGCGCCGAGATTTTCCAGGCGGCGCTCGCGGTGAAAGCGGCACACGACGCCGCCGAGATCGAAAAGGAAAACCCTTGACTTCATCATGCCGGGCACCTTAGCAAACGCCGCCGGCGGGCACTTCCCCTTCCTTCGGGAGCAATGCCCGCTTTACCCCCTGTCGGTCTGTTGCCAGACCGTATCGCGAAGGCCACGGGCTCTGGCCGGAACGGCGGAATCACCCCGATGATGAATATGTCCGGTCGACGCCGCGCAGCGGTTTCCCGTACGGCACGTATCGTCTCCGAAAGGATTCAGTCCCCGTGGGCAACGAGGTCGAAGCAGGCAACGAGGTCATCGCGCGCATCAAGCAGATGATCGACGATTCGGGAATCAACGAGAACGCGTTCTACCAGACGCTTCGCAAGGAGCCGCTCCCGAAGGAGGTCCTCAAGGAGGTCTTCCAGCAGTACTACTACTACATCCGGACGTTCCCGCAGATCCTGGCCGGACTCGCCGCCCGGGTCGACGACGAGTACATCCGGCTGAAGAGCGCCCGCACCGTCGTCTCGGAGCTGGGGGACGGCCGCGGAGACGCGCACTACGTCATGTTCGAGAACGCGCTCAAGGGCATCGGCGTCGAGCTCGATGACTACCGCACCGTCGAACACGCCCCCGAGGCCGAGCAGTTGGTCGCCAACCTGCGCCGCCTCTTCCTCGACGAGTCCTGTAACCACTCGGTCGGCGCGCACTACGTGATCGAAGAGTTCGGCTTCCCCATGATCGTGAACCTGTACGAGGGCTTCCGGCTCTACGACGGGTGGGAGCACGAGGACTACAACTACTTCTACCTGCACATCCTCATCGAGGCCAACCACGTGGACTGGGTCCAGGACGCCCTGCTCACGGCCGCGAAGGAGGAGAGCGCCCGCGAGGAGCTGATCGAGGGCGCGGCCCAGGTGCTGGAGTCCCTCACCACCTTCTGGAACGGCCTGAACCGCATCGCCACCGCATGACGCGAGCGCCCGGGCCCGAGGAACGGAGGACCATGGTGAGCACATCCGCCACGACCGGGCCCGACACCCAGGTCGTGGGCATCTACCAGCGCATGACGGCACTCGCGCGGGAGCACTCCGCGGTCAACCTCTCGCAGGGGATCCCGGAACCCGTCTACGACGCCGAGTGGCGCGGGGCGCTGGCGGCGGCACTGCCGGACGCGCACTTCCAGTACACCCCGACGGCCGGCACGCCCGCGTTGCGCGCCGCCGTGGCCGGGCTGTACGGGGACGGAGCACCCGCCCCCGTCATCACCTCCGGCTGCACGGAAGCGCTGGCCGCCCTGCTGCTCGGACTCGCCGAGGACGGGTACGACACCGTGGTGTGGCTGGAGCCCTTCTACTCGTACTATCCGGGTCTCGCGCGTATGACCGGCATGGAGGCGCGCAGCGTCCCCGTCGATCTGACGGGGAGCGGACCGCGCCTGGACCCGGACCGGCTGGCCGCGGAGCTGTCGAGGCCCGGCCGCCGTACCGTTCTCCTCCTCAACTCGCCGCACAACCCCACGGGACTCGTCCTCGACGACGGGGAGTGGCAGGCGGTGCGCGCGCTGGTCGGACTCCACGACTGCCACCTCGTGATCGACGACGTGTACCGGGACTTCCGCTACGGGGGTCCGCCCGTCCCGTACGCGGAGCTACTGGCGACCGGACGTGCCGCCGTCGCGGGCGGGGTCTCCAAGTCGTACGCCGCCGCCGGGCTCCGGCTCGGCTGGCTGCTGGCCCCCGAGCGGGTCGCCCGGAGCGCGGAGGCCGCCCACATGCACCTGTCCAATTGCGCGCCGGACCTGCTCCAGCGGGCAGCCGGGCGGCTGCTCACCGAAGTGGACGGCGCCCGCCTGGCGCGTACCGCGCGGGACTACCAGCGCAAGCGCGACCACCTCCTGGGGGCGCTTACCGACTGCGGCTTCGCCGTGTCCGTGCCCGGCGGGGGCCACTTCGTGATGGCGGTGCCGCCCGCGGACCGCTCGTGGGGACCCGAGCCGGCGATCGGCCTGCTGCGGGAGACGGGGGTCTGCGCGCTGCCGCTGGACCACTTCTTCGCCCGGCCGCACGCGCCGTGGCTGCGCTTCTCCTTCGCGGTCACCGCCGGGGAGGTCGCGGAGGCGGCCGTACGGCTGCGCGACACCTGGAACACCTGAACCGGGGGCGTCCGATTTCACCGGGAGCGATTCACATGCGAACAACGGCACTGGCCGACCACCACTTCGCCGGTGAGGTCACCGGCTTCGACGCCGCTTCGGCGGCCTCGGAGGAGATCGACGAGCTGAGAAGCCTCCTCCACCGGCACCGGGTCCTCGTCCTGCGCGATCAGGCCCTGGACCCGGCCCGCTACCAGAGGTTCATGGAGCACTTCGGCCGGCCCGTCCCCCATGTGCTCCAGAATCTGACCGTGCCGGGCTTCCCCGCGATCCTCACCATCTCGGACTACATCAAGCCCGACGGCACCCCGTCCGGGGTCCTCGACGGCGGCGCCTACTGGCACGCCGACATGTCGTACCTCCCGGACGTGGGCATCGCCACCTCCCTCTACGCGCTGCGGGCCGCCGGGCGCTCCGGCGGCACCGCCTTCGCCGACCTCTCCCCCGCCCTGGACCTGGTGCGGTCGCGGCCCGACCTGCTCCGGCTCCTCGGCTGCGCGACGGCCGACGAGCTCCTGGCCCTCGACGTCGTGCACCGCTTCGGCAACCGGAGGGCGCTGCGCGACGAGACGGCCGCGGAACAGACCCTTTCCCGGGCGCAGCACGACCAGCTGCCCGGCACCCGGCACCGGCTGTTCGAGACCCATCCGGTCACCGGGCGGCCCGGCCTCTTCGCCCCGGCGGGGAGCGCGATGTCCATAGCCGGGCTCTCCGCCGACGACTCGGACCGCGCGCTCGACGCGCTGGAGGAGTTCGTGCTGAAGGAGCTGCCCGCCTACACCCACCGCTACCGGCCGGGTGACCTCGTGATCTGGGACAACATGAGCACCCTGCACCGGGGTACCGGAGTCGCCGCGACCCGGGACATCGAGAGCAGCCGGGTCCTGCACCGGATCAACGTGAACATCACCCGGTGAGCGGGCGCCGGCGAGGTCATGTCGCGCAGGAGCAGGGCGTCATGGTCGGAGCAGCCGGGTTCCGCGGTGCGGACGCGATGCGCTGACCGGTGTCGGCCACCTGGACGAAGTGATACGCAGGGCCGCCGCAGCACATCACCGTCGAGGCCGAGAGCGAGCGCGCGCCCGTAGTAGCGCGGGCGGTCTTCGGATCGCCTCGGCCAGTTCGATGACCAGGCTGAAGGTTGCCGGTCCCGACACCTTGCCGAACAATCACATGGGTCGACATTCTGTGTCCATGACATGTTTTGCCGTCGTCCCGATCCTGTAGGACAGGCTCGACGCAAGGCGGCGCCAGCATCAGTGATGACTCGTCAGAGGCGGTTCAGAGACAGGCGAAAGCATGCCTCTCCGCCCACTTTCACGGAGGTCGGACGCATGCGATCGAGTTGGCCAGTACGACGGCGCAGCGGGTGGAGGAGAGCCCTCGGACTGCTCCCTGTCGTCGCCGTCACGGTGGCGACCACCCTCGTCGGTTCGTCGAACGTCGCCCAGGCGGCGATCCCGGCCCCGCCGGCGGGCTTCACTCTCACCTG
This sequence comes from Streptomyces sp. NPDC097595, assembly GCF_044761525.1. Taxonomy (NCBI): domain Bacteria; kingdom Bacillati; phylum Actinomycetota; class Actinomycetes; order Kitasatosporales; family Streptomycetaceae; genus Streptomyces; species Streptomyces sp. NPDC097595. The sequence goes on along the minus strand of NZ_JBIWCN010000001.1, from coordinate 267,040 downwards.
GAGCGACGACTTCAACGGCGCCTCCGGCACCGGCATCGACCAGGGGCTGTGGAAGTACGACACCGGGCCGGGCAGTTCGTTCGGCACCGGTGAGATCGAGACAATGACCAACAGCACGTCCAACGTCTACTACGACGGCCAGAGTCATCTTGTGCTCCGGGCCCTGCACTCCGGCTCCGACCCCAGGAGCGGCTGGACGTCCGGACGCGTGGAGACCCAGGCGGCTACCTTCGGCGCGCCGGCGGGCGGAGTCGTCCGTATGGAGTCGGTACTCCAGCAACCGAACGTCAACACCTCCAACGGGGCCGGCTACTGGCCCGCGTTCTGGATGCTGGGCGCGCCCCTGCGCTCCGGTGTCACCTGGCCGAGGTCGGGCGAGATCGACATCCTGGAGAACATCAACGGCCGCAACTCCCACTTCAGCACCATCCACTGCGGTGTGAACCCGGGCGGCCCGTGCAACGAGTCGACCGGCATCGGCTCCGGCGAGCGCGCGTGCTCGGGCTGCCAGACCGGCTTCCACAACTACGCGGTGGAGATCGATCGCTCGGTCTCGCCGGAACAGGTCCGGTTCTACCTCGACGGGAGCAACTTCTTCACCGTCAAGGCCAACCAGGTCGACGCGACCACCTGGGCCGACGCGATCGACCATCCCTTCTTCATCATCTACGACCTGGCGATCGGCGGGGGCTTCCCGGACGCGTTCGGCGGCGGTCCGAACGCGGCGACCGTCTCCGGCGGCAAGCTGGTGATCGACTCAGTGGCCGTGTACAACAAGGCGCCCGGCTCCGGCGGCGGCACGCCGACCGGCCAGCGGATCACCGGGCCGGGCGGTAAGTGCGTGGACGTGGCGGGCGACGACACCGGCGGCGACGGCACTGCGGTCCAGCTCTGGGACTGCCAGTCGGCGGCGAAGGACCAGCACTGGACCTGGAGCGGTCAGACCCTGCAGACCCTCGGAAAGTGCCTGGACATCGCCGGCGGCAACAGCGCCAACACCACCAAGCTCCAGCTGGCCAACTGCAACGGCGGCGGCTACCAGAACTGGGTTCCGCAGAGCAACGGCGCGCTGAAGAACCCGACCAGCGGCCGCTGTGTGGACTCCCCGTCCGGCGCCACGGCCAACGGAACACGCCTCCAGATCTACGACTGCAACGGCACGGCGGCCCAGAAGTTCACCATCGGCTGACCACCCGACCCGGCCTCCCGGCAGGCCCGGACCGCTCGCGGGAGCGGTCCGGGCCTGCCGGGAGGCCGCCCTCCGGGGCAAGCTCGGCGCGGGTCCACATAAATGGCACAAGCATGCAATTGCCTCGCGCACCGGTTCGGGAGCGCGCGTGGCCGCACGTCGGCACCCTTGAGCAGGAGAGCGTCGACGAGGTCCGCGCGGTGATGGAGGTCAACTTCTTCGGTGTGCTGTACGTCACGCGGGCGGCTCTGCCGCTCCTCCGGGCGAGCAGGGGTCGCATGGTGACGGTGATCAGCGTGGGAGGAATCGTCGGTCAGCCCTTCAACGAGGCCTACTGCGCCGCGAAGTTCGCGGTCGAAGGCTTCATGGAGTCCCTGGCACCGATCGCGGCCACCGCCGGTGTCTCCGTGAGCGTCGTCGAGCCGGGCGCGGTGGCCAGCGAGTTCGTGAGCAACGCAGGGATCGACGACGACCTGGCGAACCGGGCTGGACCGTACGCCCCTGCTCTGTCCGCCTACCTCGAACGCACCCGCCACGCCTTCGCCGGCGCGCAGACGCCGCAGGCCGTCGCTGAGATCCTGGTCCACCAGCTCGACGGCGAACAGCCCGCGTTCCGGGTCCTGACCTCGGAAACCGCACGTGCGTTCGCGGGGACGAAGCTCAAGGACCTCGACGGTTCGGCAGTGCAGACACTCACCTCGCGGTGGGTGTCCTCGCCTTGAAGGCGCCGCCGACCAGCACGACTGCGCCAGTCGGCCGCGCGCCGCACCGCGCCGGCCCTCGGCCGCTGAGCAAATGATCAAGGGCCGGTTTCGGATTACTCCGAAACCGGCCCCGATCTACGACTGTCACCAGTCGGGACGACAGGATTTGAACCTGCGACCCCTTGACCCCCAGTCAAGTGCGCTACCAAGCTGCGCCACGTCCCGATGCCCGCCTGACCTGGGGTTTCCCCCTGGCCGAACGTGCATGAGAACAATACCGCACTTCATCGGGTGGTCACGAACCGCTTTCGCGATGCTTGCGGAACGTGTCCGAGCGGGCACCCTCAGTGGATCAGCACCTGGGAGAGGGCGACCCGGCCCGTGCCGGTCTTCACGATCCGGACCGTGCGGGTGCGGCTGTCCAGGTTCACCACGGTCGGGCGCAGGGCCTTGCCGCTGACGTGGACCGTGGTGTCGTCGGTGACGATGTCGAAGTCGGCCGTGGTCGTGGAGGCGTCGTTCCAGACCTCGACCTGGCGGATGTGCCGGGTGGCTCCGAGGTCCACCTGCCACCAGGCGCCGTCCTCCGCGAGGGTGCGGGTGTCCGTGTTGGTGTCGGCGTCCAGGGCGAGCGCGGCGGTGGCGGTGCCGTCCGTCGAGGACTGGGTGGCCGTGCCGGTGCGGGCCAGGTCGGTGCGCAGCTGCTCGACCGGGCCGCCGTGGGCGCCGGCGCGGGCTGCGACGGCCAGGGCGGCGGCCGGGAGGCGGTCGAGGCCGGTGTGGTTGCCGGTCATGACGGAGCCGGTGCCGCCGAGGGCGGGGGCGGCGGTGTCGGTCCAGTTGCCGCGCGCGGTGTTCCGCATGCCGTAGTCGGCCCAGTTGGAGACCCACTTGTAGCCGATGCGGGTGATGACGTTGTTCTCGACGGTGATGTACGAGGACTGCTCGTCCAGGTAGATGCCGTTGCCGTCGCGCTCGGTGTTGCCGTACGCGGAGCGGTTGATGTAGTTGCCGCTGACGACGGTGCCGGGCTGGGCGCCCTGGGTGTAGATGGCGCCGCCGTCGTGCTGCTGGCGGGCGACCTCCATGACGTCGGTGATGCGGTTGTTCGTCACCTTGTTGTCGCGGAGCACGGACTTCTGTGCCTCGGGCTGGTTCCAGCCCCAGCCGACGGAGATCGCCGAGTACGGGAGGTGGTCCAGGCTGTTGTGGTCAACGGTGAGCCCGGCCTCGTAACCGGCCCAGATGCCGACCGCGTCGGTGTACTCGACGCCGGTGCGGCTGATCGTGTTGTACGCGACGGTGTTCCGCTCCCCGGCGAGTGCGGGCTCCGGCAGGGGCTCGGTGTCGCCCACGTAGACCGCGCCCGAGGAGAGGTCGGTGAAGGTGGAGCGGGTGAGGGCGCTGTCCTTGGTGCCGGCCTCCAGGACCGCTCCGGCGCCGCCGAGGTGGGTGAAGCGCGCGGAGTCGACGGTGACCCCGCGGCCGCCGCGCACGGTGAGCGCGGCGGCCGGTTTGGTGTAGTAGCGGCCCGCGTGGTCGACGGGGCCGGTGGCTCCGGTCAGGGTGAGACCGGCCTGCATCCCCGCGTAGCCCTCGTCGGTGTCGGGCTGCCGGTAGGCCGCGTACGCGAAGCCGATGCCGCTGACCGTGAGGTCGTGGGCGCCGTCCACGGTGAGCAGCTGTTCGGTGTGCGGGGTGACGGCCCGTGCGCGGCGCATGTTCTCGCCCTCGCGCGGGAGGTAGGTGACGGTGCGGTTGGCGGAGTCCCATACGAACTCGCCCGGCTCGTCCAGGAGTTCGGCGGCGTTCTCGAAGAACGCGACGCCGCTGTACCGGGTGGAGTCGACGGCGGTGGTGTCCCAGGCCGGGCCGGTGCGGTCGGTGCCGCTCGCGGAGTTGGTCCAGCAGGGCTGGGCGAAGGTGAGGGTGTCGCCGCTGACGCCCGCGATCCGGCAGTGGTAGTTGCGCCAGCGGATACGGATGACGGCCTCGGCGTCCGTGGGGTGCGCCCAGTGGTCGATGCCGGTCGCGGTGGCGCCGGTCATGCCGGTGGCCGTGGCGTCGCAGGTGCTCGCCGCGCATGCCTCGCCCCGGGCGCGGGTGGCGCGGCGGCCGTCGACGAAGAGCTGGCGCGGGGTGACGCCCTCGGGGACGGCGGCGGTCCAGGTGCCGTCGGTGTTCCGGTGCCAGCCGGTGAGGTCCCGGCCGCCGGAGAGCACCGGGTGGGCGCCGGGCGCGGCGGTCCAGGTGGTGCCGGAGTCGGCCGCGCCGAGCTCCAGGGGCGCGTCGAGCCGGTAGGTGCCGTCCTTGAGGAGTACGCGGACGGCGCGGCGGTGCTCGGTGCGGGCCAGGTCGCGGGCGCCCTCCAGGGTGCAGGGGCGGGCGGCGGTGCAGGCGGAGCCGCGGCCGTCCGGGGCGGCGTACAGGGTGCGGGGCGCGGGCGCCGCTCCGGCCGGGGCGGCGAGCAGGGCGGTCAGGAGGGCGGCGGTGGCGGATGCGGCGGTGGCTCGTACGACGTTCACGGGGCGGTTCACGCGGTGGCCTTCCAGTCGGGGTGGCCGGGCATGGGCGGGTTGACGGCCCCGAAGAGCCAGTCGCGCAGGAACGGGTCGAGGGAGCGGTCGCGGGTGGTGTCGACGGTGTGCCGGATGAACTGCTCGGAGGTGTACGTGGAGTCCTTGAAGCGCCTCACCCACTCGCGCATCACCGTGTCGAAGGAGCGGCGGCCGATGCGCTGGTTCAGGGCGTAGAGGACGAGGGCGCCGCCGTCGTAGATGTTGGTGCCGCCGAGTGCCTTGGGCAGCCCGGGCGGGCCGTCGGCGACGCGGACGGCGTCGAGCTTCTCGTACGTGGCCTTCATCTTGTCCGCGAGGACGGACCAGCCGCGCTCCTCGCCGTACAGACCGGCGTAGTAGACGGCGGGGCCTTCGTTGAGCCACGCCTGCTGCCAGTCGTGCGGGGTGACGGAGTCGCCGAACCACTGGTGGACGAGCTCGTGGACCATGGTGGTCTCGTAGCCGGGCTGCCCCTGGGCGTTGAGCTTGAACCAGTTGGTGCCGAAGAGCGACAGCGTCTGGTTCTCCAGCGCGTCGGTGTAGCCGTCGTAGATGTGCACCCCGTAGACGGAGAACGGGTAGCGGCCGAACTTCGCCTCCAGCCAGGCGAGATGGTCGGCGGTGCGGGCGACGATCGGGGCGTACGTGTCCTCCTGGCCCTGCGGGACGATGTGGCGTAGGGCCAGGCCGCGGTGGCTGCTGCCGTACAGGTAGGTGCCCTTGACCACGGCGATGCCGATGAGCTCGGTGGCCATGCGCTCGCGGAGGGCGAAGTGCCAGACGGTGGAGCCGTCGGAGCGCGGTGTACGGTGCGTCAGCTCGCCGTTCGCGGTGGCGACGTAGCCCTCGGGGGCGCTGATGTGGAAGGTCCACGTCGCCTTGTCGGAGGGGGTGTCGTTGCAGGGCAGGAAGGTGTCGGCGCGGGAGGACTGGGCGGCCGAGGCGAAGCCGCCGTCGCTGCCGAACCGCCAGCCGGTGAGGCCGAGCCGGGGCGCCTTGCCGTTGCCCCGGTAGCGGATCTCGACGGTGAACGCCTGGTGGTCGCGGATCGGGCGGGCCGGGGTGACGGTCAGCTCCTGGCCGCTCTGGCCGGCACTCAGCTGCCAGGTGGCGGGGCGGCCCGCGACGGTGACGGCGTCGATGGTGTGGCCGTCGGTGTCCAGGTTGAAGGCGGACAGGTCCTGGGTGGCCTCGGCGCTGATCCGCACCGTGGCGGTGAAGTCGTATGTCACCGGGGTGAAGTCGAAGCTCAGGTCGTAGTGGGTGACCTGGTAGCCGCCGTTCCCGAGGGTCGGGAAGAGGGGGTCGCCGACGCCGTCGGAGCCGGGCTCGGGGTGGAAGCCGTGCGGCCGGGCGGCGGCGGGTGCGGAGAGGGCGGGGACGGTGACGGCTGCCGCCACCGCCGCGCCGCCGAGTGCGAGGACCGAGCGTCGGGTGGTCACTTCTTCCCCTTCTGGAAGGCTTCCTCGAACTCACCGCGGGCCTGCTCGCCCCCCTTGGCCAGGTAGTCCTTGACCAGCTGGTCGTAGGCGGACATGGGCTTGCGGCCGGAGATGATGTCCTTGAGCACGTCGCCCTTGAGGGTGCCGAGGCTGCCGGCGCTCTTGGAGTCCCAGGTGGGCGAGGAGTACTGGAGCGTCGGGTCCGGCACCATCATCGGGATCATCTTGGTGAAGGTGTCGTGGACGTGGCGCACGCCCTGCTCGGAGTCGGCGCTGAAGATCGCCGGGACCGCGGACGCGGCGAACTTCCAGGGGACGGTGACGTCCTGGGTGCCCTGCTTGGTGAGGGCCGGGTTGCCCTTGTCGTCGCGGGTGAAGTCCTTCCCCTCGACCCCGTAGTTGATGAGGGTGTACTCCAGGCTGCCGAACGGCGAGGCCGCGAAGTCGGCGAACCGCAGGATCTCCTTGACGCGGTCCCCGGACGCCTTGCTGATGTGGGTGTTCTGCAGCGCGACGTTGTCCATCCAGGCGACGGCGTCCTTGCCGACCGGCACGAAGGGGCGCGGGTCGAACTTCTTGTTGATCGCCTTCATCGCGGCGATGTAGCCGACGCCCGGCGCGAGGTAGGTGGGCATGCCGTCGTACACGTACGCGCCCTTGCCGTTCTTGAACATGTCCGTGTACTGGGCCTTCTGCGCCCCGGACATCTGGAGGGTGCCCGGGTAGTAGCAGCCGGCCTTGTACAGCGTGCGGGCCGTCTCGACCGCCGTGCGGTACTCCGGGGTCTCCAGGTCGAGGGTGAACTTGCCCGTCTTCTCGTCCAGGCGCCAGAAGTTGGGCGCTCCGGCGGACATGGCGAGCACGGTGGTGACACCCGCGATGATGGCGTACCGGTCCTCCTTGGGGCGGGTCAGCTCCTTGCAGACCTCGACGAACCGGTCCAGGTCGGTGATCTGGTCGAGGCTGGTGACGCCGACCTCCTCGAAGAGGTCGTGGCGGTAGACCCCGGCGCCGGCGGTTCCGGTGCGGGCGATCGGGATGCCGTAGAGCTTGCCGCCGAAGATCGCGCCCTGCCAGGCGCCCTTCGGGATGGCGGCGAGGTTGGGATACTCCTTGATCGCGTCCCCGGCGAGGTGCGGGGTGAGGTCGGCGCACTTGGCCTGGAGGAAGGCGGCCTTGTTGTCGACACCGCCGCTCTCCGGGTACATGAAGAGGTCGGGCAGGCTGTCGCTGGCGACCATCGTGGAGAACTTGGTGCCGTAGTCGTCGGCGGGGACGGCCGTGATGTTCACCTGGCCGCCGAGCAGCTTCTCGATCTCCCGCCAGGCGGCGTTCTTGCCGCGCGAGGGCGGCGGCGGGGAGAAGGTCTCCATGGCCGCGCCGATGGGCTTCGCCCCCTTGAGCGGGGTGGTCCTCGTGGCCCGCAGCGGCTTGGCCGGGTAGCTGAAGAAGCCCTGCGGGACGCCGGCCGCGGTGCCTTCCAGGTCGGGCTTGAGCCCGATGTTGCGGACGGCGCTGCGCGGGAGCAGGGACGCGCTCTTGGCCTCGGCCTTCGCGGTCGTGCCGCCGTCGCCGCAGGCGGCGAGCAGCGGGGCCGCGGCCAGTCCGAGGCCGACGCCTGCACCCAGGCGGAAGAGTGCTCTGCGGTTGATGGGGGTGGAGCTCGACACCTGGATCTCCTTGGAAGAGGGAAGGGAAGGAGCGGGGGCGGCTGCGCTCAGCCCTTGACGGCTCCGGTGAGCACGCCCTTGGTGAAGTAGCGCTGGAGGAAGGGGTAGACGCAGAGGATCGGGACGACGGCGATGACCAGGACCGCCATCTGCACGGCCTGCTGCGGGGCGAGCACTTCGCCGGCCGACGCGGAGTCGAGGCTCTGGCCTTGCAGGACGTAGGTCCGCAGCACCATGGGCAGCGGCCACTTGTCGGAGTCGTTGAGGTACAGGAGCGAGTTGAAGAAGGCGTTCCAGTACGTCACCGCGTAGAAGAGGCTGATGACAGCGAGGACGGCCTTGGACAGCGGCAGGACGACGCGGACCAGGATGCGGAAGTCCCCGGCGCCGTCCACCTTGGCCGCGTCGTACAGCTCCTCCGGCAGGTTCATGAAGAAGGAGCGCAGGACGACCAGGTTGAAGGCGCTGACCAGGGTGGGCATGACGAGCGCCGCGTAGGTGTCGTACAGGCCGAGGCCCTTGACCAGCAGGAAGTTCGGGATGATGCCGGCGTTGAACAGCATGGTGAACAGGGCCGTCATCAGGATGAAGCGGGAGCCGGTGACCTCGCGGCGGGAGAGCCCGTACGCCATGCCGACGGTGACGAGCAGACTGGCGAGGGTACCGAAGACGGTGATGCCCACGGAGACGATCAGGGCCCGGCTGACGACGCCGCCGGTGAAGATCGTGCGGTAGGCGTCGAGTGTGGGGTGCTCCGGCCACAGGACGAGGCCGGAGCTCTTGATGATGTCGGTCTGCGAGGCGAAGCTCGTCCCGATGACGCCGACGAGCGGATACGCGACGGCGAGGACGACCACGACGACGGCGACGGCCTTCGCGGTCTGACCGAGGCGGGTCGGGCGCTCCATCCACGGCGGACGGCCGTCGGACTTGCGTACGGGGACGGGCGGGGTCCCCGGCGCGGTGGTCCGGGCCGTGGCGCGCGTCTTCTCAGCGGTCAGCACCGCGGTACACCCCTTCGTGGCCGAGTCGGTGGGCGAACTTGTTGGCGCCCAGCACGAGTGCGGTGCCGATGACCGCCTTGACGAGTCCGACGGCGGCGGCGACGCCCCAGTCGTTGTCCTTGATGCCGTGGTAGTAGACGTAGGTGTCGAGCACCTCGCCGGAGTCCGGGCCGACCGCGTCGCGCTGGAGCAGGATCTGCTCGAAGCCGACGGAGAGGATCTGCCCGAGGTTGAGGATGAGCAGCAGGATGAGTACGGGGGCGATGCCCGGGAGCGTCACGTGCCACAGGCGGCGCCGGGGGCCGGCTCCGTCGATGGCGGCGGCCTCGTACTGCTGTCGGTCGATGTTGAGGAGGGCGGCGAGGATGATGATCGTGCCCCAGCCGGCGTCCTTCCAGGCCACCTGGAGGGTGAGGAGCCAGGGGAAGGCGTCCGGGTCGCTCATCATGTCGTAGCGGGGCAGGCCGATGCTGCCGAGGAAGTCGGGCAGGACGCCGGCGCCGCCCAGGATCTGCTGGAAGATCGAGACGATGATGACCCAGCCGATGAAGTGCGGCAGATAGACGACGCTCTGCACGAAGCGCCGGATGCGGTCGCTGGCGATGCTGTTGAGCAGCAGGGCCAGGGCGATGGGCACCGGGAAGAAGAACACCAGCTGGACGAGGGCGATCTCCAGGGTGTTGAAGGTCGCGCTCCAGAAGGCCGGTTCGCTGAACGCGGCGGAGAAGTTGGCGAAGCCCACCCAGACGCTGTGCATGTAGCCGAGGTACGGCTGGTAGTCCTGGAACGCCACCACGTAACCGAGCAGCGGCACGTAGTGGAAGACGATGAAGTAGAGCAGGCCGGGCAGGGTGAGCAGCAGCATCACCCGGTCGCGTTTGAGTCGCTGTCCGAGTGTGAGCCGGTGCGGGGCGGCGAGGGCCGGGCCGGGCGGCGGGGCAGGCTCCTCCGCCTGCTTTCGCCGCGTTCGCCGCTTTTCGCGCGGCAGCGGGGGTGCTGTGTCAGCCATGGTGGGTCCTGTTCGGCTGGGTGGCGCGTGGTGTGCCTTCTGCGGCGGCAAGTTAGTAAGCGGTTAACCCAAGCGTCAAGAGATTCGGGCGAACGTCTTCATGGGACGTCGGCCTTTCGGGCCAATTCCGGGGCGGCGAATGCCAACAAATCGGCGTCAGCTGCCCATTCGGGCCGGTCCCACGCTTGACGGTCGGCCGTGGACCTCCCTAGCGTGCCGGTCATTCGATAGAACACGATTACTATCCGGAGGCAGGGTGCGAACCACCGAAGAGGCGCCGGCCCGTTCCGGTCCCGAGGCAGCGGATCCGCCCGGGAGGCGGCCGCGCACGGTTCTGGTCATGAGCACGGGGCTGCTGGACGACGTCTTCCCGCCCGCCGTCCGGTCGCGTCTCGAAGAGACCGCCGAACTGCTCGACCCGGCGGTGATCAGCGAGTTCGACTCCCCCGCCGCCGCCCGGGCGCTGGCCGACGCGGAGGTGCTGCTGACCGGGTGGGGCTGTCCGCCCGTGGACCCGGCGCTGCTGGACCGGGCCCCGCGCCTGCGAGCCGTCGTCCACGCGGCGGGGACGGTGAAGACGTTTCTGTCACCGGCCGCCTTCGACCGCGGGATCCTCGTCTCGTCGGCCGCCGCGGCCAACGCCGTGCCGGTGGCCGAGTTCACCCTCGCGGCGATCATCATGGGCGCCAAGCGGGTGTTCCCGCTCGCGGACCTCTACCGGGCCCGCCGCACCCACCGCACCGCCGCCGACCTGGACCGCCACCACTGGCTCGGCACCCATGGCCTGACCGTGGGAGTGGTCGGCGCCTCCCGCATCGGCCGCCGCGTGATCGAGCTGCTGCGGGCGGCGCTGGACGCGGAGGTCCTGCTGCACGACCCGTATGTGAGCGCCGCCGAGGCCGCCCTCCTCGGCGTGACCCCGGTCGACCTGGACACCCTCGTGGCGACGAGCGACGTGGTGTCCCTGCACGCCCCGGACACGCCGGAGACCCGGAACATGATCGACGCCCGCCGGATCGGCCTGATGCGTCCCGGGACGCTGCTCGTCAACACCGCGCGCGGCCCGCTCGTGGACACCGAGGCGCTGACCGGCCACCTGGTCAGCGGCCGGCTGGACGCGGTCCTCGACGTGACCTCGCCCGAGCCGCTGCCGCCCGGCCACCCCCTGTGGGACCTGCCCAACGTGTTCCTGACCCCGCACCTGGCGGGCGCCCAGGGCAACGAGGTGGGCCGGCTCGGCGCCCTCGCCGTGGACGAGCTGGCGCGGTACGCCAGGGGCGAGCCGTTCGGGCACCCCGTGCACCGGGCCGACCTGGGGAGGATCGCGTGACCGCCCCTCCGCGGCGGGCTCCGGGACCGCGACCGGCCGGGGCCGCCACGGCACTAGGCTCGTCGTCACACAACAGCCTTCAGGGGGTGAGCCGGATGCGCCGGCAGAGCACGGCCGGGGACGGACAGCGGCGGGCGACGGTCACCGACGTCGCCCGGCGCGCGGGCGTCTCGACGGCCACCGTCTCCCGCGTCCTGAACCGCAACTACCCCGTCGCCGAAGCGACCCGGGAGCGCGTCGAGTCCGCCATGCGCGAGCTCGGCTACGTGGTCAACGCGCACGCCCGCGCCCTGGCCGGCGTCTCCAACCGCACCGTGGGCATCATCGTCAACGAGGTCATCGACCCCTTCTACGCGTACATCGCGCGCGGGGTCGAACGGGAGGCGGCGCTCGGCGGACGGCTCTGCCTGGTCTGCTGCACCCAGGGCGACCCGCAGCGCGAGCTGGCCTTCATCGACCTGATGCACGAGCGCCGGGCGGACGCGGTCGTGGTCGTCGGCGGCTCCATCGCGGACCGGGGCTACACCTCGGAGCTGGCCCGCCGGGCGCGCGAACTGGACGCGGGCGGCTCGAAGCTGGTGCTGTGCGGCCGGCCCCCGCTCGGCGAGTCCGCGCCGACCGCCGCCGTGGAGTACGACAACGAGGGCGGCGCCTTCGCCATCACCGACCACCTGCTGATGCAGGGCCACGAGCGCATCCTCTACCTCGGCGGTCCGCCCAGGCTCTCCACCACCCGCGACCGGCTCGCCGGGCACCGCCGCGCCCTAGAGTTGCGGGGTGTCCCGGTCGATCCCGAGCTGGCCCAGCCGGGCGCCTTCAGCCGTGGCTTCGGATACCGGAGGATGGCCGAACTCCTGCGCGACGGACCGGAGTTCACCGCCGTGTTCGCGGCCAACGACATGGTGGCGGCCGGTGCCGCGCAGGCCTTGGAGGAGGCGGGCGTGCGGGTGCCCAAGGACGTCTCGCTGGTGGGGTACGACGACATCCCGGTCGCCCAGGAGCTGCGGCCCCGGCTGACCACCGTCCATGTGCCGCTGGAGGAGATGGGCCGCCAGGCGGTGCGCCTCGCCGTGTCCGGCGGGGACGAGGACGACTGGCGGGAGCCGACCACCGGGGCGCTGCGGCTCGGCACCCACATCGTGGTACGCGATTCCGTGGCGCCCAGATCCGCCAGACCGCCGCGCAAGTGACCGGTTACTTCCTGCCTGTCCGCAGTTGGCCATAGAAAATCACAGTAACTTCCCGACTCCCCTTGCGGCTCGACAGCAACCGCTTACATGCTGACCGGGCACCCCCAGCATCCCGCACGCCTTCGCCCCTCGTTCATGACTGCAGGGAGAGTTCCGCATGCGTAAGCACACCCCGTCCGCCGCCCCGGCCGCCTCCCCCACCACCGAGCCCACCACCGCATCCGCCTCCTCCGTGGGCCGCCGCGCGGTCCTCGGCGCGGCGGCCGGCGCGGGGGCCGCGACGGTCCTCGGCCTCACCGCCACCGCCGCCCACGCCCGGCCCGCGACCGCCCGGCCCACCGGACACCCCACCACCCGCCCCGTCTCCGTGACCGTCACCGGACGGCCCGCCGCCGAGGCCGAACGGCTCCGGCTCGCCCAGGCGTTGCGCGGTTCGGAGTTCCAGCCGACCGGCCTGTACGTGCCCGCCGGCACCCCGCTCTCGCTGACCGTCCAGCCGCACGACGACCTCGTGCCCACGCTCTGGATCGGCGCCTGGGACTACTACGGCGAGGTCACCGAACCCCGCGGCTACCCGCTGACCGCCGGCGCCAACACGGTGACCGACCCGCACGGCGGCCCGGTCTACCTGACGCTCACCGGGAGCGGCGAGCGGGCGGGCGTGCTCTTCCGGTCCGGCGCGGTCCGCATGCCCGTCTTCACGCTGGGCCGGACCGGCGAGGCGGACTACCAGCGCCAGCTGGACACGCTGACCGAGTCGCCCTGGGTGGAGCTGCACGCCCCGCACACGATCATGACGCTGACCCGCGAGGGCGCCCTGCTGTACCGCGACGAGGACCACGCGGCGCTGCTCCGGCTGGTCGAGACCATCATCGACTCGCACGCCCGGATCAGCGGGCTCGACGGCTCGAAGCCGGTGCACCGGCGCAAGGCGGGGCCGTACCACTTCACCGAGGTCAGCAAGGTGCCGACCGGCGTCGGCGCCTACGCCACGCACGGCTACAACGGCTTCCCGCGCGCCTACCTGGACCGGGCCACCACCGTGGAGGGCCTGCGCACCCGGGGCTGGGGGCTCTACCACGAGTTGGGTCACCTCCATCAGCAGATGGCGTACAAGCCCGGCGGCCTCACCGAGGTCACCGTGAACATCTATTCGCTGGCCGCGCAGCGCACCCTGAAGCAGCCCTCGAACCTGCTCACGGTCGACCCGGCGACCGGTCAGACCGTGTTCCAGAGCTCGCGGGACAAGTTCGGGACGCCCGGTCTCACGTACGAGAAGTCGTTCGGGGCCTACGAGAAGCTGGTGCCGCTGCGCCAGTTGGAACTGGCCTTCGGGGAGGACTTCTGGCCGCGCCTGCACAAGCTGGTGCGCGAGGAGAACCCGCAGTCCGCCTCCACCGAGGACGCCAAGCGCTACCGGGCCCTGGCCACCTGCTCCAGCCGGATCGCGGGCTACGACCTGACGGACTTCTTCGTGAACACCTGGGCGTTCCCCATCGACGCCACGGGCCGCGCCGAGCTCGCCGCGCTGAATCTCCCGCAGCCGCCCGTGGACCCGAGCACGCTCTCCGACTGAGACCGCGACGACGAGGAAAGGAGTCATCATGCACCTGAGCAGAAGGACCCTTCTCGCAGCGGGCGGCGCCACGGCGTCGGTGGTCCTGACGAGGGGTCCGGCGTGGGCCGGAACGCGGGAGGAGGAGCCGATCGACGACTTCGAAGGACTTCTCGACCGGGCGGGGACGCTGCTCACCGGAGGCGCGTTCGACCCGGCGGACCCGGACTTCGCCGCCGGTGTGGCCGCCCTGGACGGCACGGCGGGCGCCCTGTGGGACAACCTGGACCGGAGCGCCGGGCGGACCGCCCTGTGGTCCGACCTCGCGCCGCTCACCGACCCGGGCAACTTCGGCCAGAGCTACACGCGCCTCCGCACGATCGCCGTCGCCTGGGCCACGCCCGGCACCGCGCTCTCCGGAAGCGCGGAGACGGCCGAGGCGCTGCTCGGGGCGCTGCGGTTCGCGTACGACACGGCGTACCACCCCTCGGCCGCCGAGACCGGCAACTGGTGGTTCTGGGAGATCGGGGCGCCGCGCGCGCTGATGGACTGCTGTGTGCTGCTGCGCGCGCACCTGCCCGCCGCCGACCTCGCGGACTACCTGACGGTCGTCGACCGGTTCTGCCCCGACGCGGACCGCCGCACCAACTCCCCCACCCTGCCGGAGACCGGCGCCAACCGCACCGACAAGGCGGTGATCGTGGCGCTGCGCGGGCTGCTCGGCAAGGACGCGGACAAGGTGGCGTCGGCCCGCGACGCACTCTCCGACGTACGCGACTCCGGCCGCAACAGCCTTTTCCGGTATACGACTTCGGGCGACGGGTTCTACGAGGACGGCTCGTTCGTCCAGCACGCGGAGGTGGCGTACACCGGCTCCTACGGCACCGTGCTGCTCGGCGGCGCGGCCTGGCTGCTCTCCCTCCTGGCCGGCTCCGCGTGGGCCGTGACCGACCCGAAGGTGTCGGTGATGTACGAGGCCGTGGAGCGGAGCTTCGTCCCGGTGGTCTTCGACGGGCTGATGATGGACGCGGTGCGCGGCCGGGCCGTCTCCCGGGAGCGCGCGGGCGACCACCGGGACGGGGCGGCCGCCGTCGCCGCGATCCTGCTCCTGGCCACCGGCGCCCCCGCCGAACCGGCGGACCGCTGGCGCTCGCTGGTCAAGGGCTGGCTCACCCGCAACCGCACCACCCCGTTCACCGCCCTGGCCGCCCTGCCCCAACTCGCCCTGGCCAAGGCGGTGCTGGCCGACCGCGCGATCCGCCCCGCTCCGCGCACCACGGGCAGCTTCGTCTTCGCCGACATGGACCGCGTCGTCCACCGCCGCCCCGGCTGGGCCTGCGCCCTGTCGCTGTCCTCGAAGCGCATTTCCGCGTACGAGGCGGGCAACGGCGAGAACCTGCACGGCTGGTACACCGGTGACGGCATGACGTACCTCTACGACGGCGACGACCTCGGGCAGTACAACGATGGCTTCTGGCCGACCGTCGACCCGTACCGCCTGCCGGGCACCACGGTCGACACCCGCCCCCGCGAGGACCTCGGCACCGGCGCGGGCACGTCCACCTACCGGCCGCCGAACGCGGTGGCGGGCGGCGCCGCGCTGGACGGCCGGTACGCCGCCGCCGCGATGGAGCTGATCGGCGCCCCGGGGAGCAGCCTGCGGGCCCGGAAAGCGTGGTTCCTGCTCGACAACACGGTCGTGGCACTCGGCGCGGGCATCACCTCGAACGACGGCCGCCCGGTCGAGACGGTGATCGAGAACCGCAACCTGGGCGCGGACGGCCGCAACCGGCTGCTGGTGGACGGCATCCCCGTCCGTAACGGCGCTTCCAGCCATGCCCGTTGGGCGCACATCGACGGGGTCGGCGGGTATGTGCTGCCCGACGGGGCCGTCCTGCGCACCCTGCGTGAGGAGCGCACCGGCACCTGGCGAGCCATTGACACGGGCGCGGACACCGGCGGCAGCACCGACCCCGTCACCCGCCGCTACCTCACCCTCTGGCTCGACCACGGCGCCTCCCCCACCGGCGCCGGTTACGCCTATGTGCTGCTGCCCGGCGCCTCGGCGGCGGCGACCGCCGCCTGGTCGGCCTCCCGGCCGGTGCGTGTCCTGGCCAACGACGCCACCGCCCAGGCGGTGGAGGACCGCAGGACCGGGCTCATCGCCGTGCACTTCTGGGCCGCCGGTACGGCCGGGGGCATCACCGCCTCCGGTCCCGCGACGGTCCTGGTGCGGCGGCGCGGCGGCCGGGTCTCCGTGGCGGTCGCTGACCCGGGCCGGACCGGGGCCTCCGTCACGGTCGGCCTGCCGTTCGCCGTCCGCAAGGCGGCCGAGGCCGACGACACCGTCGAACTCACCCCGGGCCGCAGGCCGTTGCTCACTGTCGCCGTCGACGGCTCCCGGGGCCACACCCACCGCGCCGAACTCGTCCAGTAACCCCGCACACACCAGGAGCACCATCGTCATGTCCGTCGCCCCGCATCTGCAGCTGCCGTCCACCGACCGGATCCTGTCCTCCCGCACGGGCTGGACCCGGGCCCACTGGGAGGCGACGGCCGACCGGATGCTGGACGCGCTGACGCCGTACGCGACACCGGGCTTCGCCCAGTACCGGCTGCCCGGCCGGAACAGCTGGTCCGGTGTCGTGTCGGACGGCCTTGAGGGCTTCGCCCGGTCGTTCCTGCTGGCCGCGTTCCGGATCGCGGGCGCGGGCGGGGCGGTCGACCCCGCGCTGATCGAGCGGTACGCGGCGGGGGTGGCGGCCGGGACCGACCCGGCGAGCGGTGAGGCGTGGCCGCGCCTGACGGACTGCTCGCAGCAGCTGGTGGAGGCGGCGTCCGTCGCGATCGCGCTGCACGAGACCCGGCCGTGGATCTGGGACCGGCTCGACGCCCGGGTGCAGGAGCGGGTCGCCGACTGGTTCTCCGGGTTCGTCGGCGGGCGCACCTGGGACAACAACTGGCGCCTGTTCCAGGTGGTTTCGGAGCAGTTCCTGGCGTCGGTCGGCGCCCCGTACAGCAAGTCCGACATCGAGGGCGGGCTCGACAGGATCGAGGACTGGTACGTCGGTGACGGCTGGTACACCGACGGCAGCGGGCGCAACTTCGACTACTACATCGGCTGGGCCATGCATCTGTACCCGCTGCTGTGGGCGCGGATCGCGGGCCCGGACGGCGACGGCGGCCGGGCCGCCGTCTACCGGGAACGTCTGAGCCGCTTCCTGGAGGACTACCCCCACTTCTTCGGCGCCGACGGCGCCCCGGTGCACCAGGGCCGGTCGCTGTGCTACCGCTTCGCGTCGCTGGCCCCGGTCTGGATGGGCGCCGTCGCGGACTGCACCCCGCTCGCGCCCGGACTCACCCGGCGCCTCGCCTCCGGGACGCTGCGCCACTTCGCGGAGCGCGGGGTGCCCGACGAGCGGGGGCTGCTGACGCTCGGCTGGTACGACACGTTCCTGCCCACCACGCAGCCGTACTCCGGTCCGGCGTCCCCGTACTGGGCGAGCAAGGGCTTCCTCGGGCTGCTGCTCCCGGCCGACCACGAGGTATGGGCGGCGCGCGAACTGCCCTTGCCCGTCGAGGAGTCCGACACGTACACCGCGCTTCCGGCGCCCGGCTGGCTGCTGCACGGCACCCGGAACGACGGGATCGTCCGGCTCGTCAACCACGGCAGCGACCACAATCCGCTCCCGGAAGCGGGCGCCACCGACCCGGACGCGGGGGCGGGCGAGGACGATCCGCACTACGCGAAGCTGGCGTACTCGACGGCGACCGCCCCGGAGTCCGCGCCGCACGCCTTCGCCCGGAACATCGACAACCACCTGGCGCTGCTCGCCCCGGACGGCACCCCGTCCCGGCGCCGCCGCATCCACCCGGTGAGCTGCGAGGACCGCGTCGCCGCTTCCTGGTCGGCGGCCCGGCTGCCGGGCGACGAGCGCGCGTACCGGATCGGCACGACGAGCGTGCTGCACGGGCCGTGGGAGATCCGGGTGCACCGGGTCGAGGCGCCGGAGGGCGCCGTGGTCCGGGAGGGCGGCCACGCCGTCGCGCACCGGACGAGCCCGTTCGCCACCTCGGGCCCCGGCTGGGCGCTCGCCCGGACCGCGGACGGCCTGTCCAGCGCGGTGGTCGGGCTGTACGGCTGGGACGGCGGGCCCGAGGACGCCGAGGTGGCGCGGGACCTGGAGTCCAACGCGTACGGACCGCACTCGGCGGTCCCGTATCTGCGCAGCGCACCCCACCCGGGTGGGCAGAGCGTCCATGTCACGCTCGTGGTGCTGTCCCGGGACAGCGTGCACCCGGAGGCGCTGCGCACGGCCGTGCGGGTGCGGGTGGCCGGGGACGCGGTGACGCTGGGCTTCCTGGACGGCCGCACGGTCGAGGTCTGATCAGAAGCGGGGGGCGTGGTCCTCCCTGCGGTCGAGATGGCCGATCAGCTCCTGCGCCAGGGACTTGATGGTGTCGAGCCCCGCCCTTCCCCAGGGGCGGGGCACGGTGTCCACGGCGCAGACGGCACCCAGGGCCATCCCGGTGCGGTCGATGAGCGGTGCCCCCAGATAGGAGCGGATGCCTATGTCGTCCACGACCGGGTTGCCCGCGAAGCGCGGGTAGTCGCAGACGTCCTCCAGAACGAGCGCCTTGCGCCGGACGACCACGTGCGGGCAGTAGCCGTGGTCGAGGGCCACATAGCGGCCGCTGCGGCCGCTGCGGCCGCTGCCCGCCGCGGTGGCCCCCAGGTCCGAGCCCCTGCGGGTTCCGGCGGGGGTATGCAGCCCGGCGTAGAACTGCCGGTTCCCGTCGATGAAGTTGACCATCGAGAACGGCACGTCCGTCACTTCGGCCACCCTATCGGCGAAGGCGTCGAAGTTGTCGAACGAGGCGTCCTCGCGCTCCCCCAGGCCAAGGCTCCGCAGCCGCCGGGTGCGGGCGGGCGCCTCGCTGTCGACGGGGGTCAGCAGCAGCCGCCCGGCACCGCGCGGGATCACGGCCTGGCCCCGAATCCGGCGTGCCCGGGGAGCGGCACGACGTCGTCGGTGGCGTTGATGAGGTGCTGGACCAGCGTCACCAGTGTGCCGGTGCCGGAGCTGGCCATGCGGGCGTCGCACAGCACGACCGGCACCTCCGGCGACAGGTCGAGCGCGGCGCGGACCTCCTCGGGGCCGTAGCGGTAGGCGCCGTCGAACTCGTTGACGGCGACGACGAATCCGATGCCGCGCCGTTCGAAGAAGTCGACGGCCGCGAAGCACTCCTCCAGCCTGCGGGTGTCCGCGATCACGACCGCTCCCAGCGCGCCCTGCGAGAGCTCGTCCCACATGAACCAGAAGCGTTCCTGGCCCGGTGTGCCGAACAGGTACAGCACGTGCTGGTCGTCCAGCGTGATGCGGCCGAAGTCCATCGCCACGGTGGTGGAGGTCTTCGACTCGACGCCCTCCAGGCTGTCGGTCGCCGCGCTCGCCTGGGTCAGCAGCTCCTCCGTGCTGAGCGGGGCGATCTCGCTGACGGCGCCGACGAACGTGGTCTTGCCGACGCCGAATCCACCCGCGACGAGCACCTTCAGCGCGACGGGGAAGCCCTCGGGCGCGGCCGGCGGCGCGGTGTACTCGGCGGTGGCGGTGTCCTGCCCGTACCCGCCGCCGGAGCCGTCGTCCGCGTAGCCGTAGCCATAGCCGGAGCCGTCCGGGTAGCCGTAGCCGTCAGAGCTGTCGTCGTAAGCCATCGAGCACTGCCTCCAGCAGATGTCGGTCGGTGGGCATGTCTTGGAAGGCGGGCGCGTGGGCGGTGACGGCGCCGCAGTCGACCAGGTCCGAGAGGAGGACCTTGGTCACGACGGCGGGCAGTCTCAGATGGGCGGCGATCTCGGCCACCGATGTGGGGCCCTCGCACAGTCCCAGGGCCACCGAGTGCTCGGGGCCGAGGTGGGTCTGCGGAACGCTCCCGGTGGCCATCACCAGGGACAGCAGGTCGAGCACGGCCGTGGGACGGGTACGCCCGTTGCTCACCGTGTAGGGGCGGATGAGGCGGCCCGCCGCGTCGTCGAGCAGCGGCCCGTCCTGGGTGACCGCCATGGTCACAGCCCCGCGGTGCCCGGTGTCCCGGCCGTCTGTCTCACCGGGGTCATCAGGTAGGGCCGCACGCTCTTCACCAGCATGGTCATCTCGTAGCCGAGGACGGCGGCGTCGGCGTTGCGGCCGGCGAGGACGGCCAGACAGGTGCCGGAGCCGGCGGTGGCGACGAAGAGGAGCGTCGAGTCGAGCTCCACGACCACCTGCCGGACCTCGCCGTTGTCCCCGAACCTGGCCCCGGCGCTGCGGCCGAGCGAGTAGAGGCCGGCCGCCAGCGCCGCCATGTGGTCGGCGCTGTCGGCGTCCATGCCGTGGAGGGACTTCACCAGCCCGTCGGCGGAGAGCAGGACCGCGCTGCGGGTGTACGGCACGCGCTGGACGAGGCCGCTCAGCAGCCAGTCGAGGTCCGAGACCTGACCGGACGGCATATCGGTCGCCATGGGGCATCTACTCCTTGATGGGGTTCGCTGCGAGTGGGTCGTGGTCGCCGGGGTGGGCGCCGGCTCCGTGCAGTTGCGCGGGCTGGGTGGCGCCCCGGACGGGCAGCGGCCGGGCCGGTGCGCCGAGCTGGGCGGCCGTCGTCATGTGCGTGGCACCGGCGGGCGCCTCGGGCGCGGGCTCCTCCTCGGCCTCCGCCCGGGCCTCGGCGAGGTCGATGCCGCGCCGGAAGGCGGCGACGAGCCCGGGGTCGTGCAGGACGGGTTCGTCCCCGGACCGGGGCGCGGGCGCCTCCCTGAGCTGCGGGACCAGGTGTTCCTGGTTGGCCCGCTTGGGCAGCAGGGGGCGGTCGGCCGCGCTCCGCGGCGCGGTCGCCTCGTCGGACGCGGCGACGGGCGGGGTGTCGTCCGCCGGCCGGTCCACGCGCTCGGCGCGCAGCGGCAGGGGCGGGGCCTCGTCCTGGCGGGCCGGGCCCGGCTGGGACGGGGTCCGGTGCGGGCTGGGCTGCTGGCTGGGGACGTAGGGCCGGCGTTCCGGCTCGGGGGCGGGCGCCGGCTCGCGCGGTGCCGGGCGCTCCTCCAGGGGCGGCGGGCGGTGCACGGGCCCGGTGGGCGGGACGGGCGCTTCGCCGGCCGCGCCGGGAGCGTCCTCGTCGGCGCCGAGCAGGGTCTGCGGGAGGACCAGGACGGCCTGGGTGCCTCCGTAGATGTTGCTCTGGAGCCGTACGGCGATGCCGTGGCGGCGGGCCAGCGAGGCGACGACGAAGAGGCCGATGCGGCCGTCCTGGAGGAGGCGGGCGACGTTGACCTGGTCGGGGTCGGTGAGCAGGGCGTTCATCCGCTTCTGCTCGTCGCCGGGCATGCCGAGTCCGCGGTCCTCGACCTCCAGCGCGAGCCCGGCGGTGACGCGCTGGGCGCGCAGCAGGACCTGCGTGTGCGGGGCGGAGAACACCGTGGCGTTCTCCACGAGTTCGGCGAGGAGGTGGATGACGTCGGCCACGGCGTGCCCGCGCAGGGTGCCGTCGATCGGGGGGACGAGCTTGACCCGGGGGTACTGCTCGACCTCGGCGATCGCCGAGCGCAGCACCTCGGTCATGGTGACCGGGTTGCTCCACTGACGGCGGGAGACGGCGCCGCCCAGCACGGCGAGGTTCTCGGCGTGGCGGCGGATGCGGGTGGCGAGGTGGTCGACGTGGAAGAGGCCCTTGAGCAGGTCCGGGTCCTCGACCTCGTGCTCCAGCTCGTCCAGCAGCTGGATCTCGCGGTGCACGAGCGACTGGAGGCGGCGGGCGAGGTTGACGAAGACCTCGACCTTCTGGTCCTCGCCGCTGGGCTCGGAGAGCCGGGACGCCTCGACGACCGCGACCACGGCGGCCTCCTGCTGGCGGGCCAGCTCCTGGGCCAGCAGCTCGAAGGGGTCGCCGCCGGGCGGCTGGCCTTGCGGGGCGCGCCGGACGGGCACGGGTTCGCCGTTGCGCAGCTGTTCCACGACGCGTTGCAGTTCGGCCTGGCCCTGGGCGCTGGTCCGGCGCAGCGCAAGGCAGCGGCCGAAGACCGTGGTGGCGGCCCGGTTGGCGGCCAGGAAGGCGGCGAGGACCGCGGCGAGCGCGAGCGCGGCCGCCGAACCGAGGGCGATCCAGAGCTCCGTGGACGGCCGTGCGTGGCCCGCGCGGGCGGTGAAGACGACGGCCGCGGCGCCGGCGAGGGCGACCGCGAGGGCCGGCAGCACGGCGGTGCGCAGGAGTTGAGGGCGTATGCGCGCCTCGGGGGTCGGGCGGGCGGCGCGTGGTCTGGCCGCGGCCGAGTGGGAACGGGCGCCCGGTCGGCCGTGCCGCCCGCCCTCTCGTCGGTCCGGTCGCGCGTCGGGTGCGCGAAGTTGAGACATCAGCGTCCTCGGTACGTGGGGCCCCAGGCATCTGCGTACATGTGGTGGCACCTACGGTGGTCGGGCATTCTCGGGTCATCGGCCGGGCAGGCCCGGAGAATATGAGCCCACCGTTGATCACCGGGCACACACGGTAGTCGCCAGAAGTGCGGCCGCGATGGGCAGTTGTGGAACTTGCCCGCCATCCGTCCCGCTCTGGTATGAGCGCTCGCACGGGCGACCGATTCCTGTGGGCCGGTTTCCGGGGTATGGACGCGTGTGGACCCCCTCGGCGTGTGCCGAGGGGGTCCGTGCGGGACCGTGCCGGTTATGCCGAGTAGCCCTTCGGCGGGATCAGGGTGGCGAGTTGGTCGAAGGAGAGCCAGTAGATCTGGTTGCCGCCGAAGGATGCGGGGTCGGCGATGAGGACGGTGCGGTCGGCGTCGTCGTAGCCGATGACCGTGAAGTAGTGGTAGATCGTCTGGTTCGACGGATAGCCGGGCGGCTGGTTGCCGGGCGGGGCCACGATGTTGGTGACCAGGGGGTAGTTGCGGTCGATGTCGAAGACGACGTCGTACCAGAGCAGATCGCGCTGGGCCTGGGTGGGCGGGTCGTTGGGCATCTCCTTGGTCTCGTACCAGCCGCCGCCGAGATTGGCGTTGAGCACCCCGGTGACCTGGGATATGTGGTCGGTGCCGTTCACGGTGGTGCCGAGCTGCCACGCCAGGTCGGACTGGCTGGGCGGGGAGATGCGGGCGGAGAGCGCGATGCGGGTGGCGGCGGGACCGCACCAGTAACCGGTCTCCTGGACCTGGTAGTCGACGTCCAGCCAGTGTGCGGTGGCGGTGCTCCCGGCGTCCACCGTGATCCGGGTGCCGGGCCGGTTGTGCCCGCTGATCACGGCGGTTCCGGCCGACGAGCCGTGGGCGGTGACGGCGGCGGCGCCGATGTGCGGGTCCGCCGAGGCGAAGGCGGTGCCGGGCTGGACGAGGGCTCCGAGGGCGACCGCGGCGACGGCTGCGGACACAAGTCTCCTGCGCATGAAGGCTCCTGGGGGTGGGGGGACGGGCCTTGGGTGCGGAACGGCCGAGCGTTTCGGGCCACCAGCGTGGTGCCGTCGCCATGGAGCCCGCAAGGACCGGAAGCTGGTGCTTACGCCCGCAGGTGACGTGCCGTCATCGGGCGGGCGGGTCCTCGGCGGCCAGCAGGGAGCGCCCCTCGGCGGTCGCGACGTGGAAGGAGCGCCCGGCCCGGCGCACGGTGGTGACGAGCCCCGCCTCCCTCAGCACGTTCAGGTGCTGGCTGACGGCGGGATGGGTCACGCCGAGGAGCCGGGCCGCCTCCAGGGTGGAGCAGCCGGTGCGGGTGGCGCGCAGGACCCCGGCGCGGGTGTGGCCGAGGAGCGGTCCGAGGGGGCCGGACCCGGGTGCGGGGCGGGTGCCCGGTGCGGGGACGCACCAGTCGGGGGTGTGGTGGATGGGGTGGACCAGCACGGGTGGCAGCTCGCCGTCGGCCAGAGTGGCGGGGGTGGGCCAGCAGAAGAACGACGGCTGGAGGACGAGGCCCCGGCCGCGCAGCCACAGGTCCTGGTCGACCGGGTAGGCCACTTCGAGGACGGGCGCCCGCCAGCGGAACTGCGGTCCGAGTCCGGCGAGCAGCCCTTCGGTGCCGCCTTCGAGGAGGCTGCGCAGCCGCAGGGCGCGGTCGGCGTC
This sequence comes from Streptomyces sp. NPDC097595, assembly GCF_044761525.1. Lineage (NCBI taxonomy): Bacteria > Bacillati > Actinomycetota > Actinomycetes > Kitasatosporales > Streptomycetaceae > Streptomyces > Streptomyces sp. NPDC097595. Next base: position 243,314 of record NZ_JBIWCN010000001.1, on the reverse strand, counting down.
GATGTCGGCGTGCACCCGGCGCCAGTGCGGTGCGAGGGCTTCCCTCTGGTACGTACGCAGGGCTCCGCCCAGCTCGCGCAGGGCGTCCGCGTCGCCGCCGGCCAGCTCCCCGAGCCAGCCCGGCAGCCGTGCCGGGGTGGCGAGCCGGGCCAGTTCGGCGCGGAGCCGTGGGCGCGGGGTGCTCAGCAGGACGTCGACGGATGCCTGGAGGGAGCCCCGGTCGCCGGTCGTCGGTGTGAGGAAGTCCGGTGAATAGCCGCGCGGTGGCAGCAGGCGGGAGAGCAGGCGCGGGCTGCCGGAGAGCCGGGGCCGGACCCAGCGCCGCCAGGCGCCGAACTCCCGCTCGCCGTCGCGCCGCTGGAGCGTCTGCACACTGTTGCTGATCTCCCAGAGGAAGTCGGGGCCGGGCGCCACCCGGACCCGTGCGAGGTCGTCGGAGGTGAAGTGCACCCGCAGCATCGCCCGCCCCCCTCAGGACGTGACCGTCTCGTCGGCGGAAGCCCTGCTCACCTCACCGCCCCGCGTACGCCCCGCCCGCCCCGTCCGGGACGTACGCCTCGGGATCTCAGGGCTGGGGTGCCCGGTCTCGGTCCCTGCCGGTGTCCTGCGCGGGCCGGTCGGCCGGCTCGTGGAGCTGTACGTGGACGGGGGGCCAGTTGCCCCAGCCGGGGGCCGGTTCGGCGGCGACGGCACGCCACCACGGCTCGACGGGCGGCGGATCGGCGGGCTCGAACGGCTGGCCGGGGCGCGGGGCTGCCATGGTCACGCCCACGGACCGGGTGGCGCGCATCGACCACTCGGCGGGCTCCGCCCAGGGGTGCAGCGCGAGGTTGAACGTCCCCCAGTGGATCGGCAGCATGACGCCCGCCGAGGGGTCGTCGCCCTGGAGATCGAGGTGGGCGCGCACGCCCTCGTCGGGGCTCATGTGGATGTCCGGCCAGGCACCCGGCTCAGGCATGCTGTCCGTACGGTCCTTGGACCAGTACTGGCTGTACGCGCCGATCTGGATCATGGTCGCGTCGAACGGGCCGTGCTCGGCGCCGATGGTCCGGAAGCCGGAGAAGTATCCGGTGTCGCCGCTGTGGTAGATCCGGTGCTCGGGTCCGGCGACCGCCCAGGAGGCCCAGAGGGTGTGCTGCTGGTTGCGCAGGCCGCGTCCGCAGAAGTGGCGGGCGGGGGTGGCGGTGAGGCTGATGCCGCCGACCGTCGTGGTCTCGTTCCAGTCGAGCTCGCGGAGCCGGTCGGGCGCGACGCCCCAGCGCTCCAGATGTGCGCCGACACCGAGCGGGACCGCGAAGACCGTGTCCGTACGGGCCAGGGCACGGATCGTCGGGAGGTCGAGGTGGTCGTAGTGGTCGTGCGAGATGACCACCACGTCGACCGGCCCCAGGGCGCCGAGCGGCACGGGGGCCGGGTGCAGGCGCCGGGGGCCGGCGAAGGCGAAGGGGGAACAGCGGTCGCCCCAGACCGGGTCGAACAGCACGCGCCGCCCGTCGATCTCGGCGAGGACGCTGGAATGCCCCATCCAGGTGATCCGGAGCCCGGAGGCGGGTGGCCGCGCGAGGTCGGCGACGGTCGTGGCGTGCACGGGCACCGGGGCGGCGGGGGCCCGGAGGACCCGCTCCTCCTTGCGGAAGAAGACCCGGGCGAACTCCAGGGTGGAACCGGAGGGTCTGATCCGCGCGCCCACCGGGTTCTGGAAGACACCGTCGGCGAAGTGCGGGGAACGGCGGATGCGCTCCATGCGAGCGCCGTCCGGGTCGGCCCCGAAGGCAGCGGGGCGCAGCGCACGCAGCCGGGTGCGGAGCGGAAGCCTGTGGTCAGCGCCGGTCACGGGGTCTCCTGAGGAGTCGGGGTCGTCCCATTATGGACAAGGGGTACGACAGTGCGAGAGGGGAACGTCCGGGGGAGGGCGTTCCCGCCCCGACCGCCTTACCCGCGTTGCTGTCCGTACACATGCTCGACATGGAGGCGCAGGACGATGCGCCGGTCCCGGACCATGGCGGCCCGGTAGTCGTCCCAGTCGGGGTGCTCGCCCTGCACGTCGCGGTAGAGCCGGATCAGCTCCTCCACGGTGTCGTCCGCAGGATCGGCGGCGGTCGCGGACAGCTCGGCGGTGCCCTCCGCGACCGTCCAGGCCCAGCGGTCCTCGCTGGTCACGTGGTAGCTCGCGCGCGGGTCGTGGCGCAGGTTGCGCGTCTTGGCGCGGCCCTCGGTGACCGAGACCCGGACGATGCGCTCTTCGGGGTAGTAGAAGTGGTTGACGTTGGACAGCTGGGGCCTGCCGTCCTTCTTGAGGGTGACCAGGACGCCACCGTCGTTCTCGCCCAGGAGCCTGAGCAGCGCTTCCTGCCGTGCATCGAATGCGGTCATGCCGTTGCAACGAACAGCCCCGGCGGAGGATTCCGCATTCCGGACGTGATCCGGTCCGCCCCCCTGCCCGCCTCCGCGCACCGGCGCGTTCCGGCCACGGGGCGGCGCGACGGCGGACGCCGCGTTGACAGGGGCGCCCCGCCTCCTGATACTGACCGACGGTTCAGTAACTCGTCCGGTCGCCTCAGGGGCCCGGACCCACCGCGCCCAGGACCGCCCGCCGACAGTGACCGAGGAGCACTCCCGATGACGACGCCTCCGGTGTCCCCGCCCGCCCCGCTCATCTCGCTGACCTGGACCGACCACGCCACCGGGTGCCGGGGCCACCTCGTGGTGGACCGGCTGGTGCGCGGGGTGTCCAGCGGCGGCCTGCGGATGCGCCCGGGCTGCACGCTGGAGGAGGTGGCCGGCCTGGCCCGGGGCATGACGATGAAGGAGGCCCTGCACTTCGACGCGGACCGGCCCGGGGCCCGGTACATACCGCTGGGCGGCGCCAAGGGCGGCATCGACTGCGACCCGCGCGACCCGGCGGCTTACGGCGTCCTGGTCCGCTATCTGCGGGCGATGCGCCCGTACATCGAGAGCGTCTGGACGACCGGGGAGGACCTGGGCCTCTCCCAGGACCTGGTGGACCGCGCGGCGGCGGAGGCGGGTCTCGTCTCCACCGTGCAGGCCGTGTACCCGCTCCTCGACGACGAGGCCGGGGCCCGGCGCCGGCTGGCCGACGCCTTCGCCCTGGAGGTGGACGGCATCGGCCTGGACGAGCTGGTCGGCGGCTGCGGGGTCGCCGAGGCGGTGCTCGCCGCGCTGGACCGGGACGGGGTCGCTTACGGCGGTGCGCGGGTGGCGCTCCAGGGGCTCGGGACCATGGGCGGGGCGACCGCCCGCTTCCTGTCCCGGGCCGGGCTGCGGGTGGTCGCCGTCGCCGACATCAAGGGCACGATCGCGCATCCGGACGGGCTCGACGTCGAGGCGCTGCTCGCCGCGCGGGACGCGCACGGCACCGTGGACCGGGGCGCGCTGCGCGCCGGCGACCGGGAGCTGCCGGGCGACGCCTGGCTGGTCCAGGACGCGGAGGTGCTCGTCCCGGCCGCCGTGTCCTACGCGGTGGACGCGGTGAACCAGGCCGGGATCAGGGCCCGCTGGGTGGTGGAGGCCGCCAACATGCCGGTGCTGCCGGAGGCGGAGGCGCTGCTCGCCGCGCGCGGGATCACCGTGCTGCCCGATGTGGTGGTCAACTCCGGGACCAACGCCTGGTGGTGGTGGACCCTGTTCGGCGACATCGGGGCCGACGCGGACGAGGCGTTCGCGCACACCCGGGGCGCGATGCGCGAACTGGTCGGCCTGGTGCTGGCCCGCGCGGCGGCGGACGGGTGCACGCCGCGGGCGGCGGCGCACGCGGTGGCGGCCGACCGGCTGCCGGTGATGGCGGAGCGCTTCGGCTGGTACCGCTGACCGGTCCCGCCGGTCCGCCGGCGGTCCGCCCGACCTGCTTCGGACGGGCATTGGTTAGGGTGACCGCGTGGCAAGAGTGCGGTTGGGAGTGGCGGAGCGGCGCGAGGAGTTGCTGCGCGCCGCCGTCGAGCAGATCGAGGTGCGCGGTGTCGCGGCCGTGCGGATCGCCGATGTGGCGTCCGTACTCGGCGTGAGCAACGCACTCGTGCTCTACCACTTCTCCACCAAGGAGAAGCTGGTCGCGGCCGCCTTCGCGCACGCGGCCGAGAGCGATCTCGCCCATCTGCGCAAGCTGTTGAGCCGCCGCACGACCGCCGTGCGCAGACTGCGCGCGGCCGTCCGCTGGTACGCGCCGACGGGCCAGGCCAAGGGCTGGCGGCTGTGGATCGAGGGCTGGGCGGCCTCCCTCCGCGATCCGGCGCTGCGCAATGTGGCCGGTGATCTCGACCAGCAGTGGAAGGCCGAGCTGGCCGAGGTCATCGAGGAGGGCGCGGCGGCGGGCGAGTTCCACTGCGACGACCCGATGTCCGTGGCCTGGCGGCTGACCGCCCTGCTGGACGGGCTGGCCGTGCAGATGACCTCGTACAACGGTCCGCTGTCCCGGGCCACGATGCTGGAGTGGACCGAGCAGGCGCTCGCCCGTGAACTGGGCATGGACCACGAGGCCCTGACGGCCTGACCCCCTTCTCCTCCCTCTTTCTTCTCGGGCCCCCTCCCCCGGTCAGGTCTGCTGGAGCGGCTCGTAGACCTCGCTGTCGAGGCCGAAGGTCCAGGCGACGCCCTCCTTGGCGGTCCTGGTCCTGGGCGGGACCCGGAGCCAGTACGTGCGGTGGGTGCCGTCCGGCTCGGGCGTCGAGTTGACCACCTCGACCATGACGACGTCCTCGTCACCGGCGAGCGCGATCCGCCAGAGGATGCCCGTCTCGTCGCGGTGGACCGGTTCGGCGCCCGACTCGGTGAGGTAGCGGTCGTAGCCGTAGTACTCCAGCATCACGCGGCGCAGCTCCGCGTTCTCCTCGTCGCGGATGCGCTTCGGGGTCAGCGCGGCCAGCTCGTCCAGGAAGTCCGGGGGCACGGGCATGCCGCGCCAGGCGTACAGGGCGAAGCCGTCCGGGTAGGAGAGCGCCGGTCCGTCGCCCCGGTCGAGGCGGCCCGCCTCGTCGCGGTGCAGGACCTCCGGACGTTCGCAGATCACGGCGACCCGCTCGTAGGGCCACCACCAGCCCGCGTTCCGCGCCACCGCCGCCAGTCCGTCGAGCCGGTCGCCCCGGCCGTCGAAGGCGGCGAGCCATGCCGCGTCGTGCTGCCCGAGGACCGCGTCGAGCAGGACCAGGCGCACCCGGGACTCCGCCTCGGTGTCCGCACCGGCGAGGTCGGCGACCACCCCGGCCCGTATCCGCTCGGCGAGGCCCGCCGTGGTCTCCCAGAGCTGGGCGCCGGTGGCCGACCAGAGGGCGGACCAGCCGGCCGGGCCCAGGGCGTCGTACACCCGGCGTCGTTCTTCCGCCCAGGGGCGGGTGCGCACCTCGTCGCGGACCGAGCGTCCCTGGCCGGTCAGCTTCCCGACGGCCTCCACGGCTTCCCTGGGCGAGCCGGCCCAGACGAACTCCTCCGGCTCGGCCAGTCCCGCGCTGCGGTAGGCGAGCCGCACCCCGTCCTCAGCGGCCGCCCGGTCCGCCGCACCCGTCGCCGCCGCCACGGCCCGCCAAGAGTCCACGTACTGCATCGGTTTCCCCGTCCCCTGTTTCCGCTCTGAATTCCTTGGTTTCGCACACAACGGCCGTGCCGTACCTCAGTCGGCGACGATGCGGACCGCCCCCGGCGCGTACTCCCGCTGGCGCACCACGCGGAACCAGCCCTGGGGCAGCGGGATCGTGGCGTGCTCCTCGTGCACCACGCGTCCGCCCTCGGGGAGATGGAGCAGCATCGGGCCGAACACCCCGCCTTCGCGGATCAGCCGGCCGGGCCCCGGCACGGCGTGCGCGTGTCCGGTCACCTCGCCGAGCGCGAGCACCAGCCGGCCCCGCGCGTCGCGCAGTTCGCCCGCCGCCTCCAGGAGGTGCGCGGGCACCGCCGGCTCCTCCAGTGGCACGATCAGTACATCGCCCTGCCGGTACACAGACCTCTCCCCTCCGTGGTGGCACCCGGTGTGCCGGCCACATCGAAAACGCTACGGCGGGGGTCTGACAATCGGCCGTCGAGCGGCCCGGGCGGGGGCGGTCGCGGCATTGTCAGTGGGCCTTGATAGACCTTGCGGACATCAATCCGTCGCCGTCATCAGGAGCTCAGGGCATGTCCGTGGACCACCTTCACGAGTTGCTCGGCCTTCCGGCCGTCGATTTCCAGTCCGGCACGGAAGGCGGCCCCCGGCCCGCCGCCGATGCCGCCGCCTGGCGGGTGTCGATCGACGCCTACGAGGACGAGGGCACCTGGGAGGAGGAGTTCGACGCCTTCCTGGCGGAGGTCGATCCGGCGGGTGTCCGGGCCCTGATCATCGGGCAGTGGGGCGAGTCGTACGAGGAGAAGTCCTCGTATCCGATCGGTCTCGTGATCGCGGCCGCCGACCGGCTGACGTCTCTTGAGGCGGTGTTCGTCGGGGATCTGACGATGGAGGAGGCGGAGATCTCCTGGATCGAGCAGAGCGATGTCACCGCGCTGCTCGACGCCTTCCCCGCGCTGGTGGAGCTGGGTGTGCGCGGCGGTTCCGAGCTGGTCTTCCCGGCCGCGAAGCACGAGCGGCTGCGGGCGCTGACCATCGAGACGGGCGGGCTGCCGCGCGAGGTGGTGCGCGGTGTCCTGGAGAGCGAACTGCCCGCGCTGGAGCGGCTGGACCTGTGGCTCGGCGTCTCGGCCTACGGCGGCGACGTCAACGTGCCGGATCTGGCGCCGCTGCTCGCCGGGACGCGCTTCCCCGCCCTGCACCACCTGGGCCTGCGCAACAGCGAGATCCAGAACGAGATCGCGGCCGCGGTGGCCTCGGCTCCGCTGGTGGCCCGGCTGAAGACCCTGGACCTGTCCTGCGGCACCCTCGGCGACGAGGGGGCGGCCGCCCTGCTGGAGGGTCAGCCGCTGACCCATCTCGACGTGCTGGACCTGCACCACCACTTCCTCACCGAGCCGATGGAGCAGCGCGTCACCGAGGCGCTGACGCCGCACGGGGTGCGGGTGGACCTCTCGGAACGCTGCGAGCCGTGGGACAACCGGGGCCCGGCCGGCCGGTACGTCACGGTGTCGGAGTGACCGCGCGATGACCGAGATCGGCCACCCCTGCTCCTTCCACGGCATGCCCGTGTTCACCCTGCCGGAGCCGGGTGACGAAAGTCCGTGGCCCGCGACGCTGCCCGCGGCGGACGCCATGGCCTGGCGGCTGGACTGCGGCTGGGAGGGGCACGAGTTCGCCGCCGTCTGGCGGCACTTCCTGGAGAAGGTCGACCCGGCACAGGTCCGTGCCCTGGTGATCGGCCACTGGTGGGACGGCGACTACACCTCCCTGGCCCCCGTGGTGGAGCTGATCACCTCGGACGCGGCCCGGTTCCCGGCGCTGCGCGCTCTCTTCCTCGCCGATGTCGTGGGCGAGGAGTGCGAGGTGTCGTGGCTCCAGATGTGCGACATCACGCCGGTGCTCCGGGCGTTCCCGCTCCTGGAGGAGCTGGTGGTACGGGGCGGTGGCAGCGGGCTGAACGAGGAGACGCTGGAGCTGCACCCCGTGCGGCACGAGGCGCTGAAGGCCCTGCGCTTCGAGTCCGGCGGTCTGCCCGGTCACGTCGTGCGCGCGGTCGGCGCCTGCGAACTGCCCGCGCTGGAGCGGCTGGAGCTGTGGTTCGGCTCCCAGTGGTACGCGGGGGACGCCACGGTGGCGGACATGGCTCCGCTGCTGTCCGGGGGCGGTTTCCCCCGGCTGCGTCATCTCGGGCTGCAGAACAGCGAGATCCAGGACGAGATCGCCGTGGCGGTCGCCTCCGCTCCGGTGGTCGCGCAGCTGGACTTCCTGGCGCTCTCGATGGGCACCCTCAGCGACGTGGGGGGTCTGGCCCTCCTCGAAGGACAGCCGCTCACCCATCTGGGCGGCCTCGACCTGCACCACCACTACCTCACCGACGAGGTGATGGAGCGCTTCAGGGAGCTGTCCGAGCGCGACGACGTCCACGTCGACCTCTCCGAGGCGGACTACTGGGACCCCCAGGACGACGAGCCCCGCTATGTCGCGGTCAGTGAGTAGCGGCGGCCCGCCGCGCCTCGCGGTCGTCGGCAATCCGGGCAGCCGCCGCGTCGCCCTGTTCCAGGACGCGGTGGCCGCCGCCGGACTGCCCGAGGCGCGGACGGTCCCCTGGCTCGACGTGCTGCGGGGCGGGGCGCGCTTCCTGCCCGGGGAGACCGTGCGCGTCGAATCACCCGGCGAGGACGCGGAGGTGGACCGGCTGCTGCGCGGGACCGACGAGCCGACGCGGGTGGAGGGTTCGGCCCTCTGGTACGCGCGGTTCACCGCCGCCGTACGCGAGGTGGCCCGGGCCGCCGAGGAGGCCGGCGCGCACCTGCTGGACGCTCCGGCGGACATCGCGGCGCTCTTCGACAAGCGGCTGTGCCACGGGGTGCTGGACGCATCCGGGGTCCCCGTTCCCGCGTCCCCGACCTCAGGACCGGCCGGGGCGCCCGTGCGCGGCTGGGACGACGTACGGGACCTGATGGCCGCCCACCGCATGCCCCGGGTGTTCGTGAAGCCCGCGCACGGCTCGTCCGCCTCCGGGGTGCTGGCCGTGGAGACGGCGGGCGGCGGCCGGGTCCGGGCAGCCACCTCCGTCGAGCGGGACGCGGCCGGCCGGCTGTACAACTCGCTGCGGGTCCGCCGGTGCACGACGGAGCGCGAGGTCGCGGCGGTGATCGACGCGCTGGCGCCGGACGGGCTGCACATCGAGCGCTGGCTGCCCAAGGCCACCCAGCGCGGCCGGGCCGCCGATCTGCGCGTCGTCGTGGTCGCCGGCCGGGCCACCCACGCCGTGGTGCGCACCAGCGCCTCACCGATGACCAACCTCCACCTGGGCGGGACGCGCGGCGACCTGGCCGCGGTGCGGGCGGCGATCGGGGCGGCGGGCGGCAGTTGGGGCGAGGCCCTGGCGGTCTGCGAGCGGGCCGCCGCCGCTTTCCCGGACACCCTGTGCGTCGGCGTCGACCTGCTGCCCCTGACCGGCTGGCGGCGCTTCGCCGTCGGCGAGGTCAACGCCTTCGGGGACCTGCTGCCCAGGCTCACCGGCCTGCCCGGCAGCGGCGCCGAGGGCCTGGACACCTATGCGGCGCAGATCGCCGCCGTACTGGAACGAGCAAGGAACGACCGTGTCAGCACAACCCCCTGAACACTGCCCGAATCCCGACATGAGCCAGGTCGTGGGCAGCCACGACCTGCTGTTTGTCACCCTGGACACCCTGCGGTACGACGTCGCGGCCGAGCTGGCCGCCGCCGGGCGCATCCCGAATCTGGCCCGCCATCTGCCGGGCGGCGTCTGGGAGAAGCGGCATGCCCCCGGCAGCTTCACGTACGCCTCGCACCAGGCGATGTTCGCGGGGTTCCTGCCCACCCCGGCCGCGCCCGGGCCGCACCCCCGGCTGTTCGCCGCCCGGTTCGCCGGGAGTGAGACCACGGCGGAGCGCACCTTCGTGTTCGACACCCCGGACCTGGTGTCGGGGCTCGCGAAGGAGGGGTACCGCACGGTGTGCGTCGGCGGTGTGGGCTTCTTCAACCTTCGGGGGCCGCTCGGCTCAGTGCTCCCCGGGATGTTCCAGGAGGCGCACTGGGAACCGGAGTTCGGGGTGCCCTCGCCCACCTCGTTCGAGGCGCAGGTGACCCGCGCCGAGGAGGTGGTCGCCGCCCTGCCTCCGGAGCAGCGGCTCTTCCTCTTCGTCAACGTCTCCGCGCTCCACCAGCCGAACTGGTTCCACCAGCCCGGTGCGACCCGCGACGCCGGTGACAGCCGGGAGACGCACGCCGCCGCCCTGGAATACGTGGACGCCCACATCGGCCGGCTCTTCGCCGCCGCTAGCAGCCGCCGCCGTGCCTTCGCCATCGTCTGCTCCGACCACGGCACGGCCTACGGCGACGACGGCTACACCGGTCACCGGCTCGGCCACGAGTCCGTCTGGACCGTCCCGTACGCCCACTTCTTCCTGGAACCGGGGGCCGTCCGATGACCGTGACGCACACCGTCCGCCCGTACGAGAGCTATGTGTACGCCTACCCGCACAAGACGGCGTACCGCCCGCTCGCCGAGCAGCCCGGCGGGCGGCCCGCGCTGGACGAGCTGTGGGCGGGGGAACGCAGGGACGCGCTCTCCCTCTATATGCACATCCCGTTCTGCGAGGTCCGCTGCGGCTTCTGCAATCTGTTCACCCGGATCGGCGCCCCCGACGAGCTGACCTCGCGGTATCTCGACGCGCTGGACCGGCAGGCGAGCGCCGTACGGGACGCGCTGGGCGACGCGGAGCCGGTACGGTTCGCCGCCGCGGCGTTCGGCGGGGGCACGCCCACCTTCCTGACGGCGGGCGAGCTGGAGCGGCTGTGCGACATCGCGGAGAAGCGGATGGGCGCCGATCTGCGGTCCGTGCCGCTGTCCGTGGAGACGTCCCCGTCCACCGCGACCGCCGACCGCCTCGCCGTGCTCGCCGAGCGGGGCGCCACCCGCATCAGCATCGGGGTGCAGTCCTTCGTGGAGGCCGAGGCCCGCGCGGCGGTGCGCCCGCAGCACGCCGCCGACGTGGAGCAGGCCCTCGGCGCCATCCGGGACACCTCCATACCCGTGCTCAACATCGATCTGATCTACGGCATAGAGGGCCAGACCGAGCGGACCTGGCGCACCTCGCTGGACGCGGCGCTGCGCTGGCGGCCGGAGGAGCTGTACCTCTACCCGCTGTACGTGCGCCCTCTGACCGCGCTGGGCCGGCTGGCGAAGAGCGAGGCCGACGCGGCCTGGGACGAGCAGCGCCTGCGCCTGTACCGGGCCGGCCGCGACCACCTCCTGGCCCACGGCTACGAGCAGGTGTCGATGCGGATGTTCCGCCGCGCCGACGCCCCGCGCGCGGAGGGGCCCGACGACTACGCCTGCCAGACGGACGGCATGATCGGCCTGGGCTGCGGCGCCCGCTCCTACACCTCGCGGCTGCACTACTCCTTCGACTACGCGGTCCGGATGAGCGAGGTCCGGGGCATCATCGACGCCTACACCGCCACCGACGACTTCTCCCGCGCCGAGGTCGGGCGGTACACCGACGGGGACGAGGCGCGCCGCCGCCATCTCCTCCAGTCGGTGCTCCAGGCGCAGGGCATGCCCGTGGACGACTACCGCGAGCGCTTCGGCACCTCGCCGTACGAGGACTTCCCGGAGGAGCTGGCCAGGTTCGAGGACCGGGGCTGGCTCGACGCGGGGGCGCAGGGGCTGCTGCGGCTGTCGCCCGAGGGGCTGGCGTACTCGGACGCGCTGGGCCCGGAGCTCTTCTCCCCCGCCGTGCGGGCCGCGATGGCCGCGTACGAGCTGAAGTGAGTGACCGTGGACCTGACGATTCTCTACCGGGGCCCGCTCGCCTCCTGCGACTACGACTGCCCGTACTGCCCGTTCGCCAAGCGGCGCGACAGCGGCGAGCAGCTGCGGGCGGACCGGGCGGCGCTCGAACGGTTCACCGCGTGGGTGGCGGCGCAGACCGGTGACCGGATCTCGGTGCTGTTCACGCCGTGGGGCGAGGGCCTGGTGCGGTCCTGGTACCGCCGGGCGATCGTGGAGCTGGCGGGCCTCCCGCACGTGCGCCGGGTCGCGATCCAGACGAACCTGAGCGGCCGGACGCGGTGGCTGGCCGAGGCCCCGGAGGCGGCGCGCGAGCGGATCGCGCTGTGGTGCACGTACCACCCGGGGCAGACGCCGTACGAGCGTTTCCTCGGCCGGTGCGCAGAGCTGAGGGACCTCGGGGTCCGGCACAGCGTGGGCGTCGTGGGATTCGACGCCCATCTCGGCGAGGCGCGGCGGCTGCGCGCGGCGCTCCCGGAGGAGGTCTACCTCTGGGTCAACGCCGCCGAGGGGCACACCTACACGGACGAGGAGGCGGGGCGGTGGACGGAGATCGACCCGCTGTTCCCGTACAGCCGCCATCCGCACCGCTCGGCGGGGCTGCCCTGCCGGACCGGTGAGTCGGTGATCTCGGTGGACGGGGAGGGCACGGTGCGCCGCTGCCACTTCGTCCGGGCGGAGCTGGGCAATCTGTACGACGGGAGCTACCGGCGTGCGCTGGGCCCGAGGGCCTGCCCGCTCGCCGTCTGCGACTGCCACATCGGCTATGTGCACCTGGAGACGCTGCCGCTGTACGACGTCTTCGCGGGCGGCGTCCTTGAGCGCGTCCCGGCGGCGCTGCCGCTGTCCCCGGTCGCCGCGACGCGGTCACGGGGCGACTGAGGACAGCGGAGGGGGCCGGTCAGAGCGGCAGCAGGTCCGGCCGCTTCGGCTCGACGTGGTCCCCGGAGGACTCGCCGCGCAGCCGCCGTCCGATCCACGGGACCAGGTATTCGCGCGCCCAGTGGATGTCGTCGCGGCGGATCTCCAGCGTGCCGCGCGGCGGCTGCGGCGGCCACGGCTGGTCCGGGTCGGCCGGCACGTCGAGGCCGAGGACCTGGGCGGCGCGGAGCGCGACCCGGGTGTGTCCCTCGGGCGACAGGTGGAGCCGGTCGCCGTCCCAGGCGCGCCGGTCCTGCACGGAGCGCAGCGACCACAGGTCGAGGACCGGGCAGTCGTAGCGGTCGGCGATGGCCCGGACATGAGCGGTGTAGGTGGCGATCTTGCCGCGCAGATGGCGCAGCACGGGGACGCCGCGGGTGTCGAAGCCGGTGGTGACCATGACGGTGCCGACCGAACGCGTGAGGTCGGCGACCGCCCGCTCGAAGCGTTCGGCCACGTCGTCCGGGTCGGTGCCCGGCCGGATGATGTCGTTGCCGCCGGCGCAGAAGCTCACCAGATCGGGGGCGAGTTCCTTGGCGCGGGGCACCTGCTCCTCGACTATCTGGTCGAGGAGGCGTCCTCGTACGGCGAGATTGGCGTACCGGAAGTCCCCGGTCGCCGGGCCGGGCTCCGGGAGCCGGTCCGCGAGGAGTACCGCGAGCCGGTCGGCCCAGCCGACGAACCTTCCGTCCGGGCCGGGGTCGCCGACTCCCTCGGTGAAGCTGTCGCCAATCGCCGCGTACGACCCGATGGCGCCCTGTCGGTCGACGGCGCCCTGCTGGAGGTTGTTCGAATCGTCTGCCACAACCGCATATCCTGCACCCCGGAATGTGACCTACGCGACCGTAATAAGGGGTTGACGGGTGGTGAGATAAACCACCCGGTCAGTTTTCGGTAAAGGGGGAATAAGCAGAGGGACGGCGCACCGCCGTGCGCCGTCCCTCTGTGTCGTTCAGGGGCCCGGATCACCGGGCCGGTACTGCCTGGATCAGACGTTGATCCCGTGCGACGCCAGGTAGGCGATCGGGTCGATGTCCGAGCCGTACTCCGGGCCGGTGCGGATCTCGAAGTGGAGGTGCGGGCCGGTGGCGTTGCCGGTGGCGCCGGAGAGGCCGACCTGCTGGCCCACGGTCACGGTCTGGCCCGCCGAGACGGAGAGCGAGGACATGTGGCCGTACTGGGAGTAGTGGCCGTCGGCGTGCTTGATGACGACCTGGTTGCCGTAGGCGCCGCCCCAGCCGGCGGTGACGACGGTGCCGGAGGTGATGGCCTTCACGCTGGTGCCGGTGGAGACGGGGAAGTCGATGCCGGTGTGGCTGCCGCTGGACCAGCTGGCACCGGAGGCGCGGTAGGCGGTGGTGTGGTTGCCGGGGACCGGGTGGACGTAGCCGGAGGCGTTGTCCTGGGAGGCCGGGGCCTCGGTCTGCGCCTCGGTCTTGGTCTCGACCTTCGTCTCGGCCTTGGGTGCGGCCTTCGCCTCGGTCTTCTCCGCCGTCTTGGCGGGGGCCTTGGACGGGGTCGCGGCGGCGGGGGCCGCCTTGGCGCCGAGGGTGAGCTTCATGCCCGGGAAGATCAGGCTCGGGTTCTCGCCGACGGCCTCGCGGTTGTCCTGGTACAGCTTGTGCCAGCCGCCCTTGAGGTGGTGCTGGGCCGCGATCTTCGACAGGTAGTCGCCGGAGACGACCGAGTACGTGGTGGTGCCGGCGCTCTTCGCGGGCTTGGCCGGGGCGGTGTGCGCGGCGACCGACTTCGACGTGGCCGGGGCGGACTGCTCCGCGGCGTGGGCACCGGTGGCGCCGAGCAGCGGAAGCGCGATGACGGCTCCGCCGGCGCTCGCGGCGACGACGCCACGGGCGATGGTGCTGGACTTGGGACGGCGGTGCTTACCCGAATTGGGCATGAAGAATTTCCTCTCCGGCGCCTGCGAGGTGAGCTGTCGGGTTCGGGCTGGAGATGCCCGGCCGCGCCTGGCGCGACTTCACCCCTAGCCGTCCGGTCGTCCCGGTCGGCGGCTTACCTGGTTCCCCCGCTCCTGCCACACGGTGAAGTGGATGCGAATTCCGGACGGCGGCAGGATTGGGCGTTCCATCCGGATGGCATGGAACGTAAGCGAGCCGGGACGGCGGAAACAAGCCACGTGTTCGGCACCGGATTCCGCACCGGAATTGCGGTGCGGAATTCCGGTCACACTCCGTGGATTACGGATCTTGGCTTTCCGCGCGGCGCGGGGACTACCCAGCCGGGCCGTCACCACACACCGTCACGGATATGATCCCGCTCACGAGCGGGTGATCATCTCCCGCACAACCGGGGCAGGTTGGGCATATCCCATCAATACGGACATGTCGCGGTCGTCCTCCGCGTCGACGGGGAGCGGGCGGCCGAGATGATTGCCCCAGGAACCGATGTCGTATCGTCGCGGTCGTGGGCCCGTCGGCGACACGCGCCGGGGCAGAGCCTCCAGGAGTGACCGTGACGCAGCAGCTGCCGCAGACCCCGCCGGCGGAGCCCGTACTCACCGGCGTCCGCAACTTCCGCGACGTGGGCGGCCTGCCCACCACCGACGGCCGCCAAGTCCGGCACGGCAGGCTCTACCGCAGCGGCCACCTGGCACACGCCACGGCCGAGGACGCGACGTTCCTCGGCGGGCTCGGCCTGCACACGGTCTTCGACTTCCGCAACACGGCGGACCACAAGCTGGACGGCCTGGACATCGAGCTGCCCGGCGTACGGAATGTGAGCATCCCGCTCAGCGACCCGGCGGACGGCGCGGAGTTCTGGCGGATGGTGCGCGACGGCAACATCGCGGAGCTGCGCTCGATCCTGGCCGACGGCAAGGGGACCCGCCGCATGGTCGCCTCGTACCGCTCGATCATCCTGGAGCGCACCGCCGAGCACAGCCGGGTGCTGCACGCCCTGGCCGAGGACAGCGTGCCCGCCCTGATGCACTGCGCGGCCGGCAAGGACCGGGCCGGGCTCTCCATCGCGGTGACGCTGCTGGCGGTGGGCGTCGGACGCGAGACCATCGAGGCCGACTACCTCAAGTCGAACGACGCGCACCGCCGCTACCGCATCCGGCGCAGCGACACCTCGGCCGCCGGGTTGTCCCCGGAGGTGCTGGAGCTGCTCAACCCGCTCTTCGGCGCCCAGCCCGACTACCTCGCCGCGGCCTTCGCCGCCATCGACGAGACCTGGGGCGGCACCGACCGCTATCTCGCCGACGGGCTGAAGCTCACGCCCGCCACCCGTGAGCAGCTGCGCGAACGCCTCCTCGACGAGAGCTGAGCCGGCTCCCCCTACTGGTTGTGCATGCCGACCGCGAAGAGCAGGTACAGGAACGCGGCGATGACATGCCCGACCACGAGATAGGCGAAGAGGCGGATGACGAGTCCGCGCGGCATCTTCTTCTCCTGGGTGTCGGCGCCGGGACGCGGGGCCGGGGTGAGCGGGTCGTAGTGCTCTGAATCGGACATGACGGGCCTCTCAGCGACGGTGGACCTGGCCACCGAGGCACAGGTCGGCGGCGGGGCTCTGCAGCAGGGTGTGGACGAAGAGCAGCTCGGCGCCCTCGGGTTCGGGGGCGGCGATCCGGTGCGGGGTGAGCGAGTCGAAGTGCGCGCCGTCCCCGGGCGCGAGGTCGTGGACCGTCTCGCCGAGCGTCACCCGGAGGCGGCCGCTCAGGACGTACAGCCACTCCTCGCCGGGGTGGACGCGGACCAGGTCGCCCTGGGCGCCGTACGGGACGCGGACGCGCAGCGCCTGCATCGCCCGGCCGGAGCCGCCGGCCTGCTGGTACAGCCAGCCGTCGGCGGCCGGGCCCTCGAACGGGCGGCCGCGGACGATCGCGTCACGTTCCGGGGGCATCTCGCCGAGCAGCTCGGAGACCGTCGTACCGTAGATCCTGGCCAGCTGGAGCAGCATCGGCAGCGAGGGCTGGCGCCGGCCCGTTTCGAGCCGGGAGAGGTGGGCGGGCGAGAGCCCGGCCCGCTGGGCCGCGGTCTCCAGGGTGAGACCACGGCCTCGGCGCAGATCGCGCAGGCGTGGCGCGACACCGGGCAGCTCACCGGCCGCCAGGTCGTCCGGAGGGTTCATACCTCCATTGGGCCCAAGAATTTCCCCTGAGGCAAATTTCTTGCCTCAGGGGCAAAACGCCTCAGCGGTTGGCGACGGCCTGCTTCACCAGGGTCCGTCCGAAGTCCCACATCAGTCCCCCGCCGCTGTGCGCGTCGTCCATGACGGCGGTGAACGCCTCCACGAAGCGGTCGACGTCCGCGTCATCGATGACCAGCGGCGGGATCAGCTTGATCACTTCGAGGTGGTCGCCGGAGACCTGGGTCAGGATGCGGTGCTTCTGGAGCAGCGGCACGACGACCATCTGCGCGAAGAGCCCCTTGCGGGCCGCCTGAAGCATGGTCCAGCGGCTGCGCAACTTCAGCGAGGTGGGGCGGCCGAACTCGATGCCGATCATCAGCCCGCGCCCCCGCACCTCGTGCAGCAGCTCGTAGCGCCCGACGAGCGCGGACAGCCGCTCACGGAGCAGGTCGCCGGTGCGGCGCGCGTGCGCGACGGTCTCCTCGTCCTCCATCACCGACAGCACCGCGAGCCCCGCCGCCATGGCCTGGGCGTTGGACCCGAAGCTCGCGGAGTGGACGAGGACCCGGTCCATCGAGGAGTAGACCCGCTTGAAGATCCAGTCCTTGCCGAGCGTCGCCCCGACCGGGACATAGCCGCCGGAGAGCGCCTTGGCAACGCAGACGAGGTCCGGTTCCACCCCCTCCTCGTGCTGGTACGCGTAGAAGTCGCCGGTCCTGCCGAGGCCGGTCTGCACCTCGTCGGCGATGAGGAGGGCCTTGTGCTTGCGCAGCAGCTCCTGCGCCTCGCGCAGATAGCCGGGCGGCGCGGCGAGCACCCCCTTGCCCTGGATCGGCTCCACCACCAGGGCGGCCACATCGCCCTTCTTCAGCTCGCGCCGCAGCGCGGCGAGGTCGCCGAGCGGGACCGCGGTGTCGGGCAGCAGCGGGGCGAAGCCGTCCCGGAACCCGCCCTCGCCGTTCACCGAGAGCGAGCCGGTGGTCAGCCCGTGGAAAGCGTGGTCGCAGTACAGGACGCGCGGCCTGCCGGTGGCGTACCGGGCGAACTTGAGGGCCGTCTCGACGGCCTCGGTGCCGCTGTTGCCGAAGAACACCCGGTCCAGGTGCGGGCTGTGGCTCAGCAGCTTCTCGGCGAGCAGCCCGGGCAGCGGCTGGCAGTCGAAGCGGGTCAGGTCGGCGAGCGAGGCGTCGAGGACGTCGTGCAGCGCCTTGCGTACGACGGGGTGGTGCCGGCCGAGGCCCATGACGCCGAATCCGGCGAGCATGTCGAGGTAGTCGTTGCCGTCCGCGTCCCAGAAGTGCGCGCCCTCGGCCCGTTCATAGACCTTGTCGAAGCCGATGGTGTGCAGCATGCGCGGCAGTTGGTGGTTGAGGTGCCTGGTGTGCAGCTCGTAGCGTTCGGCGCCGCGCTCGGCGAGGAGCCGCGCCAGATCGAAGCCCTTGGGCTCGTCGTCCTTCATGCCCCGCTCTCCTTGTGCCCGTTGCCGCCGGCCGCCTTCCGGGCGGCCGTGACGGCGCTGATCCGGCCGGCGATCTCGACCGGTGTGAGTCCGATGTCGGCCAGCACCTCGGACCGCTTGCCGTGCGCGAGGAACTGCTCGGGGATGCCGAAGGTGCGCAGCGGTACGTCGACGCCCGCGTCCCGGAGCGCCTGCCCCACCGCCGAACCGACGCCCCCGGCCCGGCTGTTGTCCTCCACCACCGCGACGAGCCCGTGCGCGGCGGCCAGCGGCGGCAGCTCCTCGTCGACCGGCTTGACCCAGCGCGGGTCCACCACGGTGCAGCGGATGCCGGCGCCTTCGAGGAGATCCGCGGTCCGCAGACAGACGGGCGCCATCACGCCGACGGCGACGAGGAGCACATCGGCGTCCTCGTCGCGCCGCAGCACGTCCATCCCGCCGATCCGGCCGACCGCCTCGATCGCCTCCCCGACCGACTCCTTCGGGAACCGCACCAGGGTCGGCGCGTCGTCCACGGCGACCGCCTCGCGCAGTTCCTCGCGCAGCCGTTCCGCGTCGCGCGGGGCCGCGATCCGCAGCCCGGGCACGACCTGGAGCACGGACAGGTCCCACATGCCGTTGTGCGAGGCGCCGTCGGGCCCGGTGACTCCGGCCCGGTCCAGGACGAAGGTGACCCCGCAACGGTGCAGGGCGACGTCCATCAGGAGCTGGTCGAACGCCCGGTTGAGGAAGGTGGCGTAGACGGCGACGACCGGGTGCAGCCCGCCCGTGGCGAGCCCCGCCGCACTGACCGCCGCGTGCTGCTCCGCGATGCCCACGTCCCAGACGCGGTCCGGGAACGCCTCGGCGAACTTCGTCAGCCCGACCGGGTCCAGCATCGCGGCGGTGAGCGCGACGACGTCCGGGCGCTCCGCCCCGATCGCCGCGATCTCGTCCGCGAACACGGAGGTCCAGGACGGGCCCGCGGCGGGCACGAGCGGGGCGCAGGTCAGGGGGTCCATCGCGCCGACGGTGTGGAAGCGGTCGGCCTCGTCGCGCAGGGCGGGGGCGTAACCGCGGCCCTTCTCGGTGATGCAGTGGACGAGGACCGGGCCGCGGAAGCCCTTGGCGCGGTGCAGGGCGGCCTCGACTGCGGCGGTGTCGTGCCCGTCGACCGGGCCGATGTACTTCAGCCCCAGGTCCTCGAACATGCCCTGCGGGGCGACGAAGTCCTTGAAGCCCTTCTTGGCCCCGTGCAGCGCCCCGTGCAGCGGCTGACCGATGACGGGGGTGCGTTCCAGGAGGCCTTTGCCCCAGGACAGGAAGCGTTCGTAGCCGTCGGTGGTGCGCAGGGTGGCGAGGTGGCGGGCGAGGCCGCCGATCGTGGGCGCGTACGAGCGCTCGTTGTCGTTGACGACGACGATCAGCGGGCGGTCCTTGGCGGCGGCGATGTTGTTCAGCGCCTCCCAGGCCATGCCGCCGGTCAGGGCCCCGTCCCCGATGACGGCGACGACATGGCTGCCGCGTCCGCGTACCTCGTTGGCCTTGGCGAGACCGTCGGCCCAGCCGAGGACGGTGGAGGCGTGTGAGTTCTCGATCACGTCGTGCTCGGACTCCTCGCGGGACGGGTAGCCGGAGAGCCCGCCCTTGCCGCGCAGCTTGGAGAAGTCCTGGCGTCCGGTGAGCAGTTTGTGTACGTAGCTCTGGTGGCCGGTGTCCCAGAGGATGCGGTCGACGGGCGAGTCGAAGACCCGGTGCAGGGCGATGGTCAGCTCCACCACCCCGAGGTTGGGGCCCAGGTGGCCCCCGGTCCTGGCCACGGCCTGCACCAGGAACGTGCGGATGTCGTCGGCGAGTTCGCCGAGTTGTGACGCGTTCAGTGCCTTCAGATCGTGCGGCCCCCGGATGCTCTGCAGCAGCGTCATGCCCGGGCCCCCTCTCTGTGGTCCTGTTCCTGCGAAAGGTGACGGCCGGGCTCCGCGCGGGAGCCCGGCCTGGTGTCGCGGCTCAGCCGTTGCCGCTGACGGTCTCGCGCATGGCACGCAGGGACTCCTTCAGGGAGCCCATGGTGGCGAGGACGGCGGTGGGTTCGTAGCCGCAGTGCGCCATGCAGTTGGCGCAGCGCGGGTCCTTGCCCCGGCCGTACTTGTCCCAGTCGGTCTCCTCGATGAGCTGTCGGTACGTCGGCACATAGCCGTCGCTCATCAGGTAGCAGGGCCGCTGCCAGCCGAACAGGGAGTAGTTGGGGATGGCCCAGGCGGTGCACGGGAAGTCGGCCTTGCCCTCCAGGAAGTCCAGGAAGAGCGGCGAGTGGTTCAGCCGCCACCGGCTCCGGTTGCCGCCGGCGAAGGACTTCTTGAACAGCTCGCGGGTCTGCTCGACGCCCAGGAAGTGCTCCTGGTCGGGTGCCTTCTCGTACGCGTAGGCCGGCGAGATCATCATCTCGTCGACCTTGAGGTCGTCGTTGAGGAAGTTGAGCACCTCGATGATGGTCTGCGGGGTGTCGGTGTTGAAGAAGGTCGAGTTGGTGGTGACCCGGAAGCCGCGCCGCTTGGCCTCCTTGATCGCCGCCACCGCCTCGTCGAACACCCCTTCCTTGGCGACCGATTCGTCGTGCCGCTCCCGCAGCCCGTCGATGTGCACGGCGAACGCGAAGTAGGGCGAGGGGGTGAACTTCTCGATCTTCTTGCGCAGCAGCATCGCGTTGGTGCAGAGGAAGACGTACTTCCTCTTCGCCACCAGCTGGCGCACGATCTCATCGATCTGAGGGTGCATCAGCGGTTCGCCGCCGGCGATGGAGACCATCGGGGCGCCCGATTCGAGCACGGCGCCGACGGCCTGGGCCACCGGCATGCGCTGCTTGAGGACTCCGGCCGGGTGCTGGATCTTCCCGCAGCCCTCGCAGGCGAGGTTGCAGGCGTACAACGGCTCCAGCTCGACAATCAGCGGGAACTTCTCCCGCTTGCGGAGCTTTTGTTCAATGAGGTACGTCGCAACCTTGATGGACTGACGAAGCGGCATGGCCATCTAGCTCACCTCCTGGGGAGCAGCAAAGATCGGTGCCATTCATAGAAAGCCGGCAGGACGGCACGAAGAACGCGGAAAGCCGATATTCCACCGCGGAACGTGCCGATGCGGACGAGCTCATGCTCCGGAGCGTCCACGACCACCCGTACGGCGGCAACCGGGCGGGGCCCGGACCGCAGGGCGGTGCGCAGGGTGGCGGCGGACTCCATGTCCACCGCGATCGCCCCGGTGGCCCGCAGTTCGGCCCGCTCATGTCCCCGGACGACATGGTCGGACCCGGTGAGCGGGCCGGTGTGTACGGTGTGCCCCGGTACGGCTCTGGCCAGCGCCTCGGCCAGCAGCTCCGCAGCGGTGCACGGGACGGGGTCCCCGGCGGCCCGGGTCTCCTCGGCCACCACGAGGTCGCCCGGGTGCATCCCGGGCGCCAGGCCGGCGCAGAACCCCGAGGCGATGACCGCGGTGTGCGGCGCCCCGCCGTCCCGTCCGAGCGCGCGCGCCACGGCGGTCTCGGCCGCCCTGGGGCCCATGCCGGTACGGAGCACGGTGACCCGGTCCGGGGCGTCCACCGCCCTCCCCCTGCCGGTGCGCAGGGCGAGCTGTTCGATGCCGAGCGCGCAGGCGATCAGCAGCGGGGCGGCCGGCCCGGCCTCTGCCATCAGGCCCCCTCGCGCGTCGGCGTGCGGCCCGCGAACGGGTCGCCGTGCACGTACCGCCCGAGGGCGGTGAGCGGGAAGACCTGCCGGTAGAGGTGGTAGTTGATGGAGAAGTCCCAGGGGAACCCGGTGCCGGTGAAGTAGGGCTCGTCCCAGGAGCCGTCGGCCTGCTGGGTCTCGGTCAGCCAGGCGATGCCCCGGGTCACGGCGACGGTGTCCCGCCGCCCCGCGGCAAGCAGTGCGAGGAGGGCCCAGGCGGTCTGGGACGCGGTGGAGGCGCCCTGGCCGATCCACTTCTCCTCGCTGTAGGAGCGCAGGTCCTCGCCCCAGCCGCCGTCGTCGTTCTGGACGGACTCCAGCCACTCGACCGCGCGCCGGATCGCCGGGTGCGACGGGGGCAGCCCGGCGGCGGTCAGCGCGGGAACCACCGACCCTGTCCCGTATACATAGTTGACGCCCCAGCGACCGAACCAGCCGCCGCTCACGTCCTGTTCGGCCAGCAGCCACTCGATGCCCCGCCGGGTGACGGGGTGTTCGGCACGGCCCTCGACGGCCAGCATCTCCACCACGTGCCCGGTGACGTCGGCGGAGGGCGGGTCGATTACCTCGCCGAAGTCGCAGAAGGGCAGCCGGTTGGGGAAGGGGCTGGTGTTGTCCGCGTCGAACGCGCCCCAGGCCCCGTTACGGGACCGCATGCCGACGTTCCAGCGCACACCGCGCTCGATCGCGGCGTCCACCCGGGCCTGGTCGGGGTGGCGGACCCGGCGCAGGGCGAGGACCACCTCCGCGGTGTCGTCGATATCGGGGTAGTTGTCGTTGTGGAACTCGAACGCCCAGCCGCCGGGCTCCAGTTGGGGCCTGCGCACCGCCCAGTCGCCCGGCCGGACGATCTCCTCGGCGAGCATCCAGTCCGCCGCCTTCACGAGCGCCGGGTGGTCAGGGGCGACCCCGGCGTCGGCGAGCGCGATGGTGGCCAGGCAGGTGTCCCAGACCGGGGACTGGCACGCCTCGATCATGCGGGTGCCGTCCTCGCGCCACACGGCGAAGCGGTCGAGCGATTCGAGGCCCGCCCGCATCACCGGGTGTTCGAGGTCGTAGCCGACGAGGTGCAGGGCGATGACCGAGTAGACGGCGGGCGGCTGGATCCCGCCCCAGCAGCCGTCGTTCTCCTGACGTTCGATGATCCAGCGGGCGGCGGCGTTCATCGCGACCCGGCGCAGTCCGCGCGGCGCGAACCGGTGGTAGACGTGCAGCGCCTTGTCGAGCCGCTGGAACAGCCCGTCCCAACTCCGCGCCGGCGCGGGGCGCTTGGGCGGGTTCGGGTCCGCGGGATCGGTGTGCAGCTCGTCCAGGGCGAAGGGGGCGGGCCGGACCGGCCGCTTCGCCGACACGATGGTGAGCGGCACGATGGTCTGGCGGGCCCAGCAGCCGAAGTCGTAGATGTTGAGCGGGACCCACTTCGGGAAGAACATCAGCTCCGGGGGGAGCTCCGGCAGGTCGTCCCATTTCCACCAGCCGAAGAGGGCCAGCCAGATCCGGGTGAAGACCCGGCTCGCGGCGATGCCGCCCTGTTCCCGGACCCAGCCCGCGGCGCGGGCCATGTGCGGGTCCTCCGGCCGGTCGCCCGCCAGCCTCAGGGCGACGTACGCCTCGATGGTGGTGGAGAGGTCCGCGGGGCCGCCGTGGAAGGTGGCCCAGGTCCCGTCGCCGAGCTGTTCGCCGCGGATGAATCCCGCGGCCGCCCGGACCGTCGCGGGGTCCTGGATGCCGAGGAACTGACGGAGCAGAAGGTCCTCGGCGTCCATCGTGACGTTGGTGGCGAGGTCGCCCTTCCACCAGCCCTGCTCGTCCTGCCTGCCGAGGAGATGCTCCACCGAGCGCTCCGCGGCCCGCCGCGCGGCGGCCTGTACACCGTCCGCGGCGATGGTTGATTCGATAGTCGGTCTACTGGCCGAGGCTGCGCGGGGATCAACGGCCCCAGTGCTTCCGTCGGTCGTCGCTGTCATGGCTTCCCCTTCGTGCAGGTGGTCCTCTGCTGTGCTGGGGTCTCCGTCGGCCGGCGCCCGTAAGGACGCCGGCCGGCGACTGCGAGTCATATGGACCAGATGGTGATCATCTCTTTCGTACGACGACGAAGTCCGCGAGCGCGGTGAGCTGCGCCCGCACGGGTTCCGGCATGTCGACACC
Organism: Streptomyces sp. NPDC097595; assembly: GCF_044761525.1. Taxonomy (NCBI): domain Bacteria; kingdom Bacillati; phylum Actinomycetota; class Actinomycetes; order Kitasatosporales; family Streptomycetaceae; genus Streptomyces; species Streptomyces sp. NPDC097595. The sequence goes on along the minus strand of NZ_JBIWCN010000001.1, from coordinate 219,624 downwards.
GTGCAGCACCTCTATGGCGACCGCATGCTGACGACGCGCCTCCTGGGCGGTCCACTCGCGACCGCCCGCCTCCTCGATGAGCGCCGCACGGGCGGCGAACTCCTCCTCGGAGAAGCTGTCGAAGTCGCTGCTCTTGGCGTCGGCGGCGAGGAGCTCGCCCAGGCGCTCGGAGGCCGGTCCGCCCGCGGCGAGCGCGGCCACGACCGGCAGGGACTTCTTGCGCTGGCGCAGATCGCTCCAGGTCTGCTTGCCGGTGGACTCGGGGTCGCCCCAGATGCCGAGGAGGTCGTCGACCGCCTGGAAGGCGAGCCCGAGGTGGTGGCCGTACGCCTCCAGGACGTCGGCGGTGCGGTCGTCGGCGCCGCCGAGCACCGCGCCGATGGAGCAGGCGCAGGCGAGAAGGGCGCCGGTCTTGTTGCCCTCCATCTCCAGGCACTCCTCGACGGTGACGCGCTCGCGGTGCTCGTAGGAGATGTCCTGGGCCTGCCCGTCGATGAGCTTGCGGGTCGCCGTGGTCAACCGCCGGGCCGCCCGGCCCGCTTCGGCCGTGCCGAGCTCCAGCAGTATGTCGTAGGCCAGGGCGAACAGGGCGTCGCCGACCAGGATGGCCTGGGCGGGGCCGTGCACCTTCCACACGGTGTCGCGGTGGCGGCGCTGCTCGTCGCCGTCCATCAGGTCGTCGTGCAGCAGCGAGAAGTTGTGCACGAGCTCGACGGCCACGGCGCCGGGGATACCGGCCTCGGCCGAAGCGCCGGCCGCCTCGGCGGACAGCAGGGCCAGCGCCGGGCGGACGGCCTTGCCGCCGTCGCCGTCGGCGGGCCTGCCCTGGGCGTCGATCCAGCCGAAGTGGTACGCGGCCACGGTGTCCATGGGCGGTGCGAGCCGGTCGACCGCGGCCCGGAGCACCGGCGTGGAAAGGGCCCGTCCGCGCTCCAGAAGCGCGGTGACGTCCGTGGTGTCCGCCACGGTGTCGGAAGCCGGATTCGCCGGGGTCACTGACTCTCCTCTTGTTCCGGTGGTACTGCTCATGCCGCCTCCTGCAGCGGATGTTCATGGGGGCGGCCGAGCGCCAGGAGCGCGGCGTCCGCGGCACCCGCGCCGCTGCGGACCGCGCCCTCCATCGTGGCGGGCCAGCCGGTGGCGGTCCAGGCACCTGCCAGGAAGAGTCCGGGGGCGCGGGTGAGCGTCCCGGGGCGCAGCCGGCCGACGCCGGGCGCGGGCGCGAAGGTCGCGGTGCGCTCGCGGGTGACGAAGAAGTCCCGGATGCCGGCGCCCCGGGCGGCGGGCAGCAGCCGTTCCAGCTCGGGCAGGTAGCGGGCGCGCAGCTCGGCGACGGGCAGCTCGATCTCCTCGTCGGCCGCGGACTGGGAGACCGCGAGGTACTGCCCGGGGCCGGTGAGCCCGGACGCCTCGGTGCGGTCGAAGACCCACTGGACCGGGGAGCCGAGCGCGGCGAAGAAGGGCCGCTTCAGCACCTTGCGGTCGTAGACGACGTGCACGTTGAGGATCGGGGAGGTACCGATCTCCAGGAGCTTGTCCGGTGCGTCGAGCGCGCCCTCGGGCAGCAGGTCGTGGGTCTCGCGCTGCGGCACGGCCAGCACGACGGTGTCCGCCTCGATGTGTTCGGCGCCGGTGTCCACCAGCCAGTGCCCGTCCTCGGTGCGGGCGAGGCCGTGGGCCTTGGTGCGCAGCTCGGTGCGGACGCCGGCGGAGTCGAGGGCCTTGCGGCTCATCGTGTCGTGGATGTCCCCGAGCGGTACGGCGGCCCAGCCGATGTCGGCGGCGCCCGCGTCGGAGAGCAGCCCGGTCTTGAAGACCTTCGCGGCGAGCCCGAGCGAGGCGTTGGGCGCGGTGGCGTTGAGGGTGGCGACGCCGACGAGGTCCCACAGCGCCTCGATGGTGCGCGGCGACTGGCCGTGCCGGGCGAGCCAGCTGCCGAAGTCCTCCGCGTCGAGGGCCGGGTCGTCCGGGTCGAGCCGGCCGAGGGCGAGCGCGGCGCGGGCGACTCCGGCGCGTTCGGCGAGCGAGAGGTGCGGATATCCGGCGAGCCCGGCCGCGAGGTGCAGCGGGACCGGGAGCGCGTTGCGGCGCAGCCGTCCGAGCCGGGGGCCCGCGGGCCGGCCGACGTCCAGAACGGGCACGTCCAAACGGTTTTGCAGCGGGGCGAGGCGGGCGCCGTCGACGCGGTCGAGGAACCAGCGGTAGGCGGTGCAGCAGCGCAGGTAGACGTGCTGGCCGTTGTCCACCGTCAGCTCGCCCCGGCGGAAGGAGAAGGCGAGGCCGCCGAGCCGGGGCCGCCCTTCGAGCAGGGTCACGTCAAGCCCGGCATCGGCCAGGCGGAGCGCCGCCGTGACACCGGCGAGCCCGCCGCCGACCACGACCGCACGGGAACGCGGTGTGTCGTCGTTCATGCGCCCCCCTCTTGCCGGCTGCTCGCCCATCGGGCCTGGTCGGATCGGTCCTGCCCAGACAGGGACGCGGCCGCCGGGCCGGGGGTTGCCCGCCGTCCGCCGAGTTCGTCCTTGATGCACATGGTGCGCGAGATGTACCTGAGGCGCATTCAGACACGCCCTCGGGCCGTGCGCCGTGAGATGTGCCGGGCGTCGAGTCCGGACAGGCCGCGTACCGCGACGTACGCCTTCTCGTGGCCCGGGAGCGAGACCCGGCCGCGCAGCACCGCCTCGGGGTCGCGCTCGATGCGGTCGAGGAGCCTGCGGTAGATGCCGGCCATGGCCGCCACGCAGGCGCCGCTGCGCCGGTCGAGCATCGGGAGGAGCCGGTAGCCCTCGGCGAACAGGGCGCGGGCGCGCCGGACCTCGAAGTGGACGAGGCCCGCGAAGTCGGAGCCGGGCGGCGGGGTGGCCCGCTGGAAGCCCGCGGAGCAGCCGAACTTGGCGAGGTCGTCGGCGGGCAGGTAGGTGCGGCCGTTGCCCGCGTCCTCGCGGACGTCACGCAGGATGTTCGTCAGCTGGAGGGCGAGGCCGAGCGTGTCGGCGTACTCGGGGGCGCGCTCGGCGCCGGGGGCGCCGGGCTCCGTACCGAACACGCCGAGGCTGAGGCGCCCGATGGCGCCGGCGACGCACCGGCAGTAGACCTTGAGGTCGTCCCAGGTCTCGTAGACGGTGCCGTCCACGTCCATCAGGACGCCGTCGATGAGCTCGTCGAGCCCGTCGAGCGGGAGCGGGAACCTGCGGGCGGCGTCGGCGAGCGCGACGGCGACCGGGTCGGTGTCGTCCTCCTCGACCTTGCCGGCGCGGACGCGGTCGAGCAGGGTGCGGGTGCCCTCCAGGCGGACGCGCTTGGTCTCCGGCTCCAGTTCGCCGTCACCGATGTCGTCCACGCGGCGGGAGAGGGCGTACAGGGCCGACATGGCCTGCCGCTTCTCGGCCGGCAGCAGCCTGATGCCGTACGCGAAGTTGCGCGCCTGCTGTCCGGTGACGGCCTCGCAGTAACTGTAAGCGGCCTGTACCGGTGCCGACATGTACGTCGTCTGTCCCTCCACGGTCGGGCTCATCCCTCTCTACGCGCTTTTCGCAAGACAATCCCCACTTCGCGCAGCAGGCTGGGCTTGGTGGGTCCGGGCGGTCCGGGCAGTACGTCGAATCCGGCGGCCGCGATCGCGGTGAGGGCGGCGCGTCCTCCTCCCACGAATCCGGCGAGAAGCAGCCTGAGCCTGCCGTGGACGCTACCCACCAGGGGGGTGCCTTCATTCAGCAGATCCCGGGCGCGTTCCGCTTCGTACGCGATCAGGGAGCGGACCGAGGCGTTGGCGGTGGGCGCCGCGAGGTCGGTCTCGGTGACGTGGAACCGGGCCATGTCCTCGGCCGGAAGATAGATGCGGTCGCGGCCGAGGTCCTCGGCGACGTCCTGGAGGTGCTCCACGATCTGCAGCGCGGTGCACACGGCGTCGGAGCGGCGCAGCCGTTCGGGGCTCGCGGTGCCGGTGAGCTGGAGGACGAGGCGGCCCACGGGGTTGGCGGAGAGCTCGCAGTAGGCGAGCAGTTCCTCGTACGTGCCGTAGCGGCGGACCTTCTGGTCCTGCCGGTTGGCCTCGATGAGGCCGATGAACGGCTCGGGGGTGAGCGCGCGGCGCCGGGCGGTGGGGCGGAGCGCCCGCATCAACGGGTGGTGCGGGGTCTGGCCGGTGGTCGCGAAGACGCGGTGCAGGTCGCTCTCGAGCGCGTCGAGCATGGCGAGCCGGTCGTCGCTCTGAGCCGGGTCGAGTCCGAGGTACACGGCGTCGGCGCCGCCGGGGGCGAGGTCGCCGTCCCCGATGTCGTCCACCAGCCGGGCGAAGCCGTAGACGGCCATGAGGTCGTCGCGCCAGGCGCGGGGCAGGAAGAAGGGGGCGACCGGAAAGTTCTCGTGGGCTGCCTTGTCGAGGGTTCCGGATGCGGCGGTATCGAGCCGCGCCTGCCGGGTACGGGTCACTGCGGACCGCCCTGCGCGGGGACGGCGTGAGCACCTCGGAGCGGGAGATCTTCCGTCATAGCCGTCACAACTCCCGTTCTACACTGCTGACCCAAAATACCCCATTCCGGACACGCCGCCCGCCCTTCCGAGTGCCGAGGACGGCTCCCGGCCGTCCCCCCAGGCGGTATCGCCCCACTTGCGGCGAATCAGCACCGGTACAGCTTACGTTGTACAACGCTCATCCAAACGCCGGGGTACGGGCCCTGCGGCACCAGCCCCGGGGCCCGCGTCAACTTTCCTCCCGCCGGAGCGCGTTCACGTCATCCGGCGGGAGGAGATCGCGAAGGGCGCCGTACGACGAGGCGCGGATGTCCGGACTCCGGTCCACGGTCCGGACATGGCGCGGCCCCCGCCGGAAGGATCCGGCGGGGGCCGTCTGCCGTGCGACGCGGGGCGTCCTACTTACCGGTCTCCCGTTCGTAGGCCCGCAGGACCTCCTCGGTCGGGCCGTCCATCAGGAGCTCGCCCTTCTCCAGCCACAGGACCCGGTTGCAGGTGTCCCGGATCGACTTGTTGCTGTGGCTGACCAGGAAGACCGTGCCGGCCTCCTTGCGCAGCTCCCTGATCCGCGCCTCGGAGCGGATCTGGAACTTGCGGTCACCGGTCGCCAGCGCCTCGTCGATCATGAGGACGTCGTGGTTCTTGGCGGCCGCGATGGAGAAGCGGAGACGGGCGGCCATGCCGGAGGAGTAGGTGCGCATCGGCAGGGTGATGAAGTCGCCCTTGTCGTTGATGCCGGAGAACTCCACGATGTCCTCGTAGCGCTCGCGGATCTCCTCGCGGCTCATGCCCATCGCGAGACCGCCGAGCACCACGTTGCGCTCGCCGGTCAGATCGCTCATCAGCGCGGCGTTGACGCCGAGCAGCGAGGGCTGGCCGTCCGTGTAGACGCTGCCGCTCTCGGTCGGCAGGAGGCCCGCGATGGCGCGGAGCAGCGTCGACTTGCCGGAGCCGTTCGTCCCGATGAGCCCGATCGCCTCGCCCCGGTAGGCGGTGAAGGTGACCCCGCGCACGGCGTGCACCTTGCGCACCCCGCGCTCCTGGCCCTTCTCGCGGCGCATGATCCGGCTCAGTGCCGCGGTGGCGCTGCCCTTGCCACCGCCGCCGCCGTTGACCCGGTACACGATGTGCACGTCGTCGGCGATCACGGTGGGGACGCGCCCCGCGGTGTTGTCGTCAGCCACGGCCGTACCGTTCCTCTGCCTTCCAGAAGTACACGAAGCCCACGATGCCCACCACGATCGACCAGGCGAGGGCGACCGCCCAGACGTGGTCCGGCAGGTTCTCGGAGCCGTATCCGTCGATCAGGGCGAACCTGACCAGGTCCATGTAGATGGCCGCCGGGTTGTACTGGAGCACGTCGGTGATCCAGGCCGGCTTGTTCGCGAGCATCACCGGGATGGAGAACATGACGCCGGAGGCGTACATCCAGGTGCGCATGACGAACGGCATCAGCTGTGCCAGGTCGGGGGTCTTGGCGCCCATCCTGGCCATGGCGAGCGCCAGTCCGGTGTTGAAGAAGAACTGCATCACCAGGGCGGGGATCACCAGCAGCCAGGAGAGCCTCGGGTAGCTGCCGAATCCGACCGTGACCGCGATCAGCACGATCATCGAGTACAGCAACTGCTGGAGCTGCTGGAGCGAGAAGGAGATGGGCAGCGAGGCGCGCGGGAAGTGCAGGGCCCTGACCAGGCCGAGGTTCCCCGAGATCGCGCGTACACCCGCCATCACGGAGCTCTGCGTGAAGGTGAAGACGAACACCCCGGTCACCAGGAACGGGATGAAGACCTCCTGCGGGATCCCCTTCTTCGTGCCGAGGATCAGCCCGAAGATGAGGAAGTAGACCGCCGCGTTCAGGAGCGGGGTCGCCACCTGCCACAGCTGGCCCAGCTTCGCCTGGCTGTACTGGGCGGTCAGCTTGGCCCGGGAGAACGCCAGGATGAAATGGCGTCGCCCCTGGAGCTGGCGCACGTACTCGAGGAGTCCGGGCCGGGCACCGCTGACCGCAAGGCCGTACTTCGCGGCCAGCTCGGCCGCGCTCAGGCCGTCGTCGGCTGATGGCGGGCTGCTCACCGCAACCGCGCCGCCATGGGTTGTGTCACTCACCAGAAGAAACTCTCGTATTCGAAATGCGCAGCCAGTCGCGGGCGCGGCTCAGGGCGGACAGGTCCCGACAAGAAAAATACGCCTCATGCTCCCAGAGGGGAGCCTCTCAGATGACCGGAGGGCGGCCCAGCCTGGTCAGTCGCCACACCGTACGCCACTTCATCGGGCGGCGCGGTCCGCAGGGCGTCCGCCAGCCTTCCCGGAATCCGCCGAACCACGCCTTCAGCGCCTCGCCGGATGGCCTGCGCAGCAGGGTCAGGGCCATCCACACCCCGAGGTACACCGGGACGAGGGGCGCGGGGAGGTTGCGCCGGGCCAGCCAGACCCGGTTGCGGGCCACCATGCGGTGGTAGACGGCATGGCGGGACGGGGCCGTGGTGGGGTGGTGCAGCACCATGTCCGCGCGGTAGTCGATCAGCCAGCCGGCGTCCAGCGCCCGCCAGGCGAGGTCCGTCTCCTCGTGCGCGTAGAAGAAGTCGCCCGGCAGCGGGCCGACCTCGGCCAGCACCCGGGTGCGCACCGCGTTGGCGCCGCCCAGGAAGGTCGTCACGCGGGACGAGCGCATCGGGTCGGCGGCGCGCAGCCGGGGCACGTGCCGGCGCTGCGTGACCCCGGTCTCGGGGTCCGCGATGCGGAAGCTGATGATGCCGAGCCGGGGGTCCTCGGCGAACGCCTTCCGGCACAGCTCCGCGGTGTCGGTGAGGGGCAGCAGCCCGTCGTCGTCGAGGAAGAGCAGGGCGTCCACATCGGCGCCGGAGGGCCCGAACGCCTCGATGCCGACGTTCCGGCCGCCGGGGATGCCGAGGTTCTCGGGCAGCTCGACGGTGCGGACGCCCGGGGGGACGTCGGGGACGGGCGAGCCGTTGCCGACGACGACCACCTCGATCCGGTCGCCCTCCTGGGCGGCGACCGAATCGAGCAGGGCGCGCAGCTCGGCAGGGCGGTTGCCCATGGTGATGATGACCGCGCCGAGTTTCATGGGTGTGCTCACTTCAGCCTGCTCGACGCCAGGACCGACACGAGGTGCAGCAGGGTCTGGAGCAGGGCGATGCCCGCCAGGACCGCGACCGCGAGACGGCTGAAGAAGAAGTCGTCCCGCACCTCGTCCAGGACGGCGGCGACCAGGATGACCAGGGACGCCTCGACGCACAGGATGAGCCGGTGGAACTTGAGCGCGCCGGCGGCCCGGCGGGCGAACGCCATGCCGGAGGAGCGCGGCTCGGAGGCGGACTCCTTGACCGGCGGCAGTCCGCCCTGGTGGCGGGCGACGCCGACCAGGTCCGTCTCGGCCTTGATCAGGATCGCGCCGAGCGCGGCGAGCGTGCCGAGGAAGGCCCACAGCCAGTCGATGCGGCCGGTGCCCCACAGGTCGGCGGCGCGCAGGCCGAAGCCGACGAGCACGGCCGCGTCGCAGAGGTAGGCGCCGACGCGGTCGAGGTAGACGCCGCCGAGCGAGAACTGCTTCTTCCAGCGCGCGATCTCGCCGTCCACACAGTCGAGCAGCAGGTACAGCTGGACCATGACGACGCCGAGCACCGCGCCCCAGATGCCCGGGACGAGCAGCGCGGGGGCGGCGAGCACACCGGCCAGCGTCATCAGGTAGGTCAGCTGGTTGGGCGTGACCTTGGTGTTCACCAGGTACCGGTCGATGCGCAGGGAGACCTCGCGCATGTATATCCGGCCCGCCCAGTGTTCACCGCTGCGCCGGTCCTTGACGCCCGGCGGGTGAACGACCGGGCGGAGTTCAGCTACTGATGGTCTTGGCATAGTCGGCGTACGCGTCCCTGATCTGGTCGGTGGAGAGGCTGAGGTGTTCCAGGACCGTGAAGCGTCCCGGGCGGGTCTGGGGCGCGTACTCGACGGCCTGGACGAATTCGTCGGCGGTGAAGCCGATCTCCTCGGGCGTGACCGGCAGGCCGTGCCTGCGCAGTACGTCGGCGAAGAGGCCGGACTCGTCCACGGCCCCGCGCAGGTGCATGGCGAAGGCGGCGCCGAGGCCGACCTGCTCGCCGTGGCTGGCGGCCCGCTTCGGGAAGAGCAGGTCGAACGCGTGGCTGATCTCGTGGCAGGCGCCGGACGAGGGCCGGGTGTCGCCGCTGATCGAGATGGCGATGCCGGAGAGCACCAGTGACTCGGCGAGGACGGTGAGGAACTCGTCGTCGGCGACGGTGCCGGGGTGGCGCAGGACGGCTTCGCCGGCGGTACGGGCCATGGCGGCGGCGAGTCCGTCGATCTGTTCGCCGTTGACCTGGTGCGAGAGCTCCCAGTCGGCGATGGCGGAGATGTTGGAGATCGCGTCGCCGATGCCGGACCGTACGAAGCGGTCGGGCGCGGTACGGATCACCGACAGGTCGATCACCATGGCGATGGGCATGGGGACGCCGTAGGAGCCCCGGCCGTTGTCGTTGTCCAGGGTGGCGACGGGCGAGCAGAGGCCGTCGTGGGCGAGGTTCGTGGCGACCGAGACCAGCGGCAGGCCGACCCGGGCCGCGGCGTACTTCGCCACGTCGATGATCTTGCCGCCGCCGAGGCCGACCACGGCGTCGTAGCGCTTGCCCTTGATGTCGTCGGCCAGCTGCACCGCCGCGTCGATGTTGCCGCCGGCGACGCAGTACCAGTCGGCGCCCGGCAGGGCCGGGGCCAGCTTCTCGCGCAGGGCGAGGCCGGAGCCGCCGCTGATCGCGATGGCGAGCTTGCCGGAGGCGGAGATCCGCTGGTCGGCGAGGAGGCCCGCCAGGTCGTGCATGGCCCCCCGGCTGATGTCGACGAAGACCGGGGACGGGATGAGTCGGGTCAGTACCGGCACGCGATCTCCCGGCCCTTCGCGAGGTCGTCGTGGTTGTCGATCTCGACCCAGCTCACGTCACCGATGGGGGCGACGTCCACGGTGAAGCCGCGGTTGACGAGCTCCTGGTAGCCGTCCTCGTAGTAGAGGTCCGGGTCGCGCTCGAAGGTGGTCTTCAGCGCGTCGGCGAGCTCCTCGGCGGCCTCGGCCTCGATGAGGGTGAGGCCGATGTACTCGCCGGTGGCCTCGGCCGGGTCCATCAGCTTGGTGATCCGCTGAACGCCCTTGCCGTCCTCCACCACGACCTTCATCTCCTCGTCGGCGAGGTTCTTCACCGTGTCGAGGGCGAGGATGATCTTCTGCCCGTCGCCGCGCGCGGCCAGCAGGGTCTTCTCGACGGAGACCGGGTGGACGGTGTCGCCGTTGGCGAGGAGCACACCGCGCTTCAGGACCTCACGGGCGCACCACAGGGAGTAGGCGTTGTTCCACTCCTCGGCCTTGTCGTTGTCGACGAGGGTGAGCTTCAGGCCGTACGTGGCCTCCAGCTCCTCCTTGCGCGCGTAGACGGCCTCCTTGCGGTAGCCGACGACGATCGCGACCTCGGTGAGCCCGATCTCGGCGAAGTTGGCCAGCGTGAGGTCGAGGATCGTCTTGTCGCCGTCCACCGGCACGAGCGCCTTGGGCAGCGTGTCGGTGTAGGGGCGCAGGCGCCGTCCTGCGCCGGCTGCCAGTACGAGGCCGATCATGCGGGTTCTCCTTCGTCGTGAACGGCGGGCGCCCCGGAGGACACCCAGAAGCGGATGGACTCCACCAGCACGATCACTGCCACGGCCACGGCGAGCACGGTGAGCGCCGTGGTGAAACCGGAGGCTCCGGTGAGTGCGGCGGCGAGCACGGCCACGACCAGGGTCCGGCCCTCGTGTCCGCCGATCGTGCGCACCAGCCACTGGGGCGGGGCGCCGGTGCCGCCTCGGATGCGGTACACCGTGTCGTAGTGATGGTAGGCGACGGCCGAGACCAGTCCGAAGGCCGCGGGGAGCGCCCCGTCGATGTCGCTGCGGGCGGCCAGGATCAGGACCGTGCAGTACTCGGCGGCCCGGAAGACCGGGGGCACGAGCCAGTCGAGTGCGCCCTTGAGGGGGCGGGCCACGGCTATGCCGGAGCAGACCGCGTAGAAGACGGCGGCGATGATCGTCTGGCGGCTGCCGAAGGGCTGCTGGAGCGCGGCGGCGATCAGTGCGCCGGTGCCGACGAGGGCGACCGCTGGGGCGGTCCAGGCGCCGCCGATCTTCGGGCCCCGGGTGGCGATCAGCTGGGCGATCGGGCCGGAGTCCGCGAGGTCGGCGAGGGCCTGGGCGGCGCGGTCGGTGCGCTTCGCCTTGCGGGTCAGGGAACGCAGGAGGCGGCCCGCCGTGGTGTAGCAGGCGGCGAAGGCACAGCCGATGAGCAGGGCGTAGAAGACGATGCGCGGGGTGGTGACCGCGGTGAGGACGGCGATCATCGCCCAGCGCTCGCCGATCGGAAGCACGATCATGCGGCGCAGCCAGACCGTCCAGCCGACGCTGTCGAGCTTGTCGGAGAGGGCCGCGGTGGGGCTGCTGTTCGCCACCGCGTCGTGGTTGGCCTCGTTGAACGAGAAGTCGATGATATGGCGGCAGGACTGGAGGACCATCGCGCCGAGCGCCAGCGCCCAGACGTCGTCGCCGTTGCGGGCGGCGCCGAGGGCGAGGCCCGCGTAGTAGGCGTACTCCTTGGCGCGGTCGAAGGTGGCGTCCAGCCAGGCGCCCATCGTGGAGTACTGGAGCGAGTAGCGGGCGAGCTGCCCGTCGGTGCAGTCCAGGACGAAGGAGAACAGCAGCAGGACGCCCGCCGCGACATAGCCGCCCCGGGTGCCGGTGGCCGCGCAGCCGGCCGCTATCAGCGCGGTGAGCAGGGACGCGGTGGTGACCTGGTTCGGGGTGAGCCCCCGGCGCGCGCACCAGCGGGCGATGTAGCGCGAGTAAGGGCTGATGAAGTGGGTGGTGAAGAAGCCGTCGCGGGCCTTCACCGCGCTGCGCAGCCGGACCGCCTCGTCGTCCACGGCCTCGACGTCCGTACGGGCGGCGGCGCGGGCGGTCCCGTCGGTGGGCACGGTGGCGACGAGCGAGCCCAGCTCGGGGCGCTGCACCTCGGTGCCGCCGGCCTCCATGGCCGCCGCGAGCCTGCCGGGCACCGTGCGGTCGGTGACCGTGGCGGTGCCGCCCGCGGGCACTCCGGCGCCGACCGCGTCGGTGGTGGCGCGGAGGGCGACGACCAGGGCGGGGCGGGCCTCGGCCTGTGCGGTGAGGGCGCCGGGCACGGCCGCCGCGGGGAAGCGGGGGTCGGTCAGGGCGAGCCGCAGGGCGTGGCGGTGGCCGACGAAGCGGGGGTCGACCAGGGCGACGCGGTGGGCCGCCGGGACGGCGGCCAGCAGGGTGGCCGCTTCGGTGACGTCGGCGGCTGCCCGGACGTCGAAGCCCAGCGACCGCAGATCGTCCTCCAGCGACGATCCGGGCAGCGGAGCACCTGTGAGAATGGCGGTCGACAGACGAACTCACTCCTTGGGTGCTGACACGGATCGGCACGCGACAGTGCGGCCAGATGCGGCCGGCGGCATGTCGGCAGAGGCTATCGGATGAACGGAAGCGCGAGTTCACCACCCGTTTGTGCCCCGTTCCGGGCGGGGCCGGACCACGCGCTCCGTCCGCGATCATCATTGTCGATGGCCGCCCCGCCTGACAAAGCCGGGTCGCCCTGCGCCGTACAGGGGCTCTGACCTGCATACGTTTCCGCAGGTCAGTGGCGTTGACAACGGTGTTCAGTGCCGTGTTGCCCGATACCCCCCACCCGTAGTTGACTGGCAGGGCCCGGGCCGGAAGCCCGGGTCCGCGAGACGACCGGGAGGCGTCCCCATGGGGGCAGGGCACGATCACGGACACACGCACGGGCCGGCGCCGACCGGCACGGCGGCCGCCGCACACAAGGGGCGGCTGCGCATCGCACTCTGCATCACCCTGGCCGTCACGGTCATGGAGGTCGTCGGCGGTGTGCTGTCCGGCTCCCTCGCGCTGATCGCCGACGCGGCCCACATGGCGACCGACGCCCTGGGGCTGGGGCTCGCCCTGCTGGCGATCCATTTCGCCAACCGGCCGGCCGGCCCGAACCGCACCTTCGGTTACGCCCGAGCCGAGATCCTGGCCGCCCTCGCCAACTGCTGCCTGCTCCTCGGGGTGGGCGGCTATCTCCTCTTCGAGGCGGTGGAGCGCTTCATCGACCCGGCGGAGACCCGGGGCGGGCTCACGATCGCCTTCGCCCTGGTGGGTCTCGTCGCGAACGCGGTGTCGCTGTCGCTGCTGATGCGCGGGCAGCAGGACAGCCTCAATGTGCGCGGCGCCTATCTGGAGGTGCTGGCGGACACGCTGGGCTCGGTGACCGTGCTGATCTCGGCGGGCATCGTCATGGCGACCGGCTGGCAGGCGGCGGACCCCATCGCCTCGTTGATCATCGGGCTCATGATCGTCCCGCGTACGGTGCGGCTGCTGCGCGAGACGCTGAACGTGCTCCTGGAGGCGGCGCCCCCGGGCGTCGACATGGGCGAGGTACGCGACCACATCACGGCGCTGCCCGGGGTGCTGGACGTCCACGATCTGCACGCCTGGACGATCACCTCGGGGATGCCGGTGCTCTCCGCCCATGTGGTGGTCCAGCAGGACCTGCTGGACTCGATCGGCCACGAGAAGCTGCTGCACGAGCTCCAGGGCTGCCTGGGCGACCACTTCGACGTGGAGCACTGCACCTTCCAGCTGGAGCCGAGCGGGCACGCGGAGCACGAGGCGAGGCTCTGCCACTGAGCCCCGGGGCCGTGCGGCCCGAGGTGTAGGGTTTCCCGGACGTGTACGAACCGGCCCGCCGGCCGGTGCCCGCCCACCCGAGGGTCCCCACGTTGACCGACATGACCTGGCGCGTCCGCCCCGAGATGCGGGACGACGCCCCCGCCGTGCGCGCCGTGAACGCCGCCGCGTTCCCGACGGAGGCGGAAGCCACGCTCGTGGACACGCTGCGCAAGGACTCGCTGCTCTGGCTGCCTGGCCTCTCGTGGGTCGCCGAGTCGCCCGACGGCTCGATCGCCGCGTACGCCCTGCTGAGCCGGTGCTGGGTCGAGGGAGTGCCCACCCTGGCCCTGGCCCCGGTCGCCACCGCTCCCGAGCACCAGCGCCGCGGTGCGGGCTCGGCCGTGGTGCGGGCGGTGCTGGAGGCGGCGCGGTGGTACGGGGAGCGGCTGGTGCTGGTGCTCGGGCATCCGGAGTACTACCCGAGGTTCGGTTTCGTACCGGCCTCGCGGTACGGGATCCGGCCGCCCTTCGAGGTTCCGGACGAGGCCATGATGGCGCTGGTGCTCGATGATTCCGCGCCCGTCCCGATGGGCACGATTGAGTATCCGCCCGCCTTCGGGGTCTGAGGACCGGCCGGGGCGGGGCGGACATGCCAGGACCCTAAGTACGGACAAGCCGCTTTTGTACGGCAGACTTGATCGGACTCGACGGGACCGGCTGCACGGGGCCGGGACCACAGCGAAGGATGGGTATGCCGACCACACCAGTCACCGCGGCGAACACCTCGTCGAACGGCACAGCGGACGCGATCATGCTCGAACTGGTCGATGAGAACGGCACCACCATCGGTACGGCGGAGAAGCTCGCCGCCCATCAGGCGCCCGGCCAGTTGCACCGCGCGTTCTCCGTGTTCCTCTTCGACGAGCAGGGCCGGCTGCTGCTCCAGCAGCGCGCCCTGGGCAAGTACCACTCCCCCGGTGTCTGGTCCAACACGTGCTGCGGCCATCCCTACCCGGGTGAGGCGCCCTTCGCCGCCGCCGCCCGGCGTACGTACGAGGAGCTGGGCATCTCGCCCTCGCTGCTGGCCGAGGCGGGCACCGTCCGCTACAACCACCCGGACCCGGCGTCGGGTCTGGTGGAGCAGGAGTTCAACCACCTCTTCGTGGGCCTGGCGCAGGAGCGGCTGCGGCCCGATCCGGAGGAGGTCGGCGGGACGGCCTTCGTGACGGCGGCGGAGCTGGCCGAGCGGCATGCCCGTGAGCCGTTCTCCGCGTGGTTCATGACCGTGCTGGACGCCGCCCGGCCGGCGATCCGCGAGCTGACCGGGGACACCGCCGGCTGGTGAGCCGGCGTGGTGGCGGAGGGGTCAGAGGGCGGTGCTCAACGGGAGGGCCGCCCAGATGACCTTGCCGCCGCCCGCGGTGTGCTCGACGTCGCAGGTGCCGCCCGCTTCCCGGGTGATCTCGCGGACGAGCAGCAGGCCCCGGCCGCCGGTCTGCGCGTAGTCGGTCTCCAGGGCGGTCGGGCGGTAGGGGTGGTTGTCCTCGACGGACACCCTGACCCAGTCCTCGCCCACGGCCACCTCCACGGCGAGCTCGGGCGAGAGCAGCGCGGCGTGCTTCACGGCGTTGGTGACCAGCTCGGAGACGATGAGCAGCAGTCCCTGGGCGATGTCGTCCTCGATCGGCACGTTCTGGCGCTTCAGCAGATCGCGTACGGCGTGCCGGGCCTGGGGTACGGAGACGTCCGAGGCCGGGGCGGTGAAACGCCAGACCCCTTCGTACGGCACGGGCCGGGCGGGGGTGCTCCCGCGGCTCTCCATAGTCCGGTACCCGCTCTCCACTCGTAGTGACTTCACGTCGAGTACAGGGTGGCGGGCGAGGTTGCTCCGGTCCGTACTATTGAACAGAAGTCGACTCCTATTGAACGGACTCGACTTCATTCAAGCGGAAGTGTCAGTTTTCGGACCGCTTCTGACCGTCCTGGGTGAGCGGGTCCGTTCCTTCTCCCTTGTCCGCCTCGTCTTGTCCCGGCGCCATCTGCTCGGAGACCATCGAGACGATGCGTCGGCCGCCGATCCCGATGGCGATGAGCCCGAGCCCGTCGAAGAGCAGGGCCAGCGAGAAGAAGCAGCCGAGTACGTAGAGGCTGCTGTGCGGCCAGTCGAAGAGGACGAGCAGGCCGAGGAGCAGCCCGAAGGCGCCCTGGAGCAGCGTCCAGCCGAACTGCGGCCCGCGCACCACGACGCTGCCGACGAGCCGGAAGACCCCGCCGGTCAGGAAGAGCAGCGCCGCGAACATGGTCAGCGCCTCGGCGGTGCCGTGCGGGTGGCGGATGACGACGAGCCCGGCGGCGATGTTGAGCGCGGCCACCACGACGCCCAGCCAGAAGTAGCTGGTGCCGCGCGACTGGATGGCGTGCAGCAGTCCGACCAGGCCGCCGACGAGCAGCAGCCAGCCGAAGAGGATCATCGAGGTGAGCGTGGCGACGCCGGTGTAGACGAGGCCGACCAGGCCGGCGACGACGAGCAGGATGCCGAGCAGGGCCAGACCGCTGAAACTGCGGTGGAGCTTCCTGCCTTCGCGTTCGGGACCGTCCACGTGGGGCTCCTCGGGTGCGTGCCTGTTTCGCGGCCCCTTGCTGATCGTAGGTTCGAACACCACGGATAGCATCCGGCCATGGACCGTACGGAACCCCGTTTGGAGCACACCGTCGCGGACGGCGTCGCCACCGTCGTCATCGGCAACCCCGCCAAGCGCAACGCGATGACGGCCGCCATGTGGGAGGCGCTGCCGGTCCTGCTCGACAAGCTGGCGGCCGATCCCTCCGTGGGCGCCCTGGTCCTGACGGGCGCGGGCGACACCTTCTGCGCGGGCGCCGACATCTCCTCGCTCCGGGACCCCGGGAGCGATCCGCAGCGCCTGGCCGTGGCCGCCGAGGAGGCGCTGGCCGCGTTCCCGCTGCCGACCCTCGCGGCGGTGCGCGGCTACTGCGTGGGCGGCGGGAGCCAGCTCGCCGCCGCCTGCGATCTGCGCTTCGCGGCCGAGGGCGCCCTGTTCGGGGTCACCCCGGCCAAGCTGGGCATCGTCTACCCCGCCTCGTCCACCCGCCGCCTCGTCGCCCTCACGGGTCCGGCGACGGCCAAGCACCTGCTGTTCTCCGGTGAGCTGATCGACACCGAACGGGCGCTGCGGACGGGCCTGGTGGACGAGGTGCTGCCGGCCGACGGGCTGGACGAGCGGGTCGCCGCCTATGTACGCACCCTGGTGTCCCGGTCGCGGCTGACCCAGGCCGCCGCCAAGGAGTTCGCGGCCGGGCGCGAGGACCGGGACGCGCACTGGGCCGGGCAGGCGCGGAACAGCGGCGACACCGCGGAGGGGGTCGCCGCCTTCCTGGAACGCCGCGCGCCCCGGTTCACCTGGGCGCCTACTGAAGGATGAACCGGCTCCGGCCCCGCCACTCCTCGACCAGGTCGGCCGGCGCCTTGTCCGGCGACCCCGCGTCGTAGGGCGGCTGGGGGTCGTACTCCGTCAGAAGCTGTACGGCCTGTGCGGTACGGTCGCCGGCGATGCGGCCGAGCAGGGCGAGGCCCATGTCGATGCCGGACGAGACCCCGGCGGCGGTGACGTACTTGCCGTCGAAGACGACGCGTTCGCCGGTGGGCTCCGCGCCGTGGTCCTTCAGGGTGTCGAGGGCGAGCCAGTGCGAGGTGGCGCGGCGCCCCTTCAGGAGTCCCGCGGCCGCGAGCAGCAGCGATCCGGTGCAGACGGAGGTCGTCCAGGTGGTGGCCTCGTCCGCGCGGCGCAGCCACCCGAGCAGGTTCTCGTTCTCCATCTGGTGGTGCTGTCCGGGGCCGCCGGGGACGATCACCAGGTCGGGGGCGGGGACCTCGTCGAACGTCCGGTGCGCGACCAGGTCGAGGCTGCCGTTGTCGTTGCGGACGGCGCCCGCCCGTTCAGCGACGAAGACGGTCTCGGCGCCCGGGGTGCGGGACAGGATCTCGTAGGTGCCGACGGCATCCAGCGCGGTGAAGCGGTCGAAGAGGGCGATGGCGATCTGCATGGTCTTCCTGTCTCTCGGGTCTCTCGGGTGGGTCAGGAGTGGTCGGTGGTGTGGGAGCCGAAGCGGCGGCGGTATTCGGCCGGGCCCGCGCCGAGGGCCTTCACGAAGGCCCGGCGCATCGCCTCCGGCGTGCCGTAGCCGCAGCTGCGGGCGATCCCGGCGACCCCGTCGGTGGTGTCCTCCAGAAGCCGGCGGGCGTGTTCGAGGCGGACCCGGTCGACGTACCGGCCGGGGGTGGTGCCCGTCTCCGCCTGGAAGGCGCGGGCGAAGTGGCGGGGCGAGAGGCGGGCGCGGGCGGCCAGGGCCTCGACGGAGAGGTCGGCGCCGGGGTGCTCGGTGATCCAGTGCTGCACCTCGCGCAGCGGTTCACGGCGCGCCGTCTGGGCGCTGAGCTGGGCGCTGAACTGGGACTGGCCGCCCGGTCTGCGCAGGAAGACGACGAGGTGCCGGGCGACCGTGAGCGCGACGTCCCGTCCGTGGTCCTCCTCGACCAGGGCCAGCGCGAGGTCGATGCCCGCGGTGACCCCGGCGGAGGTGGCGATCCTGCCGTCGCGTACGAAGATCGGCTCGGGGTCCACCTCGACGGCGGGGTGCTCGCGGGCCAGCTTCTCGCACACGTTCCAGTGCGTCGTCGCCCGGTGGCCGTCCAGCTGTCCGGCCGCCGCGAGCAGCAGCGCCCCGCTGCACACGGAGACCAGCCGCTCCGGCAGCGGGCCGTGCGCGCGCAGCCAGTGGACGAGCGCGGGGTCGGGGTCGCGGGTGCCTCCGCCGCCGGGGACGAGGAGGGTGTGGGGCACCGGCGCGTCGGCGAGGCTGCCGTCCGGGACCAGGGTGAGGCCGCAGGAGGTGCGGACCGGGGCGCCGTCCGGCGAGGCGGTGCGCAGCGCGTACGAGACCTCGGGGAAGCGGGATGCCCCGGCGAAGACCTCCATGGGGCCGGTGACGTCGAGGCTCTGGATGCCGTCGAAGAGGACGACGAGCACGGATCGCTGCTTCATGTCCGCCATCCTGGGCGGGCCCCGGGATGGCCGCAATGACGGGTCCCCCACCTTTCCTGCCATCGGCGGCTGCGGCACAGCTCACGTGGACCCGGGGGTTCCTACCCGTACCGACCAGTCGGTAACGTGCGGGTATGAGTACTCTCCCGCCCCGTGCCGGCCGGCGCTGCCACAACGCCCTGAACCCGCTGCACTCCTCGCTCTACTTCTCCCCCGACCTCGGCAAGGAGCTCGGCGGGATCGGGATCGAGGATCCCTCCGCCGCCTACTTCGCCACCCGCGCCGCCGCCATGGGCGCGGTCGGGGCGGACACGGTGACCGCGACCTTCTACAACTTCAACCACGCGCTCGTGGCCCAGCACGTGCCCGCGATCTGGGACATCGCCTCGCCGGCGAAGGTCCTGGACGCGCGGCTGCGCGCCGCCGACACGACGCTGCGCCGACTGCTCGGCGAGGAGATCATCGCCTCGCCCGAGATGGCCGAGGCCGCGCGGCTGGCCCTGCGCGCCACGGAGGGCTGCACCCGCCACGCCCGGCCGCTGTACGCCGCACACGCCGGTCTGCCGGTGCCCGACGAACCGCACCTGGCGTACTGGCACGCGGCGACGCTGCTCCGCGAGCACCGGGGCGACGCCCATCTCGCCGCGCTCCTCACGGCGGAGCTCGACCCGCTCGAAGCGCTGGTCAGCCACACCGCGACGGGCAAGGGCATGGCGATCCGCTGGATCCTCGCCAGCCGGGGCTGGCGGCGCGCCGACTGGGAGGACGCGTCGGAGCGGCTGCGCGGGCGCGGGCTGCTCACGGCGGACGGCGAGCTCACCGAGGCCGGCGCCGCGCTGCGCCAGGAGGTGGAGGAGGCCACGGACCGGATGGACCTGGGCCCGTACGAGCACCTGGGCGGACCGGGTGTGGCCCGGCTGACCGAGCTGGGGCGCGGCTTCCTCGCGACGGCTGCGGCGGCGGGCGCGTTCCCGTCGAGCGCGACAGGCTGAACCGCGTAAACCGAAAGCCCGCTCCCTGGGGTGGCCGGGCGACACGGCGCCCGGCCACCCGGCACAATGCAGGGCGTGTGGCTCCGGGACCGTCCCAGCGGCGGTCCGGGGCCCGACCAGCACAGCCAGCAGGAGAAGGCGAGTCGGTAGAACCGTGACGACGTCCATCGAAGGCAGGATCGCCGAGGAGCTCGGCGTACGCGAGCGACAGGTGAAGGCGGCCGTCGAGCTGCTCGACGGCGGGTCGACCGTGCCGTTCATCGCGCGCTACCGCAAGGAAGCGACCGAGATGCTCGACGACGCGCAGCTGCGCACGCTAGAGGAGCGGCTGCGGTATCTGCGGGAGCTGGAGGAGCGCCGGACGGCGGTCCTCGAATCCGTACGGGAGCAGGGCAAACTGGACGAGGCGCTGGAGGCGCGCATCCGGGCCGCCGACACGAAGGCGCGCCTGGAGGACATCTACCTCCCGTTCAAGCCGAAGCGGCGGACGAAGGCGCAGATCGCCCGGGAGGCCGGCCTCGAACCGCTCGCCTCCGGTCTGCTCGACGACCCCTCGGTCGACCCGCTCGCCGCCGCGGCGGCCTTCGTGGACGCGGACAAGGGTGTCGCGGACGCGGCAGCGGCCCTGGAGGGCGCCCGCGCCATCCTCACCGAGCGCTTCTCGGAGGACGCCGACCTCACCGGCGAGCTGCGCGAGCGCATGTGGACGCGCGGGCGGCTGGTGGCCCGGGTGCGGGACGGCAAGGAGGAGGCGGGCGCCAAGTTCGCGGACTACTTCGACTTCGCCGAGCCGTTCACCGCACTCCCCTCGCACCGGGTGCTCGCGATGCTCCGGGGCGAGAAGGAGGACGTGCTCGACCTGGTCCTGGAGCCGGAGGAGCCGTCCGAGGCGCCCGGCCCGTCCTCGTACGAGAACATGGTCGCCCGGCGTTTCGGCGTGAACGACCGGGGGCGTCCCGGCGACAAGTGGCTGGCCGACACCGTGCGGTGGGCCTGGCGGACCCGGATCCTGGTGCACCTCGGCATCGACCTGCGGCTGCGGCTGCGCACGGCGGCGGAGGACGAGGCGGTACGCGTCTTCGCGTCGAACCTGCGCGATCTGCTGCTCGCCGCGCCGGCCGGGACGCGGGCCACGCTGGGGCTCGACCCCGGGTTCCGTACGGGTGTGAAGGTCGCCGTCGTGGACGCGACGGGCAAGGTCGTCGCGACCGACGTCATCCACCCGCACGTCCCGGCCAACAAGTGGGACCAGTCGCTGGCCACGCTGGAGCGGCTGGCGCGCGAGCACCACGTCGACCTCATCGCCATCGGCAACGGAACGGCGTCCCGGGAGACGGACAAGCTCGCGGGTGAGCTGTGCGCGAAGCACCCGGAGCTGAAGCTGACCAAGGTGATGGTCTCGGAGGCGGGCGCCTCCGTGTACTCCGCCTCGGCGTTCGCCTCGCAGGAACTGCCCGACATGGACGTGTCGTTGCGCGGTGCCGTCTCGATCGCGCGCCGGCTCCAGGACCCGCTGGCCGAGCTGGTGAAGATCGACCCGAAGTCCATCGGTGTCGGGCAGTACCAGCACGACCTGTCCGAGGTGAAGCTCTCGCGGTCGCTGGACGCGGTCGTGGAGGACTGCGTGAACGGGGTCGGCGTCGACGTCAACACCGCGTCCGCGCCGCTGCTCTCCCGGGTCTCCGGCATCGGCTCGGGGCTCGCCGAGAACATCGTGGCGCACCGCGACGCGAATGGGCCCTTCCGGTCCCGCCGGAGCCTGAAGGACGTGGCCCGGCTGGGTCCGAAGGCGTACGAGCAGTGCGCGGGCTTCCTCCGCATCCGCGGCGACGACCCGCTGGACGCGTCGAGCGTGCACCCGGAGGCGTATCCGGTGGTGCGCGCGATGGTGAAGAAGACCGGCGGGGACGTGGCCGCGCTGATCGGCAACACGGGCGTCCTGCGGTCGTTGCGGGCCGACGAGTTCGTGTCCGAGAAGTTCGGGCTGCCGACGGTGAGCGACATCCTGAAGGAGCTGGAGAAGCCGGGGCGCGACCCGCGCCCCGCCTTCAAGACCGCCACCTTCAAGGACGGCGTCGAGAAGATCGGCGACCTGGAGGCCGGGATGGTGCTGGAGGGCGTCGTGACGAACGTCGCCGCGTTCGGGGCCTTCGTGGACGTCGGGGTGCATCAGGACGGGCTGGTGCATGTGTCGGCGATGTCGCGGACGTTCGTGAAGGATCCCCGGGATGTGGTGAAGCCGGGGGATGTGGTGCGGGTGAAGGTGATGGAGGTCGATATTCCGCGGAAGCGGATTTCTTTGACGCTGCGGTTGGACGATGAGCAGGCGGCCGGTGGCCGTGGGGCTTCGTCCGGGGGTGAGCGGGGTGGGCGGCCGCCTCGGCCTCGGCAGGGGGGTGGGGGTGGCGGTCGCCAGTCCCGCGGCGGAGGCGGTGGGGGGCGGTCCGCGTCTGCGGCGGCTCCGGCGAGTGGGGCGATGGCCGATGCGTTGCGGCGGGCGGGGTTGTTGAAGGGCGAGTAGGGGGTGGGGCGGCCTTGTCCCCTACCCGCCCCTTCCCGAAACCGGGGGCTCCGCCCCCGGACCCCCGCTCCTCAAACGCCGGAGGGGCTGAAATCACGCGGCGTCAGGCCGTCCGCGACCACGCGGCCCTCGTGCAGCACCGTGCGGTCCTCGCTGCGGTCCATCACCGCGGACGTCACCGTCTCGCCCGCCAGGAGGAGCAGGTCCGCCCTCGCGCCCACCGTGACGCCCGGGCGGTCCGTCGTGGAGGTCAGGCGGGGCGGGCCGCCCTGGAGGATCGAGGCGCCGCCCATCGTGGCCACGGCCATGGTGTGTTCGATCAGGGCGTCCGCTCGGAAGCCGTTCGTGAAGGCCAGTTGCCAGGTGCGGTCCAGCATGTCGCCGTTGCCGTACGGGGACCAGAAGTCGCGCTGGCCGTCCTCGCCCAGGCCCACCCGGACGCCGGCGGCGGTCAGGTCGGCCAGGGGCAGGGAGTGGTGGCGGGCGGGGGCGATCGTGGCCATCGCGATGTCCAGTTCGGCGAACTCCTCGATCAGGCGGCGCGTCGTCGCCTCGTTCACCGAGCCCAGGTCGTACGCGTGCGAGAGGGTCACCCGCCCGGCCATGTCCAGGGCGCGCACCCGCTCCAGGATCAGGTCGACGCTGAACACGCCGAGCGCGCCCGGCTCGTGGAGGTGGATGTCGACCGGCGCCCCGTGGCGCTCCGCGAGGTCGAAGACGATGTCCAGGTGGCGTACGGGGTCCCGGTCCAGGGTGCACGGGTCGATGCCGCCGACCACGGCGGCGCCGGAGGACAGCGCCCGGTCCATCAGTTCCGGCACGCCCTTCTCGCGGAGCAGGCCCGCCTGCGGGAACGCCATGATCTCGACCTCGCACCGGCCGGCGTGCGCCTCCTTCGCCGCGAGGACGCCCTCGAAGCGTTCGAGGCCGCAGTCCGCGTCGATCTGGGCGTAGCTGCGTACGCGGGTCGTGCCGCGCTCGATCATCCGGCCCAGGGTGTACGTGGCCCGCTGGGCGACGTCCCACTCGTCCTCGCGCCAGTGCTCGCGGTCGTTCAGCATCATGCCCCAGACGCCGGGGGCGCCCGTGTGCGGGCGGAAGGGCAGGCCCATCCGTGTGGAGTCCAGGTGGCAGTGGACGTCCGAGAACGACGGCAGGGCGAGCCGTCCCCGGCCGGCCACCGTGTCCTCCGTGGCGGCGCGGGCCGGGTCGTGCGGGGTGATCGCGGTGATCACCCCGTCCTCCACGGTGAGGTCACTGGGCTCTCCGCCCCACGGACGGACGTCGCTGATCAGCATGTGGCGCTTCTCCTGTGTGGGTGTGTGCGGTGGTGTCACTCGGGCGGAAGGATTCCGGACAAGGCCGTCAGGGACGGCTCCCTCCCCCGTTCGATGTGCGCGTACGCGAGTGCCGCGGCCAGGTCCGGCTTGCCCGCGTGGATCGCGGCGCAGATGTCCCGGTGCTCGGCGCACTGGACGCGCGGGTCGCGGCCGCCGGTGAGGCCGAACAGCCACTGCACCAGGCCGAGCGAGGGCTGGAGGGCGTCCCGGAGCAGCCGGTTGCCGGTCATCGCGACGATCTCCGCGTGCAGGGCGGTGTTGGCCGCCGGGATCTCCGCCGCGTCGCCCCGCGCGGTGGCGGACTCCGCCGCATCCATCGCGGCCCGCAGCGGCTCCCCGTCTCCCCCCGCCGCGCACGCCTCGGCGGCCCGGCGGGCGGCGAAGACCTCCAGGCTGAGGCGGAGGTCGAAGAGCTCGGCGACGTCCCGCAGCGAGAGGTCGCGTACGGAGGCGCCCCGGCGCGGGGACATGACGACCAGGCCCTCGCCGGTCAGCCGGGTGAGGGCCTCGCGGACCGGGATGCGGGAGACGCCCAGGCTGTCGGAGAGCTCGCGTTCGCGCAGCCGTGAGCCCGGTGGGTGGGCGCCGGACAGGATGCCGGCGCGGATCGTCCGCTCGGCCTGGTCCGCGTGCGAGGCGGCGGGGTCGCCCGCTTGAGTCATCACTGGGCGACCGTAGCACTTGGTATGCCAAGTGCTACGGTCGCCCAGTGATCATGCGTAACCATGCAGCATTGAGAGCTGGGATCAGACATTTGGCATACCAAACATCAGACCTCCGTCACCCTGCCCTCCGCCACCCCGATCCGGCGCGTCGTGCGGACCGCTTCCAGCATCCGGCGGTCGTGCGTCACCAGGAGCAGGGTTCCGGTGTACGAGTCGAGCGCCGATTCCAGCTGTTCGATCGCCGGAAGGTCCAGGTGGTTCGTGGGCTCGTCCAGCACGAGGAGGTTGACGCCCCGGCCCTGGAGCAGGGCGAGCGCCGCCCGGGTGCGCTCCCCCGGTGACAGGGTGGTCGCCGGGCGCATCACGTGGTCGGCGCGCAGTCCGAACTTGGCGAGCAGCGTGCGTACGTCGGCGGGCTCCGTCTCCGGGACCGCCGCGCAGAACGCGTCGAGCAGCGTCTCCGTGCCGTGGAAGAGCTTGCGCGCCTGGTCCACCTCGCCGACCACCACGCCGGAGCCAAGGTGCGCGTGCCCCGAGTCCAGCGGGAGGCGGCCGAGCAGCGCGGCCAGCAGGGTCGACTTGCCGGAGCCGTTGGCGCCCGTGATGGCGACCCGGTCCGCCCAGTCGATCTGGAGCGAGGCGGGGCCGAACACGAAGTCGCCGCGCACGACCCGGGCCTCGCGAAGGGTGGCGACGACCGAGCCGGAACGGGGCGCGGAGGCGATCTCCATGCGCAGCTCCCACTCCTTGCGCGGCTCCTCCACCACGTCGAGCCGTTCGATCATGCGCTGCGTCTGCCGGGCCTTGGCGGCCTGCTTCTCGCTGGACTCGCTGCGGAACTTGCGGCCGATCTTGTCGGAGTCGGTGGCCTTGCGGCGGGCGTTCTTGACGCCCTTGTCCATCCAGGAGCGCTGCATCAGGGCGCGGCTCTCCAGCGACGAGCGCTTGTCGGCGTACTCCTCGAACTCCTCGCGGGCGTGCCGCCGGGCGCGCTCGCGCTCCTCCAGGTAGGCCGCGTAGCCACCGCCGTACAGGTTGATCTGCTGCTGGGCCAGGTCGAGTTCGAGGACCTTGGTGACCGTGCGCATCAGGAACTCGCGGTCGTGGCTGATGACGACGGTGCCGGAGCGCAGCCCGGAGACGTACTTCTCCAGGCGTTCGAGGCCGTCCAGGTCCAGGTCGTTGGTGGGCTCGTCGAGCAGGAAGACGTCGTAGCGCGACAGCAGCAGCGAGGCGAGGCCTGCGCGGGCCGCCTGGCCGCCGGAGAGCGCGGTCATCGGCAGGTCGAGGCCGACGGTGAGGCCGAGTTCGGCGGCGGTCTCCTCGGCTCGCTCGTCCAGGTCCGCGCCGCCGAGGGACAGCCAGCGCTCCAGGGACTCGGAGTACGCGTCGTCCGCGCCGGGGGCGCCCTCGACCAGGGCCTCCGTGGCGGCGTCCATGGCGGTCTGGGCCTCGGCGACGCCGGTCCGGCGGGCCAGGAACTCCCGTACGGTCTCGCCGGGGTGCCGCTCGGGCTCCTGGGGCAGGTGGCCGACGGTGGCGGTGGGCGGGGAGAGCCGCAGCTCGCCCTCCTCCGGCTGGTCGAGACCGGCGAGCAGCCGGAGCAGGGACGATTTTCCGGCGCCGTTGACTCCGACGAGACCGATCACGTCCCCGGGGGCGACCACGAGGTCGAGCCCGGCGAACAGCGTGCGGTCGCCGTGTCCGGCGGCGAGATCCTTGGCGACGAGGGTGGCAGTCATCAGGGTGCAGATCCTAATGTGCCGGGGGCGGCGCGCCGGGCGGGCGCCCAGGACTGTGGACGGAGGCGGCAGTGGTGGCGGACGTGATCGTGGTGGGCGGCGGGGTCAGCGGGCTGACCACGGCGAAGGTGCTGGCCGAGCGGGGCCACCGGGTGCGGGTGTGGTCGCGGGAGCCGGCCGGCGACACGACCTCGGCCGTGGCGGGCGCCCTGTGGTGGCCCTACCGGATCGAGCCGCTGGACCGCGTCGGCGACTGGTCCCTGGACTCGCTGCGGTGGTACGAGGAGCTGGCCGTACGCCCGGAGGAGACCGGCGTACGCCTGGTCGAAGGGCTGCACCGGGGCGAGCGCCTGGCGAACCTCGGGCCGTGGGCCGGGGAGCTGACGGACGCCGTGGAGACGGCCGACGGTCTGCGGTGCCGGCTGCCGCTGATCGACATGCCGGCGCACCTGGCGTGGCTGGAGGACCGGGTGCGGGCGGCCGGGGGCGCGGTCGAGCGCCGCACGGTCACCTCGTTCGCCGAGGCCGCCGCGGAGGCGGGCACGGTGGTCAACTGCGCCGGTCTCGGCGCCCGCGAGCTGGTCCCGGATGCCGGGGTGCGCCCGGTGCGCGGGCAGTTGGTGCTGGTGGAGAACCCGGGCATACGGGAGTGGTTCACGGAGGCCGACCCGGCGTCGAGCGCCACCACGTACTTCTTCCCCCAGCCCGGCCGCCTGGTGCTGGGCGGCACGGCGGTGGCCGACGACTGGACCGCCGCGCCCGATCCCCGTACGGCCGAGGAGATCGTGGCGCGGTGCGCCCTGGTCCGCCCGGAGATCGCCGACGCGAAGGTCATCGGCCACCGCGTGGGCCTCCGCCCGGCCCGCGACGCGGGCGTCCGCATCGAGGCGGAGTCCCTGCCCGGGGGCGCCCGGCTGGTGCACAACTACGGACACGGGGGCGCGGGCGTGACGGTGGCCCTGGGCTGCGCGCGGGAAGCGGCGCGGCTGGTGGGGTAGGGCCCCGGTGCGGGCCCGGCGACGGCGGTACCCGGGCCGCCCACGCCCGAGACCCGCCCGCCCCGGCGGGCCCCTCAGGCCGGGCTGGAGCCCCCCGGCTTCTCGCCGTCGTGGCGTTCCGTCGTGATCTGGCTGCCGCCCGGGCCGATGCGGATCTCGAAGTCGCCGTCGTACTTGGCGTGGCCCTCGATGACGGCCGACTCCACGGCCTCCACGCCGAACTCGCGGCGCACGATCAGGGGGTCCTGGCGCAGGTCGCGCATCAGGGCCACGCACATGCAGAGCATGACGATGGTGAAGGGCGCCGCGACCAGGATGGTCAGGTTCTGGAGGCCCGCCAGGGCGTCGCCCTTGCCGTTGCCGATGAGCAGCATGATCGCGGCGACCGCGCCGGTGACGACGCCCCAGAAGATGACGACCCATTTGGCGGGTTCGAGGATGCCCTTCTGGGACAGGGTGCCCATCACGATGGACGCGGCGTCGGCGCCGGAGACGAAGAAGATGCCGACGAGCACCATCACCAGGATGCTCATCAGCGTGGCGACGGGGAACTGCTGGAGCACGCCGAAGAGCTGCGCCTCCTGCGTGTCGGCGCCGCCCAGCTTGCCGCCCTCCTGGAGCTTGATGGCGGTGCCGCCGAAGATGGCGAACCAGATCAGGCTGACGGTGCTGGGCACCAGGATGACGCCGCCGATGAACTGGCGGATGGTGCGGCCCTTGCTGATGCGGGCGATGAACATGCCGACGAAGGGCGTCCAGGAGATCCACCAGGCCCAGTAGAAGACGGTCCAGCTGCCGAGCCAGTCCGCGACCTCGCCCTCACCGGTGGCCTCGGTGCGGCCCGCGAGCTGCGGGAGGTCGCCGAAGTAGGAGGCGATCGAGGTGGGGATGAGGTCGAGCACGATGATCGTGGGGCCCGCGATGAACACGAACACGGCCAGGATCAGGGCGAGCACCATGTTGATGTTGGACAGCCACTGGATGCCCTTCTCCACGCCGGAGACCGCCGAGGCGATGAACGCGACGGTCAGCACGGCGATGATCAGGACGAGCAGACCGGTGCCGGTCTTCTCCTTCCAGTTCAGCTCGTGGAAGCCGCTGCCGATCTGAAGGGCGCCGAGGCCCAGCGAGGCGGCCGAGCCGAAGAGGGTCGCGAAGATGGCCAGGATGTCGATGAACCGGCCGAGGCCGCCGTGGGCGTGGCGGGGGCCGATCAGCGGCTCGAAGACCGCGCTGATGGTCTGCCGCCTGCGCCGCCGGAACGTGCTGTACGCGATGCCGAGGCCGACCACGGCGTAGATCGCCCACGGGTGCAGCGTCCAGTGGAACAGGGTGGTGGCCATCGCCGTCTGCATCGCCTCCGCCGCGTCGGCGGGGCGGGTGCCGGGCGGCGGGTCGGTGAAGTGGGCGAGCGGTTCGCTGACCCCGTAGAACATCAGACCGATGCCCATACCGGCGCTGAACATCATCGCGACCCAGGAGACCGTGCGGAACTCCGGCTCCTCGTCCTCCTGGCCGAGCGTGATGTTTCCGTACCGGCTGATCGCGAGCCACAGGGCGAAGACCACGAACCCGGACGCGGCCAGCATGAACGCCCAACCGCCGTTGTGGATGAGCCCGTTGAGGGCCTTGTCGGAGACGTCCTCCAGCGAGTCGGTGGCGGTGGCCCCCCAGATGACGAAGGCGAGGGTGAGGCCAGCTGTGACGCCGAACACCACCCGGTCGGTGACGGGGCGCCGGTTCTGGGACGGGTCGCCGGGGAGGTCCGCCGTCACCGACACGTCCCCTCTGCCGTCCGCTCTCTGATCGTCCTGCGACACGAATGGCACCTTTCACGGAAGCTGACAAATAGCTCTCCGTAGGCAGTACCACACCAAACGTCAATCTTTCGGGATCAACAAGCGGTATCGGGTTGACCGTTTGTGAGGTGATATGCGGCCCGTACGTCCAGCAGGAGCGGGATCAGCTTCCGGGCGGGCTGCCGCAGGGGTACGTAGACCCCGGTGCCAGCGGGCCGGGAGGTGACGGCGTGCAGCGCGAGTTCGTCCCGGACGCGCGCGAACTGCTCCGCCGTGAGGCGGTAGCCGCACGGCGGGTCGGTGAGGGTGTCCTCCGGCGCCGGGGCCTCGTCGTCCGAGCCCCCGAGGAACACGGGTCCCCGGTCGTCGGCCCCCGTGGCACGGGAGGCGGCGGTGGCGGCGGCGATGCCCGCCCGCTGCTCGTCCGCGTACCGGAAGAGTGCTTTCAGGACCACGAGTTGGGAGGTCACGCGGCGGCGGGCGTTGCGGGCGGGGTCGGCGCGCTCGGGCGCGGAGAGCGCGTCCGTACGGGATTCGGCCAGCAGTCCGACCGCGTGAGTGAGGCCGGCCAGGTTGCGCAGGATGCGCTCCTGGCCGTCGCCGGCGGTCCGCTTGACCGGGTGGCCGGTGGCCGGGTCGGTCCAGACGCCGTACAGACCGGTGCCGAAGCCGGCTTCCTCGGCGGCGGGCCGCACCCGGTCCAGGGCCAGGGCCCGCGCCTCGTCGTGCAGCCGTGCGTCGGTGTTGGGGTTGCGGGGCCACAGGACGAGGACGTCCTTGTCGTAGTACGGCGCTGTCGCGGCGTACTCGTGCAGGTCCGCGATCACATCGGGCTCGTGGTCGCGCAGTACGGCGGCGACGGCACGGGCCTCCGGGCTGCGCAGGGCGAGGTGGTCGCGGTTGACGTCCACGCCGTCGGCGTTGGTACGGGTGCCCGCGGCCAGGCCGTCGGGGTTGGCGGTGGGCACGACCAGGACCTCGGTCCGGGCGAGGAGGGCGCGGGTGCGCGCGTCGGTGGCGTACGCGAGGTCCCGGACCGTGCTCAGGCACGCCTCGCGCGCTGCGGGTTCGTCGCCGTGCTGGCCGCAGACCAGGAGCACGGTGAGCGCGTCGGGGTCGGCGCTGCCGATCCGGACGA
Organism: Streptomyces sp. NPDC097595; assembly: GCF_044761525.1. Classification (NCBI taxonomy): domain Bacteria; kingdom Bacillati; phylum Actinomycetota; class Actinomycetes; order Kitasatosporales; family Streptomycetaceae; genus Streptomyces; species Streptomyces sp. NPDC097595. The sequence continues at coordinate 190,154 of NZ_JBIWCN010000001.1, read as the reverse complement.
GGCGCAGGGGGCGGCCCTCGGACGTGGTGCCGATCCGCCGCACGGAGACGTGGTCGCCGCGCCGGGCGATCCCCGCGAGCAGGGACGCCTCCTCGGACTGCCGGGTCCAGCGCGCCCCGCCGGAGACCTCGAAGCCGGTGCGGGGCGGGGTGGTGCGGGCGGCGTCCGAGGGGACGGTGAGCAGGGGGACGGTCAGGGCGGCGGTGGCGACCGCCAGGGCGAGATCGCGGGCACGGCCGCGCCGGGGCAGCCGCCGTCCCCCGGCCGTCGGCGCGATCGGCATGGGCGGAAGGTACTGCGGCGCGGTCCCGGGCGGTAGCCCCGTGCACGCGGGATTTCCGGAACCGGGCAGGCGGACCGGGCCTGTTGGGTCCCGGCCCGGGCCCACCCCGGCCGGGACTAGGCTGGCGGGGCCGGCCGACCGGCCGGACCCGATGTACCACAGAGGAGCGTCCCTTGCCCGGTCCGTCCCCCGATGCCCCGCTCCACGCACGTCCCACGCTCGAAGCGGTGGCGGCCCGTGCCGGAGTCTCGCGGGCGACGGCCTCCCGGGTGGTGAACGGGGGCGCGGGCGTCCGGCAGCCGCTCGTGGACCAGGTGCGCAAGGCGGTCGAGGAGCTGGGCTACGTCCCGAACCACGCCGCGCGCACCCTGGTGACCCGGCGCAACGGGGCGGTGGCGGTCATCATCGACGAGCCCGAGGTGCGGATCTTCTCCGACCCGTTCTTCTCCCAGCACATCCGGGGCATCAGCCGGGAACTGAACGCGCACGACGCGCAGTTGGTGCTGCTCCTGGTGGAGGGCCGGGGCGACTTCGAGCGGGTCAGCCGCTATCTGGGCGGGGGCCATGTCGACGGCGTGCTGGCCTTCTCGCTGCACACCGACGACGAACTCCCCGCCGCCATCCGGCGGTTCCGCGTCCCGGCGGTCTACGGCGGCAGGCCGGGGCGGCCGGGTGCGCCGACCGACGCGGTGCCGTTCGTGGACTGCGACAACCGGGGCGGGGCCCGGGAGGCCGTACGGCATCTGGCCGGGCTCGGCCGCCGGAACATCGCGCACATCGCGGGCCCGCGCGACCAGACCTCGGCGCTGGACCGGATCGACGGCTACGCGGACATCCTGCCGGACGCCGACCCGGCACTGCTCATCGAGGGCGACTTCACGGTGGAGGGCGGCGCCCGGGCCATGGCCGAGCTGCTGGAGCGGAGGCCGGACGTGGACGCGGTGTTCGTGGCGAACGACCTGATGGCGTCGGGCGCGCTGCGGGTGCTGCGGGAGCGGGGGCGGCGGGTGCCGCAGGACGTGGCGCTGGTCGGCTTCGACGACATGGAGTCGGTCGCCGAGGCGACGGACCCGCCGCTGACGACGATACGTCAGGACGTGGTGGGCATGGGCCGGTTGATGGTCCGGCTGCTGATGGAGCGGCTGGAGGACGGGGGCGCGGGACCGGAGTCGGTGATCACGCCGACGCGGCTGGTCCGCCGCGCCTCGGCCTGAGCCCTCCCCCGCGCGTCGCCCGGTACGCCGCCCGGGCGCGTCGGGCCCGGGGCAGATAGCGCAGCCGCTCCGGCAGGACGGGGACGACGAGCCGGACGACCGCGCAGAACCTCCGCAGGGCGCGCTCCTTCGCGTCGGTCCACTCCAGGCCGATGGCCTCCCGGGCGTCGGGCGGCATCACCCCGACGGTCAGGAACGAGCGGAACCGGGCCAGCGGCGGGAGCAGCACCGGCCACACCGCCCTGAGCAGCAGCCGCAGCGCCCACGGTCCCCGGTCCGGCGGCGGGACGGCGGTATCGGTGGCGACGAGCTCGGCGACGACGGGGGTCTTCTCGATCTCGTCGGCCAGCATGGCGCGGTAGTACGGCCAGAACTCCTCGATCGTCTGCGGCATGTCCCGGTCCTGGATGCCGAGCACCCGGCCCACCTGGAGCCATTCCGCGTACAGGGCGCGCTCCTGCTCATGGCTGAGCGGGCGCACCAGGTAGCGGGCGCCGTGCCGGTAGACCGGGTAGCCGGTGGCGTGCACCCAGGCGTAGTTGGCCGGGGTCAGGGCGCGGTAGGGCCGGCCCCGGGTGTCGGTGCCCTGGATGGCGCGGTGCAGCCGGCGGAGCCTGCGCCCCTCCTCGGCGGCCTCCTCGCCTCCGTACACCCAGAGCTGGAGCGAGCTGAGCGAGCGCTCGCCGCGCCCCCAGGGGTCCGTACGGAACACCGAGTGCTCGTCCACGCCCGCGCCGACGGCGGGGTGCGCGACCTGGAGGGTGAGGGCGGCGGGCAGCATCAGCAGGGCCCGGACGTCCCCGGACAGGCTCCACAGCACGCCGCCGGGCGGGGGCGGCGCGGGGTCGTTCCTGTGGCTCATGCGGTGCTCCCGGCGGTGGTGCTGACGGCGTCGATGAAACAAGTCGATAGTATTTGTCACTTTGACTCTCCGGAACGGACGTGCCGTCACCTCGTTCCGCGACGGGCGCGTTGAAGATCCGCCGGATGGATCCGGCGCGGGACTGCGCCGAGATCCTTCGGCTGATCTCCCAGTACGAGTTCCCGTGGGACTACCGGCAGGGCGTGAGCGTGGCGTTCCTGCGTGATTACGGTGTCCCCCGGATCTCCGTGCTCCTCGACCGCACCCAGGAGTTCGAGCGAGCTGGTACCCGCGCCCGTTGCGGCCGCGTTCGTACCCCTTCGGCAGGCGGCTGGACGACCTCGGGCCGCACTGGGCGCGGAGCCGGCCGCTGGAACCGCTGCCGGACGAGGCGGCCGCCGGTCCGGGGACCCAGCGCGGCTGAGGCGCACGGTCAGGCAGCGTCGATACGGGCCAGCAGCTCCCGGGCCTCCACGGTGCGGTAGTGGTCGGGGCCGAAGGAGGCGAGGCACGCGGTGCGGCCGGCGTCGGCTCGGGTCCGGGCTTCCGTGAGGCGGCCCAGTTCCAGCAGGGCGGTGGCGGCGATCACGTGCGCCGCTCCGACCTCCGGACGGCGATGCGCCTCGGGCAGGGCGCGGCGCAGCTCATCGGCTCGTTCGGCCTCGGCGAGGGCTTCCTCGTGACGCGCCTGGCCGTTGAGACTGCGGGCCAGGCCGAGCTGGAGCGTCACGTGGCCGCGGTGTGTCTCGCCCGGCGTCGCCAGGGCGTCACGGGCCAGTGCCTCGGCCTTCACGTGCTGCCCCCGCTTGTTGAGGGCGTAGACGAGTCCGTTGGTGGCGGCGGCCGCGACGACCCGCATGTCCTCGTCGACGGCGCCGGCCGTGGCGCGGACGAGGGCCTCGCACTCCGCCTCGCACTCGGCGTGCCGGCCCCCCACGGCCAGCTGCTGGGCGCGGTCGGAGCGGAGTTTCAGGGTCTGCCAGTGCCCGGCGCCGTAGCACGCGTGGGAGACCGCGAGGGCCTCCTCGTACGCGCTGACGGCTTCGGTGTGGCGGCCCTGGGTGCCCACCGAGATGGCGACCACCGTCCACGCCACCACGAGTTCCCTCTCGGACAGCGGCGACCTGACCAGGGCACGCCCCTCCTTCTCCGCCTCGGCGTACTGACCGGCGTGGAACAGCTCGGCGAGCCGGAAGACGGGGGACGGTTTCGTACGTCTGGCGCGCGATCGGAAGAACTTCATGACCGGAGCTTAGGGAGGGGGCGCGCGGGGTCCGGCAACGGGTGGGTGCTTCCCGCTCAGGCGGCGAGCAGCGGCACCAGGCAGCGGCGGGCGAAGTCGCGGACCTGGGCGTCGTCGTCCAACTCGAAGCAGCTGACCGGGTTGAGGAGGAACGAGACGGTGATCCGGACCATGAGTTCGGCGACGGGCGTCGGGTCCGTCTCCGGTCCGCCCTCCAGCCGCCGCACCTCGCGCAGCCTGCCCGCCAGATAGCCCCGGATCGCGAGGAAGGCGGGGCCGCTCTCCACGGTCAGGAAGGGCAGCATGGTCTCGGGCTCCAGGCGCAGCAGCCCGCCGATGAGCGGGTGTTCGCGGATGTGCCGCAGCACGGCGACGAAGCCCTCGACCAACCGGTCCTCGGGGGTGGGCAGCGCGGCGACGGCCTCGTCCACCTCCGCCACGAACCTGCGGTACTCACGCAGCAGGCACGCGGACACCAGGCTGTCCTTGTTGCCGAACCGCCGGTACACGGTCACCCGGGACACCCCGGCGCGCTTGGCCACGTCGTCCACGGTGGAGCGGCGCAGCCCGAAGGTCATGAACTGCTCGCGCGCGGCATCGAGGATCTGCTCCCCCAGCGCGTCGGAGACCGCCGCTTCCCTGCCGCGCCCCACCATGAGCCCTCCCCGGTCCGCCCGCACACCCGCAACAGAGTGGCACGCCCCGTATCCCCGTACCAGGCCGGGGCGTCAGCCCGGCAGCGGCTTGCGGTAGCGCACGTACTCGTTGCGGCGCCGGAAGCCGACGCTCTCGTAGAGGTCGTACGAGCGGTGGGGGTTGGCCGTCCCGGTGTACAGGCGGGCGCTGGTGGCGCCGTGTTCGCGCAGGCCGCGCAGTCCGGCGAGCAGGACGGCCCGCCCGACGCCCAGCCGTCTGGACCCGGCGCGCACGCTCAGCTCCTCGACCTCGCCGGTCGTGCGGTCCCGGGCGCGGAGCGAGCACAAGGCGACCCCCGCCATCTCCTCGCCCTGCCAGGCGGCCCGCCAGCAGGCCGGGTCCGCCGTGGCCAGGAAGCGTGCGTACGGCCACTCCTCGGTGAAGGCGGCGTCCCGGTACGAGTCGACCACGGTCCGCCAGGCCGCGCGGTAGTCATCCGGCCCGACGGGCCCGATCCGGATGCCGGGCGGCGGCTCACCGGCGTCGGGCAGCGTGCCCAGGTCCGGCAGTTCCAGCTCCACCAGGCTGAACACGCGCCGGTATCCGGCGTCCGTGAGCAGCCGCGCGGCCTCCCGCTCCCCGGCCATGGCATTGGCGCCGAACACCGCTGTCGCCGCCGTGCCCTGCTCCGCGACGAGCCCCCGGACGCGCTCCTCGGCCCACGCGAGCATGGCCGACCCGACGCCGCGCCCCCGGTGGCCGGGCAGCAGGTGGCCCCGGTGCAGATACAGCCAGGTCCCGTCCCGCTCCCGCCACCACCGGACGGCCGCGTACCCGACGACGGCGCCGCCGTGCTCGATGAGGACCTGGTCGCGGGCCGGGTCCGCGAGCGCGGCGGACGCCGTGCCGATCGCCTCCGCGTCCGGCAGCCCCTCCACGACCGAGCCGGGGTCGACCCGGTCGTGCTCCGCGCAGCCCGCGCGCACGGCGGCCATCGCGCTGTGGTCCTCGGCGCCCCGGTACGCCCTCAGGACGTACCCGGGCACGCCGGTCCCGCTCCCCTTCATGACTCCCCCTCAGGTGCCCCGTGCGGGGCTCAGTCGAAGTCGTACACGGTCACCGACAGATTCCTTGCCGTCAACCGGCTTTCTATGAGGGGCTCGATCCGGGACCACGTGCCGCCCGCCAGGCCGCAGCCGATCCGGGGCATGTGCAGCGAGGCGCCGAGCTCCAGGGCGTGATCGGCCACGGTGGCCAGCGGACATGTGTTCAGGCTAGGGGGCGGCACTGACAGGGGCTCGGTCGCACTTTCACATCGGTGGTGAGACAGCAATACTGTTGCACTTGGCATCGGACACGAGGAGCGGACATGGCGACCGAGGGCGAGGAGCCGAAGCTCACCGTCGATGAGCTGGCGGCTCGTGCCGGGGTGACCGTGCGGACCGTGCGGTTCTACAGCACCCGGGGGCTGTTGCCGCCGCCGGTGATCGGGCCGCGCCGGGTCGGGCACTACGGGCACGACCACCTGTCGCGGCTGGCGCTCATCGAGGAGCTTCAGCACCAGGGCATGACGCTCGCCGCGATCGAACGGTACCTGGAGCAGCTGCCGCCCGATCTGAGCGCCCACGATCTGGCCATCCACCGGGCCCTGGTGGCCTCCTGGGCACCGGACTCGCCGGAGGACGCCTCGCGGGCGGAGCTGGAGCGGCGGGCCGGGCGGTCGCTGAGCGGCCAGGATCTCGACCGGCTGGCCGCGATGGGGGTGCTGGAGCGGTCCGCGCCCGAGGGCGGGGTCTTCCGGCTGGACCCGGGGCTGCTCCGGCTCGGCGTGGAGCTGCTGGACGTGCCGATCGCGCACGAGACGATCCTCGCCGCCCGTACGGTCCTGCTGCAGCACACCCGGTCCGCCGCGCAGGAGCTGACCCGGCTCTTCCGGGACGAGGTGTGGAATCCGTACCGGGAGCGGGAGGCGGACCCCGAGCACGTCAAGGCGATGAAGTCGCTCTCCGCGCACATGCAGCCGATGGTGCTCCAGGCCCTGGTGACCGCGTTCCAGCGGTCGCTCAAGGAGGAGCTGCGGGCCGCGTTCACCGCCGAGTGAACGCGGCCGCGCATCGGGTCAGTCGTGGAAGGTCTCGCCCTTCTCCGCCTTCTCCACCAGCAGCGCGGGCGGCAGGAAGCGGTCCCCGTAGCGCTCGGCGAGCTCCCGGGCGCGGGCCACGAAGCCGGGCAGGCCGCCCTCGTAACCGTTGATGTACTGGAGCACGCCGCCGGTCCACGGCGGGAAGCCGATGCCCATGATGGAGCCGATGTTGGCGTCGGCGACGGTGATGAGGACGTTCTCCTCCAGGCAGCGGACGCTGTCCAGCGCCTCGGAGAAGAGCATGCGCTCCTGCATGTCGGTGAACGAGATCTCGGTGTCCGGCTCGGTGCTGTGTCCGTCCGGGGAGCGACCCCCGGAACCCCCGAAATGCTCGCGCAGACCGGGCCAGAGGCGGGTGCGCTTCCCGCTCTCGTCGTACTCGTAGAAGCCCGCGCCGCCGCTGCGGCCGGGCCGGCCGAACTCGTCCACCATCCGGTCGATCACCGTGTCCGCCGGGTGCTCGGGCCAGGTGCCGCCCGCCTCCTCGACGGCCTTGCGGGTCTCGTTGCGGATCTTGCGCGGCAGGGTGAGCGTCAGCTCGTCCATCAGCGAGAGCACCTTCGCCGGGTAGCCGGCCTGCGCGGCGGCCTGCTCGACCGAGGCGGGCTCGACGCCCTCGCCGACCATCGCCACGCCCTCGTTGATGAACTGGCCGATGACGCGCGAGGTGAAGAAGCCGCGCGAGTCGTTGACGACGATCGGGGTCTTCTTGATCCGGCGGACCAGGTCGAACGCGCGGGCCAGCGCCTCGTCCCCGGTCTTCTCGCCCTTGATGATCTCGACCAGCGGCATCTTGTCGACCGGCGAGAAGAAGTGCAGCCCGATGAAGTCGACGGGGCGCGAGACACCCTCGGCGAGAACGGTGATCGGGAGCGTCGACGTGTTGGAGCAGAGCAGCGCGTCGGGCTCGATGACGTCCTGGATCTCCTGGAACACCTTGTGCTTGAGGGCGGTGTCCTCGAAGACGGCCTCGATCACCGCGTCGCAGCCCGCGAGGTCGGCCACATCACCGGTCGGGGTGATGCGGGCCAGCAGCTCGTCTCGCTTGGCCTCGGTCGTACGGCCCCGGGACAGGGCCTTGTCGAGCAGCTTCTCGCTGTACGCCTTGCCCTTGGCGGCGGCCTCGGCGGAGACGTCCTTGAGGACGACGTCGATCCCGGCCTTGGCGCAGGAGTACGCGATGCCCGCGCCCATCATGCCGGCGCCGAGGACGGCGACCTTGCGGACCTGGCGCTCCTCGATGCCCTTGGGGCGGCTGGCACCGGAGTTGACGGCCTGGAGGTCGAAGAAGAACGCCTGGATCATGTTCTTGGAGACCTGGCCGGTGACCAGCTCGGTGAAGTACCGGGCCTCGATGGTCAGCGCGGTCTCGAAGTCGACCTGCGAGCCCTCGACGGCGGCGGCGAGGATGTTGCGCGGCGCGGGCATGGGCGCGCCCGCGATCTGCTTCTTCAGGTTCGACGGGAAGGCCGGCAGGTTCGCGGCGAACTTCGGGTGCGACGGGGTGCCGCCGGGGATCCTGTAGCCCTTGACGTCCCAGGGCTGCTGGGACTCGGGGTGGGCGTCGATGAAGGCGCGGGCCTTCTCCAGCATCTCCTCGGGCGTGGCGGCGACCTCGTGGACGAGGCCGTTCTCCTGTGCGCGGCGCGGGGTGTACTGGGTGCCCTGGAGGAGGACCTTCAGCAGGGCGTCCGCGATGCCCATGAGGCGTACGGTGCGGGTGACGCCGCCGCCCGCGGGGAGCAGGCCGAGGGTGACCTCGGGGAGGCCGATGCGGGAGCCGGGCGCGTCGAGGGCGATGCGGTGGTGGGAGGCGAGCGCGATCTCGTAACCGCCGCCGAGGGCCGCGCCGTTGATGGCGGCGACGACCGGCTTGCCGAGGGTCTCGATGCGGCGCAGCGAGTTCTTGATGGCGGTGCCGGTGTCGAACGCGAGCTGCGCGTTCTCCGGACCGATCCGGATCATGTCCTTGAGGTCTCCGCCGGCGAAGAAGGTCTTCTTGGCGGAGGTGTAGATGATGCCCCGGATGGAGTCCTTCTCGGCCTCGGCGCGGTCGGCGACGGCCGCGATGGAGTCCTTGAACGCCTGGTTCATCGTGTTGGCGGACTGGTTGGGATCGTCCAGTACGAGGGTGACGACGCCGGTCTCGTCCTGTTCCCAGCGGATGGTCGTGCTCTCGTTCATGGGTGTGTCTTCTCCGTAGGAAGGGGGGACGGTCAGAGACGCTCGACGACGGTGGCGATGCCCATGCCGCCGCCCACGCACAGGGTGGCGAGGCCGTAGCGCTGGTCCCGGCGCTCCAGTTCGTCGATGAGGGTGCCGAGGATCATGGCGCCGGTGGCGCCCAGCGGGTGGCCGAGCGCGATGGCGCCGCCGTTGACGTTGACCTTGTCGAGGGAGACGCCCATGTCCCGGACGAACCGCAGGACGACCCCGGCGAAGGCCTCGTTGATCTCGATGAGGTCGATGTCGTCGATGGTCAGTCCGGCCTTGGCGAGCGCCTTGCGGGAGGCGGGGGCGGGGCCGGTGAGCATGATGGTCGGCTCGGAGCCGGAGACGGCGGCGGAGACGATACGGGCGCGCGGGGTGAGCCCGTATCGCTCGCCGATCCCCTGATTGCCGATGGCGACGAGGGACGCGCCGTCCACGATGCCGGAGGAGTTGCCCGCGTGGTGGACGTGGTCGATCTTCTCGACCCAGTGGTACTTCTGGAGGGCCACCGCGTCGAAGCCGCCCATCTCGCCGATCGTCGCGAAGGAGGGCTTGAGCCCGGCGAGGGAGTCGGCGGTGGTGCCGGGGCGCATGTGCTCGTCGTGGTCGAGGACGACGAGGCCGTTGCGGTCCTTGACGGGGACGACGGACCGGGCGAAGCGGTTGTCCTTCCACGCCTCGGCGGCCCGCTCCTGGGAGAGCGCGGCGTACTCGTCCACATCGCGGCGGGAGAAGCCCTCGATGGTGGCGATGAGGTCGGCGCCGATGCCCTGCGGTGCGAAGCCGGTCTCGTAGTTGGTCATCGGGTCCATCGCCCAGGCGCCGCCGTCGGAGCCCATCGGCACCCGGGACATCGACTCGACGCCGCCCGCGAGGACCAAGTCCTCCCAGCCCGAACGCACCTTGGCGGCGGCCAGGTTGACGGCTTCGAGGCCCGAGGCGCAGAAGCGGTTCTCCTGGACGCCGGCGACGGTGTCGGGGAGGCCGGCCGCGATGGCGGCGATCCGGGCGATGTCGGAGCCCTGGTCGCCGAGCGGGCTGACCACGCCGAGGACGATGTCGTCCACGGCGGCCGGGTCCAGGCTCGGGAAGCGGGCGCGGATCTCGTGGATCAGGCCGACGACGAGGTCGATGGGCTTGGTGCCGTGCAGGGCGCCGTTGGCCTTGCCGCGGCCGCGCGGGGTGCGGATCGCGTCGTAGACGAATGCTTCGGTACTCAAGACAGCTGCCTTTCGGGGGTGGTGGCGCGAGCGTGGTGCGACGAGGGTGGGGTCAGGCGAGCAGCGAGCGGCCGATGATCTCCTTCATGATCTCGGTCGTGCCGCCGTAGATGGTCTGGATGCGGCCGTCGGTGAACGCCCGGGCCACCGGGTACTCCGCCATGTAGCCGTAGCCGCCGTGCAGTTGGAGGCATCGGTCGGCGACGCGCTTCTGCAGTTCGGTCGCCCACCATTTCGCCATCGAGGCGTGCACGGCGTCGAGGGTGCCGTCGGAGTGGTCGACGATGCAGCGGTCGAGGAAGGCCCGGGTGACGGCGCACTCGGTGGCCATCTCCGCGATCTCGAAGCGGATGTGCTGGAGCTTGGCGAGCGGCCGGCCGAATGCCTCGCGCTCCTTGACGTAGGCGGTGGTGATCTCCAGGAGGTGTTCGGCGGCGGCGATCCCGGCGACGGCTATGCCCATGCGTTCCTGGGCGAGGTTGGTCATCAGGTGGATGAAGGCGCCGTCGCGCTCGCCGAGCAGGTTCTCCTTGGGGACGCGCACGTCGTTGAAGAACAACTCGGCCGTGTCCTGCGACTTCTGGCCGATCTTGTCGAGGTTGCGGCCCCGCTCGAAGCCCTCCGCGCCGCGCTCGACCACGATCAGCGAGAGGCCCTTGGCGCCGCCTTCCGGGGTGGTCTTCGCGACGACGACCACCAGGTCGGCCAGGATGCCGTTGGAGATGAAGGTCTTGGAGCCGTTGAGCAGCCAGTGGTCGCCCTTGTCCTCGGCGGTGGTGCGGATGCCCTGGAGGTCGGAGCCGGCGCCCGGTTCGGTCATGGCGATGGCGGTGATGGTCTTGCCGCTGCAGAAGCCGGGCAGCCAGCGCCGCTTCTGCTCGTCCGTGGCGAGGCCGGTGAGGTACGGGCCGATGATGTCGTTGTGCAGCCCGAGCGCGATCCCGGGGGTGCCGGCCCGGGTGAACTCCTCGGCCAGGACCGCGCTGTAGCGGAAGTCGGTGGTGCCGCCGCCCCCGTACTCCTCGGGCACCGCGAGGCCGAGGAGGCCCTGCCGGCCTGCAGCGCGCCACGCCTCGCGCGAGACGATGCCGTCCTTCTCCCACTGCTCGTAGTGCGGAAGGACCTCCTTGGCGAGGAAGGTGCGCACGGTCTCGCGGAACGCGTCGTGCTCTTCGGTGAAGATCTGCCGCTGCATCAGGGGGTGGTGTCCTTCCGGGTGGTCCGCAGGCCGGGCACGTCCCAGTCGGCGGCGACGGCATCGGTGTCCGCGCCCGGCAGGACGGGCCCGGTGCGCACGGAGGTGGGTGTGGCCGAGAAGCGGGGCGCGGGCGCGGGCTGGGTGAGTCCGCCGTGCTCCACGAAGGTGGCGCGGGCGGCGAGATGCGGGTGGTGCGGGGCCTCGCGGAGCGAGAGGACCGGGGCCGCACAGGCGTCCGACCCGTCGAAGACCTCGGTCCACTCGGCGCGGGTGCGGGTGCGGAACCGGTCCGCGACGGCGGCGCGCAGCTCGTCCCAGCGGGCCAGGTCGTTCCGGTCCGGGACGGTCTCCGCGATGCCGAGGAGCGTGACGAACTCCTCGTAGAACCGCTGCTCCAGCGGGCCCACCGCCATGTACTGCCCGTCGGCGGTCTCGTACGAGCCGTAGAACGGGCAGCTGCCGTCCAGCAGGTTGGCGCCGCGCCGGTCCTGCCAGCTCCCGGCCGCGAGCATGCCGTGGATCATCGTGGCGAGGTGGGCGGCGCCGTCGACGATCGCCGCGTCGACCACCTGTCCGGTGCCGCCGGGCGTACGGGCGTGCTGGAGGGCGGCGAGGATGCCGACGACGAGGTAGAGCGAACCACCCGCGTAGTCACCGACGAGGTTGGCGGGGACGGTGGGCGGTTCGCCGGGCCTGCCGATCATGGAGAGGGTGCCGGTGAGCGCGATGTACGCGATGTCGTGCCCGGCGCGCTCGGCGAGCGGTCCGTCCTGGCCCCAGCCGGTCATCCGCCCGTAGACCAGCTTCGGGTTGCGGGCCAGGCAGGCTTCGGGGCCCACTCCGAGGCGTTCCGCGACGCCCGGCCGGTAGCCCTCGATGAGGACGTCGGCGCGGGCGGCCAGGTCCAGGACGGTGGCCGGGCCGTCCGGGGCCTTGAGGTCGACGAGCACGGAGCGCTTGTTGCGGTTGGTGAGGTCGCGGGCCGGGTCGATGCCGAGTCCGGCGCCGCCGGGGCGGTCGACGCGCACCACGTCGGCGCCCAGATCGGCCAGGAGCATCGCGGCGAACGGGCCGGGGCCGATACCGGCGAGCTCCACCACCCGCAGGCCGTCGAGCGGCCCGCGCGGGCCGTTCCCTGGTGTCGCCATCGAGCCCCCAGTGGTATGACACAACTGATGTAACATCGATGATGCTAAGAACGCACCGCGCTCCGCACAACCCCCTGGGCCGAGCAAGCGCTTAGTTCTTCTCGCGGATACCCATGGATACTCCCCCATGACCCCCTCCCGCCCGCACACCGCCACGGCGGCCGCGCTAACCTCTGCTCGCTCCGTCCGGCGCCGTCCTCCGTGGAGGCTTTCGTGAACAGGCAGAACGGGCCCGCACGCCCCTATGACGTAGTCCTTTTCGGCGCCACCGGTTTCGTGGGCGCGCTCACCGCCGAGTATCTGGCCCGGCACGCCCCCGAGGGCTGCCGCTGGGCCCTCGCCGGACGCGACCGCGCCAAGCTGGAGAAGCTGCGCACCCGGCTGACCGCCCTCGATCCGCGCTGCGCGGACCTGCCGCTCATCCAGGCGGACGCCTCCGACAAGGGTTCGCTGCGCGAACTCGCCGAGTCCACGCACGTGGTGGCGACGACCGTCGGCCCCTACGTCTGGTACGGCGAGGAGCTGGTCGCCGCCTGCGCGGAGGCGGGGACGGACTACACGGACCTCACGGGCGAGCCGGAGTTCGTGGACCGGATGTACGTGGCGCACGACACCCGGGCCCGCGAGACCGGCGCCCGCATCGTGCACGCCTGCGGCTTCGACTCCGTGCCGCACGACCTCGGCGCCTACTTCACGGTCCGGCAGCTGCCCGAGGACGTGCCGCTGCGCGTCGACGGCTTCGTCCGCAGCAACGCCGTCTTCTCCGGCGGTACGTTCGCCTCGGCGCTCACCGCGATGGGCCGTGGCGCGCAGACGGCGCGCGCCGCGAAGGAGCGCCGGCTGTACGAGCCCCGGCTGGCCGGCCGCCGGGTCCACGCCCCGCTCGGCCGCCCGCACTTCAGCCCGGAGACCGGCACCTGGGCGCTTCCGCTGCCGACGCTCGACGCGCGGATCATCGCCCGCTCGGCGAAGGCGCTGCCCCGCTACGGCCCCGACTTCCGCTACCGCCACTACGCCTCGGTCAAGCGCCTCCCCGTGGCCCTCGGCTCCACCGCCGCGCTCGGCGTGCTGCTCGGCGCCGCGCAGGTACCGGCCGCGCGGGAGTGGCTGATGGGGCGTTACGAGCCCGGGGCGGGCCCGGACGCGGAGCGCAGGCGGCGCAGCTGGTTCACCGTGCGGTTCGTCGGCGAGGGCGGCGGGCGGCAGGTGTTCACGGAGGTCTCGGGCGGCGATCCGGGGTACGACGAGACGGCGAAGATGCTGGCGGAGTCCGCGCTGTGCCTGGCGCTGGACGAGCTGCCGGCCACCTCGGGGCAGGTCACGACGGCCGCCGCGATGGGCGACGCGCTGCTGGACCGGCTGGTGGCGGCGGGGCTGCGGTTCCGGGTGGCGGCGGTGCGCTGAGCGCCTTCAGCCGGTGGCCTCGCGCAGGGCCCTGCGGCAGAGGGCGTCCGCCCTGCGCGTGGTCTCCGGCTGCCGGAAGTCCCGGGCGAGCGCGAGGGTGTGCGCGACGGCGTTGTCCAGACCGGTGCGGTGTCCGACCGAGACGTAGACCGGTTTGGTGCCGGCCCGGGTGCGCAGGGCCCGGCCGACCTCCTCCGCCCCGTCCAGCAGCGGCGACTGGTCCCCGCGCTCCGGGCCGGGCGGCTCGTGGGTGAAGGTGAACGGGTTCTTGGCGACGCCGATGACCGGGAGCCCGGTGAGGACGCCGAGGTGGCTGGCGAGGCCGAAGCGGCGGGGGTGGGCCCTGCCGTACCCGTCGCAGACGACGAGCCCGGGGCCGGTGCGCAGGTTCTCCAGGGCGGCCAGGACGGTCGGGATCTCGCGGAAGGCCAGCAGCCCCGGGACGTACGGAAAGCTGACCCGCCCGACCGCGGTCGCCTCCTCGACCACCTCCAGCGTCGCGGCGTCGAGCACGACGGCCGCCGCCGCCACGATGTCCCGGTCGTCGTCGTAGGCGACGTCGACCCCGGTCACCCGGCCGGTCCCCGGCGGCGGGCCCGGCTCGTCGAGGATCACCCGGCCGCGCAGGGCGTCCTGGACGGCACGGGCCTCGGCGGCGTCGGAAGGCATGTGCAGCGCTGTCATGGTGCGTCCACCCTAGGCGGTGGCCCCGACGCCCCCGCCGGTAGCCTGAGATCATGTTCGTACTTGAGCTGTCCTACACCGCCCCGCTGGACCGCGTCGACGCGGCGCTGGACGCGCACGTCGCCTGGCTCGACCGGCAGTACGAGGCCGGGGTGTTCATCGCCTCCGGGCGCAAGAACCCCCGGGACGGCGGGGTGATCCTCGCGGTCGGGGACGACCGGGCGGCGATCGAGCGGCTGGCGGCGACCGATCCGTTCGTGGTCGAGGGCGTCTGCGCGTACCGAATCACCGAGTTCATCGCCACCAAGACCTCGGACGCGCTCGCCCCGTACCGCCAGCGGCTCTGACGGGTGCTCCGCCCGTAACGGGGCACGTGAACAGGCAGCGGTGTGCGGTGATACAGCTCACGCCGACTCCCGGTGCACGGATCGGCGGCTTCCGTCGTCTTTACGGGTGCCGGGAACCGTTCGTCCGGTCGCGAGAGGGAGCAGGTTCGTGTCCACGGTCATCGAACAGTCCGTACAGGCCCGCATGGTGGCGTCCGCGCCGCAGATGGAGACACTGCCCGCCGTCCTGAGCTATGACCGGGCGGACCCCTTCGCCGTACGCATGGCGTTCCCCGCGCCGGCGACGCTGGAAGGGACCGAGGTGTCCTGGCAGTTCTCCCGGGACCTGCTCGCCGCCGGGATGGAGGTCCCGTCCGGGCTCGGGGACGTACGGGTCAGACCGTTCGGCTACGACCGCACGGTGCTGGAGTTCCACGCCGCCGAGGGGATCGCGATGGTGCATGTCCGCACCGAGGATCTGCGCCGGTTCCTGCGCCGGGCCCAGGAGCTGGTGCCCTGCGGCCACGAGCGCCGCTTCCTCGACCTGGACCGGAATCTGACCGAGCTGTTCGGTTCCCGCTGAGTCCGCTCCCCTCGCGCGCGGGGCCCGTTAATTCGGTTGCTCCCTCTCCGAGCCCCGCGTAACTTCTCCGGTGTCCTTGTCGTCGCCGAATGGAGCAGGCCGTTGAAGGTCTGAGGTCCCGAGACACCGTGTCGCGTGCCATGACCGGCCTTTGCCGTGTCCGCGCGCCCGAGTGCGACCTCAGCTCTCCGAGCCGTCCTCCGCGACCAGGGCCTTCCCTCCGCGATCCCGGAATCTCCGCCGGAACGCGTCGAATGCCAGTGGCCGGTGTCTCGTCCCGTTGCCCTGTCCTTCCTCGCAACCGGGAGATTCCTCATGTCTGTCCCCACCGCCCACATCACCTGTTCCGGCCTCTCCCTGGTCTGGCCGGACGGCGGCCGCGCCCTGGACGGCCTCCAGCTCTCCGTGGGCCCCGGCCGCACGGGGCTCATCGGCCTCAACGGGGCCGGAAAATCGACCCTGCTCCGGCTGCTGGCCGGGGAACTGGCGCCTACCGAGGGCCGGATCAGCGTCTCCGGCGACGTGGGCTATCTGCCTCAGAACCTGGTCCTGGACACGGAGTTGCGGGTCGACGCCGCGCTCGGGATCGACACGGTCCGTACGGCGCTGCACGCCATCGAGGCCGGTGACGTCGGCGAGGAGCACTTCGCCGCCGTCGGCGACGACTGGGACGTCGAGGAGCGGGCCCGCGCCACCCTCGACGGGCTGGGCCTCGGCCACATCGGGCTCGACCGCACCATCGGCGAGATGTCGGGCGGCGAGTGCGTGCTGCTGCGGCTGGCCGCGCTGCTGCTGGCCCGGCCCGATGTGCTGCTGCTCGACGAGCCGACGAACAACCTGGACATGTACGCCAGGCAGCGCCTGTACGCGGCGGTCGACGCCTGGCACGGGGTGCTCGTCCTCGTCAGCCACGACCGGGAACTCCTGGAGCGCGTCGACCAGATCGCCGACCTGCGGGACTCCACCGTCACGTGGTACGGCGGCAACCTCTCCGCGTACGAGGAGGCGCTGGCGGTCGAGCAGGAGGCGGCGGAGCGCATGGTGCGCGTCGCCGAGGCCGATATGAAGCGGCAGAAGCGCGAACTGGCCGAGGCCCAGGTGAAACTGGCCCGGCGCAAGCGGTACGGGCAGAAGATGTCCGAGCAGAAGCGCGAGCCCAAGATCGTCATGGGGGCGCGCAAACGGGCCGCGCAGGAGTCCGCGGGCAAGCACCGGATCATGCACGCGGAGCGGCTGGCCGAGGCGAAGGAGCGCCTGGACGACGCCGTCGAGCTGGTCCGCGACGACGACGAGATCCGCGTCGAGCTGCCGCACACCCGGGTCCATCCGGGCCGGGGCGTCCTGGTCCTGCGCGATCTGGAACTCGCGTACGGGGCACGGGTGCGGGGCCAGTACGAGGTGCGCGGTCCGGAGCGCATCGCGCTGGTGGGGCGCAACGGGGCGGGCAAGACGACGCTGCTCCGTACGCTCGCCGGAGAGCTGGCACCGGTCTCCGGGGAAGCGGTCACCGAGGTCCCGCTGCGCTTCCTGCCCCAGCGGCTCGACGTGCTGGACGACGGGCTGAGCGTGGTGGAGAACGTGGCGCGGTTCGCCCCGGACGCCACCAACAACCACATCAGGGCGAGGCTCGCGCACTTCCTCTTCCGGGGTGCGCGGGCGGACCGGGCGGCGGGGACGCTGTCGGGCGGTGAGCGGTTCCGGGCGGCGCTGGCCGCGCTACTGCTGGCCGAACCGGCGCCCCGGCTGCTGATGCTGGACGAACCGACGAACAACCTCGACCTGGCGAGCGTACGACGGCTGACCGAGGCGCTGGCGGCGTACGAGGGGGCGCTCGTGGTGGCCGGCCACGATGTGCCGTTCCTGGAATCGCTGGGGATCACCCGCTGGCTGCTGCTCGACGGGGAGCTGCGGGACACCACGGCCGAGGAGGTGCGTGCCGGGCTCTGACAAGGGGACGAGGGGGGTGTGTGCCGGGCCGGCACACACCCCCCTTCGGCCTTTGATCACACAGAGTGAGCGACGCTCGCCCGTTCGGGCTTGGCCAGAGCCTTACCGTCGCTTTAACCTACGGTCTCGTAACCTACGAGTCCGTAGGTAATTCTCCCGTCCCCAGGAGCCCCCGTGACGATCACTTCTCCCCACCTCGGCAGTTCACAGGCGTGGACCGATGCCCACCTCCTGTATGCCCTCGAAGAGGTGGTCGAGAAGGAGCTCAACCGGCATCTCAAGGTCGCCAAGGACTGGATGCCGCACGAGTACGTCCCCTTCTCCGACGGGCGCAACTTCCCCGGCGTCTTCGAGGACGGCGAGGCGTGGCAGGCCGAGCAGTCCAAGGTCACCGACATCGGCAGGATCGCGCTCGTGGTCAACCTCCTCACCGAGGACAACCTCCCCAGCTACCACCACGAGATCGCCTCGCTCTTCGGCCGCGACGGTGCCTGGGGCACCTGGGTGCACCGCTGGACGGCCGAGGAGGGGCGGCACGGCATCGTGATGCGGGACTACCTGCTCACCTCGCGCGCCGTCGACCCGGACAAGCTGGAGCAGTTCCGGATGGCGCACATGGCGGAGGGCTTCGAGTCCGACAACCGGCACTCGATGCTGCACTCCGTGGCCTATGTGGCCTTCCAGGAGCTGGCGACCCGCGTCTCGCACCGCAACACCGGGCACCAGTCGGGCGACCCGGTCTGCGACCGCATGCTGGCGCGCATCGCGACCGACGAGAACCTGCACATGGTCTTCTACCGCAACCTGCTGGGCGCCGCCTTCCAGCTGGCCCCCGACCTGACGATGCAGTCCGTGCGCGACGTCGTCGTCAACTTCCGGATGCCCGGCCACGGCATGCCCGGCTTCGAGCGGGCCGCCGCGCAGATGGCGATCGGCGAGATCTACAACATGCGCATCCACCACGACGACGTCATCCAGCCGGTGCTGCGCTATCTGAAGGTGCTCGACATCGACGGGCTGGGCCCGGAGGGCCTGAAGGCGCAGGAGGAGCTGGGCCTGTACATGCACGGCCTGGACACCGAGGCCGCGAAGTTCGACGAGAAGCTGGCCGCCCGGAAGGCCCGCATGGCCGCCCGCGCCCAGGGCTGACCGCCCAGGCCCGACCGCACGGAGGTGACGCTCCGGGAGACCGCTCACTCCCGGACCGTCACCTCCGCGTACGCCGCGTCGCGCACCTCCGCCTCCGGGTGGCGCCGCAGCAGCCGCAGCTGGGTCCGCCACGGACCGGTCCACCCCGTGTGCCGCCCGCCGGCCGCGATCAGCCGCACCGCCAGCAGGCCGTGCGCGAGGCCGCCGTCCTCGGCGAGGCGCCCCGCCACCGCGAGCAGCATCGCCGCCCCGTCCTCGCCCTGCGGGAGACCATGGTGCGTGGCGTACAGGAGGGCGATGCGGGCGGCGAGCACCGGCCGGCCGGTGACCAGCAGGGCGATGCGGTCCAGCGCCGCGTGCAGCGTGTCCGCGTCGCTCTCCGGGTCCACCGCCCTGGCCAGCAGCTCGACGGCCTGCGGTACGTAGTCGCGGTGGCGGGCCAGCCGGTCGCCGGCGGCGGCGAGAACGGGGCGCAGGCTCGCGTCGGCGCGCGCCCCGGCCGCCGAGGCGAGGCGGTTCACCAGATGCACGGCCCGCTGCCGCTCGGGCCGGTCGCGGTCGCTGCCCGCGTCGTCCATGGCCACGGAGTCCGTGAGCGTGGCCAGCGCGCCCATCAGCGCCCGGGCGGCCTCCCCGGAGGCGGCGGGCGCGGCACCGGCCAGCGCGTCGGCGGCCGAGCGCCAGGAGCGGCGGCGCGCCAGGTCCGTCGTGGCGGCGGCCAGCACCTCGCAGATGCCCGGTTCCCACGGTATCCAGCGGCCCACCACGGCGTGGGCGGCGGCGGCCAGCTCCTCGTCGTCCGTGCCGCACACCTCCCGCACCAGGCGCGCGTAGCCGGTGCGGTGCGCGCCGGGCAGGTCCAGGGGCCGCACGCGCAGGACGGCGGTGCGCAGAACGGCGGGCCCGGCGGCGGCGTCCGCGAGCAGCCGCCACATCCGCCCGTCACCGAGCAGCCCGATGGCTCCGGCCACGCAGGCGGCCCGGACGTCCGGGTGCTGGTCGGGGGTTTCGTAGCCCTCGGTGACCAGGTCGGCCGCGGTCTCCCGGGGGAGCCGGGCCGCGGCGAGCCGGACGGCCTCCTTGCGGCTGGTGACCTTGCCGGTGCCCGGGGCCAGCCGGGCGCGGAGCATCGGGGCGAGGACGGAGGGGCGGACGTCCTGGGAGGCCCGGCCGGCCGCGAAGACGGCGACCCGGGCGCGGTCGTCCCCGGTGTGGGCGAGCAGGACGGGCAGCACCTCGGGGGCGCGGTCGGTGTGGCCGAGCGCGGTGAGCGCGGCCTCGGCGAGCACGACGTCGTCGGAGCCGGTCCACTCCCCCAGCGACTCGGCGCCGGTCCCGGGGATGCGGGCCAGGGCGGCGACGGCGCGCGCCCGCCCGTGCAGCGGCAGCTTCCCGTCGCGCGCCGCGTGGCGCAGGGCGCGTTCGGCGGCGCGGTGCTGGCGGGGCACCCAGCGGCGGATCTCGGGTCCGGGGTGGACGGTCCAGGGGCGGCCGGGGGTCAGGAAGCGGCCGTGCGGCGGCGGGGTCGCGAGGTACGGGTCGAGCAGGTCGGTCCGGGTGCGGGTGAGGACCGCCAGCACCTCGGGCAGGGTGCCGGCCGAGGGGTCGAGCGCGAGCAGCCGTTCGACGCGCTCGCCCCGGTCCGTGTCCGGTTCCAGCCACAGCCGGACGGCGGTCCGCGCGGTGGTGACCGAGCCGTAGCGGATCGCCTGCCACAGCAGGTCCTGGAGCTCGGGCAGCCCGGACGCGCGGCGGCCCAGCGCCCGGACGAGCGCGAACGCGAGCCCGTAGTCGCTCTTCTCCGCGCCCGCCTCCAGCCAGGGCCGCAGCGCCTCGAACACGTCGTGCTCCTGGCCCCTGCGCAGGGTGCGGTCGAGCCGTCCGAGGTCGGCGCCGCCGGTGTTGCCGGAGATCCGGACGAGGGTGCGCAGCGACCAGCTGACCAGGTTGCGGCGGCCCGTGACGGCGTGTTCGCGCAGCAGTCGCACGGCGAGGGTGCTCAGGGCGTGCCGGGTGGCGTAGGAGGAGTCCCGGGCCTCGACGGCGTCGGCCGCGATCCGGTCCAGGGCCGGTTCCATGGCCTCGGTGAACAGGGCGGCGGGTATGGACGCGAGGGCGAGGAGGGCGGCCGAGCGGACGGGGTCCTGTTCGTTGCGGAGCCTGGCCATGTCGTCCAGGAGTACGGCGACGGGTCCGGGTGCGCCGGTGCGCCCGGCGTTGCGGACGAGCAGCGGCCAGACGAGGGCCCGGTCCGCGGCGGCGGGCCGGCGGGTCGCGGCGAGCAGCCGGTCCCACACTTCGGCGGCCGGGAGGTATGACTCGGCGAGCAGCACGGTGTGCCAGTCCTCGCCGCGTTCGGCGGCCCTGGCGGCCATGCGGCGCGCCTCCTCGGCGACGCCGCTGCGGGGCAGGGCGTCGAGGAGGTCCGCGTCGACGGCGGGGCCGCCGGGGCCGCGTCCGGCGGTGACCGAGGCGTGCAGGGCCGTGCGCCGGCCGGGCGGGAGGGCGGCCAGGAGCCGGGCGAGTCCGGCCGAGTCCTGGGCCATGGCGCGGCCGAGCTCCACGACGAGCCCTTCGGGCGCGGTGCGGGCGAGGCGGAACAGGACGCCGTCGGGCACCCTGCGCGCCCCGTGCTCCAGCATCGGCCGGGTCTCGGGGCGCAGCAGCAGCCGGGCGGTGCGGGCCGGGTCGGCGGCGGCGAGGGCGCCGAGGCGGTGGGCCAGCGGCCAGGGCAGGGTGGCGGGGCCGAAGCGTTCGAGCAGATCGAGGACGCGGGCGGGCCGGGCGGCGGTGGCGGCGGCGATCCCGGGGGCGTACCGCTGCCACCACTCCGGGCGCTGCGGCTCGGGCAGTTCGGCGAGCTGGCGTTCGACGGCGTCGAGGAGGGGGCCGGGGTGGCTGCGGCCCAGGCCGCTCCAGCCGCGTACGGCGTACAGCAGCTCGGGCAGCAGCCGGGCCACGAGGTCGGCGGGGCAGCCCGGCAGCAGCACGGCCGCCTCGGCGTCGCCCCAGTCGGCGCGGACCCGTTCGAGGAGGCGGGTGGCGAGGTCGGTGCGCCGGTCGCGGACGACGGCCCGCAGCAGGCGGCGGCGCGCGGTGCGGGGCAGGTCGTCCAGGGCCCGTTCGTACGCCTCGTCGGGGACGCCGAGGCTCCGGGCGGCCCGCAGGGCGTGGCCCTGCACGAAGGGGTCCGGGTCGGCGAGGTGCGCGCCGGTCCACTCCGCGTCGCCGCCGACGGCCGCCGCGACGACGGCGATGCCCCGCTCGTACGGGCCGCCCCCGTCCAGCTCGTCAAGCACGCGGCGCAATTCCCCCGAAGCGGACAGAACGCGTGCCCGGGCGGCGAGTTCGCGCATGCGTCGGGGGTACGGGAGCGGGTCGATGGCCTTCAGCAGGGCGTCGGTCATGGGGCGATTCTGCCGTGCGGGGGTGTGCCGTCGGGGGTCGGGCGGGGACCGTACGCTGTGCCGGTGAAACCTGTGACCCGCTTCGTTCTCATCGGTGCGCCGCTGGCGATAGCCGTCGCCCTCGTCCTCAACACCGGCGGCGACGACGCCGGGCTGCCCACGGACTCCCCCAAGGCCGCCGAGGCGTCGCCCACCGGGCCGGTGAACCCGGACCCGTTCGCGGCGGCGGACGACGAGGAGCGGGCCGAGATGAACAAGCGGGTCGGCCGGGCGCCGGCCGGGCTCGCCGCGCCGGAGATGCGCGAGATCGCGTGGGAGCTGCTGGCCAGCGCGGAGGGCTCGACGCTGGAGTGGCGCACCCAGTACGCGACGATCGAGGACAGCGGCGACGGCACCGGTTACGCGGCGGGTCTCGTCGGTTTCTGCTCCGGTACGCACGACATGCTGGCGTTCGTCGAGGCGTTCACGGAGGACCACCCGGACAACCCGCTCGCCCCGTATATCCCCGCGCTGCGCAAGGTCGACGGGACCGGTTCGCACGAGGGCCTGGACCCGGGGTTCACGGGTGCGTGGAGGAAGGCGGCGGAGGACCCGGCGTTCCGCACGGCGCAGGAGGAGGTCCGGGACAAGCAGTACTTCGAGCCGGCGGTGCGCCTGGCGAAGCTGGACGGTCTCGGCCCGCTGGGCCAGTTCATCTACTTCGACACCATGGTGCTCCAGGGGCCCGGGCACGAGTCGGACTCCTTCTACGGCATCCGGCAGGCGGCGCTGGCCGAGGCGGACACGGTCGCGGAGGGCGGTGACGAGTCGGCGTATCTGGACATCTTCCTGGACACCGCGCGGGCCGTGATGAAGTCCAAGAAGAACCAGCAGCACGACACCTCGCGCATCGACACCGCGCAGCGCGTCTTCCTGGAGGACGAGAACCTCGGTCTGGAGCCGCCGCTGACCTGGAAGATGTACGGGGAGACGTTCCGTATCCCGTCGTGATCCCGGCCCCGCGGCGGCCCCTGGCCCCTTATGCGCGGGCGTCCTGCCTGATCAGTTCGGCGGCCTTCTCGGCGATGGCGACCGTGGGCGCGTGGGTGTGGCCCCGGGTGATGCGCGGCATGACCGAGGCGTCGACCACGCGCAGCCCCCGGACACCGCGCACCCGGAGCCGGGGGTCGGTGACCGATCCCGGGTCCTCGCCCATCCGGCAGGTGCCGACGGGGTGGTAGAGGGTTTCGGCCCCGGTCCGGATGGCCTCGGCCAGGCGGTCGTCGTCCACCTCGCCCGGGTAGTGGCCCATGGGCGTCGAGGTGTGCGGGGCGAGAGCCGTGTGCGCGAAGAGGCGTTCGGCGTGGCGGACGCCGTCCATCATGCGCCGCAGATCGGTGTCGGCGGCGAGATAGCCCGGGTCGATACGGAGGGCGGAGCGGGGGTCCGGGTGGTCCGTGTCCAGGGTGATGCGGCCGGTGCTCTCCGGCTGGAGGAGGACCACACCGATCGTGACGCCGTGTTCGGTGGGCGGGGTGAGTCCGTGGTCGATGAACGGGGCCGGGGCGAAGATCAGTTCGAGGTCCGGGGCGGCCGGTGCGGAGGCGCTGCGGACGAAGGCGACGGCCTCCGCGAGGTTGGAGCTGAGCGGTCCGCGTCCGGTGAGCAGGTAGCGGGCGATGTTCACCGGGGTGTCGGCGCCCGTCATGGTGACCGGGCGCGGGCAGTGCAGGGTGACCGCGAAGGACAGGTGGTCCTGGAGGTTGCGGCCGACGTCCGGTGACGCGGCGCGCACCTCGACTCCTGCACGGCGCAGTTCGCCGGGGTCGCCGATGCCCGAGCGCAGCAGCAGGTGCGGGGAGCCGATGGCACCGGCGCTGAGGATCACCTCCCGGCGGGCGGTGAGGGTCCCGGAGCCCTCGGTCTCCACGCCGGTGGCCCGGTCGCCGTCGAAGGCGAGGGCGCGGACGCGGGTGTGCGGGAGGATGTCCAGATTGGGGCGCCGGGCGGCCGGTTTGAGGTAGCCGTCGGCCGCGCTCCAGCGCCGCCCGCGCCGCTGGTTGACGGGGGTGAGGGCGACCCCGCTGTGGTCGGGCGCGTTCAGCTCGGGCAGGAACGTCAGGCCGTCGTCGCGGCAGGCGGTGACGAAGTCGGCGGTCAGCGGGGACGGGCTGCGGGGCGGCGCGATGTGCAGCGGGCCCTCGGTGCCGTACACCGTGGTGTCGCCGGCCGGTCCCGACCAGCGCTCGGCGCGCCGGAAGTAGGGCACGATCGCGTCGTGGCCCCAGTCCGGCCCGGCCGCCCCCGCCCACGCGTCGTAGTCGTCGCGGTGGCCGCGCACCCACATCATGGCGTTGATCGAGGAGGAGCCGCCCAGGGTGTGACCGCGCGGCCAGAACAGCTCACGGCCGCCGAGCGCGGGCTGCTTCACCGTGCTGAAGTCCCAGTCGAACGGGGTCTTGAACAGCTGCGGGAAGGCGGCCGGGATCCGGATCTCCTGCTTGCGGTCGGGTCCGCCCGACTCGACAAGGGCGACCCGCACGGTGGGGTCCTCGGACAGCCGCGCGGCCAGCACGCAGCCGGCCGAACCCGCCCCGACGACGACGTAGTCGTACTCGCTCAACTCGGCTTCTCCTCCAGGTCGACGCGGGTTCCGTCACGGTCACGGGGTCCGCGTACGGAAACGGTGGAGGCCGAAGTCTCGCACGTACAGCGCCGTTTCAGGCCCGCTCGCGGCCAACTCTGCGCAGCCGCTCCCGCTCCTTCTCGGACAGGCCGCCCCACACGCCGAAACGCTCGTCGTTGTCGAGGGCGTACTCCAGGCACGCCTGCCGCCCCTCGCAGGCGTTGCAGAGCTGCTTGGCCTCACGGGTGGAGCTGCCGGGGGCCGGGAAGAAGAACTCGGGGCCCGCCTGGGCGCACAGTGCTGTTTCCTGCCAGGAGAAGGCGGGGTCTGTCGCGGTGTTGATCAGCATGACGCCACAGTGCCGTGTCGCGATAAACGACTGATCAACGCCGCGTCAATCGCGCGTCCGCCCGGCCGGGGTGCCGGCGTCGCATGGGACGATATGAGCCATCGTGCGCCGAGGGCGGCGGGGTCGCGGAGACAGAGGGACGTACATGACCGAGGGCGGGGCACCGGCCGGGCGGGCCGCCCGGGAGCTGCTCGTACGCGCCGACGGTCTGCTGGACGCGGCGCGCGGGGTCCTCGCGGATCACGCCCGGGCCGTCACCGCCGTCCGGACGTGTCTGGATCCCCTGCTCGACGCCCTGGTGCGCGCCGATCTCGACTCCATCCCCGTCTCCCGGCTGAAGGACGTCACCGAGGGCCGGCTGCGCCTCGGCGCGATCGAGCAGGCGGGTTTCACGACGGTCGGGCAGGTGTACGGCGCCGGCCGCTACGAGCTCCGCCAGATCCCCGGCGTCGGTGCGCAGACGGCCGACCAGGCCCTGGCGGCGGCGGGCGGCATCGCGCACGCGGTGCGGGACACCGTCGCGGTGCGCATGGACGTGGACGACCGGAACGAGGCAGTGACCGCGCTGCTCGGCGCGCTGAACGGGCTGGTGGCGGCGGGCCCGGACGCCCGGCGGGCGGTGGACGGGGCGCGGGCGCTGGCCGGGCACCTCGATCCGCTGCTGACGGCGGCCGGTCCGGCGCGGACGCGGCTGCGGATGCTGCTCGCGGGGCGGCGGTCGCGGGCCGGGGTGCGGGAGGCGGTGACCGGGGTCCGGGCGGCCGTCGCCGACGCGGCGGAGCGCGGGCTGCCGCCGCTGTTCGCCCAGGTGTCGGCCGATCTGCTGCGGGAGCCGGGGTCCCCGGCGGCCGCCTGGGTCGACTTCGAACTCCGGTCCGCCGAGTACTACAGCCTGCTCGCGGAGCTGTCGGGCTCGGGGCCGGACCGGGACGCGGCGGAGGGGTTCCTGCCGTCGGGGACAGCCGACCGGGTGCGCGGGCTGCGGCTGGACGACGCCCGGCTGCGGGTCTCCCTGCGCGGCTACCAGTCGTTCGGTGCCCGGTTCGCGCTCGTCCAGAAGCGGGTGATCCTGGGCGACGAGATGGGGCTCGGCAAGACCGTCCAGGCCATCGCGGCCCTGGCGCACCTCGCGGCGCGCGGCGAGACGCACTTCCTGGTGGTGTGCCCGGCGAGCGTCCTCATCAACTGGACGCGGGAGGTCCGGGCCAGGTCCACGCTGCGCGCGCTGCCGGTGCACGGACCGGAGCGGCGGGAGGCGTTCGCGGAGTGGCGGGATTCCGGCGGGGTCGCGCTGACCACCTTCGACGCGCTGCACGCGCTGCCGGACGCCGGCGAGAGCGGGGTGCGGCCGGGGATGCTCGTGGTGGACGAGGCCCATTACGTGAAGAACCCGGAGACCCGTCGTTCGCGCGCGGTCTCCGGCTGGTCGGGGCGGACGGACCGGGTGCTGTTCCTGACCGGGACGCCGATGGAGAACCGGGTGGAGGAGTTCCGCAGCCTCGTCCGCCAGCTCCGGCCCGAGCTGGCCCCCTCGGTCGGCGCCGGGCACGGCGCGGCGGGCTCGCGGGCGTTCCGGCGCGCCGTGGCCCCCGCCTATCTGCGGCGCAATCAGGAGGACGTCCTCGCCGAACTGCCCGCCGTGGTCCAGGTGGACGAGTGGGAGGAGTTCAGCGAGGGCGACCTGCTGGCGTACCGGGAGGCGGTGGCCGAGGGGCACTTCATGCGGATGCGCCGGGCGGCGTACGCCCGTCCGGAGACCTCCGCCAAGCTGGACCGGCTGCGCGAACTGGTCACGGAGGCGGCGGGCAACGGCCTGAAGGTCGTGGTGTTCTCGTACTTCCGCGAGGTCCTGGAGACGGTGCGCGGCGCGCTCGGTGACGGGGTGTCCGGTCTGCTGTCGGGGAGCGTGGCGGCGGCCCGGCGCCAGGAAATGGTCGACGCGTTCACGGCGGCGGACGGTCACGCGGTGCTGCTGAGCCAGATCCAGGCGGGGGGCGTCGGGCTGAACATGCAGGCCGCGTCCGTCGTCATCCTGTGCGAACCGCAGATCAAGCCGACGACGGAGCACCAGGCCGTGGCCCGGGTGCACCGGATGGGCCAGATACGGACGGTCCGGGTGCACCGGCTGCTCGCCACGGACAGCATCGACCAGCGCATGCTGGACGTCCTGGCCCGCAAGGAGCGGCTGTTCGACGCGTACGCCCGGCGCAGCGATGTCGCCGAGACGACGCCGGACGCGGTGGACGTGTCGGAGGGCGAGCTGGCCCGCCGGATCGTGGAGGAGGAGCAGCGGCGCCTCGGCGCGGCGGCCCGTCCATGACGTAGGGCCCTACCCGTCGTGTCCCGGCACGCTGCCGTCCCGGTCGGCGACGAGGAGCATGCCGCCCATGCCCCGGTCGGCGTGGCTCTGCACATGGCAGTGGTACATCCAGGCGCCGGCGCCCACGTGTTCGCCCGCGATGACCTGGAAGCCGAAGGAGTCCGCCGGTCCGACGATCTTCGTGTCGACGACCCGGCTCGGGTCGTCGGGGCCGGTGAGCATGCCCGTGCGGTTGTCCGCCCAGCGGTGACCGTGCATATGGAACGTGTGGTAGAAGTCGCCGTGCGTGATCATGACGACTTCGAGCCGGTCCCCGAGCGTGGTCGTGAAGTCCGGGCTCTCGCCGGCCGGGGTGTTGTTGATGGACATGCCGTTGAAGACGATCGTGATCGTCTTGTCGGGCAGGATGTCGCCCCGCCGCCGGACGACCAGCGGTCCGTACAGCCCGTCGCGGATGCCGCCGGTGCCGTGGTCGGAGCCGACGGCGTGGTCGTGGTAGTGCCAGTAGCCCGCGCTGCCGGGCTGCCAGGTGCCGTCGCGGCGCAGGCCGGGGGTGTGGGTGCGCCAGGTGTACGTACGGGTGGCGCCGGGTTCGACGGTGCTGTGGTTCATCCGGGTGCCGTCGCTGGCGATGTCGTAGTCGACGCCGTGCGCGTGCAGCCCGGCCGGTACGTCCAGGGTGTTCACGAACTCGATGTGCAGGGTGTCGCCCTCGTTGAGCTCGATGAGCGGGCCGGGCACGGTGGCCTTGCCCTTTTCGAGCCCGTAGCCCATCCGGCCGTCCGGCAGCTTCTCCACGTACATGCGGATGTGCCGGACCACTCCCCCGGCGGGCGCGCGGCGGACCGGGTGCGGCAGGGCGGCGGCGGGTGCCGGGAGGGACAGCGACGCCACCCCCGCCGCCGCCACGGCCCCGCCGCCCATCAGCATCCGCCGGCTGAAACTTCTGCGGTCCATGTCGAACTCCCCACTGCTGCTGCCGAGGCTTTGGCGACGGGCCGTGACGGACCCGGGAAAATTGCTTACCCACAGTAAGGACAAAGTCCGCCTCAGGGCCGCCAAGCCCGGTGGGCGAGTCGCGAAATACGCCTGGCGGATCAGGTGGCCGTCGCCGCGTGCTGCGGCATGTGCGCGCGGCCGCCGGGGTGGCGGTGGCGCCAGACCCAGAAGACGGTGCACGAGACCAGCGCCCAGGCCGCGAGGACCAGATAGGGGAAGACGCGCTGGTGGCCCTGGTAGTAGACGGCGGTGTGCTGGGCGTTGACGGAGGCGCCCGGGGGCAGCCAGCGTCCGATGTGCCCGAGGAGCGAGGGCAGCAGCGGCCAGGAGACGGCCCCGCCGGACGAGGGGTTGCCGAGGAGCACCATGACGCCCCAGGTGGGCAGCATCGCCCACCGGCCGATCAGGGTGTTGAACATGGTGAAGACCATGCCCGAGGTGAACATCGTGAACGCGAGGATCAGCCAGGACTCGACGAAGGGCAGGTCCACCGCGCCCAGCAGCCAGTCGACCACGGCGGCGATGGCGAAGGCGCCCAGGAGCGAGTAGAGGATCGTGAAGCCGATCCGCTCCAACGGGATCAACGACCGGGCGTGCACGCTGAGCTGGATGGCGCCCACGAAGCCGATGATCACCGCGGCGAGCGAGATGTAGAAGAGCGCGAGCCCGCGCGGGTCGCCCTTCTGGAGGGGTTTGACGTCCTGCACGGCCACCGGGACGGAGAGCGCGTCCCCCACCTTCACGGCGGACTCGGCGAGCAGCTGGGCGACGGCCGCCCCGGAGGCCGCGGCCACGTCCAGGGACACGCCCCGGGCGCCGGACCGCACGATGGCGAAGACCTCCTGCTCCTCCAGGGCCTCGCGCGCGGCGGCCGCCGTCGGGTAGACGTGGATGACCAGGGAGGCGTCGAGGGCCTTGTCCATCCCGGCGACGAACTCCCGGCCGCGCGCGGTCTCCGGCTCGCTGACCACGGCGGTGGGAATGCTGTGCGGGGTCGGGTTGGCCATGGCGTACGTGTAGGAGCCGGCGAAGAGCCCGGCGGCGGCCGAGAGGATGAACAGCAGCACGATCGCCGGGAAGTACGGGGACTCCTTGAAGCCCTGCCACTTCTGGCCCCGGGTCAGCGGCCGGCCGTGCGCCCCGTGCTCCGGCTCGCTCACGCCTGGTCGTCCTCGTCACGGCGGGCGCGGCTCGGCTGCACGCGCTTGGGCTCGCCGGGCATCTTCGGGTACTCGGGCGGGTAGGGCAGGTCGCCGGGGCCGCCGTCGCTCGCGTGGCGGTCGGCGAGTTCCAGCAGCGAGTCCAGGCGGAACGCCTCCTGGTCCATGTCGGCGTGCACATCGCCGTGTTCCGCGTACCGCACGGGCATGGTGCGGAGGTCGAAGTCGCGGGGCTCGGCGTCGTCCATCTCCTCCCAGCGCAGCGGGGCGGAGACCGGGGCGTGCGGGAAGGGCCGTACGGAGTACGCGGAGGCGATGGTGCGGTCGCGGGCGGTCTGGTTGTAGTCGACGAAGATCCGCTCGCCGCGCTCCTCCTTCCACCAGGCGGTGGTCACCCGGTCCGGCATCCGGCTCTCCAGCTCGCGCCCGACCGCGATGGCCGCGCGCCGCACCTCGGTGAAGGTCCAGCGCGCCTCGATGGGCACGAAGACGTGGATGCCGCGCCCGCCGGACGTCTTGGGCCAGCCGCGCAGCCCGTGCTCCTCCAGGACACCGCGCAGCTCCTGGGCGGCGCGGACCGCGTCGGCGTAATCGGTGCCGGGCTGCGGGTCCAGGTCGATGCGCAGTTCGTCCGGGTGGTCGGTGTCCCCGCCTCGGACGGGCCAGGGGTGGAAGGTCAGGGTGCCGAGATTGGCGGCCCAGAGGACGGCGGCGACCTCGGTGGGGCACATCTCCCGGGCGGACCGCCCGCTCGGGAAGGCGATCGTGGAGGTGGGGATCCAGTCGGGGAGGTTCTTGGGGGCGCGCTTCTGGTAGAAGAACTCGCCCTCGACGCCGTCCACGAACCGCTGGAGGGTGGTGGGCCGGTTGCGCAGGGCGCGCAGGATGCCGGGGCCGACGGCGAGGAAGTACTCGGCGACGTCCCTCTTCGTATAGCCCTTCTCCGGGAAGTAGACCTTGTCCGGATTCGACAGCCGGACCGCCCGCCCGGCCGCGTCCAGCTCCACCGCTGTGCCCGCTGCTGCCATGTCGGCCACGGTAGGCCGGGCACACATATGCCGCATATCGGGAGACTCCGGTCGCCGTACGGTTCAGAATCGGGCCATGGACCTGCCGGTGATGCCGCCCGTGAAGCCGATGCTCGCCAAGTCCGTGAAGCGGATTCCGCCGGGCATGCAGTACGAGGCGAAGTGGGACGGCTTCCGGGCGATCGTGCACCGGGACGGTGACGAGGTGGTGATCGGCAGCCGGACCGGCAAGCCGCTCACCCGGTACTTCCCCGAGCTGGTCACCGCCGTCCGGGACAATCTGCCGGAACGCTGCGTGGTGGACGGCGAGATCGTCGTCGCGCACGAGGGCCGCCTCGACTTCGACCGGCTCAGCGAGCGCATCCACCCCGCCGAGTCCCGGGTGCGGCTGCTGGCCGAGCAGACCCCGGCCGCCCTGATCGCCTTCGACCTACTGGCGCTGGGCGACGAATCGCTCCTGGACACCCCGCAGGCGGACCGCCGCACGGTCCTGGAGGCGGCGCTCGCCAAGGCGTCGGCCCCCGTGTATCTGGCCCCGTCCACGACCGACCCGGCCCGCGCCGGTGAGTGGTTCGAGGAGTACGAGGGGGCGGGGCTCGACGGGGTCGTCGCGAAGCCGCTCGACGCGCCGTACCGGCCGGACGTCCGGGCCATGTACAAGATCAAGCACGAGCGGACCGCCGACTGCGTGGTGGCCGGCTACCGCTTCCACAAGAGCGGCCCGGTCGTCGGCTCGCTGCTGCTCGGCCTGTACGACGACAGCGGCGCGCTCCAGCACGTCGGGGTGTGCGCGGCCTTCCCGATGAAGCGCCGCGCGGAGCTCGTCACCGAGCTGGAGCCCCTGCTGACCGACGCCGACGACCACCCGTGGCGCGCCTGGGCCGAGGCCGAGGCGCACCTGGGCGCCCGGCTGCCCGGCGCCCCGAGCCGCTGGTCCGGCAAGAAGGACATGTCCTGGGTGCCGCTGCGGCCGGAGCGGGTCTGCGAGGTGGCGTACGACCACATGGAGGGCGACCGCTTCCGGCACACGGCCCAGTGGCGCCGCTGGCGCCCCGACCGTACGCCGGACAGCTGCACGTACGCACAGCTGGAGGAGGTCGTGCGCTACGACCTCGCCCAGGTGCTGGCGGGCGGCGGCTGAGCCCGTCGAGAGACCCCTTAGTCCGCCGTGGGCGGCAGGGTGGGCGTGGTGCAGGGTTCGGCGGTCTCCGTGGGGTCCGGTGAGGGCGAGCCGGTGGGCTCGGTGGTGTCGGTCGGGTCGGGCGTCGGCGTGGTCGTGCAGCCCGGGTCCGGCTTCGTCGTGGTCGGGTCCGGGTCGGGGGTGGTGCTCGGGTCCGGCGTCGTGGAGCCGGGGTCCGACGGGTCGGGCGAGGGGCCGGCGGTGTCCGTCGGGTCCGGGTCGGGCGTGGTGCTCGGGTCCGGGTCGTGGGTGCCCGGTGTGGTCGGGCGGGTACTGGGCTGCGGGCCGACCTCGATGCCGCCGCCGTCGTCCTTGGAGCCGGAGCCGCCCAAGGGGTGCTTGGGCTTGTTGGGGCTGCCCGCGCCGGGGCTCCTGGGGATGGGGCCCGTGCCGTCGGTGACCGGGTGGATGCCCTTGCGGTAGAACTCCAGCCAGGACAGGACCGTACGCAGATACGTTTCGGAGTGGTTGTAGCTGAGGATCGCCCGGTTCATGTCGGAGGGGATCGACAGATCGCGGATCCCGGCGCAGAGGTAGGCCCCGGCGGCGAGCGCCGCGTCGTACACGTTGTTCGGGTCCCGGCGCCCGTCGCCGTTGCCGTCGCGGCCCCAGTGCGCCCATGTCGAGGGGATGAACTGCATCGGGCCGACCGCCCGGTCGTACGTCGCGTCCCCGTCGTAGGCGCCGCCGTCGGTGTCCGCGATGTCGGCGAACCCGGCGCCGTTGAGGACCGGGCCGAGGATCGGCGAGACGGTCGTGCCGTTCTTGTCGACCCGGCCGCCGGCCGCGTGCCCGGACTCGACCTTGCCGATCGCCGCCAGTAACTGCCAGGGCAGCCGGCAGCCGGGATCGCTGCGCCCCGTCGTCGTCTCGGCCTTGCGATAGGCGGCGAGCACGGTCGCCGGGATGCCGGCCTCGGCCCACGACTGCTTGGCGGCGGGGCTCTGCTTCGCGCCCTTCTTCGGCGGCTTCGGGCTCTTCAGCGGCGGGAGTTCGGTGTGGTACGAGTCGTCGTTGGGGACCTCGGACCAGACGACGTCGTCGGTCTTGTGGCGGGGCTTCGGGGTCTCCTCGTGCGCGGCGAGCTGGGGTGCCTGGGAGGCCGTGAGCGCGGCCATCGCGGCGACGGCGGCGGCGGTGCCGCCGAGTCCTCGGCGCATGGTGCCGTTGAACCTCATGCGTACCTTCCTCCGTGGGGTCACCGGGTGAACGTGTCGATCGCGGAGATCCGCCAACTGCCGCCCTTGCGGACGGCGTCCACGCTGAACATGGCGGCGGCGTACGTGGTCTCCTCGGACTTGCCGGTACGGGTGTTGCGCTGGTCGGCGTAGATCAGCAGCCGGGCCCGGTCGCCGTCGAGCATCTCGACGCCGCTGTCGGTGACGGTCGTGGTGAGGACCAGCTTCTGCTTCGGCGCCTGCGCCCGGACCTCGGCGAGCATGTCCGCGTGCTGCTGGACCGCCTTGCCGGTCAGATACTTCGTCACCGCCGCCTCGGCCTTGGTGGGTGAGGCGTAGTCGTACGAGAAGACCGCGCCGACGGCCTCGGTGATCTGGCCCTTCACCTCGCTGGTGCGGCTGATGTCGGTCAGGGCGGTGTTCTGCCGGCCGGGGTCGTCGCGCAGGCTCGCCGCCGAGGTGAACGCCCAGGCGGCGACGGCGCCGAGGAGGAGGGTGAGGACGCAGAGGACGGCGGGCAGGCCGAGGCGCGGGAGGCGCCGGGCGGTGGCCTTCTTCGCGTCCGGCTCCGCCTCTCCTTCGTCCTCCTTCTGGCTCTCCTCGCTCTCCTCGCTCTCCGGAGCCGCCTCGTCCTGTGTGGCGTCGGGCTTTTCCAGGTCCGGCCCGCGCCCGGGGCGGGGCGGGGCGGGCGTCGCGGCGCGCTCGGCGGCGGCGACGGTGGCCAGGCGGCGCTGACGATTGACCAGGTGACGGGTGGTCGACATGTCCGGGTTCCTCTCGGTGCGGGGGCGGGGGTGTCAGCCGGCGGTGTTGCCGACGGGCGCCTGGCCGAGGGCGCTGAGCTTCCACCCGTCGGGGGTGCGGGTGAGCTGGCCGAGCATCCGGCTCTCCTTCACCGCGGGCTTGCCCTTCGGCGCGGTCACGGTCACCCGGAGCGCCACCATGACCCCGGCCTTCCCGGCCCGGTCGTCCAGCTCGGTGACCGCGCCGGCCATCACCTTGGCGGTGCTGACGGTCTTCGCCTCCTGGATCTGTTTCACGAACCCGCCGCGACCGTCGACCAGTTGCTGGTGCAGGTCACCGGTGGTGGAGTCCTCCCAGCTGTCGAGCCCTTCGTCGATCCGCGCGTGGTCCAGCGTGTTCATGTTCTGCACGGCCTGCTCCCCCGCCGCCAGCACCTCGTCGCGGGTCTGGGCGTACGTGGCCGAGCTGTCGTGCCCCGCCTGGTACCGGGACACCCCGCCCCAGCCCGCGGCGCCGGCCGCCGCGACCGTCAGCACGATCGCCGCCGCCACCAGCGGATTCCTCGTCATCGCTACCCGTGCCATCGCTGCCTCTCCCTGCCGGCGGTCCCGCCGTGCTGTGCTGTCCGTGCTCGGTGGTGCGGTGGTGCTTCTCGCGATTTACCGGGAGGTGATCTCCACGATCGTCCAGTGCCCATCGCGCAGTCGGGCCGTGACGGAGAGCTGCGCGGCCGCCTTGCTCGCCGCCTTGCCCTTGCGCTCGTAGACCTGGTCGAGGAAGACGAGCAGGTGGGCGCTGTCGGGCGTCAGCCGGGTCACCCCGGCGCGCACGACATGGGTGGTGAGGGTGAGCTTCTGGTCGGCCGACTGCTTCTCGACCTGGCCGAACAGTGCCGCGTACTGCTGGAGCGCCTTGCCCGCGAGCAGCTTCTGCGCGGACGCCTTGGTGGTGGCGGTGCCGTCGGGGCTGTACGAGAAGACCTTGCCGAGGGCGTTGGTGACCTCGCCGGCCACCTGGGCGGTCGCCGCGCTGTCGGTCAGCGCCCGGTTGGACGTGGCGGGCGTGTCCCGCAACTGCCTCCCCGCCACGTACATCACGGCTCCGGCCGCGAGCAGCGCGACGACGAGGACTCCGGCGAGGACGCGCGGCCAACGGCGGGCCGGGCGGGTGTCGGTGTCCCCGGTGCCCCCGGTGTCCTCGGGCGGCTCGACGGCGGCCTCCGGCTTCTCCTCGACGTCCGTGTTCATGCGCCGCTCCCTATGCCGAGCGCCGTGAGCGCCTTGATCTTCCAGCCGTCCCCGGTCCGGGCGAGCGTGGCCTCGAAGCGTTTGCGCTCGGTGCCCGCCTTGCCGGTGCGCGGGGTGACCTCGACGTCGACGGTCGCGATCATCAGCGCGGTGCCGGTCCGCTCGTCCAGCTCCGTGAGCGCGGCGTCGGTGACCTTGCCGCGTGCGGTGGCGCCGGATGCCTTGAGGTCGGCGGCGTCCTTCTTCCGGGTCCGCTTCAGCTGGTCGTACAACGGGCCGGTGGCGGACTCCAGCCAGCCGGCCAGGCCGGTGTCCACGCCGGCCGCGTCCTTGCCGTCCAGAGAGTTGAGCCGGGCCAGCGCCTGCCGGCCGTCCGCGAGGGCGGCGTCCCGGCTCTTGGCGTAGGCCAGGTCGTCGTCGCCGCGCGCCTGGGCGTACGACCAGCCGCCCAGGGCGCAGACGAGGGCCGCGATCAGCAGGACGGCCCAGCCGCCGAGGCTTCGCGTACGGGGGTTCACTCGCCGTCCTCCTGTCCCAGGCCGAGCAGCCCGGCCATGCCCCGGGCCTCCGGTGCCGCGTCGGTCGCGGCGCCGAGCACTCTGGGCAGCCGGTCCTCGCCGGTGTCCCCGACGAGCAGCGCGCCGGCCTTCGCCGGTGCGGGGAGCGGGCCGCCCGTCGGGGCGTTGGCGCTGCCCCGGACGTCGATGCCGGTGCCGGGCGAGGCGGCGCAGCGGGCCTTGGTGTTGAGGGCGGGGGCGGTCGAGAGGTCGAGGCCGTTGCGGTAGGTCGTGCCCTCGTAGCCGGCGGTGCAGGGCAGCGGCTCGAAGAAGGTGATCGACATGCCGAACCGGGCGCCGTCCTCGTCCACCGCGCTGGCCCCGGCGGCCGCGACGGCGGGGAGCTTCACGAGCAGTTCCTCCAGGCCGCGCTGGCGGGTGACGGCGACGTCGGAGGTGGTGAGGAGGTTGGCGACGACGACCCCGAAGCTGGGTTCGACGTCCCGGAGGAGTCCGCTGATCTGGTTCGTCGCGTCGGGGGCGGCGGCGATCAGTTTCCGCAGATCGGTGTCGGACCCCTTGAGCTGGGCGGCCAGCTCCTTCGCGCCGGAGGCGAAGCCCTTGAGTGCTTCGCCCTGTTCGACCTGGGTGCGCAGGACGGTCTTGCCGTCCTCCATCAGCCGGGTGGTGACGGGCAGCGCGTCGTCGGCGGCGTCCACGAAGTCGCTGCCGGTGTCCAGGAGGACCTGGAGGTCGTCGCCGCGCCCGCTGAACGCGGTGCCGAACTCGTCGACGACGGTGCGCAGGGACTCCAGGTCGACCGAGGAGGTGAGGTCGTTGACGCTGGTGAGGACGTTGGTCACGGGTGCCGGGACGGTGGTCTCGGCCTGGTCGATGACCGAGCCGTTCGCGAGGTAGGGGCCCTCGGTGCGGGTCGGCCGCAGGTCGACGTACTGCTCGCCGACGGCGGAGAGGTTGGCCACGACCGCCTTGAGGTCGTCGGGGATGCTGGGTGCGGACTTGTTGATCCGCAGCTCGGCCTCGACGCCGTCGTCGGTGAGTTCGATGGGTCCGACCCGGCCGACCGAGACCCCTCGGTAGGTGATGTTGGAGTGGGTGAAGAGGCCCCCGGTGCGCGGGAGTTGCATCTTGACCGTGTAGTAGTCCCGCATGCCGACGTAATGGCCGAGGTCGGCGTAGCGCACCCCGAGGTAGGCGAGCACCAGCACGGAGATGATGAGGAAGGCGATGTTCTTGAGCCGGATGGCGAGGGTGATCATCGGTTGCTCCCCTTCGAGTCCGTGGGCCGGCTCGTCGTCGGCGCCGAGGTCGCGGGGAGCGGCAGCGGCAGTCCGGCGCCGGCGGCCGACGGGGCCTGAGCGGGTGGCGTCTCCGGGTCCGGGTTGTAGGCGGGGATGATCTGGGTGCCGGGTTCGGCCGTCAGGTCCAGGTACACGTTGAGGTAGTCGCCCTTCACGCCGCGCAGCACCTCGTCCGTGAACGGGTAGGTGAGCAGCACCTGGAGGGAGTCGGGCAGGTCGTTGCCGGAGTCGGCGAGGGCCTTCAGGGTGGGGGCGAGGGCCTTGAGGTCGGCGATGGTGTCCGCCTTGCTCCGGTTGATGGTGGTGACGGCGACGTCGGAGAGGGTGTCCAGGGAGCGGAGCATCGTCATGAGCGATCCGCGCTGTTTCTCCAGGACCTTCATGCCGGGGCTGAGCTTGGTGAGGACCGTGCCGACCTGCTCCTTGCGGCCGGCGAGGGTGCTCGAGAGCCGGTTGACGCCGTCGAGCGCGGCGGTGATGTCGCCGCGGTGGTCGTCCAGGTTGGTGACGAGCTTGTCGACCCGGTGGAGCATGGACTTGACCTGGGGTTCCTGCCCGCTCAGGGCCTTGTTGAGTTCGGTGGTGATGGTCTTGAGCTGCTGGACGCCGCCGCCGTTGAGGAGCAGGGACAGGGCGCCGAAGACCTCTTCGACCTCGGGGTTGCGGTTGGTGCGGCTGAGCGGGATGCGGTCGCCGTCGGCGAGGGTGCCCTGCTCCTTGCCCTTGGCGGGCGGCTGGAGCTGGACGTACTTCTCGCCGAGCAGGCTGGACTGTTCCAGGTGGGCGTAGGCGTTGGCGGGAAGGTCGATCTTCCCGTTCACCTTCATGGTGACCCGGGCCTGCCAGCCGTCGGGCGCCAGCGAGATCCTGGTGACCCGGCCGACGGCGACGTCGTTGACCTTGACCGAGGACTGCGGGGAGAGGCTGAGCACGTCCCCGAAGTCCGCGGTGATCTCGTACGGGTGGTCGCCGAGGTCGGCGCCGCCGGGCAGCGGCAGGTCCTCGATGCCGGAGAAGTGCGGGGCTCCGCATCCGGTGACGAAGAGGGTGCAGCACAGGCCGAGCGCGACGAGTGCCGGTCCGCCGGTGGTGCCGAGGGCCGCGGGTCTGCGCGGTCGCCGGTTCATCGGTTCGCCCCCTTCGTGTCCTTGGCGTCCTTGCCGCCCTTGGCGTCGGCGGCTTCCTTCGGGGTGCCGTAGACCGTGCCCACGGCCGGGAGCGGCAGCGTGGGAAGGGCCTTCTGCCGTTCGGTGTCCACCGGGGAGAGTCCCTGGAGGGCGAGGGAGGATTCGAGGAGCGGGCCGCCCATGCTGAGCTCGTTGAGGTTGGTCCGGCCGTTGAGGGTGCGGTGTTCGGGGTCGTACGCGTTGAGGACGTTGCCCGCCGCGAGCGGCAGGACGTCCATCGACTCGGCCAGCGAGGCGCGCTGGTCGACGAGGGCCTGGGTGATCGGCACGAGGGCGTCCACGTTCTTCTTGAGCTCGCCCCGGTTGTCCTTGATGAAGGTCTTCACCTGGCCGAGCGCGGTGCCGAGTTCCTTGAGGGCGGCGCCGAGGTTCTTCTTGTCGTCGGCGAGGAAGCCGGTGACGGAGTTCAGCTGCTGCTCGGCGGCGCGGACGTTGCCGTCGTTGTCCTTGAGCATGGTGGTGAAGGTCTGGAGGTAGGACAGCGTGTCGAAGAGGTTGCCGCTCGACTTGTCCAGGGTCTTGGTGGCCTTGCCGAACTGCTCGATGGAGTCGCCGATGTCCTTGCCGTTGCCCTTGAGGTTCTTGGCCCCGGTGTCCAGGAGTCCGGCGAAGGCCCCTTCGGCGTTCGCCCCGTCGGGGCCGAGCGCGGTGGAGAGTTCGGTGATGGAGGCGTAGAGCTGGTCGACCTCCACCGGGGTCGCGTTGTTCGCGGCGGGCAGCTGGGCGCCGTCCTCCATGGCCGCTCCGCCGGTGTAGGCGGGGGCGAGCTGGACGTACCGGTCGGCGACCAGGCTGGGGGCGACGACGACGGCGTGCGCGTCCTTGGGGACCTGGACGCCCTTGTCGATGTGCAGGACGACCTTGACGTCCTTGCCGCGCGGTTCGACGGATTCGACGCGGCCCACGCGTACGCCGAGTATCCGCAGGTCGGAACCGGCGTACACGCCGGTGACCTGGTCGAAGTAGGCGGTGACGGTGGTGCCGCCCTGCTCCTCCAGGGCCGAGACCCCGGAGGTGGCGGCGACGGCCACGACGACGAGGCCGGCGCCGATGCCGATGACGCGGGTGAGTCTCATCTCAGTGCCCGCCTTCCTGCTTCGGCGGCATGCAGCCGGTCGCCGGGGGTGTGTTCGCGGGCAGGTAGTTCTTGGGAACGACCCCGCAGACGTAGTTGTCGAACCAGCGGCCGTTGCCGAGGGTGTTGCCGACGAGCCGGTTGTAGGAGCCGGCGAGCGCGAGGACCTGGTCGAGGCTCTTGCGGTTCTTCTTGAGCACCTCGGTGACCCGGCCGAGCGCCTTGAGGGTCGGCTTCAGCTGCTTGTTGTTGTCGGAGACGAGACCGGTGAGCTGGGTGCCCAGGTCGCGGGTGCCGGTGAGCAGGAGGTGGATGGAGTCACGGCGGGCCTGGATCTCGCCGAGGAGCAGGTTGCCGTCGTCCAGGAGGGTTTCGAAGCCGCTCTTCTTGTCGGCGAGGGTCTTGGTGAGCTGCTTGCTGCCCTTGAGCAGGGTCGCCAGCTGGGCGTCGCGTTCGGAGACGGTCTTCGACAGCGCGGAGAGTCCCTTGGCGGCGCTCTTCACGTCGGGCGGGGAGTCCTTGAAGGTGGCGGAGATCGTCTCGAAGCTCTTGGCGAGCTGCTTGGTGTCGATCTCCCCGATGGTCTCGCCCAGTCCGTTGAACGCCTGGGTGACGTCGTACGGGGAGGTGGTGCGGGAGGCCGTGATGCGCTCGTCCGGGTCCTGCGGGGAGTCGCCGAGCGGGTCGACGGCGAGGTACTTCTCGCCGAGGAGCGTCTTGATGGCGATGCCGACGGTGCTGGCGTTGCCGATCCAGGCGTCCTTGACCTTGAAGGTGACCTTCACTTTGGCGCCGTCGAGGGAGACCCCGGTGACCTTGCCGACCTTGACGCCGGCGATGCGGACCTCGTCGCCCGCGCCGAGCCCGGCGGACTCGGTGAAGTCGGCGCTGTAGGTGGTGCCGCCGCCGATGAAGGGGAGTGAGTCGGCCCGGTAGGCGCCGAATCCGATGAGGGCGAGCAGGAGCAGGCCCACGATGCCGACGGCGACGGGGTTGCGGTGGCGTATCGGCTTGATCATGACAGGCACCTCGGCTGGGTGATCTCGATGCCGGTCGGCGGGGTGCTGCCGTCGCTCGTCGTCACGCCGCTGACCTTGGCCTCGCAGAGGTAGAGGTTGAGCCAGGAGCCGTACGAGGTGAGGCGGCCGATGGCCTCCATCTTGGCCGGGGTCTTCCGGAGGAAGTTCTCGATCTTCGGGGTGTTGTCGGCCAGGTTCCCGGAGAGCCGGCCGAGCTGCTTGATGTCGTCCTTGAGGGGTTTGCGGCCGTCCTCGAAGAGGTCCGCGGTGACCGTGGTGAGCGCGCCCATCGCGGTGACGGCCTCACCGAGCGGCTTGCGGTCGCCCGCGAAGCCGGTGACGAGGGCCTGGAGGGTGTCGACCAGGTCGTTGAAGCCGGCTTCCCGGTCGTTGACGGTCTTCAGGACCGAGT
Organism: Streptomyces sp. NPDC097595; assembly: GCF_044761525.1. Taxonomy (NCBI): domain Bacteria; kingdom Bacillati; phylum Actinomycetota; class Actinomycetes; order Kitasatosporales; family Streptomycetaceae; genus Streptomyces; species Streptomyces sp. NPDC097595. The sequence goes on along the minus strand of NZ_JBIWCN010000001.1, from coordinate 150,174 downwards.
TGAGGCTCTTGATCACCTCGCCGATCACCTGGTCCTTGGCGGCGACCGTGCCGGTCAGCGAGCCGACGTGCTGGAGGATGGAGTCGACGGTGCCGCCCTCGCCCTGGAGCACCTGGACGATGGAGCCGGCCAGCTCGTTGACGTCGGGCGGTGAGAGCCCTTCGAAGAGGGGCTGGAAGCCGTTGAAGAGCTGGGTGAGGTCGAGCGCCGGGGTGGTGCGCGACAGCGGGATCGTGGCGCCGGCGGCGAAGCTCTCGCCGACGGGGCCCGCGCCCTGGTCCAGGTCGATGTAGCGCTGGCCGACCATGTTGAGGTATTTGATCGACGCGGTCACGGAGGCCGGGAGCCTCTTGCTCTTGCGGACGCTGAAGCGGACCTCGGCGAGCCGGCGGTCGGCGACCTCGATGGACTCGACCTGGCCGACCTTGACTCCGGCGATGCGGACGCTGTCGCCGGCGATGAGGCCGGTGGCGTCGGTGAACCGGGCCTTGTACGAACGGGTCTCGCCCACACCGGTGTTGGCGATGGACAGGGCCAGGACCGTGGTGGCCAGGCTCGTCACCACGATGAACACGAGGGATTTCGCGAGCGGCCCCGCGAGGGAACGGCGCTTCACTTGAGCTTCACCTCCACACCGCGGAAGGCCGGGCCGATGAGCACGCTGCTCCACTCGGGCAGGGCCTGCGGCCGGACTTTCAGTGAGGGAGCGACCAGCTCGTTGACGAGCCGGCTCTCCTGCGGCGAGTTGGGCATGCCCAGCGACGGGTCGGCGGCCGGGATCTCGACCGGCGTGGCCGGGTCCGGGTCGGCCGGGGCGGTGTCGGCGGCGGTCCTGGCGTCGGCGGTGGGCACGGTCTGGCCGACGTACGGGATGGCGTAGCAGTGCGGTCCGCCGGTGGCGTTGTAGACCGGGGTGTCCTTGCCGGCGACGTACTTCCCCTTGGAGGGAACGGTCTTGAGGGTGACGTGCAGCCCGGGCCGGCCGGTGCCCTTGCCGAGCGCCTTGTCCATGGCCGGGACGAAGTTGGCCACGGTGCGCAGGGTGCAGGGGAACTCCGAGGAGTACTTCGCCAGGGTCTCCAGGGTGGGCCTGCCGCTCGCGGCGAGCCGGATGAGGTTGTCCTTGTTCCGCTGGAGGAAGGCGGTGACGTCGCGGGCGGACGCGGTGGTGGAGCCGTACACGTTGGCGAGGTTCGCCTGCTGTTCGGCGAGGGTGCCGCTCGTGGTGGTGAAGTCGGTGAGGGCGTCCAGGACGTCGGGGGCGGAGTCCGCGTAGAGCCGGCTCACCTTGACGAGTTCCTTGATGTCCTCGTTGAGCGTGGGGAGTTGGGGGTTGAACTTCTGGAGGTGGGCGTCCAGCTTCACCAGGGTGTCGCCCAGCTTCTCGCCCCGGCCCTCCAGCGCGGTGGAGACCGCGTTGAGGGTGGCGGACAGCTTCTCCGGCTTCACTGCGGTGAGCAGCGGCAGGACGTTGTCGAGGACCTCTTCCAGCTCGATGGCGTTGCTGGACCGGTCCTGCGGGATGACGTCCCCGGCGTCGAGGGTCTTCGTCGAGGGCACGGGGGGCGGTACGAGGGCGACGAACCGTTCCCCGAAGAGGGTGGTGGGCAGCATCTGGGCGGTGACGTCGGCCGGGATGCGGTCCAGCTTGTCGGGCTTGATCGCGAGGGTGAGCCGGGCCCCTTCGCCGTCGGCCGAGATGTTCCGGACCTGGCCGACGACGACGCCGCGCAGTTTCACATCGGCGTTCTCGTGCATCTCGTTGCCGACGCTCGATGTGCGTACGGTGACGGTCGCGTCGTGCGTGAAGTCCTTCTCGTACACCGAGACCGAGACCCAGATGAGGACGGCGGGCACGAGGAAGAGGGCGACTCCGGCGGTTCTGCGGGTGGCGGTCCGGGCGGCGCGGGATGTCATCAGCCGGCCACCTTCACCGTCGTCGTGGCGCCCCAGATGGCGAGCGAGAGGAAGAAGTCGGTGACGCTGATCAGCACGATCGCGTTCCGCACGGACCGGCCGACGGCCACACCCACCCCGGCGGGACCGCCGGTGGCGTGGAATCCGTAGTAGCAGTGGGCGAGGATCACCATCACGCTGAAGATCAGCACCTTGAGCACCGACAGGAGCACGTCCGCCGGGGACAGGAAGAGGTTGAAGTAGTGGTCGTACGTGCCCGCGGACTGCCCGTTGAACAGGACGGTGACGTAGCGGGACGCGACGTACGAGGAGAGCAGCCCGATCGCGTACAGCGGGATGATCGCGACGACCCCGGCGATGATGCGCGTGGTGACGAGGTAGGGCATCGAGCGCACGCCCATCGATTCGAGGCCGTCGACCTCCTCGTTGATGCGCATGGCGCCGAGCTGCGCGGTGAAGCCGGCGCCGACGGTCGCGGAGAGGGCGAGTCCGGCGACGAGCGGGGCGATCTCGCGGGTGTTGAAGTACGCGGAGATGAAGCCGGTGAACGCGGCGGTGCCGATCTGGTTGAGGGCCGCGTAGCCCTGGAGTCCGACGACCGTGCCGGTGGCCAGGGTCATCGCGATCATCACGCCGATGGTGCCGCCGACGACCCCGAGGCCGCCGCTGCCGAAGGCCACCTCGGCCAGGAGGCGCTGGACCTCTTTGAGGTAGCGGCGCAGGGTGCGCGGAATCCAGATCAGGGCCCTTACGTAGAAGGTGAGTTGGTCACCGGATCTGTCGAGCCAGCTGAGCATTGACATGGGTCAGCTCCCCTTCGCGGGGACGATCTGAAGGTAGATCGCCGTGAGGACCATGTTCACGAAGAACAGCAGCATGAAGGTGATGACGACGGACTGGTTGACCGCGTCGCCCACCCCCTTCGGGCCGCCGCGCGGGTTGAGGCCGCGGTAGGCGGCGACGATCCCGGCGATGAAGCCGAAGATCAGCGCCTTGACCTCGCTGACGTAGAGGTCGGGCAGCTGGGCGAGGGCGGAGAAGCTGGAGAGGTACGCGCCCGGGGTGCCGTGCTGGAGGATCACGTTGAAGAAGTAGCCGCCGAGGGTGCCGACGACCGAGACGAGGCCGTTGAGCAGGACGGCGACGAGCATGGTGGCGAGCACGCGCGGGACGACCAGGCGCTGCACGGGCGAGACGCCCATGACCTCCATGGCGTCCAGCTCCTCGCGGATCTTCCGCGAGCCGAGGTCGGCGCAGATCGCGGACCCGGCGGCCCCGGAGACCAGCAGGGCCACGATGATCGGGCTGGCCTGCTGGATGACGGCGAGGACGCTGGCGCCGCCGGTGAAGGACTGGGCGCCGAGTTGCTGGGTGAGCGAGCCGACCTGGAGGGCGATGACCGCGCCGAACGGGATGGAGACGAGGGCGGCGGGCAGGATGGTCACGCTGGCGACGAACCAGAACTGCTCGATGAACTCCCGCACCTGGAAGGGGCGTCGGAAGGTCTCCCGGGTCACGGTCCCGGCCAGCGCGAACAGCCGTCCGGTCTCGCGCAGCGGCGCGGCGAGCTTGCTGGGGCGCGGGGCCTCCGGCGCCTTCGCCGGCTCCGGGGCGCGGTCCACCGGCTCCGGTTCGCCGGGGGGCCGTACGGGCAGGGGGGCGGTCACCGGCGTCCACCGCCCACGGCCGGGCTGTAGCTGTTGAGGATGGCGGTACGGGCCGCCTCCGGCAGCTCGCCGAGCATCGACATGACGCGTTCCCGGCGGCGCAGGGCGCCTTGGCGCACCGGCAGGCCCGGTGAGGGCTCCAGCTGGGGGACGACGGTGCGGGGGGCGTTGGCCGAGCTGATGCCCTGGCCGTAGCCGTTCAGTTCCTCGGCGGCGAGGGTGGCGGCGTCCTTCTCCTCGGACATGCCGATGGGCCCCTCGCAGCGGCCGGCGAGGAACTGGTTGACGACGGGCAGGTCGCTGGTGAGCAGCACCTCGCGCGGCCCGAAGGTGACGAGGTTGCGGCAGAACAGCATCCCCATGTTGTCCGGCACGGTGGAGGCGATGTCGAGGTTGTGGGTGACGATGAGCATCGTCGCGTCGATCTGCGCGTTGAGGTCGACGAGGAGCTGGGAGATGTACGCCGTGCGGACCGGGTCGAGGCCGGAGTCGGGCTCGTCGCAGAGGATGATCTGCGGGTCGAGGACGAGGGCCCGGGCGAGGCCGGCGCGCTTGCGCATGCCGCCGGATATCTCACCGGGGAGCTTGTTCTCCGCACCCAGGAGGCCCACGACGTCGATCCGCTCCATGACGATGCGGCGGATCTCGGATTCCTTCTTCCGGGTGTGCTCCCGGAGCGGGAACGCGATGTTATCGAAAAGCGACATGGACCCGAAAAGGGCGCCGTCCTGGAACATGAGACCGAAGAGCTTGCGCGTCTCCATGATGTCCCGCTCGGAGCCGTTCACCATGTCGACGCCATTGACGAGAACGCGTCCGCGTTCAGGTTTGAGGAGGCCGATGATGGATTTGAGGAACACCGTCTTTCCCGTCCCGGACGGGCCGAGCATGACACTGACCTCGCCTGCGGGAAGCGTGAGCGACACATCCTGCCAGATGTTCTGCTTGCCGAAAGACTTGGTGAGCCCTTCGACCACTACTTCGATTCCCATCCCACCTCCTGCGTGCGCTCACGAAGTGACAGAAATGCGCCGAGGGGCGCACGTTAAGTTCACCGGCACCGCCAGGACAAGCCCTTGAGCAGCCCCTTCGCAAAGATCCGGTCCGTTTGTCATCGGATGACAAATTTCGGTTCCGATCTTGTGAAGTACTGCGCACTGCCGTCCGTCGGTGCAGGCCGGAACCCCGCGGCCCAGGGGGCCGGATATGCGTCCGGGCTCCCTGCCGACGGGTGAGCAATCTCCGGACGCGCCGGAGGAGTTGCTGACGGAGGCGACGCTACGGGTGGGTAACCTGGGCCGCAATACCAGGTCATCAAGTTTTCGCGCGAGGGCGCGAAGGGGGTGATTCTTTCTCATCTGCTGAGCAGAGCGGCCGGAAAAACTGTCGCCGGGTGACAAGTTCCGGGGTCGGCCGGCGGGGCCCGTACGCCGCACAGCGCATCGAGAGGCGCTCGGGACCGGCTCGAATACACAAGCGGCAGGCGGGATTCCGCATATCCGGCCGGCCGGCCTCGCGGCCGTGCCCGCGAGGAGCTGCGCACGAAGTGACAAGAAGGCCGGATCCCGTACTCATCCCTGACGGAGATGCACGACCTGTCCATAGATTCTCATACGGCGGGATTGTGTACCGGTGTTTCCCGCCAGTAACCTCACGGCTCGGTGAATGGGATTTCGTATCGGCCCCGTCCGACGCGCTCCCGGCACCCGCATTCCGCATTCCGTGCTCAATTCGCTGCGCACATCGGAAACAAGGGGAAGACATTGAGAACCTCGAACCGGGTACGTATGGGGCTGTTGGCCTCCTTCACCGCTCTCGCCGCCGTCGCCTCCATCGGGTCAGCCACTGCCGCCACCCAGCTGAACGGCGACTGGGCACCCTTCAGCCGCTGTCCGGTGGACAGCCCGGCCATGCTGGCGGCGGACGGGGCGACTGACATCGCCATCTGCGTCTCCTCGCACTCGGCGAGCGGCTCCATCAAGCTGGGCAACACCGTGGTGCCGGTCGGCGCCAGCGACCTCCAGATCGGCGTGGTCAACCACCCGGGCGCCGTCTCGACCGTGGTCTCCCCGAAGGAGGGGGCACTCGTCGCGGACTCCGCGAAGGTGCCGGGCGGCCTGCTCGGCCTGATGTGCCCCAGCGACGTCCCCGTGATCACGGGGATCTGCAACACGCTCACCGACGTCAGCCTGAACCGGGTGACGGCGACCATCGAGTCGGTCAACACCCCGACCGGCTTCCAGCTCCTGGCGGGCGCGACCACCGGCAAGCCGATCATCACCCTCCCGGTCCGCATCCACCTGCAGAACCAGATCCTCGGCGACAAGTGCTACATCGGCTCCGCCTCGGACCCGATCCTGCTGAAGCCGCAGAACCTGACCCAGCCGGCCGTCACCAGCGAGAACTTCGCCGGTGACGGAACCCCGGACCCGAACGGTCCGATGAGCCGGCTCAGCCTCCAGGGCGCCACCCAGACCGACACGACGTACGCGGTCCCCGGCACCAACGGCTGCGGTCTGCTCGGCTCGCTGAACTGGGCGGTGAACCTGAAGACGGGTCTGCCGGCGGCCTCGGGCAAGAACAGCGTCACGCTGAACAGCGCGCAGACCGACGTGGCGGCGATGGCCGCCCCGGGTGACATCGCCCCGAACGCGGGGAAGGTCATGTCGCAGTACTGGCACTCGGCGGCGCGGTAACCGTCCTCGCGTCCGGAGCCCGAAGGGGCCACCTCCCCGGAGGTGGCCCCTTCGGGGTGTGCCGGCCGGGCGGCGGGCTACGGCGCGGGCTGTTTGCCGGGCAGTTCCGCCGGGGCGGGCGGGCAGTAGGAGTTTTCGGGATTGGTCGGAATACAGGTCGAAGCCTGGTTCATGAAGATCCGGTTTCCGGGCCCCGAGATCGAAGCGGTGAAGAGCGGATTCAGATCCTCGCCGCCCGTCCCGCAGCCGGTGAAAGGCGGGATGGTGACCTCGCCGTCCAAGCGTCCGCCCACCCCCACGTTCACATACGCCGCACCGCCGTTCAGTACCACCTTGAACGGCTTCGACGTCCTGCAGTCGCTGCCCACGTCCAGGGGCGTGCCGTTGATCTTGACATCGTGGAGGCGCAGGGACTGACGGAAGGAGGCCGTGGAGAACGCTTCGGTGCCCACGTTGCCCGTCGAGATGGTGATGGGACCGTTCTCGAACGACACCTTCGCCGTCACCGGCTGAAAGCCGAAGGCGAGAAAAGTGGACTCGGCATCGGGGAGTTCAAGGTTCGCAAGGTTGTCGAACCGGATGTAGTACCCGCCGGCCGCGTCGGGCGGCCGGTTGGTCACGTGCGTCAGTGTCTTCACGCTGATGAGTGCCGGATGATCGGCCGGGTCATTGATGATCATGGCCCCGTCCATCTTCCACACGTTGGCCAAGCCCGCCGCGTTGGCACAGCTGGCCTGCGCATTCGGGTTCTCGAACGACGACACGGGGTCACCCGGCGGGGGCTGCGGTGCGTCGCTCGGGTCCTCCACTCCCACCGGCGGTTCGACAGGGCAGTAGTCGGGGTCCTCATCGTCCTCGGCTGCCGCGGGTTCCACCGCGATGTCCTTGTCCGCCGCCCGCCCGGAGCCATCCACCGGAGTCGTGGGCGTCTCGGGGGTTGCCGACGGCTCGGTGCCGGTGCCGTCGGTCACCCGCGTGGTCGCGAGGTGTCCGTTCTCGCCCTCCTTCAACCGGCACGTCACCGTGGTCAGGGGCGACGCGGTCTTCTCGGGTTCCGCCGCGGCGGACCGCAGCTCGATCTCCAGCTCCTTGACGGAGAAATCGACATCGCCCGCGGACCCCAGCGTCACGTAGGGGACCTCACCGGAGTGGACGAGCGCAACGTCACCCTCGGCGGGGAGAGGGGTGCTCGGCGCGTACAGCTCCCACGGGGCCTCTGTGGACTCGCCGTTCTGGGCGACTTTCACCCTGAGCGCCGCTCGGCTCACGAACGCCTCGGTGCCCTCCGGCAGCAGCCCCGCGAGATCCGCCCTCGAGAGGGTGACGGTGAGCGTCACCGGTCCCGGCTGCACCGGACGGCCGACCTCACCGGTCGCCGGTACGTCCATCGACACGGCGACCGTGGCCGCCACGGTCGCCGTACCGCTGTCCTCGGCTCCGCAGGCGGCGGCGAAGCCGGCCGGCCCGGTGCTCTCATCAGCGGCCGAACCTCCGCCGGACAACAGACCGGCGAGCAGGGCGAGACCCGCGACGGAGGCGACCTTCACGGAACGCCCCGCACGGGTCACGTGTATCTCAGTGTGCATATCGGGCCTGTCCTCCACGAGGTGCGATCGGTTGTACAACTGCGGTGGCGCGGTCAGTCCACGCCTGCGCATTGCGCCCTACAGGGCCCTGATCACCGGTGCCTTGCCGGTCGACGCCATGGCCATGCGCAACGATGCCCTGAGCGCGACGACGTCGCCGTTGTTGACGAGCCCCAGGCAGTTCGCGTTGGACGCGAGCAGGTCACCGGACTTGTCACCGATGACGAGCCTGCCGGTGTCGTTCTCGTAGTGTCCGTGGAGCGTTCCCTTGAAGTCGGCAACGCAACCGAACCCGGCCCAGTGGGCCGAGACTTCGCTGATCCTGACGTCCACCCAGTTCGCATGGGAAGGGTTCTGCCCCACGAGGTCGATGGCCCACGGCGTGGTGCTCGTCGTCACAACCTCGCCGAAGCCGAACTGACAGTTGTGGGTGGTGATGGCATCGATCGTGCCTATCCTGCCGCCGGTCGCGCCGGTCGCTTCGAGTTTTCCAGCATTCACGTCCAACGAATCGCACGCAATGGTCGCAGCTGGAAAGGTCCATGGCGGATGGACAGCATGCGCCGTATACGCCCCTGCGGGCGTCACGCTCCACGACCCCGTCGTGGCGGCCGAGGCCGAGGACACCACCGCCCCGAAGGCAGCAACGAAAGCGGCGGCCACCACGGCGAATCGTCGTGCGGGGATGTTCACGAACTCACGTCCTCAAGATCATGGCGCGGCGTCCGCGCCCCCCAACGAGAAGGCCGGGCCGGCCACGAAGAGGCTTCGTGGCCGGCCCGTACCCGTGTGCTGCTGGGGTCCTACGGCGTCGTGATCTTCGGCGAGGTGCCCGTCGAGGTCACCTTGACGAGGTACGAGGCCTTGAAGGAGGCCACGTCCCCGTTGTTGATCAGGCCGAGGCAGTTGGCGTTGGACGCCTTCAGCTCCGTGCCCGAGCCGTCGATGACCAGCCTGCCGGTGCTGTTGTCGTAGTACCCGTACGCCTTGCCCTTGAAGTCGGCCACGCAGCCGAAGCCGGTGATGTGGGCCGAGATGCCGGTGACGTTGCCCTTGACCCGGTTGGCGTTGGAGGGGTCCACCCCGGTGACGTTGATCGTCCACGGCGTCGCGGTCATGGAGACGGTGAAGGTGATGCCACCGACCGAGCAGCCGGTGAAGCCGATCGTGCCGATGGTCGCCATGTTGGCCCCCGTGGCGCTGGTCGCGGCGACGTTGCCCGCGGTCACGCTGGAGGAGGTACACGTCAGGGTCGCGGCGGGGACGGTCAGCGTGGGGCTGGTCGCGCTGGCGGTGTACGCGCCGTTCGGGGTCGCCGACCACGAGGCCGTGGCGCCGGCGGACGCCGAGGTGGCGGCCATGCCGAGAGCGGCGCTGGCGGCGGTGGCGATGATTGCGGCTCTACGTGCAAGGGTGTTCACGGAATCCGGTTCCCTTCGAGGGTGTGTGACCTGCACCGGGGGGCCACTTCCGGCCGGGTGAGCGGCGCTCCCGGAGTGGGGGGTCACGAGACAGGAATGTGGCAGCCCGACCTGACGGACTGCTCGACCTCTTGCGTTCGGCGATGACGCTACGGGCGAGTAATGTCGCTCCGCAACACGCTGGAACAAAGAATCTCCACAATCATCGTTCCCTCTCAGAAATTGCTTGCGAGGCGAGTACGGCCTGCGGTTTTTTTATCGCGAAGTGAGCAGTTCTCCCGGAGCCGGGGTGCCCACTCCTGCTCACCCGATGACGGAACGGCACCCCGCTCGACCCAACGCCCCACGTCACGGCCCTGCCGTACGGCCTCCCCCGCCACCACCGCCCAACGCGCCGATCGCCCCTCCACGCCCTTGACTTCCCCCCGCCGGCCCGCTGGAATTCACCGCGAATAGCAAGGCGAAAATTGTTCGGGGAGCCGGGAGCACGCGGCGGAGCGGCCGCCGAATTACCGGAATCCGGGCCCCCGCATCAGCACCGCACGAGCGATCCGCGAGTCCGTCGCACGCGCGGGGGCCCACCGAAGCGGTGGCTGAAAACAGCCGATACATGGCCCATACATTTCGTCTTGTCCTGCCTGTGTTCAGAGCCACATACGTGGACTATCTTCGGCAGCCGAAGTTGGTACGCACCTGAGAACTGCTGGGAGCGCTCTCCCGTCCGTCACCCCATCGGGCGCCGAAGAGCAAGAAGGGGTCAAGGTATGCCGGGAGTTGCGCAACCCTCGGAGCTGGGAGAGCCGCTGGGACCGCTGCCGCAGGAGTTCGCCACGATCGTGCGGCCCGAACTTCCCAGCCTCATCAAGGAGATCGGCCTTGAGGTCACCCGCGCCTACCCCGAGTACGCGCGGCTCCTCGACGGACCGTACGGCCAGGGCATCCGGGTCGGTGTCGAGCAGAGCATCTCCGTGTTCGTGGACCAGGTGGCCGAGCCGGCCGCCCCCTCCGCGCTGCGCGACGAGATGTGCCGCAGGTTCGGCCGGTTCGAGGCGTACGAGGGGCGCAGCCTGGACCAGTTGCAGGGGGCGTACCGGCTGGGCGCCCGCGTCGCGCTGCGCCGGGCGAAGAAGATCGGCAGGCGCTACAACCTCTCCCCCACGATGATGCTGACGTTCGCGGACGCGTTGTTCAGTTACGTGGACGAGCTGGAAGCCCTGTCGCGCGAGGGGTACTTGGAGGTGAGGTCGGCCTCCGACGACCACACGGACACCTTGCGGCGCAGGCTGCTGCATCTCATCCTCGCGGGGCGGCCGGTGCCGCGCGTGGCCATCGCCGAGCTGTGCGAGCAGACCGGCTGGACGCTGCCGGACGAGGTGACCCTCGTCGCCGTCCGCCCGTCCCCCGATCTGGACCGGCTGGCGATCGACCGCGACGTACTCGTCGACTTCACCGATCCGCAGCCGCACTTACTGATCCCGGGCCCCTTCGACGACATGCGAAGACGCATGCTGGAACACGCGCTGCCGGGGGTCCGCGCCGCCGTCGGCCTGACCGTCCCCTCCTCGCTGGCCTCGGACTCGATCCGCTGGGCCCGGCGGGTGCTGGAACTGGTGGACGCGGGCGTCATAGACGACGCGCCGGCCATCCTCTGCGACGACCACCTCATCACCCTGTGGCTGCTCTCCGATCCGGTTCTCCTCGACCAGCTCGCGCGCCGCGAACTCGCCCCGATGGCCAACATCAGCGCCAACCGGCGCGAACGGCTCATCGAGACCCTCAGGATCTGGCTCGACACCCGGGGCACGGCGGCCCAGATGGGCGAGCTGCTCGACGTACACCCCCAGACCGTCCGCTACCGGATGCGCAATCTGGAATCGATCTTCGGCGATCAACTGGTCGATCCGGAGGCGCGGTTCTCGACGGAGACCGTGCTCCGCGCCATGCAGCTGCGGGCCCGCAGCAACGACACACCCATCTGAACAGCGCGCGACGCACCTTCGGCCCGACGAGCACCTCACGCGAAGTCAACCTACTTGCTGGTAAGGGGAAATAGCCGGTCATTCCCAAACGGTTGCCACACGGAGACGTACTCAACGAGAAACCAGGAACTGCGTCTCGTTATATGGAGTGGAGTCGGTCCGCCCACCCGGCGATCCGACGCCCGACCTCCTGGCCACCATCGAGAGGGAACCCCCCATGACCGCCTCGCACCTGCTCGTCCCCGTCCCCATCCCGGACCGCATCGCCGCGCTCATCGGCGCCTGCACCCCCGCACACATCCTCCAGGCCGAGCTCGACGCGGACTGCGCCGCGCGCGAGGTCCGCAGGTTCCGTGGGCCCAGGTTGGGCATCGAGGACCAGGCCGACCGCGAGCTCGCCCTGTCGGAACTGGCCCGCGCCAACAAGGTGCTCGCCGCCCATCATCCCCGGCTCGTGGTGCGCCCCGGCTCCGCCTGGTGACCTCGCACGACGGCCCGTCGCCCACCTTGCGAAGAGACCGCCACACCCTTACCTTACTCAAAAGTAAGTTTACTTCAGAGTAAGGAACTGGCGTGGCCGACAACAGCAGCGGCAAGGTCACCGACGAACTGGCCGCCCTCGACTTCGCGGCCGTCTCCCCCGAGGAGTTCGCGCGGATCGTGAAGGGGCTGTCCGCCAAGCAGCTCGCCGAGGTCATGCACGGGGAGCTGCGCGCCCGGGTGCTCGGCGAGGTCTTCGGCCGGATGAAGCAGCAGTTCCGCCCGGAGGCGGCCGGGGGGCTCACGGCGCTGATCCGCTGGAAGATCACCGGTGACACGGAGGTGGTCTACGAGACCTCGATCGCGGACGGCACCTGCGCCGTCAGCGAGGGCCGCTCGGAGGCGGAACCGCGTACGACGCTGATCATGGCGGACGCGGAGTTCCTGAAGCTGGTCTCCGGCAACGGCAACCCCATCACCATGTTCATGATGCGCAAGCTGAAGGTGGCCGGTGACGTCGGCCTGGCCTCAGGGCTCACCCGCTACTTCGACATCCCGAAGGCGTGAGCCGATGAGCTACTTCTCCCTCGCGCTCACCGAGGAGCAGCAGGACCTGCGCAACTGGGTCCACGGCTTCGCCACCCAGGTGGTGCGCCCGGCGGCGGCCGAGTGGGACGCCCGCGAGGAGACGCCCTGGCCGGTCATCCAGGAGGCCGCCCGGATCGGCCTCTACGGCTTCGAGTCGCTGGCCGACATGTACGGCGACCCGTCGGGGCTCTCCCTCCAGATAGCCAACGAGGAGCTGTTCTGGGGCGACGCCGGCATCGGCATGGCCCTGTTCGGCACCTCGCTCGCCGTCGCCGGGATCTTCGCCTCCGGCACCCCCGACCAGCTCGCCGAGTGGGTGCCTCAGTGCTACGGCGACGAGGACGACCCGAAGGTCGCGGCGTTCTGCGTCTCCGAACCGCAGGCCGGCTCCGACGTCTCCGCGATGACCACGAGGGCCCGGTACGACGAGGCGAAGGACGAGTGGGTGATCTCCGGCCAGAAGGCGTGGATCACCAACGGGGGCATCGCCGAGGTCCATGTGGTCGTCGCCTCGGTCGACCCGGCGCTCGGCGCGCGCGGGCAGGCCGCGTTCATCGTGCCGCCCGGAACGGAGGGCCTGGCCGCGAGCCGCACCATCAAGAAGCTGGGGCTGCGCGCCTCGCACACGGCGGACGTCTTCCTGGACGACGTCCGGGTGCCGGGGCACTGCCTCCTCGGCGGCAAGGAGAAGCTGGACGCCCGCCTCGCCCGCGCCCGCGAGGGCTCCACCGCGAAGGGGCAGGCCGCGATGGCCACCTTCGAGGTCAGCCGCCCCACGGTCGGCGCCCAGGCGCTCGGCATCGCGCGGGCCGCGTACGAATACGCGCTGGAGTACGCCGGCGACCGCGAGGCGTTCGGGCGGCCCATCATCGAGAACCAGTCGATCGCGTTCGCCCTGGCCGACCTGCGTACCGAGATCGAGGCCGTACGGCTGCTGATCTGGCAGGCCGCGTGGATGGCCCGCAACGACCGCACCTTCGACGCCGGACAGGGCTCCATGTCCAAGCTCCGCGCGGGCGAACTCGCGGTGGCCGCCACGGAGAAGGCCGTCCAGATCCTGGGCGGCGCCGGCTACAGCCGGGAGCACCCGGTGGAACGGATGTACCGGGACGCCAAGATCTACACGATCTTCGAGGGCACCAGCGAGATCCAGCGCCTGGTCATCGCGCGGGCGATCTCGGGCCGCCACATCCGCTGACCGCAGGGGCGGCGGGCCGGTGCGGAACCGGGCCAGCGAGGATGGGCGGGTCCGCACCACCGCCGCACCCGGGGGAAACGCCATGCCCGCCGTCCCGCGCCCGTCCGTCCTCTTTGTCACCGACCTCGCCTACGAGGCGCGCGGCCGGCGCTACTGCGACGAGGACATCGGGCTGACGGCGCGGCTGCGCGAGAGCTTCGACCTCGCGCTCTGCCACCCGCGCGACGCCGCCGCCCTGCTGGACGGCTTCGACGCCGTCGTCGTACGCAACAGCGGCCCGGTCCTGCATTACCAGGAGGCGTACGACGCGTTCCGGGCGCGGGCGCTGGAGCTGGGCACCCGGGTCTACAACCCGCTGACCGGGCGCGGGGACATGGCGGGCAAGCAGTACCTGGTAGACCTGAGCCGCGCCGGATACCCGGTCATACCCACCGTGGACCGGGCGGCGGACCTCGGGCTCCTTCCGCAGGCCGAGGGCTACGTCGTCAAGCCGAAGCTGGGCGCGGACTCGGTCGGGCTCAGCTTCGTGGCGACGCCGGACATCGGGCCCGGCGCGGACGGCACCCTGCTCGTCCAGCCCCGGATCGACTTTCGCTACGAGGTGTCCTTCTATTACGTCGACCATGACTTCCAGTACGCGCTGTACGCCCCGGACCCGGAGCGGCGATGGGTGCTGGAGCCGTACGAGGCGAGCGCGGCGGACCTGGCGTTCGCCCGGTCCTTCGTGGAGTGGAACACGCTGGACCACGGCATCCAGCGCGTGGACGCCTGCCGGACGGCGGACGGCGACCTCCTCCTCGTAGAACTGGAAGACCTCAACCCGTATCTCTCGCTGGACCGGGTAGCCGCCCCCGTACGGGAGGCATTCGCCACCCGTATGACCGCCTCCCTGCGGGATCTGCTCGCCTGACACGTCCGGACGTGCCCCGCATGCGGGTGACACGACGCGATGTGAGGGTGCAAAGGTGACCACTGCCAGCGAGACCGCCCCCGCCGCGCAGAGTGCCGCCGCGCCGCCCGTGCTCGATCCGCGCCGCCGCAACATCGTCTTCGGCACGATCGTGCTGGGCATCCTGCTGGCCGCGCTGGACCAGACGATCGTGGGCACCGCGCTGCCGACGATCGTCTCGGACCTCGGGGGCGCCGCCCATATGTCGTGGGTGGTCACCGCCTATCTCCTCGCGGAGACCGTGGCGACGGTGCTGGTCGGCAAGTTCGGCGACCTGTTCGGGCGGAAGATCGTCTTCCAGCTGTCCGCGGTCATCTTCATCACCGGCTCGTTCCTCTGCGGGCTCGCGACGAACATGACGCTGCTGATCGTGTGGCGCGGCCTCCAGGGCATCGGCGCCGGCGGTCTGATGGTCACCTCGATGGCCCTGATCGCCGATGTCATCCCGCTGCGCGACCGGGGCAAGTACCAGGGTGCGATCGGCGCCGTCTTCGGTGTGTCGACGGTGATCGGACCGCTGCTCGGCGGTCTGTTCACCGACCATCTGACGTGGCGCTGGGCGTTCTACGTCAATGTGCCGATCGCGATCGTGGTGGTCATCGCGGCCGCCCGTACGATCCCCTCCGTGAAGGCGGCCGGGCGGCCGGTCATCGACTACCTGGGCATCGCGATGGTCACGGTCGGGGCCAGCGCCCTGATCCTGGCCACCAGCTGGGGCGGGAACGAGTACGCCTGGGGCTCCGGCGTCATCATCGGCCTGTTCGTCCTCGGAGTCGCGGCGCTCGCGCTGTTCTGCCTGGTCGAGTTCCGGGCGAAGGAGCCGATGCTGCCGATGCGGCTCTTCGGCAACCCGGTCTTCACGGTCTGCTCGATCCTCAGCTTCATCGTCGGGTTCGCGATGCTCGGCGCGATGATCTTCCTGCCGACGTATCTCCAGTACGTGGACGGCGACTCGGCGACCCTGTCGGGGGTGCGGACGCTGCCGATGGTCGTCGGTCTGCTCGCCGCGTCCATCTTCAGCGGCAACGTGGTCAGCAAGACCGGCCGCTACCGGATCTTCCCGATCATCGGCTCGCTGGTCATGGCGGTGGGTCTGTTCCTGCTCTCCCGGATGGGCCCGGACAGCGGGGTCTGGCTGGAGTCGCTGTACATGCTGGTGCTCGGCATCGGCATCGGGCTCTCCATGCAGGTCCTGACGATCGCCGTGCAGAACACCGTGGACTACGCGGACCTGGGCACGGCCACCTCGGGCGTCACCTTCTTCCGTACGCTCGGCAGCTCCTTCGGCACCGCCGTCTTCGGGACGATCTACGCGAACGCCCTCGGCCCGCACCTCAGGGACGGGATCACCGAGGCCGCGCGGGCGGGCGGCGATCCGGCGGTGCTGGCGAAGGCGTCCCAGAGCCCGGAGGGGCTGCACGCGCTGCCCGCCGCCCAGTCGGAGCCGCTGGCCCAGGCGTACGCGGACACCCTGCACACGGTGTTCCTGTGGACGGTGCCCGTGGCCCTGCTCGGGTTCGTCGTCGCGCTGTTCCTCAAGCAGGTGAAGCTGCGCGACACCGTACGGGCGGGCTCGACGGACATGGGTGAGGGCTTCGCCTCGCCGAACACCCAGGACTCGGCGCAGCTGCTCGAATTCTCGGTGGCCAAGGTGCTGCGGCGGGTGGACCCGCAGACGGCACGGCGGATCGTCGTGGAGTCCGACACCCGGCTCGACATGGCGGGCGCCTGGGCGGTGATGCAGGTCGAGCTGTTCACGCGGATGGTCGGCCACGCGGGGCTTCGGCTGATCGCGTCCCGGCATCGGATTCCGCCCGAGGTCCTGGTGCCGGTCTTCGACCGCATGATCGAGGAGGGCTTCCTCACCGGGGACGGCCATCTGTTCCAGCACACCGCGGCCGGCAGCCGTGAGGCGCGGACCATCACGGACGCCTGGGCCCGCTGGCTCCACGACCAGCTGGGCGAGGACGGCGAGCGCCCGGACGACGCCCGGCTGCGCGCGGCGGTCGACGTGATCGCGAAGCGGCTGCTGGCGGAGGACCTGACGCAGGAACTGGCGCCGGTCGCCCCGGCGGGCGCGCCCGTCTGAGCCCGGCCCCTCCTCAGTCCGCTCCTCAGTCCGCGAAGACCGCGGTCTCGTACACCCAGGCACCCTCGTGCCGGACGAAGCGGCTCTTCTCGTGCAGGGAGTCGGCGCGCCCGCCCGCCGTGTAGTGGGCGCGGAAGGTGACGGTGCCGGTGGTGTGGAAGGCGCTGCCCTCCGTGGTCTCCAGGACCTCCAGGCCCAGCCAGCGTTGCCCGGGGTCGAAGTCGAGGACGTCGGGGCGGTGGTCCGGGTGCCAGGTGCGCAGCAGATACCCGGCGTCCCGGACGACGAAGGCGGCGTACCGCGACCGCATCAGCGCCTCGCACGTGGCGGCCGGGGCCCCCGCGTGCAGCCGGCCGCAGCACTCGGCGTAGGCAGCGGGCAGCCCACAGGGGCACGGCGAAACCGCGCTGATCTCGGGGAGGGGGGTGGTGCGGGGGCTCGCGGCGGGCGGGCGCCGGGAGCGGGAGGTGCGTCGGGACATGGGTCCATTGTGACGTGCGCGGATGCGCGGCCCCGACGGAGGGCTTTCGGCGCGGCTCAGGTCAGCAGGAAGTCGGCCTGGCCGGCCTTGGCGCCCTGGATGAACGCGGCGATCTCGTGGTGGGTGTAGATGAGGGCCGGACCGTCGGGGTCCGCGGACTGGCGCATGGCGATTCTCCCGTCGGCCAGTTTCATGGCCTCGACGCAGGTACCGCCGTTGCCGCCGCTCCATGGCTTGTACCAGCCTTCGGAGCCGAGGTCAGCGGCAGGCATGCCGTTGTATATGGGTGTCATCACAGCTCCTTGCGGAAGTCCCGGAGGAGTTCCTTCGTGCGTTGTGCCGTCGCGGCCTGGGCCGCCATGCGGTCCATGACCTCGAGATAGGAGGCCACCTCCGGGCGCGCGTCGAAGTAGACGGCCCCGGTCAGATATTCGCTGTAGACCATGTCGGGCAGTTCGGGCACGGCGAACCGGAACAGCACGAACGGCCCGTACGTCCCCGGGTGGTGACCGGTGGAGAACTCCGCGATCTGCAACGTCACATTGGGCATCGACGTCGCTTCGAGGAGCTTGTCCACCTGGGCGCGCATGATGTCGGCACTGCCCACCGGGCGGCGCAGGACGGTCTCGTCCATCACCACCCACAGGCGCGGGGCGTCCGGCTTGGTCAGCAGGGCCTGCCGCTCCATCCGCAGCGCCACATGGCGCTCGATGTCCTCGGCCCTGACCTGGCCCACGGCCCCGGTGCGCATCACGGTACGCGCGTAGTCCTCGGTCTGGAGGAGTCCGGACACGAAGTGCGGCTCGTAGATGCGCAGCAGGCTAGCCGCGCCCTCCAGGCTGACGTACATGCTGAACCAGTCGGGCAGGACGTCGTGGAACCGCTGCCACCAGCCGGGCCTGTTGGCCTCCTCCGCGAGCTCCACGAAGGCGGCCGTCTCGGCGTCCGGGATCCCGTACGCCCTGAGGAGCGCCTGCACGTAAAGGATCTTGAGGGCGACCTCGGCGGTCTCCATCCTGCGTACGGTCGCCGGGGCGACGTGCAGCACCTTGGCGGCCTGGTCCCGGCTCATGCCGGCACGCTCCCGCAGATCCTGCAGCCGCTTGCCGAGAACGACCTGGCCCACGGTCGGGGCGGACCGCGGTTCGCTCACTTCAGACCTCCCCCTGCGCTGTATCCGTGCAGTGTGCCATGTGGTCGCCAACATGGACACAGCCACTCTGGAATTTTCAGAGTGCCTCTTGCCAAGTGTTCGCGACAGGGGGAGAGTTGGGGTGCGAAACCAGTTGACCTGTCGCGCCCGCGGCCTTTTCGAAGATCGCGAAGCGTGACGCAGCCCCCACTGTGAGGATTCGGTCGTGGCACCTGGCAGTGCGCTCATCCCCCGGCTCGTGGAGACCGGACCGGGGACCGAAGCGCTCCGGTACTGCTTCGCGCTGCCCGCGCATCCCGAATCGGTCGCCGCCGCCCGGCGCCTGACGAAGGCCCGGCTCGCCGATTGGCGCGCCGGCGGCGACACCCTCGACGCCGCGGTCCTGATCGTGTCCGAACTGGTCACCAACGCGGTGGTGCACACCACCAGCGCACGGGTCCTGTGCGAGCTGCGGTGCCTCGACGGCCGGCTGCGCGTCTCCGTACAGGACCAGGGGCAGCAGCCGGACGGGCCCCGCCTCGGCAGAGGCGCGGACGACGAGCACGGACGCGGCCTGCTGCTCGTCGACTCACTGGCCCGCTCCTGGGGTTCGCGCGACGCCGGGGACGGCTCGGGCCGCATCGTCTGGGCAGAACTGCCGCACGGCTCGGAGCACTCATGTTGAAGAACGCCATGAACAACTTCCTCGGACACCGCCGCTCCCGCGAGCCCGCCGGCTCCCCCGGCCGGGTGCAACTGCCGCTGCCCACGACCCTCTCGGCGAGTCTCGGCTGCGACGCGGTCGGGGTGCCCGCGCGCCACGGCTTCCGCCTGATGTCCCATCTGCCGCGCACCGGCTGCGTCTTCGCGGACGCCGAGCGCTGGTGGTGGATCGTGCCCGCCGGCTCCGACCTCGACCTGGACTGGCCGGAGCAGGTGGCGTACGCCCGGGGCGCGTGTGTGCCCGCGGTACGCCCCCGGCTCATCCACCAGCCCGACAGCCGCACGCCCTACACTCCGCCCATCCCGCTGTTCCTGATGGTCTGCCAGGTGACCGGCGTGACGCCCTCATGGACCCAGGCGTACGGTCCCCGAGCCGTCTCCGCTCCCTGATCCGGCCGCGCCCCCGGCCTCTCCCCGCCCCGGTCACCCCGCGTTGTCAGTGGTCGGTTCTACTGTGGAACCACTGATCGAAACCCGTGGAATACGGGGTCAACGGGTGTGAAGGGGGCGGGCCGGTGCGTGCTGTGGAGCCTTTCGAGGGCGGTACGTCGCAGTTCGAGGAGACCGGGACGGACGAGGACACGTTCGTCTTCCCGGACGGCTGGCGGCGCCTGGTCCACCCCCGGCGCGGGGGCATCGCGAGGAAGCCGGCGCGGGTGGACGGGAAGCTGGTCGACGCGGTCGCGGAGCGCACGGCCGAGGAGCACGCCTGGATCCAGGAGTATCTGGACGCGCCGCGCAGCGACGCCGCCCTGGTGGCCGAGGTCCGGCGCCACTTGGACGGGGAGCCCTCCCCCGCCGGGGCCGCGGCGGTGGCGGCGATGGTCGGGATGTACGCACCGCCCGGGAACGCCTGGGCGGACAGCTGGGTGCGGCTCCACGGGCTGCCGTTCGCGGCCCGCGCCGCGGTGGAGCTGTTCATGATCGAGCCGCACTGGATACAGAGCGGCCCCCGCCGCTCCGACGCCTGGCTGGAAAGGCTCTCCCGCGCCCGGGGCACCCACGCGCCCGAGTACCGCCGGCAGGCCGCCGACCGGGTCCGGTCCCTGCTCGCCGCCGCCGACGACGAGACGTACCGGGCCACCGTCGACGCACTCTCGGGCTCCCGGACCGACGCGCACCGGAGAATCATCGCGGCCTATCTGGCGCCGAGCGAGGCCGACTGGGTGGCCGCACTGTGCGCGGACCCGGAAGCGACCGGCGAGACGGACGCCGGGCTCGGCTTCCTGATCCTCTGCACGCTCGGCTCACCGGACCAGGCCGCCCTCTTCCCCCGGATCACCGGTTTCGACCGGAGTCCGAAATCGATCGCCACGGCCGCCGAGGGCATCGGCAACATGCTGGCCCCGCTGCTCGCCGAGCAGCTGAGGACGGGTCACCTCTACGGGGAGGAGCGGCGGAAGCTCGCCCAGGCGCTGGTCGAGTTCCCCACGGACGACGCCTTCGGCGCGCTGCTCGTCCACGCGGACAACAAGCTGGTCCGCCCGGTCCTCCTGGACGCGATGGACCGCTGTCCGGCCCGCGCGCTGCGGCTGCTCGCCGCGGACGCCCACCCCTCGGCACCCGGCCTGCTCCGCACGCACATCGCCCGCCACCGCCCCCTCGTGGAGCGGATGCTGCCGACGCTGGACGACGGCCTCGCGGCCGTCGTGGAACCCCTGCTGAACCCGGCCGGCCGCATCGCGGACGCGCCCGCCGAGGCCCTTCCGGCCGTGCTCACCGCACCGACGTGGACCCGGCAGCGGACCATGGCGCGCCCCATCACCGTCACCGGCCTCACCCCGGACACGGGGAAGGCCGTGCGGTGGCAGGCCGGTGAGCGGGAGGAGTGGGCGTCCACCAGCAGCTTGTACACCCGGGGCGAGGCGGTGGACGACTGGGAGCAGACCATCGACTCGCTTCGCCACGGGCTCGACTCGGCGGACCTGCGCCCCGCCTGGGTCTACGTCCACGGGCCGAAGGAGCGGGTCGCGCCCCTGCTCGACAGCTGGGACCCGACCGATGTGTGGGACGCCGCCGA
Organism: Streptomyces sp. NPDC097595; assembly: GCF_044761525.1. Lineage (NCBI taxonomy): Bacteria > Bacillati > Actinomycetota > Actinomycetes > Kitasatosporales > Streptomycetaceae > Streptomyces > Streptomyces sp. NPDC097595. The sequence continues at coordinate 129,248 of NZ_JBIWCN010000001.1, read as the reverse complement.
CACGCTGAAGCCGGTGGCCGCCCGCTTCAGCCTCGGCGCCCTGCCCCTGCTGCTCCGCGTCGCACCGCGCCGGCCCAGCTCGCTCGCCCCGCTGCTGATGCCGTACGTCGACGCACGGGTCGCCCGGCTCATGGCCGACTGGGCGGTGCGCCTCAAATCCGCGGCCGCCGTCTCCCGTTCCTGGTTCGAGCGGCACGGCGTGCGGGCGGCGCCGCTGCTCGTGCCGGACGCGGTCGGCAGGGCCGGGGCCGCACGGCGCGCCGCCGAGCAGGCGCTGCTGCTGATCGCCGGGCTGCACGGCGACGCGATGGTGCGCGAGGCCGCCGAGGGGTACGGCGGAAAGGCGGAGGACGCGGTGGCCAGGCTGCTGGCCGCGGATCCGCTGGAGCGGGCACTGCCCGCCGACATGCCGGAGCTGCCGCGGTGGGCGGACCCGGTGCTGCTGCCGCAGATCGAGGTGGCGTCGGGCGGAGCGCTGCCGGCGGAGTCCGTCCGCCATCTGCTGACCATGCTCGCCCTGTCCCGGCCCGGCGAGCCGTACCCGGGGCTCGCCGAGGCCCTCCGGGTCGTGGACTCGGCCTCGGCCGCCGAGTTCGCCTGGGCGCTCTTCGAGGGGTGGCGCGCCGCCCTCCTGCCCGCCGACGAGGTGTGGGCGCTGCACGCCCTGGGTGTGCTGGGCGACGACGGGACGGTGCACCGGCTGACCCCGGTGATCCGCGCCTGGCCCGGCGAGAACGCCCATCACCGGGCAGTGGAGGGGCTCGACGTCCTGGCGGCGATCGGCAGCGACGCGGCCCTGCTCCAGCTGCACACCCTCGCGCAGCGCGTGAAATTCAAGGCCCTGAAGGCGCGGGCCACGGAGAAGATCGCCGAGGTCGCGGCGGGCCTCGGCCTGACGGGCGAACAGCTCTCGGACCGGCTGGTCCCGGACCTCGGTCTGGACGCGGACGGCTCCACGGTCGTGGACTACGGCAGCCGGACGTTCACCGTGGGCTTCGACGAGCAGCTGCGGCCCTACGTCCGGGACGACGAGGGCAAGCTCCGCAAGGACCTGCCGAAGCCGGGGGCACAGGACGACGCGGAGCTCGCCGCGACCGAGCGCAAGCGGTTCTCGGCCCTGAAGAAGGAGGTGCGGGCGATCGCCTCCGACCTGGTGCGCCGACTGGAGGCCGCCACGCTGGGGGGCCGCTCCTGGACGGCACGGGAGTTCACCGAGCTGTTCGTCGGCCACCCGCTGGTGTGGCACCTGGTCCGCCGGCTGGTGTGGCTGAGCGAGGCGGACGGGGTGACCACGGCGTTCCGGGTGGCGGACGACCGCGGCTTCGCCGGTATCGGCGGCGAGGATTTCGCCCTGCCCGAGGGGGCGACCGTGCGGCTCCCGCACCCGTTGCGGCTGGGCGAGGCGGTGGCCGCCTGGGCGGAGGTGTTCGCGGAGCACGCGATCACCCAGCCCTTCCCCCAGCTCGGGCGCCGGGTGTTCGCGCTGACCGAGCAGGAGGCCGCCGGTCACCGCCTTGAGCGCTTCGAGGGGATCAAGGTGCCCACGGGCAAGGTCCTCGGCCTGGAACGGTACGGCTGGCGGCGCGGCAATCCCGAGGACAACGGCGTGGAGCGCTGGATCTCCAAGCGGCTGGGCGACCACCGCCACCTGGTGATCGCCCTGGACGGAGGCATCGCGGTCGGCGCGGTCGAGGCCTACCCGGAGCAGACCCTGGAGACCGTCTGGCTCGGTGTCGAACCGTCCGACTACTGGCCCGGCCGCCCCCACGAGCTGCGGTTCGACAGCCTGGGCGCGGTGACCGCCTCCGAGCTGCTGGCCGACCTGACCGCGCTCACCGAGGACGCCGCCTCATGACCGTACGGCCCCCAGATACGCCAGCCCCGGGTGCGCCTTCACATAGCCGTCCACCAGGCGGTGGGCGACGGAGACCGAGTCGACCAGGGGGTGCAGGGCGAAGGCCCGGACCGCGTCCGCGCGCGATCCGCTCGCCGCCGCGTCCAGCACCGCGCGCTCGACGGCCTTCACCGAGGTGACCAGGCCCACCGCGTGGTACGGCAGCGGGTCGACGGAGACGGGGCGGGCGCCGTTGGCGTCGACCAGGCAGGGGACCTCGATCACGGCGTCCGCGTCCAGGACCGAAAGGGTGGACCGGTTGCGGACGTTGAGGATCAGGGTGGTCCGCTCGTCGCGGGCGATCGCCCGCATGAGGGCGAGGGCGACCTGTTCGTAGCCGCCGGACTCCAGGTCGCTCTCCTCGCGCTCACCGGCCCCGGCGACGTCCCGGTTCTCCGACATGTAGGTGGCCTCGCGCTCCGCGCGGGTGCGGTCCCAGGTGGCCAGGGCGGGGGTCGCCGGGTCCTTCATCCGGCCGTAGAAGCCCTCCTGCTGCTCGCGGAGGAAGGCGCCCCGGGTCTGCGCGGCGTCCTGGTAGGCGCGGACGGCCTCGCGATTGAAGTAGTAGTAGTGCAGGTACTCGTTGGGGATCGCGCCCAGCGAGCGCAGCCAGTCGGCGCCGAACAGCCGGCCCTCCTCGAAGGAGCCGAGCAGGTCGGGGTCGGCGAGCAGGCGCGGGAGTTCGTCGCGGCCGGCCACGTACAGCCCGCGCACCCAGCCGAGGTGGTTGAGGCCGACGTAGTCGACGCGGGCCAGGTCCGGATCGGCGCCGAGGACGCGGGCGATGCGGCGGCCGAGGCCCACCGGTGAGTCGCAGATGCCGATGACGCGGTCGCCGAGGTGCCGGGACATCGCCTCGGTGACGAGCCCGGCCGGGTTGGTGAAGTTGATGACCCAGGCGTCCGGGGCGAGCCGGGCGATGCGCCGCGCCAGGTCGACGGCGACCGGGACGGTGCGCAGCCCGTACGCGATGCCGCCGGCGCCGACGGTCTCCTGGCCGAGGACGCCCTCGTCGAGCGCGACGCGTTCGTCGGCGGCCCGGCCCGCGAGTCCGCCGACCCGGATCGCCGAGAAGACGAAGTCGGCGCCGCGCAGGGCCTCGTCCAGGTCGGTCGTGGCGCGGACGGCCGGCGCGTCCGGGATTCCCTCGGCCTGCTCGGCGAGGACCCGGGCGACGGCGGTGAGCCGGTCGGGGTCCGTGTCGTAGAGGGTGACGGCCGTGACCCGGCCCTCGGCGTGGTCGGCGAGCAGCGCCCCGTACACCAGTGGAACCCGGAATCCGCCGCCGCCCAGAATTGTCAGCTTCACGCTTCCGCATGGTACGGGGCGCCCCAGGGGCGCCCCGTACTCACGAGGACTTCAGTCGCCGTTCCACCAGCGGGTCACGACGCGCCAGAGGCGGGCGGGCCCGCCGGGCTTGCGCTGGCGCGGGACGCGGCCGACTGCCGTGTCGTCGCCCGCGGCGCCGGACAGCGCGTCCGCCGATCCGTCGACGGTCGCGGTCGCCCCGGCCGGGGCGCCGGACGACGGCGCGTGGGCCCCGTCCAGGCGGGCGCGGACCGGGGTCGGGGCGGTGTGCCGTACGGCGGACTGGACCTCCCAGTCCTGGCGGGCCGCGTTGGGCCGGCCCATGGAGGGCGGCTCACGGTCGTCCTGCGGGGAGCGGGGGGCGAATTCGGCCGGGAGCTCCACCAGGTGACGGCTCATGAAGTTGCCGACCCATTGCAGATCCTTCTCGTCCACCGCGAGTTCGAGGTCGGGCAGCCGCATCAGGAGGGCGTCGACGCCGACGTCCGCGATGGCGCGGCCGATGTCCTGTCCGGGGCACTCGTGGGGGCCGCCGCTGAAGGCGAGGTGCGAGCGGTTGCCCTCCATGTTGGCGGTCAGGTCGGGGCGGACCACGGGGTCGGTGTTGGCCGGTGCGATGCCGACGATCAGGGCGTCACCGGCCTTGATGTGCTTCCCGCCCAGTTCGGTGTCGCCGACGGCCCAGCGGCCGAAGACGGCGGTGAACGGGGGCTCGTCCCACAGGGTCTGCTCGACCGCCTCGGGGACGGTCATGTGGCCGCCGCTGAGCCGGGCCCGGAAGCGCGGGTCGGTGAGGACCATGCGCAGGACGTTGGCGATCAGGTTGGCGGTGGCCTCGTAGGACGCGATCAGGATGAGCCGCAGATGCTCGGCGACCTCCTGGTCGTTCATGTTCGCGGGGTGCTCGACCAGCCAGGTCGCGAAGTCGTCGGCCGGCTCGCGGCGGCGGCGCTCGACCAGGCGGGTGAGCGCTCCCACCACATAGGCGTTGCTCTGGACGGCGGTGGCGGTGCCCTTGATCATGTCGCGGGCCGCCTCGACCATCCGGTCGTTGTACTCCTCCGGCATGCCGAGGATGGCGCACATGACCATCATCGGCAGCCGTTCGGCGAACTCGGCGACGAGGTCGGTGCGGCCCTCCCGGCAGAAGCCGTTGACGAGCCGGTTGCTGTACCGGTTGACGTGGCGCCGCACACCGCGCGTGTCGATGCGGGCCATGGAGTCGGTGACGGCGCCGCGCTGGCGTTCGTGGGTGGCGCCGTCGGCGAAGACGCAGATCGGCTGCCAGGTGAAGATCGGCGCCAGCGGGTGGTCGGGGGCGACGCTGCCGTCCTGAAGGGCCCGCCAGCGGCGCGAGTCGCGGGAGAACTGCGAGGGCGTACGCGTCATGTGCAGGTTCTCGCTGTGCCCGAGGACCAGCCAGGCGGGCACGTCGCCGTGCAGCAGGACGGGGGCCACCGTGCCGTGTTCGGCGCGCAGTTTCTCGTACAGGCCGTGCGGGTCCTGCTCGGCCTCGGGGCCGTAGAGCCGGCGCAGACCGCCGGGCCCGACGCTCAGGCCGTGGGCCGGGCACTCGGGGGGCGGGACCGGGCCGTGCTCGTAGGGGAAGGGGCTTGTCACGATCGCTCCAGGGGTCGGGCCGCGGGGGCCTGACGGTCGGGGGCGCGGTGGGGACGCGCGGAACGGGTTCGGGAAGGGTGCTCGGAAGGGGCGGCCGAGGGACGGGCAGCCCAGGGACGGGTCAGCCGAGGGACGGGTCAGCCGGTCGGGCGGGTGATGCCGTGCAGATAGCGCATCAGGGTCATCAGCACATCGCGGCTGGAGCCGCGCAGCCGGGCGTCGCAGTCGACTATCGGGACCTCGTCCGGGAGGTCCAGGGCGGCGCGCAGCGTTTCGACGGGGTGCTTCGGGGCCTCGGGGAAGGTGTTGATGGCGACGACGAACGGCACACCGCGCTCCTCCAGGCGCCCGATGACGTCGAAGCTGGTTTCGAGCCGCCGGGTGTCGACGAGGACGACGGCGCCGAGCGCGCCCTCGAACAGGCCGTTCCAGAGGAACCAGAAGCGTTCCTGGCCGGGGGTGCCGAACAGGTAGAGGATCAGCTCCTCGCTGATGCTGATCCGGCCGAAGTCCATGGCGACGGTGGTGGCGGTCTTGCTCTCCACGCCGAAGTTGTCGTCCACGCCGACGCCGGCCTGCGTCATCGTCTCTTCGGTGGTCAGGGGCCGGATCTCGCTGACCGAGCCGACCATGGTCGTCTTGCCGACCCCGAACCCCCCGACGATCACGACCTTCACCGCGGCAGTGGCCGTGGTGGGCAGGACGTCCTCGCTGCGGGGGCCCGTGATCGTGTCAGAGCTTCTGAAGTCCATGCATCACCGCTTCGAGGAGGGAACGGTCCGGGAGGGTCGCGCGGACGATCGGCGCGCGCGATTCGATCAGACCGGTGGCGAGGAGTTCGGTGAGGAGCGACGTCACCACGCTGAACGGCAGGCTGAGGTAGGCGGAGAGCTCCGCGACGGATAACGGGGCCTGGCAGAGCCGGAGGATCACGGCCTGCTCGGGCTGGACCGTCGGTGACGGCTCCGACTTCGAGACAATCATCGTGACCAGGTCGAGCGCTGCCCGCTCGCTGCCGTCGGGATCGCCGGTGATGACGTAGAGCCTCTCCGGATCGCTGAGCGCCGGGTCGGTCTTGCGGCGTTCTCGTCGGGGAGAGTTCATCCGGCCTGCCCGTCGTGGCGGGGCGGGCTCGTGAGGTGGCCGCCGATGCGTACGACCATGTCGCGCATCCGCGCCCCGACGTGCCCGGCGTCCACCGTCTCGCCGGCGAGCACCGCGAGGTAGGCGCCGGCGCCTGCGGCCATCAGATAGAAGAAGCCGCCGGTGACCTCGATGACGACGAGCCTCATCCGGCCGTCGCTGTACGGGATCTCGGAGGCGACGGCCGCCGCCAGGCTCTGGAGACCGGCGCAGGCCGCCGCGAGCCGGTCGGCGACGTCGGGGTCGCCGCCGTGCTGGGCGATGCGCAGTCCGTCGGCGGAGAGCACGACGATCTGGTGGACGTCCGGGACGTCGTCGGCGAGTTCCTTGAGCATCCAGTCCATGTTGCCCCGCTGCTGGATCACCGCTGATCTCCCTTGTCCCACGCGTCGTCAGAGTCTTCGTCCGCCCTGGGCTCCTGGGGCACACCGTTGGCGGCCTTGGTGAACGCCTCCAGCCAGATGCCGGGGGGCGGTTCCTTGCTGTTGTCCTGGCCGTAGCCGTGGCCGTGGCCGTTGGTGCGGCCGGCGGTGGGGTCGGCGGCCTGTGCGGGAAGGTTGTGCGAGCCGAGCGGGGCGCGGCCCCGGCTGCGGCGCTGCGGGAGTCCGCCGCTGGTCCACTCGGTCACGACGGGCACGTCGTCCTGCATGGCGACGGCCGGGGTGACCGGGGCGGCCGGGCGGGACTCGGAGACCACCGGGCCGGTCGCGGGGCGCGCGGCGACGGGGCTCGGCTTGCGGCGCTTGCCGCGCGGCGGCACGACGTGCTTCATGTCGGCGAGGTCGATGTCGCTGGTGGGCCGCGAGGTGGCGCCGATGCCGTGGGCGATGCCGGGGGCCGGTCCTGTGGTGATCATGGCGCGGGGCACGATGAGCACGGCGCGCACGCCGCCGTACGCGGACTGGCGCAGCGAGACCTGGAGGTCGTACATCCGGGCGAGGCGGCCGACGACGGCCATGCCGAGGCGCGGGGACTCGCCGAGGTCGTTCATGCTGGACCCGGCCTGGGCCCTCGCGAGCATGTTCTCGGCGCGGGCGCGGGCCTCCTCGCTGAGGCTGACGCCGCCGTCCTCGATCTCGATGGCGATGCCGGTCTGCACCTCGACCGCGGTGACGTGCACCCGGGTCTGCGGGGGCGAGTAGCGGGTGGCGTTGTCGAGGAGTTCGGCGCAGGCGTGGATGAGCGGTTCGACCGCGGTGCCGATGATGGCGACCTTGGCGATCGAGTGCAGGTCGACGCGCGGGTACTCCAGGATGCGCGACATGGCGCCGCGCAACACGCTGAACAGCGGTACGGGCTTGGGCCACTGGCGGCTGGGGCGGGCGCCGCCGAGGACCGCGATGGAGTCGGCGAGGCGGCCGATCAGGGCAGTGCCGTGGTCGATGCGGAGCAGGTCGTCGAAGACGTCGGGGTTGCGCCCGTGGTGCTCCTCCATCTCCCGCAGCTCGCTGGCCTGCCGGTGGACGATCGCCTGGACGCGGCGGGCGACGTTGACGAAGGCGCGCTGCGCGGAGTCCCTGGTCGCCTCCTCGTTGTCGATGATGTCGAGCACCGTGTAGACGAGGGAGCGCTGGGAGTCGGGCAGGTGGCGGTAGACCGGGTCGGAGTCCACCACGTCGCGCAGCACCTCGTCGGGCGAATTGCCCACGCGCAGACGGTGGATGGCGGACGGCAGCAGCTCCTTGCTGATGCGTACGGTCTCTTCGTCGTGGTCGGCGATGCGCCGTTCCAGGGCGGAGACGCGCTGTTGGTGCTCGGCGTTGCGGCGGCGGATCGTCCGGCCGCGCCGGGCGATCTCCACGGCGAGCGTGGCGACCACGACGGTGGCGAACGCGCCGCACCAGACGACTGGTATCCGCGCGGGCTCGGCAACCAGCGCCGCCGCGGCGGCGGTTGCGCCCGCCATCACGACGACGGGCAGCAACAGGGCGCGGGCGACGGGGGCTTCCCGGCCGGCCGGCGGTGATTCAACACGGGCCATCTGAACCTCTGGCGGTTGATTCGGGATGTATTCCGGAGATTCGGCGCTTGCATGAACATAGAGAACAAGCGCGCGAATTCATCTCAACTCGGCTTCACTGCGCGTGAGCTTAGTCAGATCGAATCAGCGCTTTCGCACATTCCTCCAACCCCCTGCGCGAGCGCTCCCGCGGTAGTACGCTCACGAGTTTTTGCACGCACCGCCTTCAGGCGTGTGCGGGGAGTGACGGGGCGGAGGAATGAGGAAGAAACGCCCCGCGAGGCCATGCAGGGGCACATACGAGCGAAGACGCCCGTACGAGTGATGCGGGACAGGCTCCAGCGGTCTAGCGGCGGGCGCCGCCGATGCGGCCCTCCAGTTGCACCAGGAGCTCGCTGAGCTGTGCGCTGAGCCGGTCGCGGGAGTCGGCGTCGAGTCCGGAGAGCACCGTGCGTTCGTACGCGAGCTGCCGGGGCAGCAGTCCGTCGACCAGGTCGCGGCCCTCGTCGGTGAGGCGGACGTAGGCGACCCTGCGGTCGCGCTCGTCGCCGCGCCGGGTGATCAGGCCGCGCTCCTGGAGGACGCGCAGCCGCTTGGTGACGGCGGCGCCGGAGGAGAAGGTCTCCCGGGCCAGTTCGCCGGGGGTCAGTTCGCGGTCGGTACGGCGTACGGCTCCGAGGAGGTCGAACTCCGCGCGGGTCAGCCCGGCCGCCCGCAGCGGGGCGTCCTCGGCCTGCTGGAGGAGCGCGGAGCAGCGGTTGATCCGGCCGATGAGCTCCATGGGCCCGGTGTCCAGTTCCGGGTTCACGGCCTGCCACTGCCGGACCACCGAGGCGACGATGTCGTCGGTCACACCGCTCCGTTCTCCTGGGCGGGGACGAACAGCCCCTGCCGTTTCGCTGTCGCCGCGAGCGTACGGTGTCCGGCCTGCTCGGCCGCGAGCACCGCCTCCCGGGGCAGCCCGGGCTGCCACCACTCGCCGGCCGCGGTGTCGTCCGCCTCGCGCAGCTCCACCAGGGTGCCGGTGAGCCGGCGGCGGGCGGCGTCCAGGGCGGCGGGCGCGGGCTCCGGCGCGGCGAGGGCCTGCACGGCGTGGGCGCGGGCGCGTTCGGCGTCGGCCAGCGCGCGTTCGACGCGGCCGGTGGCGCGGCGGTTGGTGACCAGGACGGCGGCGAGGAAGCCGACACCCGCGCCGATCACGGTGTCCAGGACCCGGTCGCCGATCAGCTCACCGGCCGGGTGGCTGCCCGCGTACTCCAGGACGAGGAGGGCCATCGGGGTCACGGCGACGGAGCCGAGCCAGTAGTTGCGGGTGATCAGCGCCTCGGCCGAGAAGGCGAAGAGGAGGCAGAAGCCGATGAGGGCGAGCGGCGCGGTCCGGGCGACCGGGAGGACGGCGGCGAAGACCAGGACGCCGATGAGGTTGCCGAGGGTCCGCTGAAGGGTGCGGTTCCAGGAGAGCGTGACGTTGGCCTGGTAGAGCGAGGCGGCGGTGACGAGCGCCCAGTACGGACGGCCGACGCCCACCGCCGAGCAGACGTACCCGGCCAGGGCGCAGCCGACGAGCGTGCGGGCGGCGACCGGGAGGAGCGGGGAGCCGGGGGCGAGGCCGCGCAGCAGCGTACGGAACGAACCGCGGCGGGCGGCGCGTTCGGCGTCGAGCCCGAAGAGTTCGGCGCCGGTGCCCGGGGCGGGCGGCGGGGTGGGCACGGGGCCCCGGGCGCGGGTGAGCCGGGCCCACTCGCGGAGCCGGCCGGCCTCGGCGGGATCGGGGGTGCCCGCGAGGACCGAGGTCTCGGCGTGGACGACGAGGCGTTCCAGGGCCCGGCGGGGGCGGCCGGTCGCGACAAGGGTCTGCCAGGCGGCGTGCACGGCGGCGACGGCGGCGCGGCGGGTGGCGTGGCCGGGTTCGGCGGCGTGCGCGGCGGCGGCGTTCAGGGCCCGGGCGGTGGCGCGGCGCTCGGGTCCGTCGCGGCGGACGAGCGCGGGGGCGACGACCGCGACGAGCCAGGCGACGGCGCCCGCGCCGAGGGTGAGGGCGAGGTGGCCGGGGACCTGGGCGAGGGTCTGCGGGACGAAGAGCGCGGCGGAGCTGACGAAGGTGAAGATCACCGGTCCGGGCGGGCCGATCCGGGTCGCGTCGCAGAGCAGCTTCTGCCCGGCGGCCAGGAGCGCGCCGGCGGCGATGAGCACGGCGGTGGATCCGGTGAGCGAGGCGAGGACGAGGGCGGTGCCGAGCCCCGCGGTCATGCCGAGGACGACCCCGGCGACGGTGCCGGCGCGACGGGCGTACGGGAGGTTGTGGCCGTACAGCGCGCAGAGCGAGCCGGCCATCGTGTACATCACCAGGTCGAGCCGGCCGAGGGCGAGCAGCACCAGGTTGGGTATCGCGGTGGCCACGACGACGCTGGTGGCGGGCTTGAACCACATGTCGGACGGCCGGTTCAGGCGCAGTGGGCCGGTCAGCGGGAGCCTGCGGACGGCGGGCCTGGGGGACCTGATGGTTGTATCGCTCACTCATTTACTTTAACAGGTATTACACAAGTAAAACACCTGGAGCGAAACCAGCACCCGGACACAGCACCGCCCGCGCTCCCCGGACGGGGGGCGCGGGCGGTCGGGCGTACGGGGCCGGACTCAGCCGAGGCCGCGGGCGTCCTGCTTGAGGGCGGTGTCCACGGTCAGGGCCGTCGCCACCACGAGGCTCAGCAGCGGCTCGGGCAGCTGGTAGTGGATCTGGAGGACGTAGTTGTCCGCCGTCGTGAACAGCGTCTTCGCAAGCCCTTCCCAGGTCTTGGTGATCCGGGCGACCTCCTGGTCGTTGTGGTCCACGATCGCGAAGTTCCAGGCGCGCCAGTTCTCGGCCTTGATCGCGCCGATCTGCTGCCCGCCGGCCATGATCGCGAAGTTGATCTTGCCGATGGCGTTCTGCTGGACGATCTCGCCGACCGGCTGACCGTCGGGGCGCTCCACGACGACCCGGGACTTGATGAACTTCGCGGGGCGGGTCAGCAGCAGCTGCGGCTGCCCGTACGCGTCGCGGATCTCCAGGCGGTGGGTCAGGTACTGGTCGATGCTGGTCAGGAAGCGCAGCACCTTGCGCAGGGCGCCCTGGCCGACCTGGACGACCGAGCCGATGGTGTTGCCGTGCTGGTCGAAGACGCTGTACTCGTTCGTCAGCTCGATCAGCTTGGCCTTCTGGTTCACGACCAGGACCTGCTGGTTGAAGAGCGAGCCGCCGGGGGCGCCGCCCTGCGCGTGCTGCGGGGCACCCTGCTGGGGGACGGCCGCGGGCTGCTGCGGCACCTGGGCGGCGGCCTGCGGCTGCTGCGGCGGCGTCGCCTGCGGCTGCGGCTGCGCGGGGGCCTGGGCCTGGTCGCCCGCCGGGTGGGTGTGCTCCGTCCACTGGGAGCCGTCCCAGTAGCGCAGCAGCTGAGAGGCGCCGTGCGGATCGGGATACCAGCCCGCAGATACGTTCGAGTGCGTGGTCACCGGGGCACACTATCTCGCCATGGCCGAAATCGAGCCGCGCGGCCGTTGATCCACAGGTTCACCGCTTCCTCCCGCGCACTGCTTGAATCTTCAACGCGCCGCGTACGATGTGCGGGATGAACAGGGTGAGCGAGGGGGCGGAGCGGCTGCGCGGCACCGGTGCGCCGGTCGTGCTCGCCTGGCTGTTCGTCCTGGTCGCGCTCGTCTCGTGCTGCGCGCCCCAGTCCGTACGCCCCCACCCCTCCCCCGAGTACGCCCCCGCCTCGGCCCTCGCGACGCTCACCGATCTCACGGTGGTCCGGGTCGTGGTGGCCGACACCCCCCGCGACCGGGGCGTGGGTGACTCCTGCCACGACGCCTCGGACCATTCGCCGCCCGTCGTGCTGCCCGCCCCGCCGGGCCCGGCGGCGGTCCCCTCGGCGGCCGTGGCGCTTCTCCCGCACCGCCCCCTGACCGGCGGCGGGTCCATCCGGGGTCCCTCCAACGACGCGGTCGGCGAGGTCGACCCCCTGCGCCTTCAGGTTCAGCGGACCTAGGACGGCCGGGAATGCCCCGTGCCCTTTCCCGGGTGCGGCGGCTCCCCCTGCCGTACGCAGTCCGTCTCACGATCCTATGAACCGAAGGACCCGTCATGGCTTCCGCCGACAAGCAGAACACCGGCAAGCAGAACACCGGGAACAAGAACAACCCCGCAGCCGCCCGCCGCGCCAAGCTGGAGGAGGCGCGCCGTCAGGAGCGGGCGCGTGAGCGCCGCTCCCGGATCATCACGCTCTCCGTCGGCGTGCTGGTGGTCGCCGGGCTCGTCGTCGGGGGCGGTTATCTGATGAACGCCGCCGATGAGCAGGACAAGGCCGACGCCAAGGCGAAGACCTCGCCCGTCACCGGCGAGAAGAGCTGGGACAAACTCACGCAGAACCATGTGGAGAAGACGGTCGACTACCCGATGAACCCGCCGGTCGGCGGCGACCACAACCCGGTGTGGATGAACTGCGACGGTGACGTCTACACCGAGTCCATACCGAAGGAGAACGCCGTCCACTCGCTGGAGCACGGCGCGGTGTGGGTCACGTACACCAGCAAGGCGAAGCCCGCCGACCTCAAGAAACTTGACGAGCGGGTGTCGTCCACGCCGTACTCGCTGATGAGCCCGGTGGAGGACCAGGCGGCGCCGCTGATGCTCAGCGCCTGGGGGAAGCAGCTCACGGTGAAGAGCGCGACGGACGCGCGCGTCGCGCAGTTCTTCACGAAGTACGTGCAGGGCCCGCAGACCCCGGAGCCGGGCGCCGCCTGCACGGGCGGGATCGCCAAGTGACGGCCGCGCCGCGCACCTCGCGGCCCCTGGTGCTGGCCGGCGGTGCGGTGCTGCTGCTGGCGCTCGCGCTGATCGCGCTCACCTTCGTACGCCCTTCGACGTCGGCGCCCGCGGCGGCGGCTTCCGCGTCCGCGCCGGCCGAGTCCTCGGCCGATGTGGGGTTCGCGCGTGACATGGCGGTCCACCACCAGCAGGCGGTCGAGATGGCGTTCATCGTCAGGGACCGGACCTCGGACGAGGCGGTGCGCCGGCTGGCGTTCGACATCATCAACACCCAGGCCAACCAGCGCGGCATGCTGCTGGGCTGGCTGGAGATGTGGGGCCGGGCGAAGAGCTCCCCCGGGCCGCCCATGGCGTGGATGGGGCACACCTTCACCCCGCGCGGTGACGGCGCTCTGATGCCCGGCATGGCGACCGACGCCGAACTGGACGAACTGCGGGCGGCCAAGGGCAGGGACGCCGAGATCCTCTTCCTGAAGCTGATGACCGCGCACCACAAGTCCGGCGCCGAGATGGCGCAGGCGGCGGCCTCGGCGGCGAAGACCGAGCAGATCAGGGACCTGGCGTCGGGCATGGCCCTGGCCCAGAAGTCGGAGATCGCGCTCATGGCCGACATGCTCAAGGAGCGCGGGGCGTCCGCGTCCTGAGGCGGGCCGGGGCCGGTTGGCCCCGGCCCGGCTCGACCGTACTGGCGTACGGAATCGCATAGGCTCGGGACCGATATGAAGAGCAACCTCACACCGCTGGGGCCCAAGGCCGACAAGGACACCGTCCGGCGCAGCAATCTGAGCCTCGTGCTGCGGGCCGTCCGCGACGAGGGCGAGGGCGAGGCGACCCGGGCCGGGGTCGCCGCGCGCGTGGGGCTGACCCGGGCCGCCGTGTCCTCGCTGGTCGAGCAGCTGCTGGAATCCGGCTTCCTGACCGAGTCCGGCAAGACGTTCAGCGGGCAGGCCGGCCGCCCCGGGACCGCGCTGAAGACGGCCCGCACGGGCCCGGCCGGGCTCGGGGTCGAGGTCAACATCGACTACGTGTCGGTGTGCGTGGTCGACCTGGCCGGCACCGGCCGGGTCCGCCTCACCGAGCACCTCGACAACCGGGGCACCCCGCCCGCCGAGGTCCTGGCACGGGCCGCCGGGATCGCCGCGCGCACCCTGGACTCGGCGCGGGAGCAGGAGCTGTACCCGGTCGGCGTGGCCCTGGCGCTCCCGGGCCTGGTCTCGGGCGGCGCGGTGCGCCAGGCGCCGAACCTGGGCTGGAACCAGGTCCCGGCCGAGGAGCTGTTCGCCGCCGCGCTGACCGCCGAGCACCCCGGCCATCAGGAGCTGCCGGTCCGCTCGGAGAACGAGGCGAATCTGGCGGCCCTGGCCGAGCTGTGGTTCGGCGGCCTGGAGCGCATCCGCAGCTTCCTCTATCTGACCGGCGAGATCGGTGTGGGCGGTGCGCTGGTCATCGACGGCGAGCTGCTGCGCGGGGCGCACGGCTTCGCCGGGGAGATCGGCCATGTGGTGGTGGACCCGAACGGTCCGCAGTGCCGGTGCGGTTCGCGCGGCTGCCTGGAGCAGTACGCGGGACAGGCGGCGCTGCTGCGGGCCGCCGGGGTCGACGGGGGCGGCGGCCTCGGCGTCGCGGAGCTGGAGAAGCGGGTGCGGGCGGGCGACGCGCGGGCGGTCGGCGCGGTCGCGGAGGCCGGGCGGATGCTGGGGCGGGTGCTGTCGGGGGCGGTCAATCTGCTGGACCCGGACGCGGTGGTGCTCGGCGGGATCTACCGGAACCTGATGCCGTGGCTGGCCGCTCCGGCCGACGAGGAGTTGACGGGCCGGGTCGTGTCCGGGCTCTGGGCGCCCGGCGGGGGCCGGCTGCGCGCGTCGTCGGTCGCGGGGGACGCGGCGCGCGGCGCGGCGGCGCTGGTGATGACGGATGTGCTGGCCGACCCGGTGGCGTACGCGCGTCCGGCGATGGCCTGAGACGTAGAAGAAAAAAAGGGGGGAGGGGCGTCCGCCCCTCCCCCCTTTGCCCGTGGTGTCAGCGGACGCCGAGCAGGTGGTCCATCGCCAGCTGGTCCAGGGCCTCGAAGGCCATGCCGCGCTCGGCCGCCGCGTCGACGTCGAACTCCTCGAACGCGGAGCGGTCGGCGAGCAGGCCGGCCACGCCGTCCTCGGCGGTGCGCTGCGCCAGCTCGTCCAGGCGGGAGGCGCGCAGCGCGTCCTGGACGGCCGGGTCGGCGCGGAAGGCGGCGGCGCGCTCCTTGAGGATGAGGTAGTTGCGCATGCAGCCGGCGGCGGAGGCCCAGACGCCGTCGTAGTCCTCGGTGCGCGGCGGCTTGAAGTCGAAGTGGCGCGGGCCGGCGTAGTCGGAGTTCTCCAGGAGGTCGACCAGCCAGAACGCCTGGCGCAGGTCGCCGGCGCCGAAGCGGAGGTCCTGGTCGTACTTGATGCCGGACTGGCCGTTGAGGTCGATGTGGAAGAGCTTGCCCGCCCACAGGGCCTGGGCGATGCCGTGCGGGAAGTTCAGCCCGGCCATCTGCTCGTGGCCGGTCTCCGGGTTGACGCCGACCAGCTCGGGGCGCTCCAGGCGCTCGATGAAGGCGAGGGCGTGGCCGATGGTGGGGAGGAGGATGTCGCCGCGCGGCTCGTTCGGCTTGGGCTCGATGGCGAACTTCAGGTCGTAGCCCTGCTCGGTGACGTAGTCGCCCAGGAGGTCGAAGGCCTCCTTCATACGGTCGAGCGCGACGCGGATGTCCTTGGCGGCGCCGGACTCGGAGCCCTCCCGGCCGCCCCAGGCGACGTAGGTGGTGGCGCCCAGCTCGACGGCCAGGTCGATGTTGCGCAGGGTCTTGCGCAGGGCGTAGCGGCGGACGTCCCGGTCGTTGGCGGTGAAGGCGCCGTCCTTGAAGACGGGGTGCGTGAAGAGGTTCGTCGTGGCCATGGGGACGACGAGGCCGGCCGCGTCGAGCGCCTGGCGGAAGCGCTTGACGATGCCCTCGCGCTCGGTGTCCGAGGAGCCGAACGGGATCAGGTCGTCGTCGTGGAAGGTCACGCCGTACGCGCCCAGCTCGGCAAGGCGCTGGACGGAGTCGACCGGGTCGATCGCGGCGCGCGTCGCGTCACCGAAGGGGTCGCGGCCCTGCCAGCCCACGGTCCAGAGGCCGAAGGTGAACTTGTCCTCGGGGGTCGGTGCGAAGCGTTCCGTCATGGTGGTGCCGCCTTCGGGGCCGTGGGTCCGCAGCCGGTCGGGCGGCCGAACCTCAATTTGTTCACTGTCATGACTAATCATGCACGGGCAGCCCGGGCAACGTAAAGCCCCCGGAGCGGAGACGTCTGCGCGTGGAAGCCGCGAACCCGGAGCAGGGCCTGTTCCGGACGGGTTCGATCACGTAATTTGTTTTGCGTACGATCAAATACCAGCGAATGAGGTCAGCCATGCCGCCGCATACCGTCGTCATCGGTGTGGACAGCTCCACCCAGTCCACCAAGGCGGCGTTCACCGACACCGCCACCGGCCGGCTGCTCGCCGTCGGCCGCGCCCCGCACGTGGTCACCGGCGAGGGCGGTGCGCGCGAGAGCGACCCGGAGGTGTGGTGGCAGGCCCTGCGCGACGCGGTCGCGGACGGGCTGAAGGAGTCCGGGATCGCACCGGCCGACGTCGTGGGCATCGCGGTCGCCGGCCAGCAGCACGGCCTGGTCGTCCTGGACGCCGAGGGCCGTCCGCTGCGCCCGGCCCTGCTGTGGAACGACACCCGGTCCGCCCCGCAGGCCGCCGCCCTCACCGCCGCACTCGGCGGGCCGGACGCCTGGACCGCGCGCACCGGTTCCGTCCCGGTGGCCGCGATGACCGCGTCGAAGTGGCAGTGGCTGCGGGAGAACGAGCCGGAGACCGCGGAGGCGGCAGCGGCGGTCCGCCTCCCGCACGACTTCCTGACCGAGCGGCTGTCCGGCCGGGCGGTCACCGACCCGGGCGACGCCTCGGGCACCTGCTGGTACTCCACCGCGACCGGCGCCTACGACCCGGAGCTGCTGGAGCTCATCGGCCTCGACGCGGCGCTGCTCCCCGAGGTCGCGCCGAGCGGCGGGGCCCGGGTCGGTTCGCTGACGGTGGCGGCCGCCGAGGCGCTGGGGCTGCCCGCCGGGATCGCCGTCGCGGCGGGCACCGGGGACAACATGAGCGCCGCCGTCGGGCTGGGCCTGGGCGGCGGCGGGCTGCTCGACCACCCGGTGCTGAGCCTGGGCACCTCGGGCACGGTCTTCGCGGCCTCCCGGACCCGGCCGGAGTCGGCCGCGCTCTCCGGGTTCGCGGCGGCGGACGGTACGTATCTGCCGCTGGCCTGCACCCTCAACTGCACGCTCGCCGTGGACAAGGTGGCGGCCCTGCTGGGCCTGGACCGCAATGACGCGGCGCCCGGCGGCGAGGCGGTGCTGCTGCCGTATCTGGACGGCGAGCGCACCCCGGACCTGCCGACGGCGGCCGGTCTCCTCACCGGACTGCGGCACGACACGACCCCGCAACAGCTGCTCGGCGCCGCCTACGAGGGCGCGGTGGTGACCGTGCTGCGGGCGCTCGACGAGCTGTCGCGGGCCTGCGGTCTGGACCCGGCGGACCCCGAGGTGGCGGGCCGGCCGCTGCGCCTGATCGGCGGCGGGGCGCAGGGGCGCGTGTGGGTGGAGACCGTACGGCGGCTGTCCGGGCGGCCGGTGATCGTGCCGGGGGCCGGGGAGCTGGTGGCGCTCGGGGCGGCGGCGCTCGCCGCTTCGGCGGCGACGGGGGCGGACCCGGTGGCGGTCGCGGCCGGCTGGGAGACGGGCGACGACGTGCTTCTGGAAGCGGTGGAACGGGATGTGACGGCGTGGGACCGGGTCAACTCCGTACTGGAGCGGGCGGCGGGCCCGCTGCTCGGCGCGGACCGCCCCGTCTGATCGGTCATCACGTCGCCGCTGTGCGCGCGCACAGCGGCAACCAGCCGTTTTGGATAGCGAACTGATGTTCACTAGTATCCGGCGATGATCATAAGAAGAAGGCTGATGGCCGGGGTGGGCATCCTGCTCGCCACCCTGGCCACCGGGCTCGGCTCGGTGCTGCCCGCATCGGCCGGCGAAACCCCCACACAAGCCTCCCCCAAGGTCGAACTGGTCCTCGACGTCAGTGGTTCCATGCGGACCCGCGACATCGACGGCCAGTCCCGGATGAGCGCGGCGAAGCAGGCGTTCAACGAGGTGCTCGACGCGGTGCCGGAGCAGGTGCAGCTCGGCATCCGTACCCTCGGCGCCGACTATCCGGGCGACGACCGCAAGGTGGGCTGCAAGGACACCAAGCAGCTGTACCCGGTCGGCCCGCTGGACCGCACCGAGGCGAAGACCGCCGTGGCCACGCTCGCCCCCACCGGCTGGACCCCGATCGGCCCCGCGCTGCTGGGCGCCGCCGACGATCTGGAGGGCGGCGACTCCACCCGCCGGATCGTGCTGATCAGCGACGGCGAGGACACCTGCGGCCCGCTCGACCCGTGCGAGGTCGCCCGCGACATCGCGGCGCGCGGCATCCACCTGGTCATCGACACGCTGGGCCTGGTGCCCAACGCGAAGATCCGCCAGCAGTTGACCTGCATCGCCGAGGCCACCGGCGGCACGTACACGGCCGTCCAGCACACCGATGAACTGTCGGGCCGTGTCAAGCAGTTGGTGGACCGGGCGGCGGAGCCCGTGGTCACCCCGGTCGCCACGAAGGGCGCCGACAGCTGCACGGACGCGCCCGAGCTGAAGCCGGGCCTCTACACCGACCGCGAGAAGTTCGCCGAGCACCGCTGGTACAAGGTCGAGGTGAAGCCCGGTCAGGAACTGCGCGCCTCGGTCAGCGTGTTCGCCGACCGCGCCGTCAACAACGACTACGGGATGCTGCTGCGCGCGGTGACCACGCACGGCCGCGAGATCGTCCGGGGCTCCGAGTCCGGGACGGGGCGCACCGACGCCATCTCGTCCGGGCTGCGCTACCCCAAGCCCGAGCAGGACGACGACGAGCAGACCCCGGAGACCGTGTGCCTCCAGGTCGCCAACTCCTTCTCGGCCCCGGCCTCGGTGAAGACCGCCCCCGGCATGCCGCTTGAGCTGACCGTCGACGTGGTGGACGCGCCTGACGAGGCGGCGGACGTCGCCGCGTTCGGTCTGGGCCACGGCTGGTGGCTGCTGGGCCTGCTCACCCTGACCGGCCTGATCGTGGGTCTGCTCTTCGGCTGGATCTCACGCTGGCGCATCGCTGTCTGGAGGACCCGCTGATGTCCCGTACGAGACGTGTGCTCGCGGGCGCGCTGCTGACCGGCCTGACCCTGCTGACCGGGGCGTCGGCCGCCGTGGCCGACGACGCGTCGCCGAGCCCGAGCGCTTCCGGTGACGCCTCGGGCCCTACGGAGGCCGGCACCACCTTCCGTACCGCCACGGCGCTCCAGCAGGGCGAGACCGCCACCGCCGGGGCCTCCACCGGCGACTACCTGTACTGGGTCTTCCCGGCCGACGCCGGGCAGCGTCCCACGGTGACCGCGAAGGTGACGCTGCCCGAGAGCGCCACCCGGCACGGGGCGCAGACCTGGCAGGTCGACGTGTACGACGGGCTGCGCCGCCGCCAGGCGTGCGCGTACGGCAAGCAGACCGGCACCGCGGCGGCCGACGCCGCCACGGTCGAGCTGACCTGTGTGCTGCGTACCGTCCGGGCCAACGCCGAGCCGTGGGCCAACGACCCGCTGCCGGGCAGCTATTACGTCCGCCTCACGGTCCTGGACCTGGCCCAGGCGGACCTCGGTCTGCCGGTGCGCACCGAGGTCGAGGTGAACTCGAAGGACCAGGGCGGGTCCGTCGACGTGGACGGCAGCCTGTCGAAGCCGCTGGTGCCGGGGGTCTCCTCGGCCGAGCAGGCCTCGGACGACGCGGACGGCACCGACGCCTCCGCCGAGCCGGTCGCGCTCGCCGGTGAGCCCGAGGACGGCTGGTCCTCCGGCTGGTGGACCAGCCGCTGGCTGTGGACGGCCGGCGGCGGCCTGCTGGCCGCCCTGGCGGGCGTCTTCGGCTACACGGTGACCCGGGGCCGGGGCCGCCCGACCCACGTGCCGCCGGGCGCCTGACGGCGTGCCCGCCGCCGGACCGGTCCCTGCTTCGGGGGCCGGTCCGGCGGCGGTTCAGGCCCTGTCCGCGAACGCGCCGCCCGCCCCGAAGGCCAGGGCCGCGAAGCGGTCAGCCATGCGCAGGTGCGTGGCGGCGTCGGGGTGGAGGGCGTCGGGGAGGGGAAGTTCCTCCGCGTCCGCCTCGCCGTACAGCTCACGGCCGTCCAGGTAGTGCAACTGCGGTTCCTCGGCGGAGCGTTGGTCCACCAGGCGGGTCAGTTCCTCGCGGATGACGCGGAGTGTCAGCTTGCCGGTGTCCCGGTCCCCGGGGTCGCCCATCGCCGCGAAGCGGACCCTGCCCTCGCCGAGGCCGCTGAAGTCGGGGACGCTGGGCCCCGGGGTGTCCTCGTGGATGGGGCACAGCACGGACGACACCACCAGGAGCGGGGTGTCCGGGTGGCCCTCGCGGATGGTGTCGAGGAAGCCGTGCACCGCCGGGGCGAAGGCGCGGACGCGCATCACGTCGGCGTTGACGAGGTTGATGCCGATCTTGACGCTGATCAGGTCCGCGGGGGTGTCCCGCATCGCGCGGGCCGTGAACGGGTCGAGCACGGCGCCGCCGCCCAGGCCCAGGTTGACCAGCTCGACGCCGCCGAGCAGCGCCGCACGCGCGGGCCAGGTGGTCGTGGGGCTCGCGGCGTCGGAGCCGTGGCTGATCGAACTCCCGTGGTGCAGCCACACCTTGCGGCCGGAGGCCGGGGCGGGCGTGACGGGCGCGTCGGTGTGCAGGGCGACGACCTCGGTCCGTTCGTTGTACGGCAGCCAGACCTCGACGTCCTTCTCGCGGTCCGGGAGCCCGTCGAACCGTACGGACCCGACCGGGCCGTTACGGAACCGGGTCGACCCGGTCGTCATGTCGACGTCGAGGACGTTGCCGCCGCTCGCCGAGGACTGCGCCGCGAGGACGCCGTCGACCAGCAGGTCGTAGAGGCCGCCGGACCTCGGCGGGACGCCCTGGTAGACGGTGCGGGTGCGCCGCGCCTCCAGCTCGACCACCGTGGCCCGGGTCCGGAGGACGAGCCGTACGCCGGAGGGCTGGGCCTCGGCCAGGGCGATCTGGCCGTCCGGGGCCTGGGCGCGGGCGGCGGCGGGCAGGCGGTGCGGGAGCAGCCCGGCGTCGGTGCGCTCCACGTCGAGCGCACCGCGCAGGAGGGCGGGGGTGACGGGGGTGGTGAACGGCAGGGGTGCGGGCGTGTCGGTGCTCATGGCTCCACCTGGGTCGCGGGGGGGCGGTCGGGCGTCGTTACGCCTGCCCCGGCGGGGGCCAGTTGCGCAGGAGGGCGTCCAGCGCGTCCAGGGTGCGGGTCCAGGACTCCTGCGAGTCGGGGGCGCTGTGGCTGAACCCGCCCTGCGCCTCCAGGGTGGTGAATCCGTGGAACACGCTGCCCAGGAGCCGTACGGCATGCGTCTGGTCCGGCTCGGTCAGGTCGTAGCCGCGCAGGATGGCCCGGGTCATCCGCGAGTGCCGCAGGCCGGCACTGGCGGCCGCCGTTTCGGGGTCCAGCGTCATCTGGGCCGCCGCGTACCGGCCGGGGTGCTCGCGGGCGTAGTCGCGGTACATGTCGCCGAGGCCGCTCAGCGCGTCCTTGCCGGCCCGTCCCACGAGGGCGGCGGTGCCCCGGTCGGCCATCTCCTCCAGGGCGAGCAGGGCGATCCGGGTCTTCAGATCGTGGGAGTTCTTCAGGTGCGAGTAGAGGCTCGCGACCTTGACGTCGAACCTGCGGGCGAGCGCCGAAACGGTCACCTGCTCGAAGCCGACCTCATCGGCCAGCTCGGCGCCCGCCCTGGTCAGGCGTTCGGCGGTCAGCCCCGCGCGCGCCATGGTCCCTCCTCGTCCGGGGAAGGCCATGATGCGCGTACCTAAGGACTTTAGGCAAATGCGAAAGGGTTCAAGGAATGGTTACGCCCCTCGCACCGTGACCGTCCCCTTCCCCTCCCCCACAGCGCCCGTCGCCTCGGCGACCACGCGGTACGGGCGGTCGATGCGTTCGGAGGTGACCGTGAGGGAGTCGCCCTCGCGCGTCAGCCGGAAGGTGGCGGCGGTGGCGCCCGAGTGGTCCGGCACGGTGACGCTCGTACCGGTGACCTCGCCGAACACCCGCAGGGTGAGCCCGTCCAGCCAGTCGCCGTCCGGGCGGCGGTCGTCGCCGCCCCAGGGCAGGACCGCGCCGGGGCGGACCAGGACCGGGAGGCTGTCGAAGCCGTGGGTCTCGTGGCGCCAGGCGGGGCCGGTGACCGTCTCGCCGGTGAGCAGGTGGGTCCAGGTGCCCTCGGGGACGTAGTACTCGACCTGCCCGTCCTCCGTGAAGACCGGGGCGACCAGCAGGTCGGGGCCGAGCATGTACTGCCGGTCCAGGGTGCGGGTGGCCGGGTCGTCCGGGAATTCGAGCAGCATGGGCCGCATCACGGGGATGCCGGTGCGGTGGGCGGTGGCGGCGGCACCGTACAGGTACGGCATGAGCCGGTGCTTGAGGAGGGTGAACTTCCGGGCGACGTCCACCGCTTCCTCTCCGAACTCCCACGGCACCCGGTAGGACACGTTGCCGTGCAGCCTGCTGTGCGAGGAGAGCAGGCCGAAGGCGAGCCAGCGTTTGAAGACCGCCGGGTCCGGGGTGCCCTCGAAGCCGCCGATGTCATGGCTCCAGAAGCCGAACCCGGAGAGCGAGAGCGACAGGCCGCCGCGCAGGGACTCGGCCATCGCCGTGAACGAGGCGAAGCAGTCGCCGCCCCAGTGGACGGGGAACTGCTGGCCGCCTGCCGTGGCGGACCGGGCGAAGAGGACCGCCTCGCCGTGGCCGCGCTCCTTCTCCAGGAGTTCGAAGACCGTCCGGTTGTAGATCTGCGCGTAGTAGTTGTGCATCCGCTCGGGGTCGGATCCGTCGTGCCAGACGACGTCGGTCGGGACGCGCTCGCCGAAGTCCGTCTTGAAGCAGTCGACGCCCTGGTCGAGCAGCAGCCGCAGCTTGCCGGTGTACCACTCGCGCGCGGCGGGGCTGGTGAAGTCGACCAGGGCCATGCCGGGTTGCCAGAGGTCCCACTGCCAGACGTCACCGTTGGGGCGGCGGACGAGGTGACCGAGTTCGGCGCCCTCCGCGAACAGTTCGGACTTCTGGGCGATGTACGGGTTGATCCACATGCTGATCCGCAGCCCGCGCTCCTTGAGCCGGGCGAGCATGCCCTCCGGGTCGGGGAAGACGTCCGGGTCCCAGAGGAAGTCCGACCACTGGTACTCGCGCATCCAGAAGCAGTCGAAGTGGAAGACGGAGAGCGGGATGCCGCGCTCGGCCATGCCGTCGACGAACGAGGTGACGGTCTCCTCGTCGTACGAGGTGCAGAAGGACGTCGTCAGCCACAGGCCGAACGACCAGGCCGGCGGGAGCGCCGGACGGCCGGTGAGCGCGGTGTAGCGGGCCAGCACCTCCTTGGGTGTCGGACCGGCGACGATGTAGTACTCCAGTGACTGGTCCTCGACGCTGAACTGCACCTGCCCCACGGACTCCGAGCCGACCTCGAAGGAGACCTTGCCGGGGTGGTTGACGAAGACGCCGTAGCCGCGCGAGGAGAGGTAGAACGGGATGTTCTTGTAGGCCAGTTCGCTGCTGGTGCCGCCGTCCGCCTGCCAGATGTCGACGCTCTGGCCGTTCTTCACGTACGGGGTGAAGCGCTCGCCGAGCCCGTAGACGTTCTCGCCGATGTCCAGGGCGAGTTGGGCGATCATGTGGTGGGCGTCGTCGGGGGTGGTGGCGAAGGCGGTGCCCTTGGCGTCGACCCCGGTCAGGCGGCGCCCCTCGGCGTCGAGGAAGGTGAGGCCCCAGGGCCCGTCCGCGTCCATGCGCAACGTCACTGGTCCGCTGGTGAGTTCGGTGAGAGTGCCGTCCTGCCGGGTGCGGGCGCCTGAGGCGGCCGGGTCGAGCCCGGGGAGGGCGAAGTCCGGGCCCCGGCGGGCCTTTCCGGCGTGGTGCGTGGTGCGGACGCCGATGATCCCCTCGGCCGGGGAGAAGCAGTCGACGGTGATGAGCGGGGTGTTGAGGGTGTCGCCGCGCGCGGCCACCCGCTTCACCGCCGCGTACGCGGTGAACCGGTCGGCGCCGACGCTCAGATCGCGGATCTCGGTCGCGTAGGAGGCGCGTACGCCCTCACGCATGAGCCAGAAGCCGTCGGTGAACTTCATGCGGACTCCTTGCCGGGGGCATCGGAAGGGGGAACGGGGAGGCTGCGGGATCTCACGCGCCGGCCCCCGTGAAGCCGAGCCGCGCCAGCCGGACCGTGCCGCGCAGGGTGATGCGCAGGTCGCCGGCGCCGGAGGCGGTCAGACCGGCGTGGAGGGCGCGGTGGTCGTACGGTCCGTCCGTGGCGGGCACCGGGACGGTGACGGTGGTGCCGTCGACGGTGATCAGGACGGCCCCCTCGCCGGAGGCAAGGACCTCGACGCCGTCCGCCCCGGCACCGAAGTCGCAGCGGCGGTAGAGGAGTTCGTTGGCCTCGGCGGTGGCGGTGACCGCGTCGCCGTCCGTCTTCGCCCGGTCCACGATCGCGGTGCCCAGCTGCTCGTCGTAGTCGGCCGCCTCCAGACCATGGACCAGGACGGGGCGCGGCCCGGCCGGTTCGCCGTCGACGGTGACGACCGTGACGCCACGGATGTCCGTGCTGGAGGCGCCCGCCTGGATCTCGTACGCGCCGGGCTCGACGGTCCAGCGGCCGTGCGCCACGTCCCAGTGGCCCAGCTCCTCGACCGGCACGGTGAACGCGAGGCGCTCCGCCGCCCCGGGTGCCAGGTGCAGCCTGCGGTGCCCGGCGAGTTGGCGCAGCGGCAGGGGTACTGACGGGGCCACGGCCCGTACGTACAGCTGGGCGACCTCGTCGGAGGCGACGGCGCCGGTGTTGGTGACGTTCAGCGAGACATGGAGCTGGTCGCCCTCGCGTACGGCGGTCAGGTCGCTGTAGGTGAAGTCGGTGTAGGTGAGCCCGTGGCCGAACGGGTAGAGCGGGGTGCCGTTGTAGTAGAGGTAGGTCTGCCGCGAGCCGATGATGTCGTAGTCCAGGAGGTCCGGCAGCTCCGCGTCGGAGGCGTACCAGGTCTGCGGGAGCCGTCCGGCCGGGGAGACGTCGCCGGCGAGGACGCGGGCCAGCGCGGTGCCGGCCGCCTGGCCGCCGTGCGCGGTCCACAGCAGCGCGGGCAGCGTGGCGGCGGCGTCGGCCAGGGCGTACGGGTAGGCGGAGGTGACCGCCAGAACGGTGCGGGGGTTGGCGGCGTGGGCGGCGCGCCAGAGGCGTTCCTGCTGGGCGGGCAGGTCGAGGGTGGCGCGGTCCTCGGTCTCGCGGCCGTTGATGTGCGGGTCGTTGCCGACGACCACGACCACGGTGTCGGCGGCCGCGGCGGCGCGGGCGACGGCGTCCTCGCCGCGTTCGGTCACCTCGATCTCGAAGACGGTGGCGGCGGCCGGATCTTTCTCGTCCGGGGCGGCAACCTTTACGCCGTCGGCGGCGACTGAGACATACCCACCCGTTCCGATGTGCAGAAGGCGGTGACCGCCGGCATGCCCTTCCACCGCCTCCCACCGGAAGGTCTCCTGGACGATCCAGCCGCCCGGCTCGTCCGCCGAGGCGCGTACAAAGCCGTCCTCGGCGACCGAGAGGTAGCGGCCTTCCGGCTCCCGCAGGGTGATCACACCGCCGCCCCACTCCACGAGCACCAGCTCGGACGGGGTGTCGGCGCAGATCAGCGGGGGCAGGTCGGTGCGGCCCGCGAGCAGCGCCGGGTCGAGGGCGCCCTCCGAGCCGCGCGCCGCCTCCCCGGCCGGGTCCGCCTCGGGGATGCGCAGCCAGCCGTCCGCGCACCTGACGCGGATCAGGTCGGCGCCCTCGGCGTGGATGACGTGGTCGGCGCCGAAGCGCTCGCGGAGTCCTTCGAGCGGGGTCGAGCGGTGGATCAGGGTGCCGCTGTACCAGTCGAGCTTGCAGGCGTCCGCGAGGAGCCCGACGACGGCGACGGTGCGGCCGGCGTCCGGGTCGAGCGGCAGCAGCCCGTCGTTCTTGAGGAGCACGACGGCCTGCTCTGCGGCCTCCAGGGCGAGCGCCCGGTGCGCCTCGGTGTCGAGCGCGTCGGTGACCGCGTACGGGTCCAGTCCGGGGTCGAACTCACCGAGGGCGAAGCGCATATGGAGCAGGCGGCGGACGGCGGTGTCGATGTCGTTCTCGTCGAGGAGGCCGCGCTTCAGGGCGCCCTGGATGCGGCCGGTCATGACGGAGGAGTCCTGGCCGTGGTCGGTGAAGCTGTCGACGCCGGCGCGCAGGGCGGCGGCGGTCGCCTCCTCGTGGGTGTCGAAGTAGTGCTCGGAGTCCACCAGGTTGGTGGGTGCTCCGGCGTCGGAGCAGACGGCCAGGGGCTGTTCGGTCCAACTCCGCAGATGTCGGGAGAGCAGCGGCGACACGTGGTTGGGGCGCCCATTGACCAGGTTGTACGCGGGCATCACCCCGGCCACCGCGCCCGCGCGGACGGCGTCGCGGAAGGCCCTGAGGTCGTATTCGTGCAGCACCCTCGGGCGGACCGAGGAGGACGAGGTGTCGCGGTCGGTCTCGTTGTTGTGGGCGAGCCAGTGCTTGAGGACGGGGGCGGTGCGCCAGTAGTGCGGGTGGTCGCCGCGCAGGCCCCGGGTGTACGCGACGGCGATGGCGGAGGTGAGCCCGGCGTCCTCGCTGTACCCCTCCTCGCCGCGCCCCCACAGCGGGTGGCGCAGCAGGTTGACGGTGGGGGCCCAGACGTTGAGCCCGACCCGGTCGTCGTGGGCGCGCTTGGTGCGGACCTCGTCGCCGACGGCCTCGCCGATGCGGCGGACCAGGTCGTCGTTCCAGGTGGCGCCGAGCCCGACGGCCTGCGGGAAGACCGTGGCCTCCCCCATCCAGGCGACGCCGTGCAGGGCCTCCTGGCCGGTGCGGAAGGCGGCGAGCCCGAGCCGGTCGACCGCCGGGGCGAACTGGTGCAGCATCGCGACGCGCTCGTCGGGGGTCAGCCGCCGGAGCAGGTCGTCGACGCGCTCCGCGAAGGGCAGTCGCGGATCGCGGAAGGGCTGCGGATGTTCCGTCACGTGCGGGTCCTTCGTCAAAGGTGGGAGGTATGGCGGTGCCGGCGCGTCGTGCGGGCCACTGAGCAGCCTCGGACGATCTTTCGAAGCGCTTCGATGCTCAACGGCCGACCCCGCGCGTGTCAAGGCCCCGTCCTCGACCCCTCCCGCCTGTGCGCCTTCGTTGCACCAGGGGCGCCAAGGAAACAGGTCGGAGGAATCTGTAAACGGACTCTTGTGCGGCCGAGACCCTTCACTTAACCTCGCTGCAACATCGAAGCGCTTCGACAGAGCTTCGACCGACTTGCGACGGGGCGCTCTCGCCCCTGATTCCCCGGGACGGCGACACCGTAGGGCGCCTCCCTGTTGAACCGCTGCACCTGGTGCGCCTCGAAGGGTTGACGCAATGACGCCGAATTCCTCCCCCTCCGCCTCCGCCCCGAGCCGGAGAAGCTTCCTCGCCACGGGCGCGGTGGCGGCCGTCGCCGTGGCCGGCGGGGTGCCGCTGCTCGCCGCGTGCGGCGGTTCCGGCTCCGGTGCCGGGAGCAAGGAGGGCACGACCACGGGCAAGGCCCTGAAGAAGGTCGTGCCGAGCTACGCCCCGCTGAACCTGGTCCAGCCCGATGTCCCCGGCGTCAACGGTTCGAGCCCGGGCTTCACCAAGCTCCCCGACCCGCTGGTGGTCTCGGTCAAGGCGGTGCCGGGCAAGGGCTCGGCGTTCCGGGTGATGACCCCGCTGTGGGGCACGGTCCCGAAGAAGAACAACCCGTACTACACGGCCGTGAACAAGGCGGTCGGGGCGACGCTCAACTTCGACCCGCAGGACGGCAACACGTACCAGGACAAGATCGGCGCGGTCCTCGCCGGCTCGGACATCCCGGATGTCATGACGATCCCCGGCTGGAACATGCAGGGGCAGATCCGCAACGCCATCACCGCGAAGTTCGCCGACCTCTCCCCGTATCTCGCGGGTGACGCCGTCAAGAAGTACCCCAACCTGGCCAACATCCCCACCGGCGCCTGGCAGTACTCGGTCTTCGGCGGCAAGCTGCGCGGCCTGCCCATGCCGACGCCGGTCATCGGCAACGCGATCTTCTACCGCAAGGACCTGACCGGCTCCGGCGCCGTCCCCGCGAGCGCGGACGACCTGCTGGCCTTCGGCAAGGAGTACACCGCCCCCAAGAAGAAGGTGTGGGCCTTCGACGACCTGTGGACCTGCATCCAGAAGATATTCGGGCTGCTCCCGGACGCGCCGCACTACTGGCAGCTGGAGAACGGCAAGCTGGTCCACAAGATCGAGACGCAGGCGTACCGGGAGGCGCTGGCCTTCGCCCGTAAGCTCCACGACGGCGGGTACGTCCACCCGGACGCCGAGGCCAACAAGGACGCCGACGCCAAGATCCGGTTCACCAGCGGACACGTCGTCATGTACAACGACGGCACCGGCGGCTGGAAGGGCATGGTCACCGAACAGGCCGCCGCCAACCCGAAGTTCGACATGCAGGCGCTGGACTTCTTCCACCACGACGGCGGCAAGCCGGTGCTGTGGCAGGACGACCCGGCGGGCATCTTCACCTTCCTCAGCAAGAACCTGTCCAAGGAGAAGATCCAGGAATTCCTCGCCATCGCCGACTACGCGGCCGCGCCGTTCGGCACCGAGGAGTTCATGCTCACCAACTACGGCGTGAAGGGCACCCACTACACGATCAAGGACGGCACCCCGACGTACACCCCGCAGGGTGTCGAGGAGGCGCAGCCCTCCACGTTCCTGTTCGTGGCCTCGCCGCCCACCTCGATCGCCTACCCGGACCAGCCGCAGCTGGCCAAGGACTACGCCGGCTGGATGGCGCGCCAGGCGCCGTACATCAAGAAGCCCCTGTTCTTCGGCATGCAGGTGGTCGAACCGCAGCGTTACGCCTCCCTGTACACCCCCTTCGACGACCTCCAGAAGGACATCCGCCGGGGCCGCAAGAAGGTCGCCGACGTCGAGGACGCGGTGAACACCTGGAAGAAGAGCGGCGGCGACAAGCTGCGCGACTGGTACCAGGACATTCTCGACAAGAACGGCTCCGGCAACTGACACGCAGGTAAGAGACGTTGGGGGTCGCCGGGCACGCACAGCCCGGCGGCCGGGGTCAGGAGCACGACATGGGGAGCACACGGTGAAGGCACGGGCCACGGTCGCGGCCGCCCCGGACCGCACCGCCGCCGGGGCGAGCGCCCCGGCCGGCGGGAGCGGCGCCGGGGACGGCGACGGCGGGGATACGAGGAGCGCGGGCAGGACGCGGGCCCGGGGCGTTCCCAAGCCCCGGAAGGAGCAGGGCGGGATCACCTGGCGGCAGCGGCTGCGGCGCGACCGCACGCTGATCCTGATGACGATGCCGGCCATCGCGCTGCTGCTGATCTTCAACTACATCCCGCTGCTCGGGAACATCGTGGCCTTCCAGGACTACGACGTGTACGACCTGGGCATCACGGGCAGCCCGTTCGTCGGGTTCGACAACTTCACCCGGATCTTCGAGGACTACCGCTTCTGGGAAGTCCTCGTGAACACGCTGGTCATCTTCGTGACCCAGCTGGTCCTGTTCTTCCCGATCCCGATCGCCATCGCGCTCCTGCTCAACACGATCATGAGCACCCGGGTCAGGGCCTGGGTGCAGGCGGTCGTCTATCTGCCGCACTTCTTCTCCTGGGTGCTCGTCGTCACCGTGTTCCAGCAGATGTTCGGCGGCGCCGGACTGGTCGCCCAGTGGCTGCGCGAGCACGGCCACGAGGGCTTCGACCTGATGACCGACCCGGGCTTCTTCAAGTTCCTGGTGAGCGCGCAGGCCGTGTGGAAGGACGCCGGCTGGGGCGTCATCGTCTTCCTGGCCGCGCTCGCCGCCGTCAACACCGATCTGTACGAGGCCGCCGCCGTCGACGGGGCCGGCCGCTGGCGC
Source organism: Streptomyces sp. NPDC097595 (assembly GCF_044761525.1). Lineage (NCBI taxonomy): Bacteria > Bacillati > Actinomycetota > Actinomycetes > Kitasatosporales > Streptomycetaceae > Streptomyces > Streptomyces sp. NPDC097595. Next base: position 99,381 of record NZ_JBIWCN010000001.1, on the reverse strand, counting down.
CGCATGTGGCACGTCACGCTGCCCGCGCTGCGCCCGGTCATCGCCCTGCTGCTCGTCCTGCGGGTGGGCAGCGCGCTCAACCTGGACTTCGAGCAGATCCTGCTCCAGCGCGACCAGGTGGGCGCGGGGGCCTCGGAAATCCTGGACACCTACATCTGGTGGACGGGCATCAAGACCGGCGACTTCGGCTACGCGGCCGCCGCCGGCATCTTCAAGGGGCTGTTCAGCGTCGCCATGGTGCTGGGTGCCAACAAGGTCGCCCACATGTTGGGCGAGCAGGGGGTGTACTCCAAGAAATGACAACTCTCCTGGACCAGCGGGCGGAGCCGGCGCCCCCCACCGAGACACGCCTCCAGCGCGCCCTGCGGATCGAGCCGCGCCCCGTCTGGGAGGAGGAGCCGACGAAGGCCGGGCTCGCCTTCAAGGGCTTCGGGCTCGTCGCGATCTGCGCGGTCATCATCGTCCCCATCTGGGTGGTGCTGGTGACCAGCCTCTCCGACACGAGGACCATCAACGACGCGGGCGGCCTGGTCGTCTGGCCGAAGCACATCACCTTCGTCGCGTACAAGGAGCTGCTGAGCGGGGGCGCGGTGACCCGGGCCGCCGCCGTCAGTGTCGGCCTCACCGTCGTCGGCACGGCGGTCAGCATGGTCGTCTCGATCCTCTGCGCGTACGGGCTCAGCCGCCGCGACTCGTACGCGCACCGCCCGCTGCTGATGACGCTGATGGCGACCATGTTCTTCGGCGCCGGGCTCATCCCGACGTATCTGCTGGTCACCGGGATCGGGCTGAGCGACAGCTACTGGTCGATGATCCTGCCGAGCGCGATCAGCGTGTTCAACGTGCTGGTGCTGCGCGGCTTCTTCATGGACACCGCGCCCGAACTCATCGACGCGGCCCGCATCGACGGGGCCGGCGAGTGGCGCATCCTGCTCCAGATCATCATGCCGCTGTCGCGTGCGGTGATCGCGGTGATCTCGCTGTTCTACGCGGTCGGCTACTGGAGCCAGTGGTTCAACGCGATGCTCTACATCCAGGACAGCGACAAGTACCCCTTGCAGATGATCCTGCGTCAGCTGGTCCTCCAGCACCAGGTGCCGCCGGGCGCGATGGGCGCGGCCGTCAGCAGCGGCCAGATCAACAGCCTCGCCGTGCAGATGGCGGTGATGATCCTCGCGCTGATTCCGGTCGCGGTGCTGTCGCCGTTCGTCCAGAAGCACTTCCAGAAGGGCATGCTCACCGGCGCCGTGAAGGGCTGACCGGCCCCTAAACCCCCACCCAGGAGAACCGGAGACGCCATGCCGTCCCTGCGCGACGCGGCCCGTGGCCGCATCCTCTTCGGAGGCGACTACAACCCCGAGCAGTGGCCCGAGGAGGTGTGGGAGGACGACGTCCGGCTGATGAAGGAGGCCGGGGTCAACTCCGTCACCCTCGGCGTCTTCTCCTGGGCGAAGATCGAACCCCGGCCGGGAGCCAGGGAGTTCGGCTGGCTGGACCGGCTGATGGACCTGATGCACGCGCACGGCATCGGCGTCGTGCTCGCCACGCCGACCGCGTCCCCGCCGCCCTGGATGGGGGCGCGGCACCCGGAGACGCTGCCGCGCGCGGAGGACGGCTCCCTCGTCTGGTACGGCTCGCGCCAGCAGTTCTGCCCCAGCTCGCCGGTCTACCGCCGTTACGCCGCCGCGCTCACCGAGGACCTGGCCGCACGGTACGCGGAGCACCCGGCGCTCACCGTGTGGCACATCAACAACGAGTACTGCACGCACTGCTGGTGCGACGAGACGGCGGGCCACTTCCGCCGCTGGCTGCGCGCCCGGTACGGGACGCTCGACGCCCTCAACGAGGCGTGGGGCACGGCGTTCTGGAGCCAGCACTACGACGCGTGGACGGAGATCCTGCCGCCGCGCAAGGCGCAGTACATGAGGAACCCCACCCAGGTGCTGGACTTCAAACGCTTCACGTCCGACGCGCTCATGGAGTGCTTCACCGCCGAGCGGGAGATCGTCGCCCGGCACACCCCGCACATCCCGGTGACGACGAACTTCATGCCGCTGTGGTCCGGGCAGGACGCCTGGGCCTGGTCGGCCGAGGAGGACATCGTCTCGGTCGACGTCTACCCGGACCCGCGCGACCCGTGGGGCGGGCAGTACAACGCGATGCTTGCCGACATGACGCGCTCGCAGGCCGCCGGCCCGTGGATGCTGATGGAGCAGGCGGCGGGCGCGGTCAACTGGCGGGGCGTCAACCACCCGAAGCCGGAGGGCCTGAACCGCCTCTGGTCGCTCCAGTCGGTGGCGCGCGGCGCCGACGCGATCTGCTACTTCCAGTGGCGGCAGTCCCGGCAGGGCTCGGAGAAGTTCCACTCGGGGATGCTCGGCCACGCGGGTGAGCAGGGCCGCGCCTTCCGCGAGACCCGGCGGCTGGGCGGCGAACTGGCCGCGATCGGATCCGCCGTGTCCGGTACGGACGTGACCGCCGATGTCGCCGTCCTGCACGACTGGGACGCCTGGTGGGCGGGCGCCCAGGAGGGCGCCCCGTCCGCGCTCCTCGACTACGCGGAGGTGATCCGGCGCTGGCACCGGGCGCTGTGGGAGAACGGCACGCCCACGGACTTCGCCCGCCCCGACGCCGACCTCGGCCGGTACAAGGCGGTCGTCGTCCCGCACCTCTACCTCCTCGACGACGCGGCGGTCGACAACCTCGTGGCGTACGTGGCGGGCGGCGGACGCCTGGTGTGCGGGTTCTTCAGCGGCGTCGCGGACGTGGACGACCGCGTCCGGCCGGGCGGGATGGACGCCCGCCTGCGCGAGCTTTTCGGGATCGCGACCCTGCACGAGTGGTGGCCGCTGGACGCGGACGAGACCGTGGAGTGCGACGGATTCCGGGGCACCCTCTGGTCCGAGGAGCTGGAGGCGGCCGAGGGCACCGAGGTGCCGGCCGCCTACCGCGACGGCGAGCTGGCCGGGCTGCCCGCCGTGCTGCGCCGGGGCCGCGCGGTGTACGTGTCGACCCTCCCCGAGCCCCCGGCGCTGCGGGCCCTCCTGGCCGACGTGGTCCGGGAGGCCGGGGTCGAGCCGGTCCTCGCCGGGCTGCCCGAGGGGGTGGAGGCGGTGCGCCGGGGCGAGCTGCTGTTCCTGCTGCACCACCGCCGCGAAATGGTCACCGTGGCCGTGCCCGGCGTGTACGAGGACCTGCTCACCGGGCGCGTGGTGACGGACCGGATCGCGCTCGGCCGCTACGGAGTCGCGGTGCTGCGGAGATCGGCGCCATGACCGGCCGTTCGGACATCGACGCCACCTGGGAGCCGCGCCCCGCCGCCCGCTGGGAGGACGCCTTCCTCGGCGGCAACGGCCGGCACGGCGCCATGGTGTACGGCGACCCGGCCGACGACCGCGTGATCGTCAACCATCACACGCTGGTGCGGCCCAACGGCAGCCGGCACGTCCGGCCGCCCGAGCTGGCGGACCGGCTGGGCCGGCTCCAGAGCGCGCTGCTCGCCGGGGACACCGGGGCGGCGGAGCACTTCGGCGCGGGCCGGCCGCTGGTCTGGGTGCAGCCCTTCCACCCGGCCTTCCAGACCCGGGTCCGGCCGCTGCCCGGGAACGCCGCCGACCCGGCCATGGCGTACCGCAGGACCGTCGACTTCGCCACGGGTGAGATCACCGCCGTCTGCGAGTCGTGGCGCAGCCGGGTCCTCGTCTCGCGCGCCGACGATGTCATCGTCCAGCACGTCACGGGGCCGGGGCTCGCCGTGGACGTGACGCTCGACCACGCCCTGCCCGGCGCCCCGGCGCGGCTGGCGGTCGGCCGGAGCACCGTGCTCACTCCGGACGGGGCCCGGCTGACACTGCGCGCGGGCTACCCCGACAGCGACCTCGCGTACACCGGCGTGACGGTGCTCCGCGCGGAGGGCGGGCGGGTGTCGGTGGCGGGCGAGGGCGTCCGGGTCGAGGGGGCGCGGAGCCTGTCGCTGCTGACCCGGGTGCGCCGGCACACGGGCCACCTGGATCTGGCGGCGGAGTGCGCCGCGCTGCCCGGTGACGGGTATGCCGCGCTGCTGGCCCGGCATGTGGCGCTGCACCGGCCCGCCTTCGAACGGGCGGCGCTCACGCTGGACGCGGACCCGACCGAACGGGCGCTTCCCGGCTCCGAGTTGGTGCGGCGGCCGGACAGCCCGGCCCTGCTGGAGCGGCTGTGCGCGGCGGGCCGCTACCACCTGCTGTCCGCGTCCGGAGCCCTGCCGCCCCGGCTGACCGGGCTGTGGACGGGCGACTGGGACACCGCCTGGTCGGGGGCCTTCACGACGAACGCCAACCTGAACCTCCAGATCGCCTCGGCCGCCGCGGCAGCGCTGCCGGAGGTGTCGGAGGCCCATGCCGCGTTGGTATACGGGCAGCTCGCGGACTGGCGGGACAACGCGCGGGCGATCTTCGGGGCCCGCGGCATCGTGGCCCCGTCGCACACGGACGGCGAGTCCGGGCACACCCGCCACTACCAGCGCGCCTACCCGCTGCACCTGTGGACGGCGGGCGCGGACTGGCTGCTTGAGCCGCTGATCGAGCACGCGGAGACGACGGGGACCGAGGACCCCCGGCTCACCGCCGCCCTGCACGAGACCGCCCTGTTCTACGAGGACTTCCTCGTCCGGACCGGCCCGGACGGGCGGGTGGCCGTCGTGCCCTCGTACTCGCCGGAGAACCGTCCGGCCAACGCGAGCTGGGGCACGGTCGACGCGACGATGGACCTCGCGGCGGCCCGCCACGCGCTCACCGCCTCGGCCGACCGCTCCCCCGACGCCCGGGTCGCCGACCGCCGCCGCGCGCTGGCGGACCGGCTCGCCGACTACCGGGTCAACGAGGACGGGGCGCTCGCCGAGTGGGCGTGGCCGGGCCTCGCGGAGACGTACGACCACCGCCACCTCAGCCACCTGTACCCGGTGTGGCCGCTGGACGCGGTCAACCCGTACGACACGCCCGGGCTTGCCGCCGCCGCGCACCGGGCGCTCGCACTGCGGGGCGCGGAGAACGACTCGGCCCACGGCCATCTGCACCACGCGCTGATCGCGGCCCGGCTGCGGGACGGGGCCCGGGCCTCGGCGGCGGTCCGGTCGGTCCTCGCGGGCGACTTCTTCCACGACTCGCTGATGAGCGCCCACTACCCGGCCCGCGACGTGTACAACGCGGACGCGGCCCACGCGCTGCCCGCGGCCGTGATCGAGTCGCTGGTGCAGTCGACCCCGCGCCGGCTGGTCCTGCTGGCCGCGCCGCTCGCGGGGTGTCCGGGCGGCGAACTGCGCGGTGTGCGTACACGGTTCGGCGCGTCCATGGACCTGCGCTGGGCGGCCGACGGCACCGCGACGGCGGTGCTGCGTCCGACGCGTGACGCCCGGGTCGACGTCCGTACGGGCGAGGGCCACACGCTCGTCCGCACAGGCGAGGCCCACACCCTCACCGAAGCCTCCGCCGGCTCCCCCTCGGCTCCCCTGGAGCTGACGGCCGGCGTGGACCGCGTCCTGGAACTCCGGGCGCGGTAGCACTTCCCCCCACCCACCATGGAAGGACGACCCATGGCACCACGCACCCTCAGCAGGCTGGCCCTCACCCCGGCGGTGGCCCTCGCGGCCCTCGTCGGCTTCGCCGCCGCCCCCGCCCAGGCGGCCGTCTGGTCCTCGTCGGACCAGTGGGGCACGTACACCACCTCCGACAACTACACCCTCTACAACAACATCTGGGGCTCCGGCGCGGGCACCCAGTCCATCTGGGCCAACTCCTCATCGGACTGGGGCGTGTGGGCGGACCACCCGAACACCGGCGGCATCAAGTCGTACCCGAACGCCAAGAAGGTGGTGAACAAGCCGATCGGCTCGCTGTCGTCGCTCAAGAGCACGTACAACGTCACCGTCCCGTCGTCCGGCGCGTACAACACCTCGTACGACATCTGGGACAGCGACTACGACTACGAGGTCATGCTCTGGGTCAACTACAACGGCGCCGTCGGCCCGTTGGGCACCTCCCAGGGCACTGTGACGCTGGGCGGGCACACCTGGACCGTCTACAAGGGCGACAACGGTTCCAACCAGGTCTTCTCGTTCCTGCGGACCTCGGACTCCACCTCGGGAACGGTGGACATCCTGCCGATCCTGAAGTGGATCAAGGACACCAAGGGCTGGTGGGGCAACGAGACCATCGGTGACGTCCAGTTCGGCTACGAGATCACCTCGTCGGCCGGCGGGCTCGACTTCCGTACGAACGGATTCGGCGTCTCCGCGAGCTGACCCGCACGCCTGAGGAGCCGGCCCCCCGCTGCGGGGGGCCGGCTCACGCAGTCACCGAGGAGCGGGACCGGTGCTCTCACGCACCGTCAGTTCCGGTGCCAGCAGCTCGACTTCGTCCGTGCCCCGGCCGGACAGCTTGGCGACGACGTGCTCGACGGAGCGGCGGCCCATCTCCTGCGCCGGTATGGCGACGGAGGTCAGCCGCACCGATGCCTGGGTGGCCACCTGCTCGGGGCAGATCGCCACCACCGACACATCCTCGGGGACTGCCTTGCCCTGTTGGCGCAGCAGGTTGAGCAACGGCTCGACCGCCGCCTCGTTCTGCACGATGAAGCCGGTGGTGCCGGGGCGCTCGTCGAATATCCGGGACAGGGTCTGGGCCATCGCCGCGTACCCGCCCTCGCAGGGGCGGTGCAGCACGCGCACGCCGGTCTCCTGCGCCTTGGCGCGTACACCGTCAACGGTCCGCTCGGCGAAACCGGTGTGGCGCTCGTAGACCGCGGCGGCCTCGCCGATGACCGCGATCTCGCGGTGCCCGAGGCCGGCCAGGTGCTCCACGCAGAGCGCCCCGGTCGCCTCGAAGTCGAGGTCCACGCAGGTCAGTCCGGTGGTGTCGGCGGGCAGGCCGATGAGGACGGCGGCCCGGTCCGTCTCGCGCAGCAGGGGCAGCCGCTCGTCGTGCAGCTCGACGTCCATCAGGATCATCGCGTCGGCCAGCGAGCTGCCGGCGATCCGCCGCACGGCGGCCGGGCCCTCCTCGCCGGTGAGGAGGAGGACGTCGTAGCCGTGGGTGCGGGCGGTGGTGGCGACCGCGATGGCGATCTCCATCATCACGGGCACGTACATGTCGGTGCGCAGCGGCACCATCAGCGCGATGATGTTGGACCGGCTGCTGGCGAGCGCCCGGGCCCCGGCGTTGGGGTGGTAGCCGAGCTGCTGGATGCTCTGCTCGACGCGCTCGCGGGTGGCGACGGAGATGGAGCGCTTCCCGCTGAGGACGTAGCTCACCGTGCTCGCGGAGACTCCGGCGTGCTGCGCGACCTCGGCCAGGGTGACCACGGAACTCCCTCACGGTCGGATGTGGCGAAGCGCTTCGACTCCGCTCTCTCCAGCCGTGACGTGGAGAGACAGCGCGAGCCTAGCCCTGCCGTGACAGCATGTCCAGACCACTGTCGAAGCGCTTCGACACGCGGGGAGGCTTCCGGCTACCGCAACGATATGCCCGCCGGCCGACTCCCCGTCGCATCGGCTCAGCCGCCGAGCAGGACCGGGAAGGACTCCATGTCGTTCTGCGTCATCACCGGAAGGTTGCGCAGCTCGGCGTCGGGGATCGCGAGCCGCAGCTCCGGGAAGCGCGCGAAGAGGGCCGGCAGGGCGATGCCCGCCTCGACCCGGGAGAGCGCGGCGCCGGGGCAGATGTGCGGGCCGTGCCCGAAGGTGATGTGCCGGATCGGGGTGGGGCGCGTGATGTCGAAGGCGTCGGCGTCGGGGCCGTGCTGCTCGGGGTCGCGGCCGATCACCCGGTACGAGATCACCACACCCTCGCCCTTGGCGATGACGGCGTCGCCGACCTGGATGTCCTCGGTGGCGAAGCGCATGAGCAGATGGGTGGTCGGGGTGTCCCAGCGCAGGGTCTCCTCGATGACGGTGTCCCAGGACACCTCGCCGTCGAGGACCATCCGGAGCTGCTCGGGGTGGGCGAGCAGAGCGCGTACGGCGTTGAGGATGAGCCCGATCGTGGTCTCGTGCCCGGCGGCGACCATGGCCTTGAGGTTGCCGACGACCTCCTCCTCGGTGAGCGGCTCGCCGCCCTCCTCGGCCAGGATCAGCGCGGACGTCAGGTCGTCCGTGGGGTGCGCGGTCTTCTCGCGTACGAGTCCGGCGTAGAAGACGTCCAGGTCGGCGAGGAGCGCGAGCCGTTCGTCCTGCGGGGTGAGCATGGAGAAGAACTTCTTGTACTGACGGGTCAGCATGGCGTTCTCGGTCGGGTCGACGCCCATCAGCATGCCGACGACCCGCATGGGCAGGGGCTGGGCGAACACCGACTTGAGGTCCACCACGGCCCCGTCCCGGCCGCCCTCCTCCAGCGCGTCCAGCAGTTCGGCGGTGAACTTCTCGATGGCGGGACGTATCGCCTCCAGGCGGCGGGGCGTGAGCGCCTGGGAGGTCTTGGTGCGCAGCCTGCGGTGCTCCGCGCCGTCGACGGTGAACATGGACCGCCCGGCGTCGATCATGCCGATGAGCGGCCAGGCGTGCGTCACCTCGCCGCTCTGCCACAGCCCCCAGGCGTTGATGTCCTTGACCAGGCGCGGGTCGACCAGGAGCCGCCGGGCGTCGGCGTGCCGGGTGAGGGTCCACGCGGGGACGCCGAGGAGTTCGATCCGGGCCAGCGGTCCGGCGTCGCGCAGCCGGGCGGTCTCGCCGTCGAGGTCCTGGACCATCGGGTCGATGACGACGGTGGCACCCGGCTGGGCCGCGGCCTGGGCGGCATGGGGGCAGGTCACGAGAGATCTCCTGTCGTGCGTACGGGGGTGAACCGGACGGGGAGCGTGGTGTTGCCGCGCAGGAAGGGTGAGGGCCGTCGGACCAGGTCCTCGACGGCGACGTCGAGCCGGAGGTCGGGCAGCCGGTCGAGCAGGACCTCGATGCCGGTCCTGGCGATGATCTCGGCGATCTCCTGGGCGGGGAACGGGCACCGGTACTCGCCGTGGCTGAAGGCGAGGTGCGCGCCGTTGCCGCCCTGGGCCGGGCCCGCGCCGCCGGAGAGGCCCTGGCGGATGAGCGGGTCGGTGTTGGCGGCGCCGAGCCCGAGGAGCAGCATGTCCCCGGACCGGATGCGCTGCCCGCCCAGCTGGGTGTCGCGGGCGGCCCAGCGGCCGGCCAGGATCTGGGTGGGGGTGTCCTCCCACAGCACCTCGTTCATGGCCTCGCCGATGCTGCGCCGGCCGCCCGCCATGGAGTCGGCGAACTCGTCCTCGGTGAGCATCAGCCGGACCGAGTTGCTGATCCAGTCGGCGGTCGGGAGGTGTCCGGCGGCCGTGATCGCCATGAGGTCGAGCGTGTACTCCTCATCGGTGAACTCCTCGGGGTACGCGAGCATCCGGGAGGTCACATCGTCGCCCGGCTCGGCCCGTTTGGCAGCGAGCAGCCGGGCCATGTGCTCCCCGAACCGCTGGTGGGCGCTCTGCGCCTCCGGTCCCCCGTCCGCGAGGCCCTTCAGGACGCGCGCGATGGCGGCGCCCTCCTCGTCGGGGAATCCGACGAGCCGGGCGAGGACGAGCACGGGCAGGGGTTCGCAGAACTCCGCGACGAGGTCGGCGGTGCCCCGGGCGCACACCGCGTCGATCAGCCGGTCGGCCAGCTGCTCGCAGTGCTGCCGGATGCGGAACGGGTCGGCGCCTTCGAGGGCGGGGGTAACCATGCGGGCGTGCCGCAGGTGCTCCTTGCCCGCGCTGAAGTAGATGGACGGCAGGGGGCGCCCGACCATCGGCAGGAGGGGCCAGTCGTCGGGGACGTTCGGCCACTGGTTCCAGAGGCCGACGTCGCGCGGGAACAGCTCGCCGTCGCTGGTGACCCGGTGGAGCTCCCGGTATCCGACGACCAGCCAGGCCGGGAAGCCGCCGAGCAGCTCGACGGGGACGACCGGCCCGTGCTCGCGGCGCATCGCGCGGTAGACGCTCTGGGGCTCGGCCTGGAAGCCGGGGCCCCAGAGCGGGACGGCGCCGGCGTGGGCCGGGCAGCCGGAAAGGGCGTCCGGGGACACCGGCGCGGACTCGGCCGGGGAGGGGCGCGTCATGAATCCTGACTCCTGTGGCGAACGACTGGACGCGCCGAGATCACGCGGTCAACACCCGCTCACTATAAGGATTTTATGTGCAGCAGGACGGTCATTCGCGATCAATCCCGAACCTTGGACGGTCACTCCGGCCGGTCCGCGCGGGGCCTCACCCGGTCAGCAGCCCCGGATCGCTCACCCCGGGCGCACCCGTCTCGACATGCCCGGCGAAGCGCCGCAGGAAGGCGGCGTCCGCGTCGCTCGTGACGGTGAGGTCGTACCAGCGCTTGCTGCGACGCAGGTCGAGCGTCTGCGTCACGGTCTGCCCCGGGCGCACGGTGACCGCCCGCACCTCTCCCCCGTAGGCGGCGGCGCCGCGCAGGGTCAGCCGGACGGAGCCGGTGCCGGTGTGGGTGAGCGTGAGTTCGAGGTTGCCGGTCGCGGTGTTGTGACGGGCCGTCACCTCGGGTCCGGCGGCCTTGCCGGGGTTGCGGAAGGAGCGCAGGAAGCCGTTCGGGCCGTGGACGGTGAGGTCCGTGACACCCTTGGAGTACGCGGTGTTCCAGGTGTCCCCGACCGAGGCGCCCGCGTGCGTGGTGTAGGTCCAGGGCCCGTCCGTGCGGTTGCCGGACGTCACGAGGAACTGCGCGCCGGCCGCCGGTCCCCCGCCGAAGGTGAGCCGGAAGGTCCCGGCGGCCGGGTCGGCGGCGCCGTCCACCAGCGGCGCGTAGGGCAGCGGGCGGGTGGGCCGCGAGCCGGGCTCCTGCTTCGGCACCGCTCCGGTGGCGGGCGGTACGGGCCTGTAGTCGGGGTGCCGGTCGCCGTCCGGGGGCTCGTAGGCGTCGGTGGACGGCAGTTCGGGCGCGGAGGGGTCCGTGCGCCCGAAGTCGAAGGCGGAGGTGAGATCGCCGCAGACGGCCCGCCGCCAGGGCGAGATGTTGGGCTCGTGCACCCCGAAGCGGCGCTCCATGAACCGGATGACGGAGGTGTGGTCGAAGACCTCCGAGCAGGCGTAGCCGCCGGTGCTCCACGGCGACACCACGGTCATGGGCACCCGCTGGCCGAGCCCGTAGGGACCCGCCGCGTACCGCAGGTCGCCCGGGAAGTAGTCGGCGGCGGTGTCCACGGTGGACAGCCCCTGCGCGGGACCGGAGGGGACGTACGGCGGCACGACGTGGTCGAAGAAGCCGTCGTTCTCGTCGTAGGTGATGAAGAGGGCGGTACGCCCCCACACCTCCGGGTCCGAGGTCAGCGCGTCCAGCACCTGCGCGATGTACCAGGCGCCGTAGTTCGCGGGCCAGTTGGGGTGTTCGCTGTACGCCTCGGGCGCCACGATCCAGGACACCGAGGGCAGCGTCCCGCCCTTGATGTCGGCCTTGAGGTCGTCCAGCAGTCCGCCCCCGTTCTTCAGGTCGCTGCCGGTGCGGGCCTTGTCGTACAGGGCGTCGCCCGGCTTGGCGTCGCGATAACTGTTGAAGTAGAGCAGCGAGTTGTCGCCATACGTGCCCCGGTAGGCGTCACCGATCCAGCCCCAGGACCCGGCGGCGTCCAGCCCGTCGCCGATGTCCTGGTACACCTTCCACGACACCCCGGCCTCCTGGAGCCGCTCCGGGTAGGTCGTCCAGCCGTATCCGCGCTCGTCGTTGCCCAGCTCGGGCCCGCCGCCGGCGCCGTCGTTGCCGGTGTAACCGCTCCACAAGTAGTAGCGGTTGGGGTCGGTCGAGCCGATCAACGAGCAGTGGTACGCGTCGCAGACGGTGAACGCGTCGGCGAGCGCGTAGTGGAACGGGATGTCCTCCCGGGTGAGGTGGGCCATCGTGGTCGCCGTCTTGGCGGGCACCCACTGGTCGTAGGCACCCTTGTTGAACGCCCGGTGGCCGCCCGCCCAGTCGTGGTTCAGGTCCTGGAGGAACTGCATCCCGAGCTTGTCGGCCGGCGGCCGGAACGGCAGCACCTCCTTGCCCGCCGCGTCCGCCTGGTGCCACACCGGTTTGCCGCTGGGCAGCGTGACGGGGCGCGGATCGCCGTAGCCGCGTACACCCTTCATCGTCCCGAAGTAGTGGTCGAAGGAACGGTTCTCCTGCATCAGGACGACGATGTGCTCCACGTCCTGGATGGTGCCCGTACGCCCCCGCGCGGGGAGCGAGGCGGCACGGGCGATGCTGCTCGACAGAGCGGTGAGGGCGACGGAGCCCCCGGCGAGCTTCAGGAGCCGGCGGCGGTCGATTTCTGCCATGGAGGGAAGCCTTCGCGGTGGGGGGATGCGGGTGGAAGCGACTGGAGTGTTCCAGACCCGCCGGTCTCCGCGTAAGGCCCTTGCAGGGTGCACGGAGTGACGCCGGGCGGAACAGTCGGCGAACCTACCCACCGGGACCGGATCCATTCCCGCTCGCCGAGATCAGGCGCCGCACCGGTGCCGGGGCCCGTCACCCGGCGGCGGGCTGAGCGGTGAGGTGTACGTGCCGCCCGCCGCGATCCGCGAGGCGGCCATGCGGTCGTACGCGGTCAGGATGAGCTCCTTGGTGCGGTAGCCGCCGTACCGGGCCTCGTCCTTGCGCCGGACGATGGGGAAGGTGTCCAGGATGTACGCGGTGTCGGCGCGGCCGATCCCGTACAGGTGGAAGAAGAACGCGTCGAGTTCCGCGCGGATCTGGTGGCGGCGGCTCTCGTTCCAGCGGAACGGGCCACCGGTGTCGCCGAGATCGGCGGCGAAGGGGCCCATGTCGTGCGCGGTGCACGTGAGTTCGAGGACGCGCGGGGTCAGGAAGTCCGTGTGGCGGTGGACGGTCTCCGGTGGCAGGACCGGGAGTTGGCGGACGTAGAAGAAGTTGAGGTTGAGTCCTGCGGCCTTCTGGCGGGTGACGTAGTCGAAGACGAAGGAGTTGAAGTGGGCCACCAGGGCCGCGCTGTCCGTTGAGTTCCTGGTGTGCAGCAGGAAGACGGAGTCGCCGATGGCTGCCGGGGGCAGGATGGCGGAGATCATGGTGCGCTGGTTGGTGGGGCTGCTGATCCGGAGGAAGGCGAGGCGGCCGGGCGGGGTGCCGGGCGGTGTCTCGGCGCGGTCCACCCAGTTGCCGGGGACGGCCAGGCGGGACGCGCGGGCCCAGGAGTCGGCCGTCAGATAGGCGGGCTGGTTCTGGCGCTTCACGGCGGTGGCGCTCTTGACCACGTCCGCCGCGCGGTGGTTGTAGGCGTCGACCATCTTGGCCTCGTACAGCGGGAGCATGACCCGGTCGCCGTTGACATAGTGGTTCCCGGCCGGCTGCCAGCCGGTGGCCGTCAGCTCCTCGCGGGTGCGGAAGCGGTGCGAGTCGTTGGCCATGTGGAACATCGTGCCGAAGGCGACGCCCCACGGGTTGCCGTCCGGGGCTCCCTCCTTGATCAGGACGGGGAGCCGTGCGTAGACGCCGAGGGTGATCTCGGCGTCGCGGCGGGTCCGGAAGACCGGGCAGGTGCCCGTGTTGGGGTTGAGGAGCGTGATCTCCTCCGGCGTGAGCGCGAACACCCGTGACTCGTCGACGAGTTCGGCCGGGTCGCGGAGGAAGAAGGCGAACCGGGCGGCGGGTTCGCGCAGGGCGCTACCGGTCAGGGACAGGATGCTGAACTTGAACGAGCGGTGGACGTCGGGGAAGACGGGCGCGGCGTTCTCGAAGTCGTACAGGGCGGCGAGCGCGCCGCCGTCGATCAGGTCCTTGAAGTAGAAGCGGGTCGTCGCGTCCGTGGCGATGCCCGTCGGCACGATCATGCCCATCCGGCCGCGCGGGCCGGTCAGCGCACGGCCCGCCTCGGCGAACACGGCGTACGTGTTGATGTCACCGCGCCCGGTAAGCGGATACCGTCCACCGTCGCGCAGGAAGTGGCTCGTCCGCTCCGCCGTGCGCTTGGCCGCCTCGAAGGCGGTGTGCAGGGCGGCCCGGTCCGGGTCCTCCTTCAACGCGGCGATCAGGCGTTTGCGGGTGGCGGCCGTCTTCGCAACGGCGATCTCCGCGTCGTGCTGGGCGAAGAACTCCTGCTCCTGGAGCTTGATGCGCTCCCAGGGCGGGTTGCCGAGGACACAGTCGAAGCCGCCGCCCCCGTCCGGGCCGAAGACCTCGGGGAACTCCAGGTACCAGTGGAAGAAGCCGTACCGGTCCCGCAGCCGCGCGATCTCCTCGTGGGTGGCCCGGTCCGCGCCCGGCAGGTCGCGGAGGACCGCGTCGGTCACCGCCGGCGCCGCGTCCGCCGTCCTGCGCCACAGGAACGCGGCGCACCAGGCGTCGGCGGCCTCGCGCGCCGGTACGACGGGCCGGGCGCACGAGGCGTTCCGCTCGGCCCTGTTCCGCTTCTTCAGGGCCCTGGCGTGCGCGCGGTCGTCGCCCGCGAGCGGGGTGAACGCCGCGTCCGGGATGCCGTGCCGCACGAGGTCCGGTGCCGCGCCGATCAGGGCGTTGCCGTGCTTGACGCGCGCGTCCAGGAAGGTGAGCGGCCGGCCGGGCTCCGGGGCCTCCAGCCACAGCGCCATTCTGGCCAGTTCGACGGCCATCGGGTCCAGGTCCACGCCGTGCACGCAGTGGGCGACGACCTCGCGGAGTGCGTCGCGGAACAGCTCCGTCGTGCCTCCGCGCACCGCCGCGACGCGCCGGGCGATGCGGCGGGCCGCCGCCACGAGGAAGTGGCCGGAGCCGCAGGCCGGGTCGCAGACGGTGAGGGCGAGCAGCTCGCGGGCGGCGGCCTCGCCCGGGTCGGCGGCGCCCGCTGCCTCGCCGCGTGCGACGGCGGCGTCGAGGACGGGGTCGAGCGCGGCGTCGAGCAGGCACTCCACGAGGGCGGCCGGCGTGTAATAGGAGCCCGACGTCTTACGGGCGTTGCCCGGCAGCCCGACCAGCGCGAAGGCGCCGTCCGCCGCGTCGATCCGGGGGACGAGCTGGAGGAGCGCCTCATGGACGGAGCCCAGTTCCTCCGCGTCGAGGCGGCCGAAGTCGACCGGGCGGGCGCGTCGTGTCCCCGGGTCCGGGACCTCGGACAACTGGCGCACCGCCGTCAGCAGGTCGTCGTCGGACAGGGCCAGGCCGTGCAGCGGGGCATCGGCCTCCGTAGCGGTGAAGATGCCGCCGAGACCGGGCAGGCCGAGGCCGGGGTCCCCGTCCGGGTCACCGAGGGCGTCGAGTACGGCGCGCAGCGCCGCGTAGAGCTCACCGTGCTCCTCGGAGCCGCGCGCGCGGGCGCGGAGGCGGGCCGTCGAGAAGTGCGTCGCGTACCGCGCCCTGGCCCGGGCGGTCGTGGCCGGGGGCAGCAGGGCGTCGCGGTCCTCGGTGACGAAGAGGAAGAGGAGCCGGAAGACGAGGCGCAGGAGGGCGGTGTGCAGGGCGGCGGCGTCCGCGTTCGCGCGCAGAGCGGTGTTGGCGGGGTGGCGCAGGAAGCCGGTGCCGAGGGTGGTCAGCGCGGCGCGCACCCCCTTGCGGAGCCGGTCCGGGGTCCGGCTGCTGGGGAGGGCGGACATCAGGCGGACTTCCCGGCGGTGACGGTGGGGAGCGGAGTTGGGGAGCGAAATCGTATCCGAGGCGGTGGACGTCCGGGAGGCCGCTAGGGCCTGTCCGGGCGTTGGCTATCCTGAACGACCGTTGCGGATGTGATCACGGGCGGCCGGGGGGCCACGGGCGCGCCCGGCGAGGGGAGAGTCACGTGCAGGGTGCCGCGAGCCGGGGGTCGGCCAGGAAGGCCGAGCAGGCGTGGAACCAGGGGATGGTCCTCATGCGGCAGGGGGACAACACCGGGGCCGCCGCACAGTTCGCGCTCGCCACGACGCACGACCCCGGCGCCACCGACGCCTGGCTGGGGCTGCATGTGACCGGCACCGACCAGAAGGCTGCGCTGGACGGCATGCTGCGCAGCTCCGCGCAGTTCGGGGCGCTGCGGTCGAAGTACCAGACACCGTTCCGGTCCACCTTCCAGATCGGCCACTACGTCACCTTCCGGCTGGAGAACTCCCGCGATCTGTGGCTGGCCGCCATGTCGGCGTTCCTGGACGACCGGCGGCTCGACGACGCGTGGAAGGGGCTCTCCACGGCGCTGCTGGACTGCGACGAGACCCGTTTCGTCTGCACCCGGTACGCGTTCCTGAAGGAGGACTGGCCGCTCGTCCTGAAGTTCGCCCCCGGGATCGGTGACGCGTTCCTGCGCGACGAGGCGCAGTTGTACGTGGGCTGCGCGCTGTTCGCCCAGGGGGTCTGCCACGAGTCGCTGAACGTGCTGTCCGCGCTGCCCGGGAAGCTGGACGCGGGCAGCAGGTTCGACGCCGAGGTGAAGTACTTCATGGGGCGGTCGCTGGAGGCGCTGGGCCGCGAGGAGGAGGCGCTGAAGCGGTACCAGTACGCGTTCCGGTGCGCGCCCGACCTGCTCGACGTGGAGTCGCGCGCCCAGGCCCGCCCGGTGAGCAAGCCGGCCCCGGCGCCCGCCGCCCCGGTCGCGGCCATGGCGGGCGGGGGCCCGTCGCAGGCCGGTTCCGGTTCCGGTTCCGGCGGCGACGGCGGGCCGTCCGCCGACGAGCGGGCCCAGGTGCTCGCCGAGGCGCAGCAAGCGCTCGACGCCATGATCGGGCTGCAGCCGGTGAAGCGCCAGGTGCGGACGCTGCTCGCGCAGTTGCGGATGTCCGCGCTGCGCGAGGAGCAGGGCCTGCCCGGCGGGGCCCGGCCCCGGCACTTCGTCTTCGCGGGTCCGCCCGGCACCGGCAAGACGACCGTGGCCCGCATCATCGGCCAGGTCTTCGCCGGACTCGGGCTGCTGAGTTCGGGGCATGTGGTGGAGGCCCAGCGCGCCGACCTGG
Source organism: Streptomyces sp. NPDC097595 (assembly GCF_044761525.1). Classification (NCBI taxonomy): domain Bacteria; kingdom Bacillati; phylum Actinomycetota; class Actinomycetes; order Kitasatosporales; family Streptomycetaceae; genus Streptomyces; species Streptomyces sp. NPDC097595. The sequence goes on along the minus strand of NZ_JBIWCN010000001.1, from coordinate 82,527 downwards.
TCGGGCAGCACCTGGGGTCGACGGCCCTCAAGACGAACGAGGTCATCGACTCGGCGCTGAACGGGGTGCTGTTCATCGACGAGGCGTACTCGCTCAACATCACCGGGCTCAACGGCGGCGACGCCTTCGGCAAGGAGGCGGTTCAGGTCCTGCTGAAGCGGGCGGAGGACGACCGGGACCGGCTCGTCGTGGTGCTCGCCGGCTACCGGGACGAGATGTCGGAGCTGCTCGCCACCAACCCCGGACTGGTCTCCCGGTTCAACACCCGCGTCGACTTCCCCTCGTACTCCGCCGAGGAACTGGTGCAGATCGCCCGGTCCGTGCTGGCCTCGCAGGGCGACGAGCCGGACGCGGGCGCGCTCGACGTCCTGACCTCGCTGTGCGCGGCGATCGTGGACGGCGGCAAGGGGGACCTGGTGGGCAACGCCCGGTTCGCCCGGGAGCTGTGCGCGAAGGCGTCGGCGCAGCGCGATCTGCGGCTGTACTCGGCGCACACCGACTCCACGCCGACCCGCGAGGAGATGGTCACGGTCCTCGCCTGGGACATCGTCGCCGCGCACGACGAGCTGATGGAGGCGCACCGGGACGCGGGCACCGCGTAGCCCCTGTCTACGATCGATCGCGTGTGCGCACATGTGATCGTTGCCGAAGACGACGAGAATCAGGCCGAGCTGCTCCGCCGCTATCTCGAACGCGAGGGCCACCGGGTGACCGTCGCGCCGGACGGCCTCGCGGCTCTCGACGCGGTCCGGCACCGGGAACCGGATCTGCTGGTCCTCGATGTGATGATGCCCCGGGCCGACGGCCTCGACGTCGTACGCGTGCTGCGCGCGGAGCACCGGGAGCTGCCGGTGCTGATGCTCACCGCCCGGACCACGGAGGACGATCTGCTGCTCGGCCTCGATCTGGGCGCTGACGACTACATGACGAAGCCGTACAGCCCGCGCGAGCTGATGGCCCGGGTGCGTACGCTGCTGCGCCGCAGCCGACGGGGCGCGGGCGGCGAACCGGAGGACGCCGGGGTGCTGCGGGTGGGGGCGCTGGTGGTCGATCCGGTCCGGCACGTGGTGTCGGTGGAGGGGCGGGCCGTGGAGTGCACCCCGGGCGAGTTCCGGATCCTGGCCGCGCTGGCCGCCGAGCCGGACCGGGTGTTCTCCCGGCAGCAGCTCCTGGGCGAACTGCACGGCTTCGACCGGTACATCAGCGACCGGACCGTCGATGTGCATGTGATGAACCTGCGCAAGAAGATCGAACCGGCCCCGCGTCGGCCCGTGCGGCTGCTCACCGTCTTCGGTGTCGGCTACAAGCTGACGGACCCGGCGAAGGCGGCGGCCCGTGCGGCGACTTCGTAGCGTGCGCCGCTCCCCCGGCACCGGTGCGCGGCGGACCGTTCCGCTGCGCAAGAGCCTGTTCGCCCGACTCCTCGCGGTCTCCGCCCTGGTCGCGGCCTGTTCGGTGGCGGCGACCGCCTGGCTCGCCGTGCAGACGACCTCGGGCGCGATCCGGCAGGAGCAGGGCCAGAATCTGGCCGCCGACGCCCGGATCTACCACCGGCTGCTCGGTTACGCGGCGGCTCATCCGACCTGGGACGGTGTCGGGGCCACGGTGCGCGAGCTGGCGGAGCAGTCCGGGCGGCGGATCGCGCTGACGACCCAGGGCCGCGCCCCGCTGGCCGACTCGGCGGCCCGGGGCGCGGCGGCGCTCCCGGCGCAGGCGTCGGCGGTGGTCGATCCGCTGTCCGTGGACACCGCGCTGTCGACGGGCGCCGGGGCGACGGGCACCACCACGGACCGGGTCGACCCGCGCGCGGTGGGGCCGTTCCGGCTGCCCGCGTCGGAGCGGACCCGGCTGCGGAAGACCGCCGACCGGGGCGTGGCCTGCCTGGGCGACTTCGGGATCGCCGCGGATGTGGTGGCCGGTGCGAGCGGGCGCCCGCTGATCCAGGTGGTGGGCGGCAACGACCCCGAGCGGATCCAGGGCACACGGTGCGCCGTGGACGAGCTGGACACCCCGACGGCCACGGAGCGGAAGGCGCTGAAGGCCCTCAACCAGCTGGCCGACGCCTGTCTGGAGCGCCAGGGCCGCGACGGCGTCCACCTCAGCCTGGGCCTGTCCTGGGGGCAGGCGGCCGAGCCCGTACCGGCGGAGGCGGTGCCGGTGCCCGCAGCGCCGATGGCCACGATGCCGCCGAGCGTCGAGCCGCGCGCGGTGCCGACCGAGGCGCCCCGCGAGGAGCCGAGCGCCGAGCCCAGCGCGGTGCCGGGCCCCGGCGACCAGCAGGCGGCGGCCACCAGCGAGAACGACCGGGCCGTCGCCTCCTGTGTGGGCACGGCCCGCCGGGAGCAGCTGAGTTCGTACGTGGCGTCGCCCGCCCTGCTGTTCATCGGCGACCCGGGCGGCGGGACCGTGCCCGGCTTCGACCTCTCACCGGCGAACACCGCGCGGATCGCGGGCGCGGCGGCCTTGGTGCTGGCCCTGACCGTGGGCGCTTCGGTGCTCGTCGGCGCCCGCCTCGTACGCCCGCTGCGGGCGCTGACGGGCGCCGCCCAGCGGATGCGGGACGGGGAGGACACCGCGCCGGTGGTGGTCGCCGCCGACAACGAGATCGGGCGCCTCGCCGCCACGTTCAACGACATGTCCGCCCACCGCGCCCGCCTGGAGGCGCAACGCAAGGCCATGGTGAGCGACGTCGCCCACGAACTGCGCACCCCGCTCAGCAACATCCGGGGCTGGCTGGAGGCGGCCCAGGACGGAGTGGCCGACCCGGACCCGGAGTTCATCGCCTTCCTGCACACGGAGGCGGTCCAGCTCCAGCACATCATCGACGACCTCCAGGACCTGGCGCAGGCGGACGCCGGCGCGCTGCGGCTGCACCCCGAACCGGTGGACGTGGCGGAGCTGTTGGGGCAGGTCGCCGCCGCACACCAGGCGCGGGCCGACGCGGCGGGCGTCGCGCTGGGGGTCCGGCCGCCGGACCGCCCGCCGCCCCCGCTGACTGCCGACCCGGTCCGGCTTCGGCAGGCGGTGGGCAACCTGGTGTCGAACGCGGTACGGCACACCCCGGAGGGCGGGACGGTCACGCTGCGGGCGTACGGCTCCGAGGACGGGGACGCGGTGCTCGTGGACGTCGCCGACACGGGGAGCGGCATCCCGGCCGACGACGTGGCCCGCGTCTTCGACCGGTTCTGGCGCGGGGAGAAGTCCCGGTCGCGGCGGACGGGCGGCAGCGGGTTGGGGTTGGCGATCGTGCGGAAGCTGGCGGAGGCGCACGGCGGTACGGCCACGGCGGTGAGCACCTTGGGCGAGGGCTCGGTGTTCACGCTCCGCTTCCCGGCCGACACCACGCCCCCCGGCACTCCGGACGGCCCTGATGCGATGAACACAACGGTCTGACAGCTTCCTCACAACTTGGCGCGAGCCTGTCCGCACGCCTCGCGCCGCGGTGCGCACCCGCACCGCGGCCGCCCCTGAGGCCCATCCGGATCGGAGCCCTGCCCATGCCCCTGCGCACCACCCTGCGTACCGCCCTCCTCGCCGCCGTCGCGGCCGGTGCGGTCTGCGTACCGGCCACCGCGGCCTTCGCCGACTCCTCGGCCCAGCCGTCGGCCGCGCCGACCCGCCCCCCGGCGGAGCAGTCCGCCGAACCGTCCGCCGTGCCGTCGGCCGAGGCGACGGAGCCGCCCTCGGCGGTCCCGTCCGCCGCGCCGCGCGGCGGCGTCGCGGCCGGTGAACAGCCCGCCGGTTCCTCGGGCAGCGGCACGACCGCCCTCGCGGGCTCCGCGGCCGCCGCGCTGCTGCTCGGCGGCGCCGGGACGTTCGTCGTACGCCGCCGCACCGCCCGCCGCGACGGCTGACGCGCCCCGCACCCGATGAGCCGCAGTGGCGCCGCCCTAACGACCCGGGCGGCGCCACTGCCGTACGTACGACCCCTGGAGCCCCGACCCATGCCCCGCACCCGCCTTCCCCTCACCGCAGCCCTCACCCTCGCCGCCCTCGCCGCACTGACCGGCTGCTCCGGCGACCCCGCACCGCAGCCCTCCAAGGCCCCCGCGTCGGCGGCGGCCGCCGAGGCTCCCGCCCCCAGCGCCGCCGCCACCGCCGAGCCGCCCGCCCATGTCTCCATCCCGTCCCTGGGCGTGGACAGCGACATCATGCGGCTCGGCCTCAACCCGGACCGCTCGGTCGAGGTCCCGCCGGCCGACAAGGGCATGACGACCGGCTGGTACACGGGGAGCGCCGTGCCCGGTCAGCCCGGCGCGGCGGTGCTGATCGGCCACAACGACACCCGCTTCGGCCGGGCCGTCTTCCACGACCTGAAGAAGATCGCCAAGGGTGCGGAGATCGTGGTCCGGGACGCTCGGGGCAAGGATGTCCGCTTCGAGGTCACCGCCCTGGAGACGGTGAGCAAGCACGCCTTCCCGACGGCCCGCGTCTACGGCCGCACCACGGACCGCGCCCTGCGCCTGATCACCTGCGACGGCGCCTTCGACGCGGCCGGCCACCCGGTGGACAACCTGATCGTGTACGCGAAGCGGAAGTGACACGGACGCCGACCTGCGCCCCGCGCTCCCGGGGCGCAAGCTGAGGCGAGGAACTACTCCGGAGGGAGTGACCAGGTACGGGTCCTCAAGGAGGGCAAGAAGCTCCCCGTGGCGATCTCGCCCGACAGTACGCTCGATATCCCCGCGACCTCGGCCGAAGTGACCCTGACAGAGCTGAAACAGGCCGGCCGCTTGCCGAACGACGCGGGGCTCGACCCGGAGGTCGCCGATCCGGGAAACCCGCTGACGCACGCACGGTGGACCGGCAAGGACGGCGAGACAAAGACCATCGATGAAGTGACCAGCGGCAACTGCGCGGGGCTCGGCATGGCCGAGGAGACCCTCCTGAACGAACCGGACCCGCGGCCGGGCGAGTTCGTGCGTCCGGGACCACGGTCCTCATGGTCCCGGACGGACAACCTGGGTACCTGGAATTCGACGACCGCCAGGACCTCGGCATGTTCAAGGTCGAAACCCACTCATCTCCATGAGACTTGACCGTCCGTCAGGTGCTGAGAGGGCGCGGGCCTCCGCGATGGCCTCCTCCGATGGGTCGACCGCGTCGACCGTCATGCCCAGGCGGGCGAGCCGCCGCGCGAACCGCCCGGTCCCGCACCCCACGTCCAGCGCCGCCCCGCAGTCGCGCGGCACTTGGCGCAGCAGCAGGCGGTGGTAGTGGTCGTTGTGATCGAAGGGCATGGCCCCGACCCTGCCACAGCACCCGCACCACGGGCCGGCGCTCACGCCGAACCAGACTTCGCGATCCTCGCCGACGGAATCGGTCGCGCAATCCGCACCGGCCGTTCCGTCCGCTCGCCGGCCACCCTCCGCTGCGCGACCATGAGTACGGGCATCCCGCGGGCCAACGCACCAGGAGGCATCCATGGCGCACACGCGCTCCAGTGAGCACTCCAACGACACCGACGTCCTGATCATCGGCGCCGGGCCCGTCGGGTTGAGTGTCGCGGCGGAGCTTCGACGGCGCGGGGTGGTGTGTCGGATCGTCGACCGGCTGGCGGGCCGGCTGCCGTATGCGAAGGCGGTGGGTATCCAGCCGCGCACGTTGGAGCTCTGGGACCGGATGGGGTTGGCCGGGGCCGTACTGGAGGCGGCGGCGCCGATGTACGGGCAGCTCATCCACGTCAACGGGGCCGAGGTGGCCCGGATCGAGCTCGCGCTGCCGCCCGAGGTGCCCTACGGCTTCGCCTCGCTTCCGCAGTACGAGACCGAGCGCATCCTGGAGGAGTACGTCGCCGGTCTCGGCACGGTCGTCGAGCGCGGGACCGAGTTGGAGGGCTTCGACCAGGACGCGGACGGGGTGACGGCGCGGCTGCGTACGGCCTCCGGCGGGACCGAGGAGGTGCGGGCCGGATATCTGGTCGGCTGCGACGGTGCGCACAGCACCGTGCGCAAGGGGCTCGGGCTCTCCTTCGAGGGCGGGGCGTTCGGCGAGGAGTACATGCTGGCCGACGTCGAGGCCGACTGGGACCTGCCGTACGGGTACGGGGTGCGTGCCAGTCACACCGCGGCCGACGGGTCCACGGACGATCTGCTGGTCTGCATCCCGCTGCCGGGGACGGGCCGCTACCGAATGTCCATGCTGGTGCCGCCCGCGCTCTCCACCGGTCCGGCGGACGGCGGAGAGGTGGCGCACGGGCTGGAGGGCGGGCGCACGCCGGCGCTCGCTGACATCCAGGCCGTGGTCGACCGCCTGGCGCCGAGCCCTGCCGTCCTGTCGCGGATGCGCTGGTCGTCCGTCTTCCGGATCAGCCACCGGATCGTGGACCGGTACGGCGAGGGCCGGGTCTTCGTCGCGGGCGACGCCGCCCACATCCACCCGCCGACCGGGGCGCAGGGCATGAACACGGGCATCCAGGACGCCTGCAACCTGGCCTGGAAACTCGCCCTCGTGGTGCGCGGCGAGGCCGGTCCCGCGCTGCTGACCAGCTACGACGCGGAGCGCCGCCCGGTGGGTGAGGAGGTCGTCGGGCGGACCGTCCGGCACGCCACCCGGGGTGTCGAGAACGACGCCGACGACCTGCGGACCGTACTGCTCCGCGAGGCCCAGCTGCTCGTCGACTACCGGGACGGACCGCTGTCCGGCACCCCCTACGGGCCCGCCGACGCCCCGCAGCCCGGCGACCGCGCCCCGGACTGCGCCGGTCTGACGCACCCGGTGGCGGCATACTCGCTGCGGCTGCTCGACGTACTGCGGGGCCGGACGGGCCATGTGCTGCTCCGGTACGCGCCGCAAGCTGTCGACGCGGCGGACGTGGGCGGCATGGACAGCGTCACCGTCCTGGCGGGCGACGCGCCGGCGGACGCGCCCGGCTACCGCGACACGGGCGGCGAGTTCGCCCGGCTCTACCGGCCGGACGGGCCGACCGGTTTCGTCGTACGCCCGGACGGTCAGCTCGGCGCCCGCTTTCCGCTGTCCCTCGCGTCCAACGCGCTGCCGCGCTATCTGGCCGCCCTGTCCGCCCGGGACGCAGGCGCTTAGCGCCGCGCCTGCGCCAACCGCTGCCGCCGTGCCTCGTACAGCACGATCGACGCCGCGTTCGAGGCGTTGAGGGAGCTGGCCGAGCCCGTCATCGGGATGCTGATGATGTGGTCGCAGCGGTCGCGCCAGGCGCTGCTGAGGCCCGCCGTCTCGTTGCCGATGAGCAGCAGGACGGGCTGGGTGAGGTCGAATTCCGAGGCGTCGCACTCGCCGTCCTCGTCGGTGCCGACGACGAGGACCGGGCGGCCCCGGTCGCGCTCCGCGTCCAGCCACGCGCCGACCTCGCGGTGCGAGGGGGTGCGGACGACGGGGAGGGCGAAGAAGGAGCCGGTCGTCGCGCGGACCGCCTTCGGGTCGTACGGGTCGGCCGCGTGCCCCGTCACGATGAGCCCGCGGGCGCCGAAGGCGTCGGCGGAGCGGACGATGCTGCCGATGTTGCCGGGCTGCGTCGGGCGGTCGAAGACCAGGCCGAGGAAGTCCTCGTCGACCCGGATGCGGGACAGCTCGTCCGGCTCCATCTCGACCACGGCCAGGACCTCCGGGGCGCCCTCCGCCTTCTCGCTCAGCTCCGCGAGCAGGTCGGGGGCCATGGCGATGCGCTCCGTGGTGATCCCGCGCACCAGCTCCTCCGCCCAGCGGGACAGCGGGCGGCTCGCGTCGTACAGGAGGGAGCGGACCGTCCAGCCGTGCTCGACGGCCATGGTGATCGGCCGGACGCCCTGGACGAGGAACTCGCGGGCGCGGCCGCGCTTGGTCCGGTTGGTGAGCAGCGTCTGGAACTGCTGAAAGCGGGCGTTGCGGGTCGTGATCCGCTGGACAGCCACCGGGGTCCTCCAAGGGGTGATCGGCTCCTCCGGCCGCGGCGCGGGGCCGCCCGGAAACCAGAAATTCCCACGGTTCGCGATGAACCGTGGGAACTGGATGAGTGTCCGAGGGGGGACTTGAACCCCCACGCCCGATAAAGGGCACTAGCACCTCAAGCTAGCGCGTCTGCCATTCCGCCACCCGGACCAGGTGATCCGCCCCGGTTTCCCGCGGCGACAAAGAAAACAATACCAGGGGTTCGGGGTGCCCTTCACCTGGATATCGGGGGCCTGCCGGTGGACATCGCGCTGGTCAGTGCGGTGCCGGGGTGCCGCAGAGCCATTTCGCGGGCGGGGCGGGTTACGTTCGCCACCATGAGTGATCGCGGCTCCCGTACTCCCCGCGCGCTGTCGCCGCTGCGCGAGCATCTGCGCGAGACCTTCTGGTTCGCCCCGGCCATGACGCTCGTCGTCGCGTGCGTGCTCTGGTTCGCCGCCTCGGCGGTGGACGAGCAGATCGTCTCGTACCTGCGCGAGGAGCGGGCGTACGACGAGATCCAGGACCTGGTGAAGGTCGCCGAGGACACCAAGCAGATCGTCGTCACGGTCAGCTCGGCGATGATGACCTTCATCGGTGTGGTCTTCAGCATCTCGCTGGTCGCGGTGCAGATGGCGAGCGGCCAGCTCACGCCCCGGGTGGTGCGGATCTTCGTACGGAGCCGGATCAGCAAGCTGACCCTGTCGGTGTTCCTGGCGACGTTCGTGTTCTCGCTGCTGGTCCTCAGCTCGTACGAGAGCGAGACCGACCCGCGCCGGGTCACCTCGCTGCCGTTCGTGCAGAGCGTGCTGACCGCCCTGCTCGTCGGTCTCAGCCTGCTCCTCTTCATCGCGTACGTGAGCTCCACGCTGCGTCTGATGCAGATCGGGCCCGTCCTCGACCACATCACCCGGGACACCTTCCGGGTGCTGGGCCGGATGCCCGCCGGCCGCCCCGGCGAGGAGCCGCTGCCCGACGAGACCGGGCAGATCCTGTACGAGGGGCGGGCCGGCGTGCTCCGCGATGTCAACGTCGCCCGGCTGGTCCGGGCCGCCCGGCGCCAGGGGGTGGTGCTCCGGCTGATCCCCCGGCTCGGGGACTTCGTGGTGCCGGGGACGCCGGTGCTCGCCGTGCACGGCGGGGCGGCCCCGTCCCGGCACGCGCTGCGGTACACGGTGTCGGTGGGCGTGGAGCGCACCCTGCACCAGGACCTGGCGTTCGGGCTGCGCCAGCTGTCGGACATCGCGCTGCGGGCGCTGTCCGCCGCGACGAACGACCCGACGACGGCCGTGCAGTGCCTGGACCGGATCGTGCAGTTCCTGGCGGCGGCGGTGCGGCTGCCGCTGGGCACGGTGCACCACCGCGACCGCAAGGGCGCGGTCCGGCTGGTGCAGGAGGTGCCGTCGTGGGAGGACCTGGTGGACCTGGGCTTCGAGGAGGTGCGCCGGTGTGCGGCGGGTGTTCCGCAGGTGACGCGGCGGCTGCTCGCCGGGATCGACGACCTGATGCCGCTGGCCGGACCGGACCGGCGGGGGCCGCTCGTCCGGCACCGCGCCCTCACCGTACAGGCGGTGGAGCACGCGGTGCCGGACGCCGCCGAGCGGGAGTTCTCGCTGCTGCCCGACCGGCAGGGCATCGGCTGACGCGGCCGCGCCGGGCCTCTCCCTACTTGCGCAGCGCCGCGATGCCCTCGTAGCCGATCCGCGCGTGGTTCAGGGACTGCGCGAGGTCGGTCGAGCTCGGTGCGTTGTCCTGCTCGACCATCGGGTTGCGGTAGCGCGCCTCTCCGACGCGGCTGAAGAACGTCCGGTAGTCGATGATTCCGGTGCCGAACGGGACCATGTCGTAGCCGTCGCCACTGGTGGTGTTGGCGACGCCGTCCTTGGCGTGGAACAGCGGGTAGCGCTTGTTGTTGCGGCGGACCAGGGCCGCCGGGTCGAAGACGTTCTCCTGCTGCGAGCCGTCAAGGGCGGTGTAGGTGTGGAACTTGTACTGGGCGACGTGCGCCCAGAAGATGTCCATCTCCAGCCAGACGGCCTTCGGGTCGGTGACCTTCAGGAAGTATTCGAGCTTGCGGACACCGGAGCTGCGGGTGGGCCGTCCCTGCGCGTCCAGCGGTCCGCCGTCGAGCAGGAAGCCGTAGGCCGCGTCGTGGTTGTGCGTGTACAGCTTGATGCCCGCACGGCGAGCGATCTCCCCCAGCGCGTTCCACTTGTCGGCGGCCACGTCCCAGTCGGCCCGGTAGGCGCTGCCCGTGGGGTCGCCACCGGTGCCCATGTGCTCCATGCCGAGGATGTTCGTTATCTCCAGGTGCCGCTTGAACTCGTCCAGGTCGCTCTGGCTCAGCGGCCAGGACGACGGGATGAATCCGTGGTTGCCCTGGGCGCGCAGGCCGTATTCGTCCAGCCAGGAGCGCAGGAGCTTCGCGCCTGCCACCGTTTCGAGGTTGCTGCCGCCGGGTGCGTTGGCGTGCTGGCCGTAGCCGGCGAACTCGACCTGCCGGTAGCCGAAGCGGGCCAGCTGCTTGAAGACCTCGCGGAAGCCCGAGGGGAGATCGGTGCTGAGCGGGTCCCGGCCCGTGGCGTCGCGCACGGTGTACAGGATGATGCCCCGCTTGTCCGCCGGGACGAGAGCCTGCCCGTGCCCGTGGCCATGGTCGTGCCCGTGGTCGTGCCCGTGACCGTGGCCCTGGTGGGCGAAGGCGGGCGAGGCGCCGAAGACGGGCGCGGCGATGGCCGTCGCCGCGGCGGCGGTGCAGGTGCTGAGGAAGCGGCGGCGGTTGACGCCGAGGCTGCGGCGCAGGCCGTCTTCCGTTCCAGGTGCGTCGTTGTACGCGGTCATGGTGTCCTACCTTCGTTCTGGGCTCGACGGGTCCCCTGGGAGACCGGCCAGCGTGAGGAGCAGGGACTTCACTTCGGTGGCCCGGACGGGTCCGGTGAACGCGTGGGGGGTGGAGCAGAGGATGAGCGGCCCTTCTTCGTCGCTCGGGGGGAGGCGGCCGTGGCTGCCCCGTATCGGTGAGGGATCGAGCGGCACGACGGCGAGGCGGTAGCGCATGCCGAGCTTCTTGCGGGCGATGGCCGTGGCCGCCTTGACCCGGACGTACGGGTCCTCGGGGTCCATGAAGAGCTCGACGGGGTCGTAGCCGGGTTTGCGGTGGATCTCGACGAGCTGCGCGAAGTCGGGCGCGCGGTCGTCGTCGAGCCAGTAGTAGTACGTGAACCAGGCGTCCGGGTCCGCGACGGCGACCAGCTCTCCCGAGCGGGGATGGTCCAGACCGTGCGCCTTCTTGCCCTCGTCGTCGAGGAGGAGGTCGATGCCCGGGAGCCCGTCCAGGGCCTCGCGGGCGGCTTCGAGGTCTTCGGGCCGGCGTACGTAGATGTGCGCGATCTGGTGGTCGGCGACGGCGAAGGCCCTCGACGTCATCGGGTCCAGGTACTCCATGCCGTCCTGGGTGTGGACCTCCAGGAGTCCGGCGCGGCGCAGCGCCCGGTTGATGTCGACGGGCCGGTCGACCCGGGTGATGCCGTATTCGGAGAGGGCGACGACGGTACGTCCCTCGCGGCGGGCGTCGTCCAGGAGCGGGGCCACCGCGCGGTCCAGGTCGGCCGCGGCCCGGAAGGCGCGCGGGTCGTCGGGGCCGTAGCGCTGGAGGTCGTAGTCGAGGTGGGGGAGATAGCAGAGGGCGAGGTCGGGGTGGCGGGTGTCCAGGATGTGGCGGGTGGCGTCAATGATCCACTGGGAGGAGACGAGGTCGGCGCCGGGGCCCCAGAAGTGGAAGAGGGGGAACGTGCCGAGCTTCTCGGTGAGTTCGTCGTGCAGGGCCGGCGGGCGGGTGTAGCAGTCGGGTTCCTTGCGGCCGTCGGCGTAGTAGACGGGGCGGGGCGTGACGGTGTAGTCGGTGTCGGCACCCATGGCGTACCACCAGCAGATGTTGGCCACCGTGTATCCGGGGTGGGCGCGGCGGGCGGCGTCCCAGAGCTTGTCGCCGGCGACGAGGCCGTTGTGCTGGCGCCACAGCAGGACGTCGCCGAGTTCGCGGAAGTACCAGCCGTTGGCGACGATGCCGTGCTCGGCGGGGGTGGTGCCGGTGAGGAAGGTGGACTGGGCGGCGCAGGTGACGGCGGGCAGGACGGTGCCGAGCGGGGCCCGGGTGCCGGACTGTCCCAGGGCCTTGAGGTGGGGCATGTGGTCGAGGAGGCGGGGGGTGAGCCCGACGACGTCGAGGACGAGGAGGGGGGTGGGTGGGGCGGCCGCCCCTGCGGTGGTCATGGCAGCTCCTTGAGGCCGAGGTCGGTCAGGAGGTCGCGGGCGAGGGCGAGTTCGGCGGCGATGCCCTCGGCGAGCTGGGCGCGGGTGCGGGGGCGCAGTCCGGCGGGAAGCGCCTGCCAGGTGTAGGTCTCGACCTCCAGGTGCCGGGTGAGCGGCCTGGCACCGCCGACGAGCCGGCCCAGCGCGGCGCGGAGGACGGGGAGCGTGGAGGTGAGCGGGGGTGCGGGCGGTGCGTGCAGCGGTACGTGGAAGTGGGCGCGCCACGGGGTGCTGTCGGTGAGGACCTCGCCGGTGACGGCTTCGTCGAGGTCGTCGGTGCCACGCAGTCCGGCGGCGGTGGCGGTCCGGGTCTGGTGGAGGAAGCGTGGTTCGGCGAAGGCCGCGAGGGCGTTGCGCACCTCGGGGAGATGGGGGTGTTCGGCGTGCAGGGCGGCGGACAGCTGCGCCTTGACGGTGGGTATCCCGGCCTCGGTGAGGGCGTCGATGGCGGTGTCCGGGTCTTCGAAGGACGTGGCGAGGTGGCAGGTGTCGACGCAGACGCCGATGCGCGGGTGGCCGACGGCGGTGAGGGGGGCGATGGCGTCGGCGGTGGTTTCGACGGTGCATCCGGGTTCGGGTTCGAGGCCGATCCGGATGGACTTGCCGGTGAGTTCGGCGAGTAGGTCGAGGTGTCCGCCGAGGGTGGTGAGCGCGTCGAGTGCGGTGCGGGCCGCTTCGGGATCGCCCGAGTACGGGGTGCGCCAGGCCAGGGGCAGGGTGGAGATGGTGCCCTCGGTGACGTCGTCGGGCAGGAGCGCCGCGAGCAGCCGGGCCAGGTCGGTGGTGTGGGTGAGCCGTTCGGGGTCCGTCCAGTCCGGTTTGTAGACCCGGTACTTGACCTCTTCGGCGCCGAAGCCCTCGTACGGGAAGCCGTTGAGGGTGACGACTTCGAGTCCGCGGCGGTCGAGCTCGGCGCGCAGGGAGCGCAGTTGCGAGGGATCGTCGATGAGGGTGCGGGCGGCGTCCCGGGCGAGCCAGAGGCCGATGCCGATGCGGTCGCGCCCGAGCTTCCTGCGTACGGATTCGCAGTGGTCGCGGAGTTGGGCGAGGACGCCGTCCAGGGTTTCGGCGGGATGGACGTTGGTGCAGTACGCGAGGTGGACGACGGTTCCGTCGGGGTGGCGGAAGCGCATGGGCTCACTCCCCTCCGCGCAGGATGGAGTTGCCCTCGTGGAGTGGTCGGGGTGAGGGGGTGTCGAGGTGGAGGCGGCCGCTCTGTCCGTAGAAGGCGACGGGGTTGCGCCAGAGGACCTGGTCGACGTCGTCGTCGGTGAAGCCGGCGGTGAGCATGGCGTCGGCTACCCGGCGGGTCTTGAGCGGGTCGCTCCTGCCCCAGTCCGCCGCGGAATTGACGAGGACCTTCTCGGTGCCGTGCAGCTTGAGGACGGCGACCATGCGGTCCTCGTCCATCTTGGTGTCGGGGTAGATGGAGAACCCGGCCCAGCAGCCGCTGTCCAGGGCGTCCTTGACCGTCGTCTCGTTGAGGTGGTCGAGCAGGACGAGCTCGGGAGCGAGGTTCGACTCTCGTACGACGTCGATGGTGCGGCGCAGGCCGGTGAGCTTGTCGCGGTGCGGGGTGTGGACGAGGGCGGGCAGGCCGTGGTCGGCGGCGAGCTGGAGCTGGGCGGCCAGTGCGTGGTCCTCGGCCGGGGTCATCGAGTCGTAGCCGATCTCCCCGACGGCGACGACGGAGTCCTTGACGAGGTAGCGGGGCAGGGCGTCGAGGACGGGGGTGCAGCGGGGGTCGTTCGCCTCTTTGGGGTTGAGGGCGAGCGTGCAGTGGTGGGCGATGCCGTACTGGGCGGCGCGGAAGGGCTCCCACCCGAGGAGGCCGTCGAAGTAGTCGAAGAAGCTGGCGGGCGAGGTGCGGGGCTGGCCGAGCCAGAAGGAGGGTTCGACCAGCGCGCGGACCCCGGCGTCGTACATCGCCTGATAGTCGTCCGTGGTGCGCGAGGTCATGTGGATGTGGGGGTCGAAGATGCGCATCAGGTCTCCTCCGTGGGGGCGGTGGAAGCGGCGGGGCCGGGTGCCGTGAGGGCGAGGACGTGGTGCAGGCCGGCGGGGACGGGGCGGCCGGCCGCGATGCGTTCGGACGCGAAGTCGCCGAGCATCCGGGCGAGTTCGGCGTCGCCGCGTGATCTTCGGGCCAGGTCGTCGACGGCTTCGACGGGGACGCCGGTGAACAGGCACTTGAGGACGGCGTGGCGCCAGCCGTGCGGATCGAGGTGGGCCGCGGCGTACGGTCCGACGGCTGCGGTGACGAGGGTGGTGTCGTTGGTGCGCAGGGCGTCCTCGACGAGGGGCAGGGCGGCCGGGCCGAGGTCCAGTGCCGGCAGGGCGAGCAGAACGGCCCGGCGTTCGGCGGCGGTGCCCTGTTCGTAGAGGCGGGTCAGGACCGGCAGGCCGGCGCGGGCCTCGACGAGCAGCAGGGCGCGTACGGAGTCGGCGTGTTCGAGTCCGCAGTGCCGCCCGGCGGCGGCGTACCTCAGCTCCCACGGCGGTACGCCGTAGCCGTCCGCGGGTGCGGTGTCCAGGTGGGATGCGGCGTGGGCCGCCTCGGCGAGGGCCTCGTCGAGCCAGGCGCGCGCGGCTCCGCCGAGCAGGGTGTCGAGTTCCTCGCGCGTCAGGGACGGGTTCTTCGGGGTGTGCGTCACGGCGTGCTCCCTTCGGCGGTCTCAGCGGTTCGACGGGCGGTGCTTGTTCAGGAAGTCGAGGGAGGAGCATGCCAGTTCGGGGCCCGCGTGGGAGTGGCGGGGCAGTTCGACGACGGTGAGCCCGGCGTATCCGCTGCTCCCGAGGGCGTCGAGGGCGGCGAGGACGGGCGGAAAGTCGATCTCGCCGTCGCCGAAGGGCAGGTGCTCGTGGACGCCGCGCCGCATGTCCTCGATCTGTACATGGCGCAGCCAGGGGGCGGCGTCGCGCACGCAGTCGACGGGCGGGGCGGGCTCCAGGCACTGGCAGTGGCCGATGTCGAGAGTGAGGCCGAGGGGCTCGGGGTCGCCGCTGAGCACCCGGAGGTGGTGGAAGCCGGCGAGGTCGGCGAGGAGGTGCCCGGGCTCCGGCTCGATCGCCAGGGGGACCCCGGCCCGATCGGCGGCGCGGAGGACCGGGTCGAGGGCGCCGGTGAGCCGCTGCCAGGCGGCGTCGGGTGGCGTGCCCGGGGGCGTGAGGCCGCTGAAGCAGTGCACCGCGTGGGCGCCGAGGTCGGCGGCGACGTCGACGGCCCGGACGAGGAGCGCGGTCCTGGCCGCGCGGGCGTCGGGGTCCGGGTCCAGGAGCGAGGGCCCGTGCTTGCGGCGCGGGTCCAGGACGTAGCGGGCGCCGGTCTCGACGGTGACGCCGAGCCCCAGCTGCTGGAGCCGGGCGGCGACGCGGCGGGTGCGGGCGGCGAGGTCCGGGGCCATCGGGTCGAGGTGCATGTGGTCGAGGGTCAGGCCGACGCCGTCGTAGCCGAGGTCGGCGAGGAGGGCGAGGGCGTCGTCCAGTCGGAGGTCGGTGAGGCCGTTGGTTCCGTAGCCGAGGCGGAGGGTCATGTGGGGCTCACCTTCCGGGAGAGGGCGCGGGCGAGCGGGACGAGGCCCATGACGGCGAGGGCGGGACCCACGGCTCCGGCGCGTGCGGCGAGCGCGGCCTGGAGGGGGATCATCGCCCGGATGCCGCTGCCGACGGCGCGCTGGGTGAGGGGTGGCGACGGGTTGAGCGCGGCGTGCGTGAGGGGGCGTGCGGCGGTGCGGAGGTAGGCGCCGGTGAGCGCGGTGAGGAGGAGCCCGGCGGGGGCGCTGCGAGGGGCCCGCCGTTCGTGCGTCAGGGCGCCGCCGATCCCGGCGGCGGCCGTGAGCGCGGCGACGGGCGCGGAGGTGGAGCCGCCCTGCGTCTCGTGGCGCGAGACGGCGGTGACCGCGTAGGTGTGCGCGCCGAGCAGCGCGGCGGCGGGCAGGGCGGCGCGGGTGGCCCGCAGCGCCGGACCCCGCCCGGTGGCCGCCGCTCCCAGCAGCAGGTCCAGGCCCCGCGCCGCCGCCATCGCGGCCGGGCCCGCCGGGGTGTGCTTGAGGCGGAGGTCGTACGCCCAGACGGTGGCCGCGAGGCCGGTGGCCACGCCCAGGGCCGGGCGGCCCGCGCGGGCGGCGAGCACCGCGCCGGCCACGGTCAGGGCGCCGGCCGCGGTGAGGGCCGCGCGGGGCGTGATCCGGCCCGAGGGAATCGGCCGGTGCGGGCGGTCGACGGCGTCCTCGTCGCGGTCGGCCCAGTCGTTGAGCGCCATGCCGGCCTCGTACAGGCAGAGCGAGGCGCCCATCGCAAGGGCTGTGGAGCGGTCGGGGCGCCGGCCGGCGGCCGCGGCGCCCGCGAGGGCGTCTCCGGGGACGGTGAACAGGGCGGAGATCCGCAGCAGTTCCGCCCAGTCGCGTGCCGTCACCGGTCACCCCGGAGCCGATCGGCGAAGGCCAGCAGCGCCTGGTACTGCTCGAACAGTGCGGCCGGTCCGCCGTCCGGGTCCTTGAAGTAGAAGCCGAGTTCGGGCCGGGGGCCGGTCAGGCCCGCCTCGTGGGCCCGGGCCAGCAGTCGGGCCAGGTCGAGGACCAGGGGCGCGGCCAGGGCGGAGTCGCAGCCCTGCCAGGTGGTCTGGAGCACCATGCGGGCTCCGAGGAACCCGTCGAACGCGATGTGGTCCCAGGCGGTCTTCCAGTCGCCGAGTGCCGGGACGTCGTCGATGTGTACCTCACCCTCGGGGGCGGTGCCGAGCGTGTCGGCGAGGACGCGTTCCTTGCCGGCGTTCTTCGCCGCGGCGGCGGCCGGGTCGGCGAGCGTGGCCCCGTCCCCGCCGCCCAGCAGGTTGGTGCCGGACCAGGCCCGTACGGGCAGGGCGCGCTGGACGAACATCGGGGCGAGCACGGACCGCAGCAGGGTCTGGCCCGTCTTGCCGTCGCGGCCGGCGTACGGCAGCCCCGAAGCGGCGACGGCGTCCTGGAGGGCGGGTGCGCCCAGGCCGGTGGAGGGGGTGAAGTTCACGTACGGGCAGCCGGCCCGGAGCGCGGCGGCGGCGTAGAGCGAGCTGGCGGGCAGCCGTACGGCGCCGGGGGCGGGCACGGGCTCGGTGGAGGAGACGTTGACGACGACGGTCCTGGCCAGGCGGTTGCGTCGGCCGAAGTCGGTGAGGTCGGCGGCGAACGCAGCGATGAGTTCCTCGTCGGTGCGGGTGTCGCCGGGTAGGGGCCCGCCGATACGTATCTCCGCTTCGGCGGCGCCGAGTTCGGCCCGTACGGCCGAAGGGAGGCCGTGCGGGAGTACTCCCCCGGCGGCCAGTGCCTCGGCCCGTTTGGGGAGGGGGCAGTCCAGGGTGTCGTGGCCGCCGAAGACGAGGGAGGTGACGGGTGGCAGGCCGCTGTCGGCGAACGGGGCGGTCTCGGTGACCATGCCGGCGGCCGGGTGGAGTCCCGCCGCGACCGCCGCGGCTCCCGCTGTGGCGGTGGTGGCGACGGAGCCGTGTGCTCCGATGAACCAGACTCCGGTACGTACGGCGGTTGCTGACACGAGCTGCCTCCCTGACTGGGGGTCCTGGCTGGGTCGGTCCGGTGGCGCTGTACGGGAGAGGGAGGGCGGCGGGCGGGATTGCGGGCCCGCCCGCCGCCGGTCGGGAAACCCGCCCTACGCCGAGGGCAGTTCCTTCAGCTGGATGTTGCGGAAGGACACCTGGTCGTCCGCCCCGTGGTTCTGGAGGCCGATGTAGCCGTCCTTGAGGCTGCGGACCGGGTCGGTGTTGGTGAAGTCGTTGATCTTCACGCCGTTGAGGAAGATCTGGAGCCGTTCACCCCGCACCTTGATCTCGTAGCTGTTCCACTGCCCCGGCGGGCGCAGCACCTGGTCGCGGGCCTTGGTGTCGGCCGCCTTGAAGGTGTAGACGGAGCCGGTGGTGCGGTCGACGGCGTCGGAGGCGTCGATCTGGACCTCGTAGCCGTTGTTCACCGCGGACCAGGGGTCGTCGGACTCCGGGAAGCCGACGAAGACACCGGAGTTGTCGTCGCCCGCCAGCTTCCAGTCGAGCTTCAGGGAGTACGACTTCAGCTCCTTGGCCTGGTAGGTCAGCAGGCCCATGCCACCTTCGGAGCGCAGTTCGCCGTCGACCACGTCGAACTTCCCGGGGCCTGCCTGCTTCCAGCCTTCGAGCGTCTTGCCGTTGAAGATCGACCGGTAGCCGGTGTCGGGCTTGCAGTCGCCCTTGACCTGGCCGGCGGCGTACCGCATCCCGCCCAGGAGAAGCTTTTGGAAGTCCGCGTCGGCGTACGACTCCTTGGTGTGGCCGAGGCCCGTGTAGAAGGAGCGGCCTCCCTCGTAGGTCTGGCACCAGGTGATCGGGTGATCGCCCTTCATGGTGCCGCCGGTGTAGGTGGTCTCGTCGAGCGTGGCGAGGACCTTGACCTTGTCGCGCGGGTCGGTGCGGTAGTTGTACAGCTCGTCGGCCCGCTGCCATTCGTCGCCCAGGTGGGCGGTGGCCGGGTGCTGGTGGTCCTCGACGCGGACGGTGACGGGCTGGATGGCGGGGTGGCCGGAGAAGTAGGCGCCGACGAGTCCGCCGTAGAACGCCCAGTCGTACTCGGTGTCGGCGGCGGCGTGGACGCCCAGGTAGCCGCCGCCGGTCCTGATGTAGTTCTCGAACGCCTTCTGCTGGTCGGCGTTGAGGACGTCACCGGTGGTCGACATGAACACGACGGCGTCATAGCGGGCCAGGTTGGCGGTGGTGAACTGGCCCGCCTCCTCGGTGGCGTCGACCGTGATGTTGCTGTCCTTGCCGAGTTCCTTCAGCGCGGCGATTCCCTCGGGGATCGCGTCGTGGCGGAATCCGGCCGTCTTGGAGAAGACCAGGACGCGCTTGGCGGTCTTGTCGGGCGGGGTGTTGGAGAGCTCGAAGTCGTCGATGTCGTAGAGCGCGCCTTCGCCGCCCTTGAACACCAGGAAGAGTTCGGTGGCCTTCTTCGGGACGCCGCGCAGCGGGACGTCGATGTCCTGGAAGGTCTCCCAGCCGCCGGTCACCGGCACCGGTGCGGAGCCGAGGATCGTTCCGGTCGGCGAGCCGGTGCGCACTTCGAGGAATCCGCCGGCGCCGCCGGAGGAGATCCGGGCGGTGAGCTTGGTGGAGTCGCCGAGGATGTACGGCTTGAAGGAGATCCAGTCGTCGTTCTCGATGTCGCCGACGGTCTTGCCGCCTTCGGCGTTCGCCTTGTCGTAGGTCTTGATGCCGGACGAGTCGGTGAAGTGCTCGGCCTGGCGGTGGCGCGGCTGGAGCTGCGACTGGTCGTGGCCGGTCAGTGCGGCCTGGCCGCCGCCTCCGCCGTCGGTGTACGAGGCGTCGATGACGCCGAAGATGTTGGCGTTGGGGTCGTGCCCGCCGTCCATCTCGGTCTTGATGGTGCCGGTGCAGCCGTGCTCCGAGGTGATGGGGTGGCCGTGGCTGTCGTGGCCGAGGACGAAGCGGACCTCGATCTTGGAGCAGTCGATCGTGCCGTCCTCGGGATCGGTGACGGTCACCTTGAAGGGAATGGTGTCACCGAAGGTGAACAGCTGTCCGTCGCCCGGGAGTTCCAGCTTCACCGTGGGTGCCGTGTTACCGACGGTCACATGCACGCTGGCCGCTCCGGTGCGGCCCGAGGGGTCCTTGGCGGTGACGGTGGCGGTGTAGGTGCCGTTCTTCTTGTACGTGTACGTGGGGTTCGCGGCCGTGGACGTTCCTCCGTCGCCGAAGTCCCAGGCGTACGTGAGGGCGTCGCCGTCGCCATCGGTGGTGCCGGCGGAGGAGAACCGCACCTTCAGGGGCGCGGTGCCCGACGTCTTGTCGGCGGCGGCCTCGGCGATCGGGGAGCGTCCGCCGGTGGCGTTCTCGATGCGGTACAGGGCGGAGTTCTCGTCGCCGCCGAACCAGGAGAGGCCGTAGTCCAGGACGTACAGCGCCCCGTCGGGTCCGAAGGCCATGTCCATGATCTGGGTACCGGACCAGGGGACGTCGTTGATGGACTCGACCTTGCCGTCGGCGTCCTGCTCGATCCGCTTGATCCACTGGCGGCCGAACTCACCGGCGAAGAAGTCCCCGTCGTACGCCTCGGGGAACTTCACGGGCGAGTCGAGGTCCGCGTCGTAGTGGTAGACCGGTCCGCCCATCGGGGACTCCGAGCCGGTGCCGAACTCCGGGACGGACCCACCGTCGTACGGGATCCAGGCGGCCTGGGCCGGGGGCAGGTCGACCAGGCCGGTGTTGTGCGGCGAGGTGTTCTTCGGGGCCGCGCAGTCGAAGGCGGCGCCGGAGGTCTTGGTGGCGAAGTCGTAGTCCATGTAGGGGTCGTTCGCACCGGTGCAGTACGGCCAGCCGAAGTTGCCGGCCTTCGTGACCCGGGCGAACTCGACCTGCCCCGCGGGCCCCCGCTTGGGGTCGGCCGCGCCGGCGTCCGGCCCGTAGTCGCCCACGTAGACGATGCCGGTCGCCTTGTCGACGGAGAAGCGGAACGGGTTGCGGAAGCCCATCGCGTAGATCTCGGGACGGGTCTTGTCCGTCCCCGGCGCGAAGAGGTTGCCGTCCGGGACGGTGTACGAGCCGTCGTCCGCGACCTTGATGCGGAGGATCTTGCCGCGCAGGTCGTTGCTGTTGCCCGCGGAGCGGCGGGCGTCGAACGCCGGGTTGCGGTCCGGGCGTTCGTCGATGGGCGTGAAGCCGTCGGAGGCGAAGGGGTTGGTGTCGTCGCCGGTCGACAGGTACAGGTTGCCGTCGGCGTCGAAGTCGATGTCCCCGCCGACGTGGCAGCACATACCGCGGGACGTCTTGACGTCGAGGACCTTCTTCTCGCTGCCGAGATCCAGCGTGCCGTCCTCGTTGAGGACGAAGCGGGAGAGCCGGTTGACCCCGTCGAAGGGGGCGAAGTCGGCGGCGGTGCCGGTCTCGGGCGCGTCGCCCGCCGGGGTGTCCAGCGGGGGTGCGTAGTAGAGGTAGATCGCCCGGTTCTCGCTGAACTTCGGGTCGACGCCGATGCCCTGGAGGCCTTCCTCGTCGTGCGAGTAGACCGGGATGACGCCGGAGACCTTGGTGTTCCCCGCGCTGTCGGTGATGCGCAGCTCGCCGCTGCGCGAGGTGTGCAGCACGCTGCGGTCGGGGAGCACGGCCAGCGACATGGGCTCGCCGGTCTCGGCGGCGCCCTTGGCGAGGGTGACCTGCTGGAAGTCGGCGGCCGGCGCGGGTGCGGGCTCCTCGTGGGCGGCGGCCGTGCCCGAGGCGGCGCTCAGGCCGAGGGTGGCGGCGGCCAGCAGACCGCCGGTGAACAGGGCGAGGGATTTTCGGATGCGGAGCCTGGTGCGGCTGCCGCTGCGGGTGGTGTGCACGTGTCCTCCGGAGGTTGCCGGTTGTGCGGGCGGTGATGCCGTGCCGTTCGCGCGGGGACTGCCGCGCAGGTCAGCCGGGCCCGTGCGACGCCGGTGACAGGAAAGTGACGCTGGTCTATGTCAGGGACATGCCAGCACGGTAGGCCTGTTCGTCCAGGACGGAAAGCCCTTGTGCGCAGAGTTGCCGGACTTTTTCCTGGCTGAGGACAAAGCGGGATGAGGGCAGGGCGGAGCGGCCCGGCGGCGCGTGTGGACCGCCGGGCGCCGTCGCGAGGGAGATCAGTCACTGCCCCCGAACGCCGCGTCGAAGGATGCGCTCGGCGGGTCGAAGTCGTACCGCTTCAGCGAGGCCAGCGCCTCCGGGGCGCCCGCAAGGCGGTCCATGCCGGCGTCCTCCCACTCCACGGACACGGGGCCCTCGTAGCCGATGGACCGCAGCATCCGGAAGACGTCCTCCCAGGGCACGTCCCCATGGCCGGCCGAGACGAAGTCCCAGCCCCTGCGCGGGTCGCCCCAGGGCAGATGGGAGCCGAGGCGGCCGTTGCGGCCGTCCAGGCGCTTGCGGGCCTCCTTGCAGTCCACGTGGTAGATCCGGTCCCGGAAGTCGTACAGGAAGCCGACCGGGTCCAGGTCCTGCCAGACGAAGTGGCTCGGGTCGAAGTTGAGGCCGAAGGCCGGGCGGTGGTCCACCGCTTCGAGCGCGCGGTGCGTGGTCCAGTAGTCGTACGCGATCTCGCTGGGGTGGACCTCGTGGGCGAAGCGCACGCCCTCCGCGTCGAAGACGTCCAGGACCGGGTTCCAGCGCTCCGCGAAGTCCTCGTAGCCGCGCTCGATCATGTGCGGCGGGACCGGCGGGAACATCGCCACCAGGTGCCAGATCGACGATCCCGTGAAGCCGATGACGGTGTCCACGCCGAAGGCGGCGGCCGCCCGCGCGGTGTCCGCCATCTCGGCGGCGGCCCGCCGGCGCACCCCCTCCGGCTCACCGTCGCCCCAGATGCGGGCGGGCAGGATGCCCTGGTGGCGTTCGTCGATGGGGTGGTCGCAGACGGCTTGGCCCACCAGGTGGTTGGAGACCGCCCAGCACTTCAGGCCGTACTTGTCGAGGAGTTGGCGGCGGCCGTCCAGGTACGCCGGGTCGGCGAGGGCCTTGTCCACCTCGAAGTGGTCGCCCCAACAGGCGAGTTCGAGGCCGTCGTACCCGAAGTCGCGGGCGTGCCGGCAGACCTCCTCCAGGGGCAGGTCGGCCCACTGGCCGGTGAAGAGAGTGAAGGGACGGGGCATGGGGACGGGACCTCCTAGAGCGTTACGGGGGTGAGGACGGAGTACTTCGCGGCGCTCTCCTCCACCGCGGCCAGCACCCGCTGCACCTGAAGGCCGTCCGCGAACGTCGGAACCTCCGGGGCGCCCCCGGCGATGGCGCACACCACGTCCCGGGCCTGGTGGACGAAGGTGTGCTCGTAACCGAGGGTGTGGCCCGGCGGCCACCACGCCTCCAGGTACGGGTGCTCGGGCTCGGTGACGAGGACGCGCCGGAAGCCGGCCGTGGCGGCGGGTTCGGTGTGGTCGTGGAAGGACAGTTCGTTGAGGCGCTCCAGGTCGAAGGCGAGCGAGCCGCGCTCCCCGTTGATCTCCAGGCGCAGAGCGTTCTTGCGGCCGGCCGCCATCCGCGTCACCTCGAACGACGCCAGGGCGCCGGAGGCGAGCCGGCCGCTGAAGGCGGCGGCGTCGTCCACGGTGACCGGGCCGGTGTCCCCGGCCGCCGCCCCGCCGCCGAGACCCCCGGCCGGTCCCGCGGGCCGAGGGCGTTCACGTACGAAGGTCTCGGTCAGCGCCGACACCGCGACCAGCGGCTCCCCCGCGAGGTACTGCGCGAGGTCCACGACGTGCGCCCCGAGGTCGCCGAGTGCGCCGGAGCCCGCGCGGTCCTTGTCCAGGCGCCAGGTGAGCGGCGACGCGGGGTCGGTCAGCCAGTCCTGGAGGTAGACGGCGCGCACATGGCGCAGGGCGCCGAGGCGGCCGTCCTCGATGAGCCGGCGGGCGTGGGCGAGGGCGGGCACCCGGCGGTAGTTGAAGCCGACGAAGGCCGACCGGCCCAGGGCGGCGGCGCGCCCGGCCGCCGCCGTCATGGCCTCCGCCTCGGCCACGGTGTTGGCGAGCGGCTTCTCGCAGAGGACGTGCTTGCCGGCCTCCAGGGCGGCGACGGCGATCTCCGCGTGGCTGTCGCCGGGCGTGCAGATGTCGACCAGGTGCACGTCGTCGCGGGCGATCAGGGCGCGCCAGTCGGTCTCGGCGGCGGCCCAGCCGTGCCGCCCGGCCGCCGCCTCGACCGCGGTGCGGTCGCGTCCGCAGACCGCGGCGAGGACCGGCCGCATCGGCAGGTCGAAGACGTGTCCTGCGGTGCGCCACCCCTGGGAGTGGGCGGCGCCCATGAACGCGTATCCGACCATGCCGATCCCGAGCGTCGGCGGCGCTCCCGTCTCCTGCTGTGTCTGATCCCTCTGGGCCATCCGGGGCTTCCTCCTCGTCGGTGGTTCGGCGGGTGCGGCGGCGGTGCGGCTCAGTTGAAGCCCGTCGGCAGGTACTGGTCGACGTTGTCCTTGGTGACGACGGCGGAGTACAGGGTGAGGCTGGTGGGGATCTCCAGCTCGGAGAGGCCGGACACCCCCTTGGACTGGCCGAGGGCACGGGCCAGGTCGATGGCGGAGGCAGCCATGGTCGGCGGGTAGAGGACGGTGGCCTTCAGGACGGTGTTGCCGGCCTTGATGGCGTCCATGGCGGACTTGGCCCCGGCGCCGCCGACCATCATGAACTCGTCGCGCCCGGCCTGCTCGATCGCGCGCAGGGCGCCCACGCCCTGGTCGTCGTCGTGGTTCCACAGGGCGTCGAACTTCTTCTGGGCCTGGAGGAGTTGGGCCATCTTGGCCTGACCCGACTCCACGGTGAAGTCGGCCGCCTGACGGGCCACCAGTTCGATGTTGGAGTAGTTCTTCAGCGCGTCGGCGAAGCCCTTGCTGCGCTGCTTGGTGAGTTCCAGGTTGTCGATCCCGGCGAGCTCGACGACCTTGGCGTTCTTCTTGTCCTTGAGCTGTTCGCCGATGTAGGTACCGGCGTTGAGGCCCATGCCGTAGTTGTCGCCGCCGATCCAGCAGCGGTACGCCTGCGGCGACGCGAAGATGCGGTCCAGGTTGATGACGGGGATGCCCGCCCGCATGGCCTCCAGGCCGACCTGGGTGAGGGCCTTGCCGTCTGCGGGCAGCACGACCAGGACGTCGACCTTCTTGTTGATGAGGGTCTTGACCTGGCCGATCTGGGCGGCGGTGTCGTTGGAGCCCTCGGTGGTCTCCAGGGTGACCTCGGAGTACTTCTTCGCCCGGGACCTGGCCTGCTCGTTGATGGCGTTGAGCCAGCCGTGGTCGGCCTGGGGCCCCGCGAAGCCGATGGTGACGGGCCTGCCCGGCTTGTCGTCGGCGGCGGGCGCCCCGCTCTGCGCGGGCGCGTCCTTCTCCTTGGGGTCGTTGCTGGTGCACGCGGTGAGGAGGGCGCCGGCGGAGACGGCTGCGGTACCGAACAGGAGCCCTCTGCGACTGGTTTGAGGCATGGCGGTGGAACCCTTCATCCGGGGTGGGTGTGCGGAAGGTGGACGGGCCGGGCGGTTCAGGTCTCGGTGCGGGCGGTGCGGCTCTGGACGAGGACGGCGGCGACGATGATCGCGCCCTTGGCGATCTGCTGAACATCGCTCTGGAGGTTGTTGAGCGCGAAGATGTTGGTGATCGTGGTGAAGATCAGGACGCCGAGGACGGAGCCGGTGATGGTGCCGCGTCCGCCGCTGAGGAGGGTGCCGCCGATGATCGCGGCGGCGATGGCGTCGAGTTCGTAGAGGTTGCCCGCGGTGTTCTGGCCGGAGCCGGACAGGATGATCAGCATGAAGGCGGCGATGCCGCAGCAGAGCCCGGACAGCAGGTAGAGGTAGAGCCGCTGCCTGCGGACGTCGATGCCGGCGAGCCGGGCCGCTTCGGCGTTGCCGCCGATGGCGACGGTGCGGCGGCCGAAGGTCGTACGGTTCAGCAGCAGCCAGCCGGCGACGGTGACCGCCGCGAAGATCAGGACGAGCGGCGGGATGCCGAGGACGTAGGAGTCCGGGAGCCCCAGGTCCAGGACCGCGTCGACGGTGACCATCTGGGTCTTGCCGTCGGTGATCATGAGGGCGACCCCGCGCGCCGAGGCGAGCATCGCCAGCGTCGCGATGAACGGCACCACCCTCCCGTACGCGATGAGCACCCCGTTGACCAGACCGGCGCCCAGGCCGACGAGTACGGCGGTGAACAGGATGCCCGCGAGCCCGTACTCCTGGGTGGCGACCGTGCTCGCCCAGACGGAGGCCAGGGCGACCATCGCGCCGACCGAGAGGTCGATGCCGCCCGAGGTGATGACGAAGGTCACGCCGACGGTGACGACCCCGATCACCGACGCCTGGGTCAGGACGAGTTGGAGGTTTCCGGTGTCCAGGAAGGCGTCGGGTTCGGTGAATCCGCCGACGGCCACCAGCACGGCGAGGATGCCGAGCAGGGACAGGGTGTGCAGGTCCAGGCGCAGCCCGGGGACGCGCCGGGCTCCGGGCTTCTTCAGGGTCACGGGGGCGGGGGCCTGGTCCGGCCCGCTCTGCCGCGCCGTGGGAACGGGGTGGGTCATGACGTCGGGCTCCCTTCCATCACGAGGTCGAGTACGCGGTGCTCGTCCAGCTCCGTGGCGTCGGCGGTGTGCACCACACGCCCCTCGCGCAGGACGAGCACCCGGTCGGCGAGGCCCAGGACTTCGGGCACTTCGCTGGAGACGAGCAGCACGGCCAGCCCTTCGTCGGCCAGCCGGCGGATCACGGCGTAGAGCTCGGCGCGGGCGCCGACGTCCACACCACGGGTCGGTTCGTCCAGCAGCAGGACCCGGCAGCCGCGCAGCAGCCAGCGGGCCAGGACCGCCTTCTGCTGGTTGCCGCCGGAGAGGTTGCGCACGGGGGTGTCCGGGTTGTCGGGGTGCAGCGACAGGGCCCGGGTGGCCTCGCCCGCCGCCCTGCGTTCCGCGATGCGGTCCAGCCAACCGGCCCTGGAGTAACGGGACATGGTGGACAGCGAGACGTTACGGGTGACGGATTCGAGCATCAGCAGGGCCTGGGCCTTGCGTTCCTCGGGGGCGAGGCCGATGCCGGCGGCGACGGCGGAGCGCACGCTCCCGGGCCGCAGCGCCTTCCCGTCGACGGTGACCCGGCCGGCGGTGGCCCGGCGCGCCCCGTAGACCGTCTCCAGGATCTCGGAGCGCCCGGAGCCGACGAGTCCGGCGAGGCCGACGATCTCCCCGGGCCGGACCTCCAGATCGACCGGGGCGAACTCCCCGTCCCTGGCGAGCCCTTCGACGGTGAGAACGGGTGCGGCCTCGGCGCGCCCGGCGGGCGGCGGGGTGCGGGGCGGGAAGACGTACTCCACCTTGCGGCCCGTCATCAGCGCCACGATGTCGTGCGTCGGGGTGGTCTCGGCGGGCAGCCCGGCGGCGACGGCACGGCCGTCCTTGAGCACCGTCACCCGGTCGCCGATGCGGCGGATCTCCTCCAGGCGGTGCGAGATGTAGACGACGGCGACGCCCTCGGCGGTGAGTGAGGCGATGATCCGGAAGAGGTTGCCGACCTCGTCGGGGTCGAGCGCGGCGGACGGCTCGTCCATCACGATGAGGCGCACGTCGTGCGAGAGCGCCCGGGCCATGGAGACGATCTGCTGCTGGGCGGCGGAGAGTTCACCGACCGGGCGGGCCGGGTCGATCTCCGGGTGACCGAGCCTCGCCAGCAGGGCGGCGGCCTCGGCACGGGCGCGGCGGGAGCGGACGACGAAGCCGGCGCTGGTGAACTCGTGCCCCAGGAAGACGTTCTCGGCGACCGACAGGCCCCGGACCAGGTCGAGTTCCTGGTAGATGGTGGCGATGCCGAGGCGCATCGCGGCCATGGGCGACTTGAGTTCGGCGGGTTCGCCGCGCCAGGTGATCGCGCCGTCGTCGGGCTGGTGGGCGCCGGCCAGGACCTTGATGAGGGTGGACTTGCCGGCCCCGTTCTGGCCGAGCAGGCAGTGCACTTCGCCGGCCTGGACCTCCAGGTCGACGCCGTCCAGGGCGCGGACGCCGGGGAAGGACTTGGTGATGCCGGACATGGTGAGCAGGGGTGGTTGCGGAGCCATGACGAATCCCCTCGGCGGACGAGGTGTGGGTGTGTGGGGCCGGCCGCTCGGGCGGGCGGGCGGGTCAGACGGGTGAGAAGAGGTGGTCGCTGATGAGCCTGGCCGCGCCGGTGACTCCGGCGGCGGGTCCCAGCTCGCCCAGGACGATCGGTAGGTTGCCGGTGGCCAGCGGCAGGGAGCGCCGGTAGACCTGGGCCCGGACGGCGGCCAGCAGGGTGTGGCCGAGTCCGGTCACCCCGCCGCCGATCACCACCAGGGTGGGGTTGAAGAAGCTGACGAGGCCCGCGATGACCTGGCCGACGCGGTTGCCGCCCTCGCGGATCAGGAGGAGCGAGGCGGCGTCCCCGGCGGCCGCGGCGGCGGCCACGTCCGCGGCGGTGAGCCGGCCGGACGCCTTCAGGCGGGCCGCGAGCTCCTCGGACCGTCCGGCGCGGGCCGCGTCCTCGGCGTCCCGGGCGAGCGCGGCGCCGCTGAAGTGGGCTTCCAGGCAGCCCTTGTTGCCGCAGGCGCAGAGCCGGCCGCCGGGTTCGACCTGGATGTGCCCGATGTCGCCGGCGCTGCCCGTCGCGCCCCGGTGGACGGTGCCGCCGACGACGATGCCGCAGCCGATGCCCGTACCGATCTTGACGCAGAGGAAGTCGCCGACCGAACGGGCGACGCCCGCATGCTGCTCCCCCAGGGCCATCAGGTTCACGTCGTTGTCGACCATGACCGGGCAGCCCAGCTCCTGGCTGAGTGCCTCACGGACCGGGAAGCCGTCCCAGCCGGGCATGATCGGGGGTGCGACGGGGACGCCCTCGGGGAAGCGGACCGGTCCGGGGACGCCGATCCCGGCGCCGTCGAAGCTGTCGGCGAGCCCGGCGTCCCGGAGCTTCGTCGCCATGGACAGCACCTGCTCGAAGACCGCGACGGGCCCTTCGCGTACGTCCATGGGGTGGTTGAGGTGGCCCAGGACCTCCAGCTCCGCGTTGGTGACCGCCACGTCGACGTGGGTGGCGCCGATGTCGACGCCGAGGAAGCGCAGGTGCGGGGCGAGCCGGATGTTGTGCGAGCGGCGTCCGCCCCGGGACGCGGCGAGCCCGTCGGCGACGACGAGTCCGGTCTCCAGCAGCCGGTCGACCTCGACGGCCAGCTTGGACCGGGAGAGGTCGACCTGATCGCCCAGCTTCGCCCGGGAGTTGGGCCCACCGTCGCGCAACAGCTTGAGCAGTCGCGCCTGGTGGGCGTTCGCGGGTCGTGCCGTCATTCGTCTCACGCGCCCCTCCCGCCTCGTCGGCCTGTCCGTCGGGCTTGGGAGGGGAACGTAGCAGCGCTCGGCGGGACTGGGAAGAAGTCGCGCAGAAATCCGGCGAACTTTCTCCACTCCGAGGACAAAGGGCCGGGCTACGCGACAACGGGCTGGGCTACGCGTGGCTCACGGGCAGCTGATCACCTGTCCCGCGTAGCTGAGGTTGCCGCCGAAGCCGAAGAGGAGCACGGGCGCGCCGCCGGGGATCTCGCCCCGTTCGACCAGCTTGGACAGGGCCATGGGGATGGAGGCGGCGGAGGTGTTGCCGGAGTCGACCACGTCGCGCGCGACGACGGCGTTGACCGCGCCGATCTTCCGGGCGACCGGCTCGATGATCCGCAGGTTGGCCTGGTGCAGGACGACCGCGGCCAGGTCCTCCGGGGTGAGGCCCGCCTTCTCGCACACCTTGCGGGCGATGGGGGGCAGCTGGGTGGTGGCCCAGCGGTACACGGACTGGCCCTCCTGTGCGAAGCGCGGCGGCGTCCCCTCGATGCGGACCGCGTCCCCCATCCCCGGGACCGAGCCCCACAGCACCGGTCCGATGCCGGGGCGCTCCGCGTCGGGCGGGTCGGCGACGACGACGGCCGCACCTGCGCCGTCCCCCATCAGCACACAGCTGGAACGATCCGTCCAGTCGACGATGTCGCCCATCTTGTCGGCGCCGATGACCAGGGCGCGGGTGGCGGCACCGGCCCGCAGCGCGTGGTCGGCGGTGGCGAGGGCGTGGGTGAAGCCGGAGCACACCACGTTGATGTCCATCACCGCGGGCGCCTCCATACCGAGGCGGGCGGCGACCCGGGCCGACATGCTCGGCGAGCGGTCGATGGCGGTGGAGGTGGCGACCAGCACGAGGTCGATGTCGGACGGCTGGAGACCGGCCGAGGCGAGAGCCTTGGCCGCCGCGTGCGCGGCCAGCTCGTCCACCGGCTCGTCGGGACCGCCGATGTGGCGGGTCCTGATGCCGACCCGGCTGGTGATCCACTCGTCACTGGTGTCGACCATGGCCGCCAGATCGTGGTTGGTGAGCACCTTGGCGGGCTGGTAGTGGCCGAGCGCCACGACACGTGAGCCGGTCATAAAACAGGGTCCCCTCGCTCCATCTGTCAGGAACCAACCAGTCTTGGTCGCTACCGCCCGGTACGGGGGCAGGTGATCCCACAGGAATACCGGCCCCGGCTTGGAGGGCTCGACACCACCCCCGGTGGCCGGCGCCCGGCCCCTCCCGTTGCGGCACCGCGCCGGAGGTGCAGGACAATGGCAGCGTCGGGCGCACCGCCGGTGCGGCCCAAGCCCCCTCACACACAGAAATCCCAAGCCCCCTCACACACAGAAATACGGGTCCAACGGTCATGGGACGGGTCACCGAGCGCCGCCGCACCATCCGCATCCGGGACGGGGCCGTCTCCACCCGCCCCGACACCCTCGTCGCCGAGGAGCCCCTCGAGATCCGGCTGAACGGGAAGCCGCTGGCCATCACCATGCGCACCCCGGGCGACGACTTCGCGCTGGCGGCGGGCTTCCTGGTCAGCGAGGGCGTGATCGGTGACCAGGGCGATGTGCGGTCGATCGTGTACTGCGCGGGCGCGACCGCCGACGGGGTCAACACGTACAACGTGGTGGACGTGCGGCTCGCACCGGGTGCCGAGGTCCCCGACATCACGCTGGAGCGCAACGTCTACACCACGTCGTCCTGCGGGCTGTGCGGCAAGGCGAGCCTGGACGCCGTCCGCACCACGACCCGGCACCCCGTCGCCGACACTCCCCCGCTGCTGCTGGCCCCCGCCCTGCTGGCCGCACTGCCCGACCGGCTGCGGGCCTCGCAGCGGGTCTTCGACCGGACCGGGGGCCTGCACGCGGCGGCGCTGTTCTCGGAGACCGGCGAGCTGATGGACGTACGGGAGGACGTCGGGCGGCACAACGCGGTCGACAAGCTGGTGGGCCGGGCGCTGACGGACGGGCGGCTGCCGCTGTCCCGGTCGGTCCTGCTGGTGTCGGGGCGTGCCTCGTTCGAGCTGGCGCAGAAGGCGGTGATGGCCGGGATACCGGTGCTGGCGGCCGTCTCGGCACCCTCGTCCCTCGCCGTCGACCTGGCAGCCGAGACGGGCCTGACCCTGGTCGGCTTCCTGCGGGGTCCCTCGATGAACGTGTACGCCGGAGAGCACCGCATCGCGCTGGACGCGGGCTAGGACACCGGCGCGGCTTCGGGCGACACGGCGTCCTGACCGTCGCGGGCGCGCCGCTTGGCGATGACCGCGCAGACCATCAGCTGCATCTGGTGGAAGAGCATCAGCGGCAGGACCGCCAGGCTCGCCTGTGCGCCGAAGAGGACGCTGGCCATGGGCAGCCCGGAGGCCAGGCTCTTCTTGGACCCGGCGAACTGGATCGCGACGCGGTCGGCGCGGCCGAAGCCGAGGCGCTTCGCGCCGTACCAGGTCACCGTGAGCATCAGCGCGAGCAGCACCGCCTCGGCGGCGAGGAGGGCGCCGAGCCGGACCGGGGTCACCTGGTGCCAGATGCCGGCGACCATGCCCTCGCTGAACGCGGTGTAGACGACGAGCAGGATCGAGCCCCGGTCGACGAATCCGAGGACCTTGCGGTGGCGGGCGACGAAGCCCCCGATGCGGCGGCGCAGCAGCTGGCCCAAGGCGAACGGAAGCAGCAGCTGGACGCCGATCTTCAGCAGGGCCCCGCCGGAGAACCCGCCCCCGTCGCCGCCGAGCAGCGCGGCGGCGAGAAGCGGGGTGAGGAAGATCCCGGCGACCGAGGAGAAGGACCCCGCGCAGATCGCGGCGGGCACGTTTCCCCGGGCGATCGAGGTGAAGGCGATCGAGGACTGGATGGTCGAGGGGACCAGGCACAGGAAGAGGAAGCCGCTCTGCAACTGCGGCGACAGGACGTACGGCACGAGGCCCGCGCTCGCCAGCCCCAGCAGCGGGAAGACGACGAAGGTGCAGGCCAGGACCGTGAGGTGGAGCCGCCAGTGGCGCAGCCCGTCCAGCGCCTCGGCCGTGGACAGGCGCGCCCCGTACAGGAAGAAGAGGAGCGCGACCGCGCCCGTGGAGGCGCCGCCGGCCACCTCGGCGGCCGGGCCCGAGGCCGGCAGCAGCGCCGCGAGGACGACGGTGCCGATCAGCGCCGCTATGTACGGGTCGACCGGCAGCCAGGACGGCGGCTGCGGGATGCGGCGGCTCATGTGACCACGTTTCTCTCGTTCAGGGTCGGGGCGTTCCCGGGAACCATCCTGCTCGGAGGCCCTCCGATCGGGAAACCCGTACACCGCTCTGACTGCCATCACGATCCGCGATAGCCTGCCCGGCATGTACGACCCCGCGCAGCTGCGCACCTTTCTGGCCGTCGCCCAGACCCTGTCCTTCACCGCCGCCGCCCGCCGGCTCGGGGTGCGGCAGTCCACGGTGAGCCAGCATGTGCGGCGGCTGGAGGACGCGACCGGGCGGCAGCTGTTCGCCCGGGACACCCACCGCGTCGATCTCACGGCGGACGGCGAGGCGATGCTCGGCTTCGCCCGGACGATCCTGGAGGCGCACGAGCGGGCCTCGGCGTACTTCACCGGAACGCGGCTGCGCGGACGGCTGCGGTTCGGCGCCTCGGAGGACTTCGTGCAGACCCGGCTGCCCGAGATCCTCCAGACGTTCCGGCGCGACCATCCGGAGGTCGAGCTGGAGCTGACCGTGGAGCTGTCGGGGACCCTGCACCGGCAGCTGGAGGCGGGCCGTCTCGATCTGGTGCTGGCCAAGCGGCGGGCCGGGGACACGCACGGGCAGCTGGTCTGGCAGGACGCCCTGGTCTGGATCGGCGCGCCGGGGCTCCGGCTCGACCCGGACCGTCCGGTGCCGCTGGTCGTCTTCCCGCCGCCGGGCATCACACGGGCGCGGGCCCTGGAGGTGCTGGAGGAGCAGGGCCGCTCCTGGCGGATCGCGTGCACGAGCGGCAGCCTCAGCGGTCTGGTGGCGGCCGCCCACGCGGGGCTCGGCGTGATGGCGCACACCCGGGGCCTGGTGCCGCCCGGCCTGGAGCCGGTGCCCGCCCGGGCGGGGCTGCCGGAGCTGGGCGCGGTGGACTTCGTCCTGCTGCACGGCAGGCGCCGGGGCGGGGCGCAGCAGGCGGCGGACGCGCTGGCGACGGCGATCCTGGCGGGCGGCGACCGGCTGATCCGCGGGGTTCGTGGGCGTGAACCGGCATGACCCGGCCCCGCGAGGGGGAGAATGGCGGGGACGCGGCAGCCGGGGCCCGGCGAACCCGCCATACCGGCACGCAGCCACCCACACCGGCAGTGATCGCGTCGTACAGATTCGGTGGAGATTCCCGCCCGAGCTGCTTACTCCATGGTCAGAAGCGTGCCCGAGCCTTGCCCACTTGGCCGGATTTCGGCCCCTGACCTGTGCATATACCAAGTGGTACGGGCCGTTCCGGACCCTCCCGCACCGGCGTCCGGTGGGGTAGCGTCGCGGCGCTGTGCGGAGCACCTCAAGGAGCAGGTCATTGCGCGAATTCACTGTCCCGCCCATGGCGGCCGCGCCCCTCGTGGGCGGCCTCGCCGATGTCGTGTTCGACCATGCCGACGAGGAGCCGCACCGGGTCGCGCTCGGCCGGAAAGACGCGGACGGGAACTGGCAGGACGTGACGTCGGCCGCGTTCCGTGACGAGGTGCTCGCCCTGGCCAAGGGGTTGATCGCGCACGGGGTGCGGTTCGGCGACCGGGTCGCCCTGATGTCGCGTACGCGCTACGAGTGGACGCTGTTCGACTTCGCGCTGTGGGCGGTGGGCGCCCAGTCGGTGCCGGTCTACCCGACGTCGTCGGCCGAGCAGGTGCTCTGGATGCTGCACGACGCCGAGGTGTCGGCGGTGATGGTGGAGCACGAGGACCACGCGATGACGGTGGCCTCGGTCATCGACCGGCTGCCGCAGCTGAAGCGGCTCTGGCAGCTGGACGCCGGCGCGGTGGCGGAGCTGGTCGAGGCGGGTGCGCACGTCGAGGACGAGGTCGTGCACCGGCACCGGCGGGCGGTGACCCCGGAGTCGGTGGCGACCGTGATCTACACCTCGGGCACCACGGGCCGCCCCAAGGGCTGTGTCCTCACGCACGCCAACTTCATGTTCGAGGCGGACACCATGGCCTCGCGCTGGGAGTCGGTCTTCCACTCCAGACCGGGCGACGAGGCGGTGACGCTGCTCTTCCTTCCGCTGGCGCACGTCTTCGGGCGAATGGTGGAGATCACCGCGATCCGGGGCCGGGTGAAGCTGGGGCACCAGCCGGAGCTGTCCGCGAAGGCCCTGATGCCGGACCTGGTCTCGTTCCGGCCGACGTTCATCCTGGCGGTGCCGTACATCTTCGAGAAGGTCTTCAACGCGGCCCGCCGCAGGGCGGAGGCGGAGGGCAGGGCGGGGCCGTTCGACAAGGCCGTGGACATCGCGGTGAAGTACGCGGAGGCGATGGAGGCCCGGGCCTTCGGCACCGGCCCGGGGCCCTCGGCCGGGCTGCGGATGCAGCACCAGTTCTTCGACAAGGTCGTGTACAAGAAGGTCCGCGAGGCGATGGGCGGCCGCATCCGGCACGCCATGTCGGGCGGCTCGGGCATGGAGCGCAGCCTCGGCCTGTTCTTCGCGGGCGCCGGCGTCACGGTGTACGAGGGGTACGGGCTGACCGAGACGACGGCGGCGGCCACCGCGAATCCGCCGGAGCGCACCCGGTACGGCACGGTCGGGCAGCCGATCCCCGGCAGCACGGTGCACATCGCGGAGGACGGGGAGGTGTGGGTGCACGGGAGCCATGTCTTCGGCGGGTATCTCGGCGACCCGAAGGCGACCGACGCGGTGCTCAACGACGGCTGGCTGGCCACCGGGGACCTGGGCTCGCTGGACGAGGACGGCTATCTGACGATCACCGGGCGGAAGAAGGAGATCCTGGTGACGTCCGGCGGCAAGAGCGTGTCGCCCGCCGCCCTGGAGGAGCGGGTGCGGGCGCATCCGCTGGTGGCGCAGTGCATCGTCGTCGGCAACGACCGGCCCTATGTGGCGGCGCTGGTCACCGTCGACCAGGAGGCGGTGGAGCACTGGCTGACGATGCAGGGCCGGCAGCAGCTGGCCCCGGGCGAGCTGGTCCGCGACCCGGACCTGGAGATGGAGGTGCGCCGGGCGGTGGTGGCGGCGAACACCGCCGTCTCGCAGGCGGAGTCCATCCGTACGTTCCGCATCCTGGCGCACCAGTTCAGCGAGCAGCACGGGCTGCTCACCCCGTCGCTGAAGCTGAAGCGCAAGGCGATCGAGGCGGCGTACGAGACCGAGGTGGACGCGCTGTACCGCTGAGCGGGGATCGGATCGCGGCTGCCGGGAATGCGTGGGCGTTCTTGATCGTTGACCTTGGGAGTCCCACCCCTCAACGTAAGGATCCTCAGCTCGTGAGCCAGGTCCCCTCCCTCACCCTCAACAACGGCGTCGAGATGCCCCAGCTCGGGTTCGGAGTCTGGCAGGTGCCGGACGACGAGGCGACGAAGGCGGTCGCCACCGCCATCGAGTCCGGGTACCGCAGCATCGACACCGCCGCGATCTACCAGAACGAGGCGGGCACCGGCAAGGCCATCGCCGCCTCGGGCGTCGCCCGCGACGAGCTGTTCGTGACCACCAAGCTGTGGAACAGCGAGCAGGGCTACGACTCGACGCTGCGCGCCTTCGACGCCTCGCTGGAGAAGCTGGGCCTCGACTACGTGGACCTGTATCTGATCCACTGGCCGGTGCCGGCCAAGGACGCGTACGTCGACACCTACCGGGCGTTCGAGAAGATCTACGCCGACGGCCGCGCGAAGGCCATCGGTGTGTCGAACTTCCTCCCGGAGCACCTGGAACGGCTGCTCGGTGAGACCTCCGTGGTGCCGGTGCTCAACCAGATCGAGCTGCACCCGCAGCTCCAGCAGGCCGAGTCCCGCGCCCTGCACGCCAAGCACGGCATCCTCACCGAGGCGTGGTCGCCGCTCGGTTCCGGCAAGGGCCTCCTTGAGGTTCCGACGGTCCACGCGGTCGCCCGCAAGCACGACCGCACGCCCGCCCAGGCGGTGCTGCGCTGGCACCTCCAGACGGGCAACGTGGTGATCCCGAAGTCCGTGACCCCGTCGCGGATCGCGGAGAACATCGACGTGTTCGACTTTGAGCTGGACGCCGACGACCTGGCCGCGTTCGCGGCGCTGGACGAGGGCAAGCGGCTCGGCCCGAACCCGGGCGAGTTCAACGTCGGCGCCTGACCGCCACGGCTTTACGGAACCGCCGCCCCGCTCTTCTCCGAGCCGGGCGGCGGTTTCGCTGTGGTACGGGGATGGCTCAGGCGTCGCGCCGGCCCAGGTGGAGGGTGCGGGCCAGAAGCAGGAAGACGTCCGGGCGGCGGTGCAGGGATGCCGGGTCCTCGGGGTCCAGGAGCCGGTCGAGGACGGCGAGGTCCTCGGCGTCCAGGTGGTCGCGCAGCCCGCCGCTGCGGCGGGTGAAGTCCGCGACGACCTGTTCACGGGCCGCGTCGCCGAGGGGCGCGGGCAGGTCGAGCAGGAAGCTGCGGGTGCCCTGCGGGGTGAGGCCGGCCGCGCCGAACAGGGCCGCCCAGTTCTCGACCTCGCGCCGGGCGTCGGGCAGCTCCGCGCGCATCTCCTGGAAGAGCTCCGCCTCGGCGGCCTCCATCCGGGCTTCGATCCCTGGCCTGCCGAAGCCCAGGTCGCGCGGGAGCTGCCGGGGCTGGAGCCCGCCCTCGACCAGGGCGACGGTGCCACCGGGGCGCAGCAGTCCGCCGAATCCGGCGAGCACGGCGCGCTGGTCGCCCATGTGGTGCAGGGTGTTGCCGGCCCAGATCAGGTCGGCCTCGCCCAGGGCGGACAGCTCTTCGGGGAGGGCGGCGTGCAGGGTGGTGACGCGGCCGTCGAGCCCGAGCCGCCGCGCCCGGTCCCGGGTGCGGTCGAGGAGGGCGGGGGTGCCGTCGACGGCGACGACCTCGGCGTCCGGGAAGACCTCGGCGAGCAGGCAGGCGACCACCCCGGGTCCCGCGCCGACGTCGAGGACCCGGCGGACCTTCGGGGCGGTGGGCAGGGCGGCGATCCAGCGGGCCGCCTCGGTGTACTGCGCGCTGCTGAGCTCGGCGTTGCGCTCCAGGAGCGGGGCCATGACGTCCCAGTCGGGTTCGGACCCGCCGTGGTGGTGCCCGTGTGCGGAGGGCTCGTGGTGCAGGCCCTGGTGGCCGTCGTGGTGGTGGCCGTGGCCGGAGTGGTTGCTCATGGCATCAGGGTCACCACGTCCGGCCGCTCAGGCAAACTTCCTTGCCGTTCCGGCAAGCCTCTCGGGTGAGCTATCGGCGCCGGAAGGCCAGCAGCCGGTACTCCGGGTCGGCGCGCTTGCGGTCCTGGTCCGGCAGGGCGGCCAGGCTCCGGACGAGCTGTCCGGTCGCGTCCCCCGGCAGGACCAGTCGGGAGGCGTAGTAGCCCCGCCGGACCCCGCCCGCCACGCTCACTGGCGAGCGGCCCTGCCCGTGCCCGGTGAAGGACGCCTCGCCCACCACTTCGAGGCCGCCCTCCGCCGCACGGGCGACGACCAGGTCCGTACCGTCGGCCGGGGTCGGCGCCAGATACGGGGCGAACGCCTCGTCGATGTCGCTGCCCACGTCGTGCGAGGCGTCCTTGTCGACGGTGGTGATGAACACCCCGCCGGGCCGCAGCACGCGCGCCGCCTCCGCCACCACCGCCGGGACCGCGCCCGGTTCGCGCAGCAGATGCAGCAGCCAGACGGCCGAGACCGCGTCCACCGCCGCGTCGGGCAGGGGCAGCCGGCGGGCGTCGGCGAGCACGACGGCGCCGACGCGCTGCCGGGCGACGACGGCCATACCGTGCGCGGCGTCGGAGCCGGTCACCCGCAGTCCGGGCCGCCCGGCGGCGATCCGGCCGGTGACCAGACCCGTACCGCAGCCGATGTCCAGCAGGGTGCGTGCCGTGTCCGGCACCAGGCCGAGCACTGCGGTGGCCGCCGCCTCGGCGCGCGGCAGCCCGCCGCGCGTGGCGTCGTAGACCGTGGCCTCTTCGTTGTAATCCAGCATCGGGAGGCGACTCTAGGCCATGACCGCCGACCGCGGGCACCGTCCAGAGGTCTGAACCACCGACGTATTGCCGTGCGGCGACGGGGGCCATAACGTGCGGTGATGGAGCTGGAGTTGCGCCATCTGCGAACCGTACGTGCCATCGCCGACACGGGCAGTCTGACCAAGGCCGCCACCGCGCTGGGCCTCGCGCAGCCCGCGCTCAGCGCACAGCTGCGGCGGATCGAGAAGGCGCTCGGCGGCCCGCTGTTCGACCGCGACCACACCGGCGCGCGGGCGACGCCGCTGGGCGAACTGGTCCTGGAACGGGCCCGGATCGTGCTGCCCGCCGTCAGTGAACTCCAGGAGGAGGCGGTCCGGTTCGCCAACGCGATGGGGTCCATGGAGCGGTTCCGACTGGGCGGCACACACGGCCCTTTGCTCGGCGGCCTCGTGGACCGGCTGGCCGCCGCGCACCCGGCGGCGCCCGTGTCCACGTACACCTCCTGGTCAGTGGCCGAGATCGCCTCGCAACTGGTGGACGGGCGGCTCGACTTCGCGCTCATCGGGACCTGCGGCGAGAGCGCCCCGCCGGACGCGGACCGGCTGGAGTGGCAGGTCGTCGGGGTCGATCCGGTCTTCGTGATGCTGCCGGAGACCCATCCGCTGGCCGCCCGGAGCGAGTTGGAGCTGTCCGAGCTGGCGGACGAGTGCTGGGCGGACGTGCCGGGCGACGGCTGCTTCGCGGACTGTTTCGTGGCGGCGTGCGCGCGGGCCGGCTTCCGCCCGGTGTCGGTGTACGAGACGGACACCTCGTCCGTCGTCCATCTCGTCCAGGTGGGGCGCGCGGTGGGGCTGTGCCGGGCGACGTTCCCGCCGACGCCGGGGGTGGTGACGCTGCCGGTCGCCGGGGCACCGCTCAGCTGGCGCCATCTGCTGGGCTGGCACCCGCGCTCGGCCGCCGCGTCGGCGGCGGCCGGTGCGGTGAGCGGATACACCCGGGCGGCGTACACCCAGGCGGTGGAGCGCAGCGGAAGCTACACACGCTGGCTCGCCACCCACCCCGGGTTCGGCGCCTCGGTGTGAGGGGCTACTCCGCCCCGTGGCCGAGTGCCACCGCCGCGACCCGGGCGGCGAGGCCGAGGTCCTTCTCGGTGACCTTGCCGCCCGCGTCGTGCGAGTTCACCCACAGGGCGACGGTGTTGTAGCCGAGCGTCAGGTCGCTGTGGTGGTTCAGCTCGTCCTGGATCGCGGCGACGTGCATCGCGAGCGCGGCGGCGGCGAAGTGCGAGGGCAGCCGGTAGGTGCGGCCGATCCGGTCCCCCTCCAGCGACCAGCCGGGCAGCTCGCGCAGCCGGTCCTCGATCTCGTTCTGCGGCAGCGGTGCGGCGGGCATGGGGCGGCTCCCTCACTGGTGGTCGATGCCGGTCGGCGGTGCCGGTGACGTTACGGTCTCCGTATGACAACTGTCGCGCGCGACACGGGGGTAGGGCCGCTGCTGCGCAGCTGGCGGGAGCGGCGCCGGGTCAGTCAGCTGGAGCTCGCACTGCGGGCCGGCTCCTCGGCGCGGCACGTCTCGTTCATCGAGACGGGCCGCTCGCGCCCCAGCGAGGAGATGGTGCTGAGGCTCGCCGAGCACTTGGACGTGCCGGTACGGGAGCGCAACGCCCTGCTGGTGATGGCGGGTTACGCCCCGCACTACGCGGAGACCGCGCTCGACGACCCGGCGATGGGGGCGCTCCGGGACGGCCTCGACCGGCTGCTGCGGGGCTACGACCCGTATCCGGCGTTCGTCGTGGACGGGACGTACACCGTGGTGGCGGCCAATCAGGGGATGACCCGGCTGCTCGACGGCGTACCGGAACACCTGCTGGCGCCGCCGCTGAACGCGATGCGGCTCACCCTGCATCCGGAGGGCCTGGCCCCGCGCATCCGGAACCTCCGCGCGTGGCGGGCGGACCTCCTCGCGCAGATGGAGCGCCAGATCGGGCTGGTCCGTTCGCCGGAACTGCGCGCGCTGTACGAGGAGGTGGCGGGCTATCCGCTGCCGGCGGGCCCGGACGGGGGCGAGGACTGGCAGCCGCCCTCGTCGTCGGTGCCGTTCGCCCTGCCGCTGGTCATCGAGCACGAAGGGCACGTGCTGTCGTTCGTCGCCTCGATCGCCACGTTCAACACGCCGATGGACGTGACGGTGGCCGAGCTGGCCATCGAGACGCTGCTGCCGGCCGACGCGGACACCGCCGCGTATCTGCGCGCGCTGGTGCCCTGAGGGCGGACGGGGCCCGTGCCCGCCGGTCGCGGTGACACGGGCCCGTACGCGCTACACCCGCGCCCCGTTGTCGTGCGGGTCGCGGCGTCCCGCACGCTGCCGGGCACGCGGGGCCCGGGTACGGGCGGGTGGCGGGACCTTGCTGGTGCGTTCCAGCAGGAGCGCGGCCGGTACGGCGGTCATCACCGAGGAGTACGTGCCGACGACGATGCCGATCAGCAGGGCGAGCGCGAAGTCCTCCAGCGAGTCGCCGCCGAGGACGGCGAGGGCGGTGAGGATGAACAGGGCGCCCATCCCGGTGTTCACCGTCCGGGGCACAGTCTGGAGGACCGCCTTGTTCGCCACCTCGTCCAGCGGCTTTCTGCGGGCCTTCGCCCACAGCTCCCGCACCCGGTCGAAGACCACCACCGAATCGTTGACGGAGTACCCGATGACGGTGAGCAGCGCCGCCAGGAAGATGCCGTCGACGGTGCGCCCCAGCCAGGCGAACACCCCGATCAGGATGATCACGTCGTGCACGAGGGCCCCGACCGAGGCGACGGCGAACGTCCAGCGGAACCGGATCGCCAAATAGGCCAGCTGGACGAGTACGGCGATGGCCAGGGCGATCAGGGCGTTGCGCCGCAGTTCGTCGCCGAGGCTGGGGCCGATCAGCTCGTCGCGGACCTTGGTGGTCTCGCCGCCCTCGGCGGCCAGGGCGGCCCGCAGCGCGTGTTCGCCGTCGTTGTCGAGCTCCCCGGTGCGCACGGAGATGTCGCCCGCGCCGGCCGTGGTGACCTCGGCGTCCTTGAACCCGGCGCCCGCGAGGACGGTACGCGCGGTCTCGACGTCCACGGGGCGGCTGGTGGAGTACTCGACCAGGCGCCCGCCGGTGAACTCGACGCCCGGATTCACCCCGCGCACCAGGATGCCCGCGACGGCCACCGCGATCAGGACGGCGGAGACCGCCAGCCAGCGGCGCGGGGAGCGCATCAGCTGCGGGTCGCGCCGGGTGAGCCAGGTCCGCACCCGGCCCGGGATCGCGATGCCGTTGACGCCCCGGTAGTCCGCGACGAACCGCGAGTGCGCCGCGATCTCGGTGAGGGCGCGGGCGATGACCAGCGCGGAGAACATCGACGCCAGGACGCCGATGGCGAGCGTGACACCGAACCCCTTGACCGGTCCGGAGCCGAGGAGGAACAACAGCCCGGCCGCGATGAGCGTCGTCACGTTGGAGTCGGCGACGGCCGTCCAGGCGCCCTTGAACCCGGCGGCGAGCGAGGCCCGCAGGCTCTTCCCGGCCCGCCCGGCGTGCTCCTCCCGGGCCCGCTCGAAGACCAGCACGTTCGCGTCGACCGCCATGCCGATCGCCAGCACGAAACCGGCGAGCCCGGGCAGGGTCAGCGTGACGCCGAGGGCGACGAGGGCCGCGTACGAGATCACTCCGTACGCCGCGAGCGCCACGGCGGCGAGGGCGCCGAACAGGCGGTAGATCACGATGATGAACAGAGCGGTGGCCGCCGCGCCGATCAGGGCGGCCCGCGCGCTGGCGTCGATCGCGGCGGCACCGAGCGTCGGGCCGACCGTCCGCTGCTCCACGATCTCGACGGGCACGGGCAGCGCGCCGCCCTCGATGAGCAGGGCGAGTTCGCGGGCCTCGTCGGCGCTGAACGAGCCGGTGATCCGGGTGGACCCGGAGGGCAGGCCCGAGCCGCAGGAGACCGTCGGCGAGACCTGGGGCGAGGAGATGACCCGCTTGTCGAGCACGATGGCGACCCGGCGCCGCTCGTCCTGCACCGGGTGGCAGGCCGCCTCGCCGGTCAGCCGGGTCCAGTCCCGGCCGGCGTCCTTGTGGAAGTCGAGCGACACGGTCCAGCCGGCACCCTGCTGGGCGTCGAAGGACGCGGACGCCTCCTTGACCCCGGCGCCGGAGAGCGCGACGGGCCCGAGGGCCAGTTCGCGGCCCTGCTCGTCGGGGAGGGTCAGCCCCTTCCCGTCGCCGGCTGGTCCGTCCGCGCCCTGGACGGCGTGGAAGGTCAGCTGGGCGGTCTTGCCGATGACCTCGGCGGCCTTGCGCGGGTCCTGGACGTCCGGGAGTTCGACGATGATCCGGTCCTCGCCGGACCGGGTGAGCGTCGGCTCCGCCACCCCGAGCGAGTCGATGCGGCGGCGCAGCACCTCCAGGGTGCGGTCGGTGCTCTCGCGGTCGGCCTTCGCGGTGTCGGAGTCCTGGGCCTGGAGCACCATGCGGGTGCCGCCCTGGAGATCGAGGCCGAGTCTGGGTGACATGGTCAGCGTGATGAACACGGAGACGAGCAGCACGGCCGCAGCCAGCACCGCCCGCACCATGGTGGCGCGCGTCATTGCGGGTTTCCTCCGAGGGAGCGCCGAGCACGTCCCTCACCCGGTCAGGACGGCGGGAACGGCACGGCGTTGATGGGTCGCGGGACCGGAAAGCGGTCCCCGGGCCGGTGGACACCGGCACTCGGAGGCCCACGCACCCCGGGCAGCGCCACGCGCGGGCGCTGGACGGCGGAGACGGGGGCGGTACGAACGGCCCAGGGGCCGGAACGCGGAAGCGGGGCCCGCGCGGGACACGGAACGAGCCCGCCGGGGCCGGGCGGGGGCAACTGGTGTGCGGTACGGGGATGCTCGGCGGCGGCCCACGGGGTGGTGTCGGGGCCCCGCTCGACGGTCGGCTCGGTCCAGGGTGCCTCGGCGGTCGCCTGTTGTACGGGGCGGCTGGGGGCGGTCGTCGCGGGGGTCGCAGGCGTCGTGAGGCTCGCAGGCATCGCGGTGGGCGCGGGCGTCGCGGGCATCGTGGGAAGCGCCGCCGACGCGCGTACGGGGAGCCCCGCCCCGGCCGCCGCAGGCGCCCCGCCGACGAGGGCCAGCACGGCCAGGAGCAGCGCAAGCAGACCGTGCCGCGCGGCGGACGGGCGCCCCGAGGTCGCCCGGGGCGGCCCCGGGAGCGGGGTCACCGGGGGCGGCCGGGCAGGGCGGGCGCCGTGGCGTGGCGGAGGACGGAGCTGAGGACCCGTCCGGCGCCGCGCACGACCGTGGTCGCCGGGTCGTCCGTGCGCCGGACCGGGACGCCGAGGCGGACCGCTGTCCGGTGGGTGACGTCCGGTCGCAGTGCACCGCCTCCGGTGAGCAACGGGCCCCTGCGCAGGGCGCCGAGCAGCGCGCCGTGCGGGTCCTGCCGCCACATGGCCATGACCATGTCCAGGACGGCGCGGACGGCGGCGGTGGGCGGCTCGCCCGGCTCCAGGTCGCTGAGCCCGGTCTCGGCGAGCCGGGCGTCGCGCACCAGGCCGTCCACGAGCAGGGTCGCCTCGGTCAGCTCGGCCCCGATGTCCAGGACGAGGAGCGGGCCGCCGTCCCCCG
Source organism: Streptomyces sp. NPDC097595 (assembly GCF_044761525.1). Classification (NCBI taxonomy): domain Bacteria; kingdom Bacillati; phylum Actinomycetota; class Actinomycetes; order Kitasatosporales; family Streptomycetaceae; genus Streptomyces; species Streptomyces sp. NPDC097595. Next base: position 38,785 of record NZ_JBIWCN010000001.1, on the reverse strand, counting down.
GCCCGGCGAACGCGGCGGCGGCGCGGGCGCTGTCCAGGACGATGACGTCCGAGGGGCCGAGCGCGCGGAGCAGGTCGCGGGCGGCGGCCCGGTGTCCGGGGCCGGCGAGCACCGGGTGGCTGAGGACGATGACCGCGTCCTCGCGGTGCTCACCCAGGGCCCGGTCGGCGATGCGGGCCAGCATCCGGCCGCACGAGTCCGGGTCCACGATGCAGCCGCGCCGCACGGGCCGGCCGGGGCCGTACTCACCGGTCCCGTGGACGGTGTCCGCGACGACGCCCTGTCCGGGGACCCAGGCCCGGGTGCGGGAGCTGCCGAGGTCGAGGGCGAGGCCCCGAGTGGCGCCCCGGTAGTGCCGCCGTCCGTCGCGCAAAGAACGCATCGCCCCTCACCCCCGGCACGCAGCCGCGGCCGTACACACACTGAGTGACCCGCTGATCGCGAGGCATGACCGAGCCCTCACTATGCAATAGGGAGGCAAAGAAAGCCACTCCCCGGCAAAATCGAAGGCCCCGGCCAGGCCCCGCGCACCACGCGTGTGACGCTCACGCGTCAACCGGCAGGAACTCCGCTATCAGCTCCGCGAACTCCTCCGGCGTCGCGATCCGCACCCCCAAGTCCTCCGCCTTGGTCCGCTTGGAGCCCGCCTTCTCACCGGCCACGAGCAGCGTCGTGCGCTTGGAGACACTGGAGGAGGACTTGCCGCCGGCCCGCTCGACCAGCTCGTTCATCTGGTTGCGCGACAGCTTCTCCAACGCGCCCGTCATGGCCCCGGTGACCACCACGGTCATCCCGGCCAGCGGAGAGCCCTCGGCGCCGGCGGCCGTGTCGACCTCGGCCTCCTCGCCCGGCGGGGGCGGCGGGGTCGCGCCCGGTTCAGTCATGTTCAGGCCGGCGGCGACGAGCTTGTCGATGAGTGGGGCGAGCTCGGCCAGCTCCGCGACCACCCCGGCCGCCTTCTCCTTGCCGATGCCGTCGACCCGCTGCAACTCCTCCTCGTCGGCGGCTCTGATGCAGTCCATCTCCGCGAAGTAGCGGGCGATCCGGCGGGACATGGAGCGCCCGGTGCCGCGCACGCCGAGGGCGCAGAAGACCCGGGAGAGCGGCTGCGTGCGGGCCGTGTCGATCGCGGCGAGCAGATTGTCGGTGCTGGTCTCCCCCATCCGGTCGAGCGTGAGCAGCTGTTCGCGTTCCAGCATGAACAGGTCGGCGAAGTCGTTGACGAGACCGGCGTCGACCAGCTGGACGACCCGGGTGGTGCCGAGCCCTTCGATGTCGAGCTGGTCGCGCCCGGCGGCGTACGAGACGGAGGCGACGATCCGGCAGTCGCGGCCCCGCACACAGCGCCAGCGCTGCTCGCTGCTGTCGATCTCCGAACCGCACTGCGGGCATGCCTCGGGGAAGGCGATGGGCTGTTCGTCGCCGGTGCGCAGATGGGCGACGGGTGCCTCGATGCGGGGGATGATGTCGCCCGCCTTGTAGACCATCACGTGGTCGCCGATGCGCAGGTCCCGGCGGGTGATGTCGGCCGGGTTGTGCAACGTCGCGTAGCTGACGGTCGAGCCGTCGATCTCGACGGGCTCCAGCACGGCGCGCGGCGCGATGATGCCGGTGCGGCCCACGTTCCACTCGACTCCGAGGAGGCGGGTGACCTTCTCGACGGCGGGCAGCTTGTAGGCGATGGCCCAGCGCGGGGCCCGGGAACCGGAACCGGCGTCGCGCTGGTCGGCGGCCAGGTCCGCCTTGATGACGATGCCGTCGATACCGAACGGCAACCCGGCCCGCAGCGCGGCGACTTCCTCGATGCGGGCCTGGACCTCCTCGACGGTGGCGGCGGTGCGCGGCGCGACCTCCGTGCCGGCCGCGGTGTGCACGCCGAGCTCCGCGACCCGGGCGAGCACCCGGCTGTGCGGCAACTCGCTCAGCTCGGCCGCCACTTCACCGGACTCGGGCAGCGGCAGGGCGCCGTACGCGAAGAACGTCATCTCCACCGTGTACGCGCGGTCCTTGGCGCGCAGGGTGCCGGCGGCGCCGTTGCGCGCGTTGGCGAAGGGGGCGCCGCCGTGCTCGGTGCGGACCGTGTTGGCCTGCTCGAACTGCTCGGTGGTCATCAGGATCTCGCCGCGTATCTCGATCGTGACCGGCTCCGCGAGCCGCGCGGGGAGCCCGACGACGGTCCCGATCGCGTGGGAGACGTCCTCACCGGCGGTCCCGTCGCCACGGGTGATCAGCCGTTCGAGGCGGCCCTCGTGGTACCGCGCGGCCACCGCGAGCCCGTCGAGCTTCGGCTCGACGCTCCACGCGGTGACGGGCCGTCCGATCCGGCGCTCCAGGGACGCGGTCCAGGTGGCGAACTGCTCGGCCGAGAAGACGTTGTCGAGGGAGAGCATCGGCACCGTGTGCGGCACGTCCCCGACGGCCGCACCGCCTGCCACCTTGCCGGTCGGCGAGGCGGGCAGCACCTCCTGCGGATGCTCCCGCTCGTACGCGGCGATGCCGCGCGCCAGGCGGTCGTAGGAGTCGTCGTCGAGCGTGCTCTCACCCGTGGCGTAGTACGCGGCGGCGGCCTGCGCGGCCTCCTCGACGGCGGCGGCGTAGGAGGCGTGGTCGGCGAGCACGACTGCTGAGTTCGTCATGTCCTCCATCCTGCCGTCCACCACTGACAACGCCGCGGCCTCAGAGCCAGGAGAGCGCTCTCCCAGGCCCAGTGCCCCGGGTTTTGGTCAACAAATGCCAGAGAGAGCGCTCTCCCGCCTTTCACGGCCCGAACTGTCTCTTCGACACCCGGATTCGAAGGTTCGTCAGCCGTATTGACATGCCCTCAACACGCTCTTACGTTCCCTGGCAGAGAGCGCTCTCTCGCCTGATCAGGCCGCCCATGATCAGGGCACATCCCCCCACCACTTCCCGAACAGGAGTGCCGTGCTCTTCTTCCGACAACGACACAGCGGCGAGGACAGCCACCGCAGAACCCCACCGCCCCGGCGGTACCGCACGGCGGCGCTCGCCGCCGCGGCGCTCGCCCTGACCCTCCTTCAGGCCACCACCGGCAGCGCGTCCGCCGGCCAGGCGGCCCCCGCCCCCAAGGCGGCCGCCGACGTGGTCCGGGTGGCCGAATTCCTCGCCGAGTGCCCGTACACCCACCGGGCACCCGACGACCCGATCGTCTTCCCAGGCCTGCCCGGCGCCTCGCACATGCACAGCTTCTTCGGCAACGACTCCACGAACGGCCACTCCGACCTGGCCTCGCTGGAGAAGGCCAGGAGCACCTGCTCACCCGACATCGACCTGTCGTCGTACTGGGTGCCGACCCTGTACGACGGGGACAAGGAGGTGGAGCCCACCGGCACCACGTTCTACTACCTGGGCGAGGGCGTCCGGGACGACGTCATCCGGCAGATCAAGCCCTTCCCCCGGGGCCTGCGGATCGTCGCGGGCAACGCCAAGGCCACCGGGCCGAACGACAACACGATCTCGCGCTGGTCGTGTCTGCACCACGGCGAGGTCAACCCGTCGCACGACTTCGTCAACTGCCCGTCCGGCGCGATGCTGGAGTCGTACCTCGACTTCCCGCAGTGCTGGAACGGCAAGGACCTCGACTCGCCCGACCACAAGAGCCACATGTCGTACCCGGTCAACGGCGAGTGCCCGGCCACCCACCCGGTGCCGGTGCCCAAGCTCCGCCAGGTGCTGCGGTACCCGGTCAACGGTGACCCGGCCAGGTTCCGGCTGGCGTCCGGTCCCGGCTACACGATGCACGGCGACTTCTTCAACGTGTGGCCCGAGGCCGAACTGGCGCAGCGCGTACGCGACTGCATCAACGCCATCATCAAGTGCGGGGCCGACGGCACCCCCTGACGCACACCCCCGTCCCCACCCGCCCGTCCGGGGCCCCGCGCCCCGGACGGGCCTTCCCCCGAGGGAGCCCCTGATGAAAGCGGCCCGCGGTGCGGCGGCGCTCGCCCCGCTGCTCCTCCTCCTGGCCGGCTGCGGCTCCCCTGCGGCCGAGCCGGAGAGCACTCCCCCGTCCGCCACCGGCGCTCCCGCCGATCCGACCGACGCCGCCTGGGCACAGCTGATGACCCCGATGAACGAGTCGGCCGTGACGCTCCTCTCGCTCGCCGCCGACCGAGCCGACGATGCCGCCGTACGACGCTGGGCGGCCGGGCTGCGGACCTCGCAGAACGGTGAACTGGCCCGGCTCCGCCCGCTGCTGGCCCGGATGGGGCTCCCGGACACCAATGTGCACGAGGGCCACCACATGCCGGGCATGGTGACGGCCGACGACCTGGCACGGGCCCGCACGCTGAAGGGCGCGGCCTTCGACCGGTTCCTGGTGGACCGGATCGGCGGCCATCTGCGCCAGACCGCCCAGGTGTCGCGCTCCGAGACGGGGGCCGGCACCCGACCGGACGCCAAGCGGCTCGCGGCCGCCCTGGTCTCCGCCCGCCGGACCGAGATCGCCCGGCTGCCCGACGTGTCCGGCTGACGGCCGGGTCAACGTCATCCCAAGGCGCCCAGGGTCGTTGTCCCACCGGTCGTACCACCCGGTATAAAGACTGCATGCCTGCCGACGCGCCGCCGCCCGCCCGTCCCGTGACCTTGGAGGACGTCGCCGGAGTGGCCGGGGTGTCACGGGCGACGGTGTCCCGGGTGATCAACGGGGCGACCACGGTGGATCCGGCGCTGCGGCGGACGGTGGAGGCGGCGGTGGACGCCACCGGTTACGTCCCCAACCGGGCGGCCCGGTCGCTGGTGACCCGGCGGACCGACTCGATCGCCCTGGTCGTCTCGGAGCGGGAGCGGCGCACCGTGCCCGAGCCGTTCGTCGGCCGGATGTTCTCCGACCCGTACTTCGGGCGGGTGGTGGCCGGGCTCCTGGAGGTGCTGCGCCCGGCGGGCATCCAGCTGGTCCTGATGCTGGCCGACGACCAGGAGTCCCGCGACCAGCTCCTTTCGTACCTGCGCCACGGGCACGTCGACGGGGTGGTGCTGATCTCGTCGCACGCGGACGACCCGCTGCCCGGGCTGCTGCACGGGACCCGGCTGCCCGCCGTGCTCGCCGGGCAGCCGCGCAGGCCGACCCCGCTCACCTATGTGGAGGCGGACCAGCGGGCCGGGGCGCGGCTGGCCGCCGACCATCTCGCCGCGCTGGGCCGCCGCCGCATCGGCACGGTGTCGGGCCCGCAGGACATGCCGGCCGGTCAGGCGCGGCTCTCCGGGTTCCTGGACGCAGCTGCGGCGCACGGCATCTCGGACGTGGTGACCGCCGAGGGCGACTTCACCCATGCCGGGGGCGCGGCGGCGATGCGGCGGCTGCTGGCGGAGCGGCCGGATCTGGACGCGGTGTTCATCGCGTCGGACCTGATGGCGCTCGGGGCCGTACCGGTGCTGCTGCGGGCCGGGAAGGAGGTCCCGGACGATGTCGCGCTCGTCGGGTTCGACGACAGCAGTGCGGCGCTGGCCTGTGATCCGCCGCTGACGACGGTCCGGCAGCCGGTGGAGGAGATGTCGGCGGAGATGGCCCGGCTGCTGCTCAAGCAGATCGGCAAGCCGGTGGAACCGCCGCCGTCGGTGATCTTCCACCCGACCCTCGTACGCCGGCAGTCGGCCTGATCAGGCGCGGCCGGGCTCCTCGTCCGACATCACCGGCACCTGGGGCCCGGACGACTCCTGGAGCCAGTGTCTGAGGACCCGGTGCACGGCCTCGGCCCCGACGAGTTCGTCCGGGCGCTGCGCGTCCTCGCCGGTGACGGCGTCCAGCGGGTCCGTCAGGGTGCGCGGCCACAGCAGGAACGGCCGGGACTGGTCGCCGCCCAGGCCGCCGTGCGAGCCGATCTGCTCCTCGAAGGCGTGCACGGTGCCGGTGGCGGGGTCGTACATGGAGTTGACCATCACGTCGGCGACGTGCGGGAAGGCGTCCGTCCGCCGGATCGCGTCCGCCGCCCCCGGACCGTACACGGCCAGCGGCCCCTCTCCGTCGGCCAGCTCCGCCAGGGGCACCCGTACGCCGTCGCGGGCCAGCACCACCGAGCCGTGGCGCTCGCTGCGGACGAGCAGGAAGCCGATGCCCGGGTGGTTGGCGAGCGTGGAGAGCAGCGCGGGGTGGCGGCGCTCCAGCTGCTCCTGGGAGGCGCGGCCCTCGATGTCCGGGAAGGAGATCAGGCCGAGGTTGCCGGAGGCGAGGACTATCGGGTCGGAGGGGACCGCGACGTGCTCCTCCTGGCCCCCGGCGACCGGCCGGTGCAGGGCGATCCGGACCGCGTCGCGGGCCTCGGAGGCGCTGCGGGTGCGCTGCGCGCGCCGGGGCACGGGCAGTCCGCTGCCCGCCCGCACGAGGTCCTTGAGGGTCAGCCCGTACACCCCGGCGAAGGTGCTCCCCGGGCTCTGGCCGTGGTCGGACAGGAGCACGATCCGGTAGGTGCGGGGTGCCTGCTCGGCGACCTTGGTGATCAGGGCGAGCGCCCGGTCGAGGCGGGCGAGCACCTTCTCCGCGTCGCGGCTGCGCGGTCCGGAGTGGTGGGCCACCTCGTCGTACGCGACGAGGTCGGCGTAGACCGCGGTCCGGCCGGCGAACATGTCGCCGATGACGGCGGCGACCACCACATCGCGTTCGACGACGGTCGCGAAGGCGCGGATGAAGGGGTAGAGGCCGCCGCGTTTGATGCGGGGCGTCTCCTTGCGGAGGCGGGAGCGGGTCGACTGGGCGATCTCCCGGCAGACCTCGGCGGCGAAGGAGCCGGCGGTGCGGACGGCGTTGGCCGGGTCGGAGAAGTAGGCGAAGTACCCGGCCCGGGAGCGGCGGCCCTTGCCGAGTCGGGCGGCCATCGAGAGGACGAGCGCGAGCTGGGTGGCCCCGCCGCTGAAGAGGTTGCCCCGGCTGGCGCCGTCGAGGGTGAGGAGTCCGCCGTCCCGGGTGCGGGCGATGGCGCGGCGCTGGAGTTCCAGGGCGCTCGCGGGCTTGCTGGAGACCATGACGAGGCCGGTCTCCTTCTCGTACCAGCGGAAGGCGGGCACGTCGTGGTTGCTGCCGTGCAGGATGCCGAGCTGGCTGGCGCCGGTCTGGCTGGACCAGTCGGTGCGCCAGGGCATGAGCCGGTGTCCTTCGGGCTCGGCCAGCCAGTGGGCGACGGTCGGCATGACGCCTCCGGCGGCCGCCGCGACGAGGGCGTCGTGGCCGACCCCGTCGAGCTGGATGAAGACGGTGCCCGGCGGGCCGCCGCGCGCGTCGCCCGTGCCGGTGCGCCGGCGGCGCCGGTCGGCCAGGCGGGAGAGGCGGCGGCGGTAGGCGTTGTCGTCGCGCACGGCGAGGGCGGTGGAGGTCGCGGAGGCGACGGCGGACATCACCGCCGCGACGGCGACGGCGGTCTCGGGGGCGGCGGAACCCCGGCCGTCCGGGATGAGCCACAGCGCGAACAGGAGCAGCGAGCCGTTGAGGAAGAAGACGAGCGCGCCGAGGACCAGGGCCGGGACGATGAGCAGGGCTCGCACCACAACGGGCCAGACGAGGGCGGAGAGCAGTCCGAAGGCACCCGCGCCCCAGGCAGCGGCGAAGGCGGTCCTGGTGATGCTGTCGCCGTCGGGCGACTGGAGCCGGAAATCCGGGAGGATGCCCGCGAGCGCGAGCATGGTGAGCGTCGAGACGGCCCAGACCGCGATCACCCGCATCAGCGCGGCACCGGCGCGCCGCCATCGTCTGTCGCCCACGCCGCCTTCACCTCATGTCCGGGCCCTGCCGTTCCGGGCCCTGTCCCAGCCTTTCACAGCGGGCCGGGCGGTCCTGCGGGCGGTCAGCAGCCGTCGTATCCGGCGGTCGGCATGGAGAGGCGGCGGTGGACGCCCGCCTTGCCGTCGGCGGTGTAGGACGGCTCGGCCAGCCCGGCGATCTCCAGGCGTACGCCGCGCCGCTCGCACTCCGCGGTGAACTCCGGCACCGAGGCCAGGGCGCGGGCGAGGACCCGGTCGCAGGGGGCGACGAACAGCTCGACCTCGCCGCTGTCGATGCCGTCCCAGAGCGCGGGGTGGTCGGGGCGCAGCGCGTAGAGGCGTAGCTGCCGGGTGACGACATAGCCCTGGTCGGCGGCCCAGCGGGCGCACATGGCGTGCTGGCCCCGGGTGTCCACGAGGAACGGATCGCTGTCCAGTTCCTCCAGCGGCGTCAGGCTGGCGATGGCCGCCACGCGTACGTCCCCCATGGCCCGTCCTTCTCCCCGTGCTCGTCGTTCCCCGACCCTATGCGCCCGTACGCGAAGGCCGAGGGAGTGATCCGGGGCGGCGAGGGGGCGCACGGGGGCACGGGCCCGGACCGGTGATCCACGGGTGCGCCGGGGTGCGCCGACCGCCCGGGCGTGACTGGCCGTAGGCTCGTCGGGGCAGGTGTGAGGGGTCCGAAGGGCCCGGGTAGCAGGAGGAGGCGGCGCGTGCCGGTGGAGATCACCTGGTGGGGTCATGCCACGTGCACGATCGAGGACTCCGGGGTCCGCTTCCTCACCGATCCGTTGTTCGTACGGCGCTTCGCGCATCTGCGGCGGCGCCGGGGCGAGCTGCCCGGTCCGGACGCGGCCGTGGCCGATGTGGTCCTCATCTCGCATCTGCACTCCGACCATCTGCACCTGCCGTCGCTGGCGCGCGTCGCGCCGGGGGCGCGGGTGCTCGTGCCGCGCGGTTCGGTGCGGTCGGTGCCGGGGCTGCGGCTGCTGCGCCGGGCGCGCGGGCTGCGGATCACGGAGGTGGTCGTGGGCGACGAGGTGCGCGTGGGCGGGGTCCGGGTCCGGGCGGTCCCGGCTCTGCACGACGGCCGGCGGCTGCCGCTGGGGCCCCACCGCTCCCCCGCGCTGGGTTACGTGGTGGAGGGCGCGGCGCGTACGTATTTCGCCGGGGACACCGGGCTCTTCGACGACATGGCGCGGGCGGTCGGCCCGGTGGACGTGGCGCTGCTGCCGGTCGGCGGCTGGGGGCCGTATCTGGGCCACGGGCACCTGGACGCGGGGCGGGCGGCGCAGGCGCTGACCCGGCTGCGGCCGCGCGCGGCGGTGCCGGTGCACTACGGCACGTACTGGCCGATCGGGATGGACGGGGTCCGGCCGCACGAGTTCCACGCGCCGGGCGAGGAGTTCGTGCGGAAGGCGGCGATGGTGGCGCCGGAGGTCGTGGTGCACCGGCTCGCGCACGGCGAGCGGGTCCGGCCGGAGGGCCGCGCGTGATCGAGTTCCTGCGCCAGACGGCGCAGTTGCCCGCCGAGTCGACGCAGCAGGCGGTCGGCTATCCCTCGCTGTTCCTGCTGGTGGCGCTGGGTGCGCTGGTGCCGGTGGTACCGACGGGCGCGCTGGTGAGTTCGGCGGCCGTGGTGGCGTTCCACCAGTCGTCGCCGTTCTCGCTCCTCGTGGTGTTCGCGGTGGCGTCGTCGGCGGCGTTCCTGGGGGACATATCCCTGTACTGGCTGGGGCAGCGGGGGGTGCGGTCGAAGAACGGCTCGCGGTGGCTGCGGACGATCCGGGACCGGGCGGCGCCGGAACGCCTTGAGCAGGCGCAGCGGAAGCTGGACGAGCACGGGGCGACGGTCCTGGTGCTGTCCCGGCTGATCCCGGCCGGGCGGATCCCGGTGATGCTGGCGTGCCTGCTGGGCCGGATGGAGCTGCGGCAGTTCGCCCGGGGCGATGTGCCGGCGTGTCTGGCATGGGCGGCGACGTACCAGCTGGTCGGGATCCTGGGCGGTTCGCTGTTCCCGGAGCCGTGGCAGGGGGTGGTCGCGGCGGTGGGCCTGACGCTGCTGATCAGCGGGGCGCCCGCGGTGTGGCGCCGGACGCGGGCGTGGTGGGCGCGCTGACGCCGGCCTCCCGGGCTGTCAGCAGGCGGGAGCCGCCGATGGGCAGGTCCCAGAGCCGGTCGCGGGGGTGTCCGGCGCGCTGCCAGGCGGTCCGCAGCCGGGTGAGCGGTTCGAGGACCGGTTCGGCGGAGAGCAGGAAGGTCGCCCAGTGCATGGGCGCCATCGCGTGGGCGCCGAGGTCTTCGTACGCCTGCACGGCCTCCTCCGGGTCCGCGTGGACGTCGCCCAGCCACCAGCGGGGCTCGTACGCGCCGATCGGCAGCAGGGCGAGGTCGATGCCGGGGTGGCGGCGGCCGATCTCGGCGAACCAGTGGCCGTATCCGGTGTCCCCGGCGAAGTAGATCCGGCCACCGTCCCCCGGCCCCTTGGTGTCCTGGACGACCCAGCCGCCCCACAGCGAGCGGCAGGTGTCGGTGAGGGTGCGCCGGGACCAGTGGTGGGCGGGCACGAAGTCGAAGCGGACGCCGTCCAGCTCGGCGTGCTCCCACCAGTCGAGTTCGGTGACGCACGTGAAGTCCCGGCGGCGGCACCACGGGCCGAGTCCGGCGGGGACGAAGAGCGGGGTGTCCCGGGGCAGCCGGCGCAGGGTGGGGGCGTCCAGGTGGTCGTAGTGGTTGTGGCTGATGACGACCGCGTCGACGGGTGGCAGGTCCTCCCAGCGGACGCCGACGGGCGTGATCCGGGCCGGGGTGCCGAGGATGCGGCGGGACCAGACGGGGTCGGCGAGGACGGTGAGGCCGCCGGTGCGGATGATCCAGCTGGCGTGCCCGGCCCAGGTGACGCAGCTCGCGCCCGCCGGGACGGGCGGCAGGGGCTCGGGGGCGTACGGCAGGCGGTGGATGTGGCGCAGGCCCTCCGCGTTGGGCCGGATGGCGTGCTCGCGGGCCAGCCGGGACATGCCCCGGACGCCGGGGAGCGGGGCGGTGAGCCGGTCCGCGAAGCTCCGGGGCCAGGTGCGCACCTCACCGAGGGGGCGCGGGGTGACGACCTCGCCGCAGACCACAGGGGGTGCGACCGGGGTCTCGGTCCGGTCAGTCATCGGGGCTCCCGTCCAGGAGGGCGCCGGCGCGGTGGGTCAGCGCGGTGCGTCGAGGGCTGCTCGGAAAATGCTCAGCGCTGCCGCGATGTGCGGCAATTCGAGCGGGTCCGGGGCGGTGAGCGCCTCGGTCTGGCGCTCCGGGTCCGTGCCGAGGAGGGGGCCGGTGCCCAGGCGGACCCGGAGGGCGCCGAGTTCGTCGCCGAAGCGGTGGCCGCCGGGGGCGGGGGTGCCGAGCCGGGCGGACAGGTACTCCTCCAGTTCGAGGGAGTCGGTGACGCCCCGGGCGGCGAGCCGGGAGCGGAGCGGGCCGAGGTCCGCGTAGAGGTGGCGGCCGGCCTGCGGGGGCCGGGCGAGGGCGCCCCAGCCGAGGACGGTGCGGTGCGCCTCGGCGGCGAGCCGGCCGTGCAGGGCGGCGGAGCGCCGGGCCCGTTCGGCCACGGCGTCCGGTTCGCGCAGCGCGTGGGCGGCGGCCGCCGCGACCGGTCCGGCGACGGAGGCGCCGAGTGCGGTGAGGACGTCGAGCGTACGGGCGTGGCGGACGGCGGCGCGCGCGGTGTCCGGGAACCGGGCGACGGCGACCGGCCAGGCGGCCGGGGTCAGCGCGCCGTACAGGCCGGAGACGACCGTGACGTCGTCGGGGCACATCTCGGCCGGGCTGACCAGGACCGTGTCGTGCGGGCGGTGCAGGGTGTCGCGCCAGGTCTCGTCGCTGACGATGTGCAGCCCCTCGTCCACCGCGGCCTCGCAGGCCTCGCGCACGAGTTCCGGCGGGGCGACCGTGGCGGTGGGGTCGTCGGCCACCGAGAGCAGCAGCAGCCGGGGCCGGCCGCCCTCGGCGCGCACCCGCCGCACGGTTTCGAGGAGGGCGTACGGGTCGGGCACTCCGCCGCACTCGGCGGGCGTGGGCACCTGGTAGGCGGGCCGGCCGAGCAGCCTGGCCTGCGGGATCCAGGAGGCGGGGCAGGGGCGCGGCAGCAGGACGTCGCCTCCGTGCGCGGCGATCAGGGCGAGCAGCAGCGGTGCGGTGCCGGGGGCGGCGGCGACGCGCTCGGGGCCGCCGTGCAGTCCGCGCCGGTCCCAGTAGGCGCAGGCGGCTTCGCGCAGGGCGGCCGATCCGCCGGCGGGCTGGGGCGCGGCGTCGCCGGCGGCGGAGGCCAGCACCTCGGCCAGCTCGGGGAGGACGGGCAGTCCCGGCCAGGGGGCCGGCGGCCCGTACCGTACGGGGCCCCGGTCCTCCCGGACCGTGTCCGTGCCGCGCTCGTGCCGCCCGGTCCGCTCCCGGCCCATCGGGCCTCCTTCGCCGTCCGCCCGCGGGACCTTTATCCGCCCTCGGGACCTTTATACGAGGGAACGGGGCGGGGCGCCTTCCCTGGCCGGGTTCACACCGTGCTCCGGTCGTGTCCGAGGCGGCCCGACAGCTCGTCGGCGCCTTCGACGGCGAGGGCGGCGAGTTCCCGTTCGCGCTCCTCGCTCCAGCGGATCATCGGGACCGAGACGGAGAGCGCGGCGACGACCCGCCCCGACCGGTCGCGCACGGGGGCGGCGACACAGCTGACGCCGGGGTCGGACTCCTGGTGCTCCGTCGCGACCCCGCGTTCCCGTACGGCGTCGAGCGCGGCCCGCAGCTCACGTTCGCCGGTGAGGGTGTACGGGGTCAGGGCGGCCGGTTGGAGGCCGTCGAGCCGGGCGTCGAGCTCCTGGGCGGGCAGCGAGGCGAGGAGCATCTTGCCGGCGGACGTGCAGTGGGCGGGCAGCCGGTGGCCGGCCGCCGAGACCGTGCGGACGGCGTGGGTGGAGTCGGCCTGGGCCACGCAGACGGCGTCGGTGCCGTCCAGGATCGTCACGTGCACGGACTCGCCGCACCGCTCGGCGACGCGCCGGGCGACCCGGCGGCCCTCGGCGGCGAGGTCGAGCTGTTCGCCGTACCGGCTGCCGAGCTGGTAGGTGCGCACGCCCAGCCGGTAGCGTCCGGGCCGCTCGGGGTCGGTGACCAGGTAGGACCGGGCGGCGAGGGTGGTGAGCAGCTCGTGGACGGTGGTGCGGGGCAGCTGGAGCTTGCGGGTCACCTCGGGGGCGGACAGGGTGCCGTCGCCCTGGAGGAAGAGTTCGAGCACGTCGAGTGCCCTGGTCACCGCCGGCACGAGTCGCCCCATGGCCCCGCATTCCCCCTTGTTCGGTGTCCCGGCCGCGACCGGTGTGACGAACCTCAGGCTACCTGCGGCGTGGCCGCTGGTTCGGGGCGGCGATGCGGGGTATCCGCTGTCGCATGTCGTCAGCGAGCAATGCTTCCGTACCGTCCCGGATCGCCGGGCTGCGCGACCGGTTCCACCGGCGCGATCTCGCCGTGTTCCAGAATCTGGCCGAACGGCACTGGCCGGCCGCGGGCCCGGTGCTGCCCCGTCTGAGCCGCAGTGCCAATCACGGGCTGCTGTGGGTCGGGGCGGCGGCCGGGATGGCCGCCTTCGGGGGCAGTGCCCGGGCCCGGCGGGCCGCGCTGCGGGGCATCGCCTCGCTCGCGGTGGCGTCGGCCGCGATCAACACGGTGGGCAAGGGGGCGGTCCGCAGGCAGCGGCCGATCCTGGACGCCGTGCCGGTGATACGGCAGCTGAAGCGGCAGCCGGTGACCACGTCGTTCCCGTCCGGTCACGCGGCGTCGGCCGCCGCGTTCGCCACCGGGGTCGCCCTGGAGTCGCGGGGCTGGGGGGCGGTCGTGGCGCCCGTCGCGCTGTCCGTGGCGGCGTCCCGCGTGTACACCGGGGTGCACTACCCGAGCGATGTGCTGGCCGGGGCGGCGCTGGGCGTCGGCGCGGCGTTCGCCCTGCGCGGGGTGATACCGACGAGGGGGCAGCTGCCCGCGCCGGGCAGACCGCCGGCCGACGCGCCCGCCCTGCCCGGGGGCCGGGGCCTGGTGGTGGTCGCCAACCAGGAGTCGGGGACGGCGACCGCGACGGCCTCGCTGATCCGGAACGCGCTGCCGGAGGCGGAGATCGTGGAGTGCGCGCCCGGCCGGCTCGCCTCGGAGCTGGCGCAGGCGGCGGACCGGTGCACGGCGCTGGGGGTGTGCGGCGGGGACGGCACGGTCAACCTGGCGGCGTCCGTGGCGGTGGAGCACGAGGTGCCGCTCGCCGTGTTCCCGGGCGGGACCCTGAACCACTTCGCGTACGACCTGGGCATCGAGACCGTCGCCGACGCCTGCTCCGCGCTCACCACCGGGAGCGCGGTGCGGGCGGACGTGGGCCGGTTCCGGCCGGGGCCGGAGGGCTCCGAGGGCTACTTCCTCAACGCCTTCAGCCTGGGCGTGTATCCGGAGCTGGTGCGGATGCGGGAGCGGTGGTCGCCCCGGATCGGCGGCTGGCCGGCGGGGGTGCTCGCGGCCCTGCACGTGCTGCGCGGCGAACGTCCCCTGGAGGCCGAACTCCAGGGCCGGTGCCGCCCGTTGTGGCTGCTGTTCGTCGGCAACGGCCTGTTCCAGCGGGTGGGCCCGGCGCCGGGGCGGCGGCACAACCTCGCCGACGGGCTGCTGGACGTGCGCGTGGTGCACGGCGGCCGGACGCCCGGGCTGAGGCTGCTCGCGGCGGCGGTCGCGGGGCCGCTGACCCGCTCCCCCATGCACGCGGCGGTCCGCCGGCAGCGGGTGCGGATCTCCGGCCTGAAGGCGGGGACGCCGTACGCGTACGACGGTGAAGTGGCGCACAGCGAGACGGAGTTGCTGATCGACAAGCTGCCGGAGGCGCTGACGGTGTACTGCCCGAGGCCGGCGTAGCGAGACCGGGCGGGAAGCCCGACAGGGGGCGGTCGACGTGGAGTCGGCCGCCCCTTTCGCACGCCCGGCCACTGTCCACATAGCAAGATACCCATCTCATTATTCGGCGGGAGGCCCTACGGTGGTCCTACCGATCAGCGCTTTCGCGGTTCGCGTTTCGAGAGAGGATGCACGGCCATGTCGAAGGAGACCGCCGTCTACACCCACGGCCACCACGAGTCGGTGCTGCGCTCGCACCGGTGGCGCACCGCCGCCAACTCCGCCGCCTACCTGGTGGGCGAACTGCGTCCGGGCCTGGACGTGCTGGACGTCGGCTGCGGCCCCGGCACCATCACCGCGGACCTGGCCGCGCTGGTCGCCCCGGGCCGGGTGACCGCCGTCGACACCACCGACGACATCCTGGCCCAGGCCGCCGAGGTGGCCGCCGAACGCGGCGTGGACAACGTGGAGTTCGTCGTGGCGGACGTCCACGCCCTGGACTACCCCGACGACTCGTTCGACGTGGTCCACGCCCATCAGGTCCTCCAGCACGTGGGCGACCCGGTGCAGGCGCTGCGCGAGATGCGCCGGGTGTGCCGCCCCGGGGGCGTCGTCGCGGCGCGCGACAGCGACTACGCGGCGATGACCTGGTATCCCGAGTCGCCGGGCATGGACCGCTGGGCGGACCTGTACGGCCGGGTGGCCCGCTCCAACGGCGGCGAGCCGGACGCCGGGCGCCGGATGCTGTCCTGGGCGCGGCAGGCAGGATTCACCGACATCACCCCCACGGCGGGCTCCTGGTGTTACGCCACGCCGGAGAACCGGGCCTGGTGGAGCGGGCTGTGGGCCGACCGCACCGTCGGCTCGGCGTACGCGAAGCTGGCGGTGGACGGCGGGCACGCGACGGCCGAGGAGCTGGCGGAGATCGCCGAGGCGTGGCGTACGTGGGGCGCGCAGGACGACGGCTGGTTCCTGGTGCCGCACGGCGAGGTGCTGTGCCGCGTCTGAGCGCGGCCGAAAGGATCACATGGCGGCGGGCGGCCAACTAACCTGGCCGCCATGGAGATCCTGGGAACCACGCTGCGTATCTGCGTCGACGACCTGGAGGCCGCGGTCGCCTTCTACGAGCGGCTGACCGGCGCTCGGGCCCTCCGCTTCGAGCGCGGCGGAGTGTCCGTCGCCGCGATCGGCTGCTTCCTGTTGATGAGCGGCCCCGAATCGGAGCTGGAGATCCTGCGCAAGGTCACCGCGACCATCGCCGTGAAGGACGTGGACGAGGCCCACGAGTCCCTGACCCGGGTCGGCGCCCGCGTCATCGCGGGCCCGGTCCCGACCCCGGTCGGCCGCAACCTGATCGCGGTGCACCCGGACGGCTCGGTCTTCGAGTACGCCGACCGCAACCTGCCGGTCTAGCCGAGACCGGTTCGCTCCAGCACCAGGCCGGCGAGCTCGGCGGTGGGCAGCTCGCCGTCCAGCACCACGGTGTCCTCGCGCAGACTGCCCACCGCCGCCACGCACTCGGCGATCCGCCCCTTGCCCCAGCGCCGCACCGTCTCGTCGCGCTCCGGATCGCCGGGCACCACCACCCGGTCGTGCAGCCGCTGTTCGAGGACGGCTGCCGACACGTTCAGGAAGAAGTGGTGCACGGGCACGCCCGCCTTCTCCAGGGCCCCGAAGATGTCGTCGGCGTACTGCGTGCGGACCACGGTCATCGGCGCGAGGACCGGCCGGCCGTACTCCTCGACCAGCCCCTGGGCCAGGGATGCCACCTGCTTGCGCCACAGCGGGATGTTCTGGAAGTCGCCGCCCGGCGCCTCCACGATCTCGCGCAGCAGGAAGCCGACGTTCTCCGGGTCGAAGACCAGCGCCTCCGGCAGTCTGCGGTGCAGTTCGGTGACCAGGGTGGTCTTGCCGCTGCCGAAGGCTCCGTTGATCCAGATGATCATGCAGTGGTTCTCCTGTCAGGTGCGCGGGCGCATCCGGTAGTCGTACGGGTCCGGCAGCGGTTCGTCCGTGAGCCGCTGCCACACCTCCTCAAGGATCTCGGCGCCCTCGCGCAGGTCGGCCACCTCGAAGCCCGCGTCGAACACCGCCTTCGCGTCGTCCTTCCGGCCCTCCGCGATCAGCAACCGCGCTTCCAGCAGCCGGAACCGGCCGCGCGCCCGGACCTCCGGGGGCAGCCCCGCCCACACCGTGCGGGCCGCACCGGGACGCCCCGCCGTGAGCAGCGCCTCGATCGCCTCCCGGCCCAGCGCGGCGCTGGCGGCGGTCCAGGCCTCGTCGTCTTCGGTGCGCTCGGCGCACAGCCCGTCGAACGCCTCCGCGTAATACTCGGCGGCCAGTTCGCGCTGGCCGCTCACCAGGGCGGCGACGGCCAGGCAGCGCAGCAGCGGCCAGCGCGAGGCGGCCGTGGCCAGACCGCGTTCCCAGCTGCGGACCGCCTGGGCGCGGTCGTCGGCGTGCCACTGCGCGATGCCGAGGTGGAATTCGGTGTGCGGTTCGGCGGGGGCCGTCTCCAGCATGTCCCGCCAGTGCCAGGAGACCAGCGAGGGGCCGGGGACCGCTCCCTCGGGGCCGGGGAACGTGCCCTGGTCCAGCAGCTCCAGCCAGGGGGCCTGCTCCTCGCCCAGCGTGTCGTCGGTGAACGGGGTGCCGGGCAGCTTGTACCGGCCGCGGCGCACCTCCAGGGCGCCCCAGCCGGAGCCGGTGGCGAGGCGTTCGCCCGGTTCGGCGTCGGCGTGGGCGCGCCAGGCGTCGTACGCGGCGTCCACGTCGGCGCGCGGCAGGGCGTCCGCGAGCCGCCGCTCGGTCTCGGCGCGGGCGGCCGCCCAGTCGTCGCCGTGCACGACGGAGGGGTCGGCGGCGAGCGGCCCGTACGACTCCAGCCAGCTGAACTCGCCGCCCGGTTCCAGCGGGACGTGTTCCAGCTGGGTGCGGGCCAGTCCGGCCTGGATCTCCGCGTAGCCGCCGGTGCCGGGCTCGGTGAGCCATTCCTGCCAGCGCCGCCCGCCGCGCCCGCTGCCCCAGAGGAACAGCTTGCGGCCCCGCAGCAGGTCGGTGGAGGTCTGGACGAGGCCGTGGCCCTGCTCGTCCAGGGCGGCGATCCAGCGGCGGGCGCCGTCGGGCACCTCGTAGAAGTAGTCGGCGGGGTACTCGCTGCGCAGCGGATACGTGCGGTCGGTGCCGCCGCTCTCGGGGACCGGGACCCGGGTCAGGGCGCGCTCGTACCCGAAGTGCCAGGCTTCGTCGGCGGGCGCGACCACCCGGGTGCGCGCGTCCTCGGGGACGGCGATGTTGGACCACCAGTAGACGGGCGCGGGCTGCTCGTGCGGGTTGCGTATGCGTACGCCGACGTGCAGGAACGCGGAGTCGTCCGGGAGCCACAGGTCCACCTGGAACGGCAGGTCCCGCAGCCGCTCCCACTCCCAGAGCCGGACCATCTCGCCGCCGTCGGGCGCCGGGACGAGCGCCGCGTGCACGGGGGCGCAGGAGAGCGTGGTGTGCCCGGTCGCGCCGATGTTCCACTCGATGCCGCCGGAGAACCAGGCGCCGTTGAGCGCGAAGTCGGCGGGCTGGAGGACCGGGTTGGTGTACACGAGGTCGCGGCCGGCCGGCTTGTGGACGAGGGAGTGGATCCGGCCGCCGCGGCCGGGCAGCACGGTGACCCGCAGGTGGTCGTTCTCGATGACGATCGCGTCGAGGTCCGCGGGGACGCGCTCGCGCCCGTAGCCGTCGAGGAGGCGGACCGGCAGCACGGTGGTCAGCGGAGCGTGGCCGAGCTGGCGGGCCATGTCGCGCGGGAGCCCGGCCCGGTCCCGGTCTTCGATGACGTGCGTCTCGTCCAGCGGCCGCAGCGCGGGCAGCGGGTTCTCCGGCCCGGTCGCCGCCGCGGGCAGGGTCAGGACGGCACGTCGTACGGTGGTGGCCAAGGCAACCTCGCTCCCTCGCGCGGGCCGCCACAGGTCCGGGCGCCCCCCGATGACCATGGAACACGCCGGTCGCCGCCCCGACAAGGGGTGTCTCGGCGCCCGGAATTCCGTTTCCGTCCCGCTCACCACCCCCGTACGCTCGCTGCGGACACCGGAAGCGGCAGGCGAGAGGGACAGCGCGACAGATGAGTACGCAGCACACCTACCGGGTGATCGTGCGCGGCACGTTCCAGGATCTGACGGACGCGGCGCGCGAGCGGCTGCTGGCCGAGGTCGAGGAGCACGGGCTCGCCGGAATGCAGTTCACCGAGGAGGGGTCGCTCACCTACGACCGGGTCCTCAAGCACTTCAGCTTCCGCTATGTGGTCGTCTCGGACGCCGGGGACGGCGAGGAGATGGCCTGCGCGATCGCCGAGGACCGGGCGCAGACGACGCTGCGCGAGGCGGGGTACGGGCACGGCGAGCTGCGGTCCACGGCGACGGACATGGACACGATGAAGATCAATTACAAGCGGCGGTGACGCCGGGCCGGGCGCCCGATGGGGGCAACCTGCCCCCGGAAGGTGATGGACCGCGCGGATTCGGGAACCCGTTCCGTCGTCCCGCCCTCACGCGAAAGGTCCGGCCCATGACCAGCGAACAGACCACGCTCGGCCCCGACAGCGATCTCACCGAGGTCTTCGAGCTCGCCCAGCAGCTGAGGGTGGACTCGGTGCGCGCCAGCACCTCGGCGGGGTCCGGGCACCCCACGTCCAGCCTGTCGGCGGCCGACCTGATGGCGGTCCTCATGACCCGCCATCTGCGGTACGACTGGAACGCGCCCGAGAACCCGGCCGGTGACCACCTGGTCTTCTCCAAGGGCCATGCCTCGCCGCTCCTCTACGCCATGTTCAAGGCGGCCGGTGCCATCACCGACGAGGAGCTGATGACGACGTACCGCCGGTTCGGCCACCGCCTCCAGGGCCACCCCACGCCCGAGCTGCCCTGGGTGGACGTGGCGACCGGCTCGCTGGGCCAGGGCATCGCCTACGGGGTGGGCATCGCGCTCGCCGGGCGGGACCTGGAGAACCAGCCGTACCGGGTCTGGGTGCTGTGCGGCGACAGCGAGATGGCCGAGGGGTCCGTCTGGGAGGCCCTGGACAAGGCCGGGCAGCACCAGCTGGGCAACTTCACCGCGATCATCGACGTCAACCGCCTCGGCCAGTCGGGACCCACCGAGCTGGAATGGGACACCGGCACCTACGCGCGCCGCGTGGAGGCGTTCGGCTGCCGCGCCCTCGTGGTCGACGGCCACGACCTGACCGAGGTCGACAAGGCCCTGAAGACGGCGGCGGACGGCAGCGCCCCCACCGTGATCGTCGCGAAGACGGTCAAGGGGCGCGGGGTGAGCGAGGTCGCCGACAAGGAGGGCTGGCACGGCAAGCCGCTGCCCGAGGACCTGGCCGAGCGCGCGATCGAGGAGCTGGGCGGCGTCCGCGACCTGCGGGTGGCGGGCCCCCGGCCGCCGAAGGCCGCGCCCGCCGTCAAGCGCACCGGCGGCACCGTGGAGCTGCCGCGCTTCGAGAAGGGCGACGAGGTGGCCACCCGGGTCGCCTTCGGCAAGGCGCTGGTGGCGCTCGGGGGGCGCCCCGAGGTCGTCGCCCTGGACGCCGAGGTCGGCAACTCCACGCACTCGGAGGACTTCAAGAAGGCGTACCCGGACCGCTTCTTCCAGACGTACATCGCGGAGCAGCAGATGGTCGCCGAGGCCGTCGGCATGGCCGTGCGCGGCTTCCGCCCGTACGCGACGACCTTCGCGGCGTTCCTCACCCGGGCGCACGACTTCATCCGCATGGCGGCCGTCTCGGACATCACGATGGCGCTCTGCGGTACGCACAGCGGGGTGGAGATCGGCGCGGACGGGCCCTCCCAGATGGGTGTCGAGGACCTGGCGATGATGCGCGCGGTGCGCGGTTCGACCGTGCTCTACCCGAGCGACGCGACCTCGGCGGCGGCCCTCACCGTGGCGATGGCGGACCTCGACGGCATCTCGTACCTGCGCACCACGCGCGGCGCCTACCCGGTGCTGTACGGGGGCGAGGAGACGTTCCCCGTGGGCGGCTCGAAGACCCTGCGCCACGGGGACGGCGACCAGGTCACCCTGGTCAGCGCGGGGGTCACGCTGCACGAGTGCCTGGCCGCCGCCGACCTGCTGGCCGAGCAGGGCGTACGGGCACGGGTCATCGACCTCTACTCCGTCAAGCCGCTCGACGCCGACGCGCTCGCTCTCGCTGCCCGGGAGACCGGCGCCCTCGTCGTCGTCGAGGACCACCACCCCGAGGGCGGCATCGGCGAGGCGGTGCTGTCGTCGCTCGCGGAGTCCGGCAGCCACCCGGGCTTCGTCCACCTCGCCGGGAGCAACCTCCCGGGGTCCGGCACCACGGCGGAGCTGCTCGACGCGGCGGGGATCTCGCGCACGCACATCGCGGACGCGGCACGGAGCCTGGTCAAGTAGCCGGCGTCGGGCGGTCAGCGCATCTCGGCGGTGATCGCCCAGCGTTCGTGGTCGCGCCAGGCGCCGTCGATGTGGAGGAAGTCCGGTGAGTAGCCTTCGAGCCGGAAGCCCGCCCGGCGCACGAGCCCGATCGACCCCGCGTTGTCCGGCTGGATGTTCGCCTCCAGGCGGTGCAGGGCGAGCGGCCCGAAGGCGTGGTCCAGGACGAGTTCCAGCCCCTCGCCCATGAGGCCGCGCCCGGCCGCGTGCGCGAAGGCGCCGTAGCCGAGGGCGCCGCAGCGGAAGGCCCCGGCGACGATGTTGTTGATGTTGATGAACCCGGCGATCGCCCCGGCCCCGTGCGCCCCGTCCCGCTCGCACACGAGGAACCCGGCCTTCGTCGGGTCCTCGATGAGCACACCCGCGTAGGCGGCGTACGTCTCCGGGGTGGCGGGCGGGAAGAGCCAGGGCCGGTGCAGGGCGGCGCTCTCCCGGGCCCGGGCGGTGAATTCGTCGGCGTCGCCGAGGGTGAAGGGGCGGATCGCCGTGCGCGGCCCCTCGGCGAGATGGCGGGTGTCGGACATCGTCCCAGCTTAGAACGGCCGTACGGGGCAGGGCCGGTCAGCCCTGTCCCGTACGGCCGTCGCCCGCGCCGCTACTTGGGCCGCCTGCGGAAGACGTACGCGCCGCACGCCATGCCGGCCACGAACATCACGATCAGCCATACGTAGAGCGGCGCCGTCACCAGCGGGACGATGAGGCGGACCTCGACGTCCTTGGTGTTCTCGGCGATGAACACGATCGAGAGGACCGCGATCACGAGGACCAGGATGCGGGCGGGGGTGAAGGCCCCGCTCTTCCCGCTGCTCGACACGTCCTTCGGGCTCATGAGCAGCCCCTTTCCCGGCCCATGTACGGCCGTAGCCCCGGGGCTCCAGCATGGCTCCGCCCCCGTCCCGACCGGCGGAGATGTTCGGCCATTCGGGTGACGGGGGCGGTCGCGTCGGCAGGTCAGAGCAGTGCGGGCACCTCGACGGTGAGGGTGGCCGGGCCACCGTCCGCCGGGGCGTCCAGCACCGCCGGCACCCCGAGCGGGACGGTGAGCCCGGTGGGCCCGTGCCCGAAGCCCAGCTCCTCCACGACCGGGACGCCCAGCGCACCCAGCCGGTCCGCGAGCACCGCCCGCACCCGCTCATACGGCCCGCACCCCGCCCAGGACCCGCAGGCCACCCCGGCGACGCCGTCGAGCGCCCCGGCCCGCAGCAGCTGGGTGAGGATGCGGTCCAGGCTGTACGGGTCCTCGGTGGTGTCCTCGATGACGAGCAGCCCGCCCCGGGCCGAACGGCGGGCGTGCGGGGTGCCCAGGTCGGCGGCGAGCAGGCTCACACAGCCGCCGTAGGTGATGCCGCGCGCCCGGCCCGGGACCAGCGCCCGCGCCTCCTCCAGGCCCAGGGTCAGCTGCGTCCCCGGGTCGAAGAGCGTGGCCCGCAGGGACTCCTGGGTGCGCGGGTCCTTGAGGAACGTCTCGGTCCCCACCATGGGGCCGTGCAGCGTGGCGAACCCGGTCCGCAGCGCGAACGCCTCGTGGAGCACGGTGACGTCGCTGTAGCCGACGAACGCCTTGGGCCCGGCCTCCCGCACCGCCGCCCAGTCCACCAGGTCCACCATGCGGTGCGCCCCGTACCCGCCGCGCGCGCAGATCACCGCGTCCACGGAAGGGTCGCACCACGCGTCCTGGAGGTCCCGGGCCCGGGCCTCGTCGGCACCGGCGAGGTAGTCCAACTCCCGGTGCACGTCCAGCACATGGGGCATCGGTACGGGGTCGAGGCCCCAGCCGCGCAGGAAGTCCAGGCCGGGGTCCAGCCGGTCGGCGGGGACGGGCCCGCACGGCGAGACGACGGCGACCCTGGCCCCGGGGCGCAGCCGGGCGGGGCGGGTCAGTGGAGTGAGGGTCACCGCTTCAGCTCCAGGGTGGGCACATCGGTCCGGTCGAAGCCGAACACCTGGGCATACAGCGAGAGTTCGGACTCCAGCGCGTCGATCATCGTGCCCGCGCGACGGAAGCCGTGGCCCTCGCCCGGGTAGGTGCGGTACGCGTGCGGGATGCCGCGCCCCTCGACGGCGGCGAGGAAACGCTCGCACTGCACGGGCGGGCAGATGGGGTCGGCCTCGCCCTGGAGGAGCAGGAACGGAACGGTGAGCCGGTCGGTGCGGCCGACCGGGGAGCGTTCCCGGTAGCGCTCGGGGACCTCGGCGAGGGGTCCGACCAGCGATTCCAGGTACTGGGACTCGAAGTCGTGGGTCTCGTCGGTGCCCCAGCCCGCGAGGTCGAGGATGGGGTAGATGATGGTGCCGCAGGCGTAGACGTCGGTGCCGGTCAGCGAGGCGGCGCTGGTCCAGCCGCCGGCGCTGCCGCCCCGGATGGCGAGCCGGTCCGGGTCGGCGGTGCCCTCGGCGGCGAGCGTCCCGGCGACGGCGGCGCAGTCCTCCACGTCCACGATGCCCCACTGCTCGCGCAGCCGGTCGCGGTAGGCGCGGCCGTATCCGGCGGAGCCCCCGTAGTTGACCTCGGCGACGCCGATGCCGCGCGAGGTGAAGTAGGCGATCTCCAGATCGAGGACGAGGGCGGCATGCCCGGTCGGACCGCCGTGTGCCCACACCACGTAGGGCGGCAACTCACCCTCGGGACCGGTGTGTTCCGGGTTGCGCGGCGGGTAGATCTGGGCGTGGATCTCGCGCCCGCCGGGCCCGCTGAAGGTCCGCAGGGCCGGTTCCGGGTAGTACGCGGGGTCGACGGCGTCCTCGTGCGGGGTGCCGATGATCCGGGTGTGCCCGGTGGCGGTGTCCAGCTCCACGATCTCGTAGCCGCTGTGCGGGCTCGCGGCGACCCCGGTGACACGGGAGCCGCGCACAGTGAGCGTCGGCACCCACTCGGTCCAGGGGCCTGCGATGTCGACCAGTTCGCAGGTCTCCGGGTCCAGTATGCCGAGGGTGGTGGTGCCCTTGCCGTGCAGGACGGCGATCAGCCCGTTGTCCAGGGGGCGGAACCAGACGAGCCCGATCTTCCACAGCGGCCCGGCGAACTCCTCCTCGCGCGGGCACAGCTCCCGGGTCTCGCCGGTGTCCGGGTCGAGCCGGCACAGGTTCCACCAGCCGCTGCGGTCGCTCGCCAGGAGCAGCTGCCCGTCGGCGGTCCACTGGACCTGGGGCACGGACTCCTCGGGGCCGCCGGCGACGGCCCGGGCGCCGTGGAAGGTGCCGTCGTCGCCGATGTCCGCGACCAGCACCTCGGTGCCGTCCCAGGGCATGCGCGGGTGGTCCCAGCCGATCCAGGCGGCGCGCCGCCCGTCCGGCGACACCTCGGGGCCGGTGACGAACCGATGCCGCCCGTGCTCAAGTTCGCGTACGGCCGACCGGTCGTCGGCCGCCGATCCGTCCAGGGGCACGGCCGCGAGGACCCGGCGCAGCGCGGTGGGCGCCTCGCCGGTGAACTCCTCCAGGACGCACCACACCTCACCGGCCGTTCCCCGGTCCGGGTGGAGGCGCGGGTCGACCCAGCGCAGTCCGCCGCCGACGGGGGACACGGGGGTGAGCGGCCAGGGTTCGCCGTCGCCGTCCGGCTCGTAGGCGTACAGCCGCTGGTCGGCGAAGTGGACGAAGACGACCAGCGGGCCGCCCTCCGCCCGCGCGATGCCGGCCCAGGGCTGTCCGCCGTACTCGATGACCCGGCTGCGGACGTCCCAGGGGGCGGGCAGTTCGGTGGTGGTGCCGTCTGCGGTGCGGCGGACCAGGGCGCGCCGTCCGGCCTCGGCGGGGCGCGGTTCGGTGCACCACAGCTCGTCGCCGACCGGGCCGGTGTACTCGGGCCGGCCGTCGTGCGAGGCGGCCAGTGCGGCGTCGATCGGTGAGGGCCAGCTGCCGTGGGGCTGTGCGGTGGGCATGGGTGTGGGTCTCCCCCGAGTGGTTCAGGCGGTACGCAGGTAGTGGTCCAGGACCCGGACGCCGAAGTGCAGCGCGTCGACGGGGACGCGTTCGTCCACGCCGTGGAAGAGGGCCTGGTAGTCGAAGCCGATGGGCAGCTTCAGCGGCGAGAAGCCGTAGCCGGTGATGCCGAGCCGGGAGAACTGCTTGGCGTCGGTGCCACCGGACATGCAGTACGGCACGACGTGCCCGTCCGGGTCGAACCGCTCGATGGCGGCCCGGAGTTTGCCGTACGTGGGTGAGTCGACCGGGGCTTGGAGGGCGATCTCGCGGTGGGCGAACTCCCAGTCGACCGAGGGTCCGGTGAGCCGGTCCAGGGTGGCGTGGAACTCCTCGTCGCCGCCGGGGACGGTCCGGCCGTCGATGTGGGCGGTGGCGTGGCCCGGGATGACGTTGACCTTGTAACCGGCGTCCAGCATCGTCGGGTTGGAGCTGTTGCGGACGGTCGGGGCGACGAGGGCCGCGGCCGGTCCGATCTTGCCGAGGAGTTCGTCCACGTCGAAGCCGGGGGCGTCCAGGTCCGGGTGGATGCCGTGGAGCGCGGCGATCTCGGTCAGCGCGGCCCGGACCGTGGGGGTGAGCCGGACGGGCCACTCGTGCTCGCCGATGCGGGTGACGGCGGCGGCGAGCGCGGTGACGGCGTTGGCCCGGTTGACCTTGGAGCCGTGGCCGGCCTTGCCGTGGGCGGTGAGCTTCAGCCAGCCGGTGCCGCGTTCGCCGGCGCCGATGGGGTAGAGCGGCATGTTGGGCCCGGCGTGGAAGGTGAAGGCGCCGGATTCGCTGATGCCCTCCGTGCAGCCGTCGAAGAGCGCGGCGTGCCGGTCGGCGAGGAAGCCGGCTCCGTCCGCCGCGCTGGCCTCCTCGTCGGCGGTGTACGCGATGACGATGTCGCGGCGCGGGCGGATACCGGCCCGGGCCCAGAACCGGACGACGGCGAGGACCATCGCGTCCATGTTCTTCATGTCGATGGCGCCGCGCCCCCACACGGTCCCGTCGCGGACCTCGCCGGAGAAGGGGTGCACGGTCCAGTCGGCGGCCTCGGCCGGCACCACGTCGAGGTGGCCGTGGACCAGGAGGGCGGGGGCGGACGGGTCGGTGCCGGGAATCCGGGCGACCACGTTGGTGCGGCCGGGGGTGCGCTCCAGGAGCGCGGGTTCCAGGCCGGTGGCGGCGAGGCGCTCGGCGACGTACTCGGCGGCGGGGCGTTCGCGGCAGTCGCCGTCGCCCCGGTTGGTGGTGTCGATGCGGATCAGTTCGGAGGTGAACGTCACCGATTCGTCGAGCGCCAGGGTGTCGACGGAGTCCTGGGGGGCGGTCGCCTCAGCCATACTGCTCCTCCACGGCGGACGAGACGATCGTCGTCACCGCCTTGAACGTGCGGATACCTTCGTACATCGTCGCGCTGGTGTAGGAGACCCGCCTCTCGCCGCTGGGCGCCACACCGGGTACGACGGTGGCCGCCGCGGCCAGGTGCTCGGCGTCGAATTCCAGCTCCACGGTGAACGGGCCGCCCTCCACCGGTGTGTACCGCCCGGCCAGGGGGACGGCCCGGGCGGCGGCCGCCCGGATGTCGGCGGCGGTACGGGCGGGGGTGCGGCAGACGGCGGCGTACCGCGACACGTAGTCCTTGACGGCCACCTTCGCCGCGTCGGGGGCGTACCCCTCGGCGTCCACACAGGTCAGGTCGTCCCCGGTGACGAGGACGACGGGGACCCCGTACTCGGCGGCGACGTGCGCGTTGAGCAGGCCCTCGCTGGCCCGGACGCCGTTCAGCCAGACCCCGGTGATGGAGTTGGCGAGGTAGGTGTGGGCGAGGACGCCCTCCGTACCGGCGCCCGTGTGGTAGCCGACGAAGGCGACCGCGTCGACGTCCCCGTGCTGGATGCCCTCGACCATGCTGAGCGACTTGTGCTTGCCGGTGAGCATCTGGACGCGGTCGTCCAGTCTCTCCAGGAGCAGGTTGCGCATGGTCCAGTGGGCCTCGTTGATCAGCACCTCGTCCGCTCCCCCGTCGTAGAAGCCGAGGGCGGCGGCGTTGACGTCGGAGGTGAACAGGGAGCGGCACCGCTCCCACTGCGGCGTGCCGGGCAGCACGTCGGCCGGCCAGGTCACGCCGGTGGCGCCTTCCATGTCGGCGCTGACGAGGATCTTCATGCGGTCACACGGTACGCGCCGATGAACGCGCAGGCCAGGGGTGCCGAGCACGCCACAGGTCCATTCCAATGACGGCCCCGGCGACCGCTGCGGGCCGCCGGGGCCGGGCGGCGTCAGCCGCGCTTGGCGCCCTTCAGCAGCTTCTCGATCCGGCTGAGTTCCTTGTCGGTGAAGTCCAGGTTCCGGACCGTCTCGACGTTGTTCTCCAGCTGGGCGACGCTGCTCGCGCCGACCACGGCGGAGGTGACGCGGCCGCCGCGCAGCACCCAGGCCAGGGCCAGCTGGGCGAGCGACTGGCCGCGCGCGGCGGCGAGTTCGTTGAGTTCGCGCAGCCGGGACACCAGGTCCGGGGTGACCGCCTCGACCGACAGGAAGGGGCTGTTGCCGGCGGCGCGTGAGCCCTCCGGGATGCCGTTGAGGTAGCGGTCGGAGAGGATGCCCTGCTCCAGCGGGGAGTACGCGATGGAGCCGACGCCCAGCTCGTCCAGGGCGGTGAGCAGGCCGTCCTCGGGGCGGCGGTCGAGCATCGAGTAGCGCGGCTGGTGGATCAGGAGCGGGGTGCCGAGCTCCTTCAGGATGCGGGCGGCCTCGCGGGTCTGCTCGGGTGAGTAGTTGGAGACGCCGACGTAGAGCGCCTTGCCCTGGCGCACCGCCGCGTCGAGCGCGCCCATGGTCTCTTCGAGCGGGGTCTCCGGGTCGGGCCGGTGCGAGTAGAAGATGTCCACGTAGTCCAGGCCGAGCCGGGTGAGGCTCTGGTCCAGCGAGGACAGCAGGTTCTTCCGCGAGCCCCACTCGCCGTACGGGCCGTCCCACATCAGGTAGCCGGCCTTGGTGGAGACGATGATCTCGTCCCGGTGGGCGGCGAAGTCCGTGGCGAGCGCCTTGCCCATCGCGCTCTCGGCGGAGCCGGGCGGCGGGCCGTAGTTGTTGGCCAGGTCGAAGTGGGTGATGCCGAGGTCGAAGGCCCTGCGCAGGATCTCGCCCTGGGTCTCGGGTGTCCGGTCCCCGCCGAAGTTGTGCCACAGGCCGAGCGAGAGGGCGGGCAGCTTCAGGCCGCTGCGCCCGGTGCGCCGGTAGGGCATGCTCGCGTAGCGGTCGGCGGACGGGATGTACATGCGGGCTCCATAAGCGAGGTGGTCCGGCCACGACCGGCAGGACACCCCCAGGCTGGCTCACTTCGATCCAGTAGTCCAACAGGAGATTCCGCTTGGATTCAGGGCCTAGAGTTCTCAATCATGGAGTTGCGCCAGCTGGAACATTTCGTGGCCGTCGCCGAGGAACGGCATTTCACCCGCGCGGCGGAGCGGGTCGCCGTCTCGCAGTCCGGGCTCTCCGCCTCCGTACGGGCGCTGGAGCAGGAGCTGCGGACGCCGCTGTTCAGCCGGACCACGCGCAGCGTACGGCTGACCGAGGCGGGGCGCGCCCTGCTGGTCGAGGCGGAGCGCACGCTGGCCGGGGTGCGGGCCGCGAAGGAGGCCGTCGACGCGGTACGGGGGCTGCTGCGCGGGACCCTGTCGGTGGGCGTGGAGCAGTGCGTGGCCGGGCTGCGGCTGCCCCGGCTGCTCGCCGCCTTCCACCACGCCCACCCGCACATGGAGATCCGGCTGCGCCAGGAGGGCACGGCGGGGCTGGTGGAGGGGGTGGCGGGCGGCCGGCTCGACATCGCGTTCGCCGCGACGGTGGACCCGGTGGGCTGGCGCGGCGAGCTGGTCCCGCTGGCCCGGGAGCCCATGGTGCTGCTGTGCGCGCCGGGCCACCGGCTGGCGGAGGCGGACCGGGCGGCCTGGGCGGAGCTGTCCGGTGAGCCGTTCATCGACTTCCACCCGGACTTCGGTCCGCGCCGGGCGGCCGACGCGGCGTTCTCGGCGGCCGGGGTGCGGCGCACGGTGGCCCTGGAGGTCACCGACGTGCACAGCCTGCTGGAGCTGGTCCACGAGCAGCTGGGCATCGCGCTCGTGCCGCACCACTTCTCCCGCAAGCCCGAGGCGCGCGGACTCGTCGCGGTGCGGCCCGAGGGTGCCGATGAGGCGTTCTACGAGAGTGCCGTGGTGCTTCCCGAGGCGCGGGCGCTGAGCCCGGGGGCGCGGGCCCTGATGGCGCTGCTGCGGGACGACACGGGGAGCTGAGGCCGGGGGCCGCGCGGGCCCCCGGCGCCCGGTCTCAGCCGGTGGCCAGCACGAACCACCTCGCGGGCAGGTCGATCCGGGTTCCGTCGGGCAGGTTCTCGGTCTGCGGCAGGACCGTGTCGCCGCTGTCCAGGACGGTCAGCCCGGCGGCCGCCAGCAGCTGCGGGACCTCCTCGTCGGTGGCGCTCGCCGGTTTCAGCCCGTGCTCGAAGACCCGGCGCAGCTTCGGGCCCGGCCCGCCCGGGCCATGGGCGGCCCGTTGCAGGACGTCCTTGGAGGCGGGGGTCAGCTCGGCGACGAAGGCCCGGCCCCGGGTGCCGAGGAGCGTGGCGACGGCGGCGGCGACAGCGGGGCGGGCCTCGGGGTCGCTCTGGTGGATCACCGCCCGCATGTACACGTTGGTGTCGCCGGTGCGCGCGTGCAGGGCGCGCACGGCGTCGGCGTCGGTGAGGTCGAGCCTTTCGTACGCGGCGGTCTCCCCCGGGTCCGCCTTCCGGGCGTGCTCGATCGCCGCATCCGAGAGGTCCACGCCGAGGGCGCGGGGGAAGAGGGAGGCGAGGTAGCGGGTCTGGGTGCCGTTGCCGCAGCCGAGGTCCACGACGGGCAGGGTGGCGTCGGCGTACGGCAGGAGCAGCCGGCTGTGCGGTACGGCGCTCAGATCCGGGCCGGAGTCCCAGATGGCGTCACCGGGCTCGTGGGAGGTGGACGCCCAGTAGCCTTCCCACGCCTCGCGGTATTGCGGTGACACACCCATGCGTACTCCCCAGTCCCGTCGTACAGGCTCATCCTGCTCAGCCAGGGACTACTGCCCAGAGGTGCCCCGGGGCAAGGGTGCGGACACAACCTTCTTACGATCTACGGCTGTTGGTACGCGGGCGCGGCACCCGGGACAGGGCCAGCTCGAACCAGACGGTCTTGCCGTGCCCGGTGCCGCTGGTGCCCCACTCCCTGGCGAGGCTGCTCACCACCATGAGGCCCCGGCCGAATTCGTCGCTGTCGGTGACACCGAGGAGCGAGGCGGGGGCCGGTTCGTCGTCGCTGACCTCGCACAGCAGCGCGTCGGTGCGGACGAGTCGGAGCCCGATGTGGTGGGTGCGGCCGTGCTTGAAGGCGTTGGTGACCAGCTCGCTGACCATCAGCTCGGCCGCCTCCACGGCGTCGGGCAGCTCCCAGTCGAGGAGTTGGCCGCGCACCAGGCGGCGGGCCCGGGACACCTCGCGGGGGTCCAGGGCGAGCTGCCACTCGGCGACGTCCTCGTCCGCGATGCCGTTGAGCCGGGCCATCAGCAGGGCGACGTCGTCCTTGCGGCCGCCGCCGGTGTTCAGGGCGCGGATGATGGTGTCGCAGGCGTCGTCCATGGAGGCGGCGGGGTGGGCGGCGGAGGCGCAGAGCGCGGCGAGCCCGGCCCCGATGTCCTGGCCGCGCACCTCGACCAGCCCGTCCGTGCACAGGACGAGACGGTCGCCGGGGCGCACGCGCACGGTGGCGGTCTCGAAGGCGACCCCGCCGACGCCGATGGGCGCCCCGGTCGGCAGGTCGAGCAGTTCGGCCCGGCCGTCCTCGGCGCGGACCAGCACGGGCGGGATGTGACCGGCGTTGGCGATCTGGAGCTCGCCCGCGATCGGGTCGTAGACCGCGTACAGGCAGGTCGCGAGGTACTGCTCGCCGAGGCGCTGGGCGAGGTCGTCGAGATGGCGCAGGAGCTGGGCGGGCGGCATCTCCATGGTGGCCATGGTCAGCACGGCGGTCCGCAACTGCCCCATCATGGCGGCCGAGTTGAGCCCGTGGCCCATGACGTCCCCGACGACCAGCGCGGTGCGCGAGCCGGGGAGCTTCACCGAGTCGAACCAGTCGCCGCCGATCCGGCCGAGCCGGGTGCCCGGCAGATAGCGGGTCGCGATGTCGCAACCCGCCATGCGGGGCTCGACCTTGGGCAGCATGCTGTCCTGGAGCGTCTCCGCGACGTTCTCCTGGTACGTGTACATGCGGGCGTTGTCCAGGACGAGCCCGGCGCGCGCGGCGAGTTCGGCGCCGGTGGTGCGGTCCATGTCGTCGAAGGGCTCGCGGCCGGGGCGGCGCATCAGGACCATGAAGCCGAGGACCACGTCGCGGGCCTTGAGCGGCACGATGAGCAGCGAGCGGTGCGTGATCAGGGGGCGCAGGTCCCGCTTCTCGAACTCGCCGGAGATCCGGTTGCTCAGCTCCTCGCTCACATGAGGCACGATGACCGGCTCGCCGGTGACCATGCACTGGAAGAACGGGGTGTGTTCGGGGAAGGCGATGGCCTCGCCGACGGGCACGGTGTCGTCCCAGCGGCCCGGTTCGTCGTTGTGCTCGACCCAGACGCGGTGCCAGACGGTGGTGACGTCGGGCGGTCCGTCGGGAAACCCCTCACCGGCGAGGACGGCGGCGCGCAGATGCGTACCGGCGAAGTCGGTGAAGCGGGGGACGGCGGCGCTGGTGACCTCGCGGATGGTGCGTTCCAGGTCGAGGGAGGTGCCGATGCGGCCGCTCACCTCGTTGAGGAATTCCAGCCGTTCGCGGACCGCCGCGTATTCGAGGTCCAACTCGGGCCGGGGCACGGTGCGCTGCGGGACCACCTGCGCCTCGTCGCCGTACCGCTCCTCGCGCACCGGCAGCCCTCCGGCGCGCTTGGGCACGCCCCAGTCCGGGGTGACGGGAATGCGTTCGTGGTGGCTGAACTCCAGGACGGGGTAGCCCAGTTCGAGCACCTGGGCGACAATGTGGGTCGCCTCCTGGACGCTCATGTTCGGCAGGATCTCCGGCAGCCGCGCGGACAGCTCGGCGTGGCCCGGGAAGTCGGTGTGCAGGGCGAAGCCGGGGGCGATCGTACGCGCCGGACCGCCCTCGCCCTCCTCCACGCCGCGCAGCGGGCCGCAGTCGGCGGCGAGCACGAGCAGCCGGGCCGGTCCGGGGCCGGCGAGCGGGTAGGCCCACCACAGCACGTCGATCCGGCCGTGCCCGGGCTCGTCCAGGCGGGCCCGGCCCGACGCCGGGTAGGGGAAGTCCCCGCTGAGCGAGCTGTCGAGCGCGGGGCCCTCGTCGTACTGGGCGGGTGCGCCGTTCGCCCCCAACACGCCGGAGACGGGCAGGAGTTCACCGGCCGGGCAGCCGACCGCCTCCTCGCGGGCGATTCCGAAGAGCCTTCTCGCCCCGGACGACCAGTGCGAGACGAGCCCCTCCGCATCGACCACGGCCACGGCGAGCGGCACGCGGCCCGCCGTGCCGTCACCCGGCAGTGGTGTCCTCTGCGGCGGCACACCGAGGTCCATGAGGGGAAGGCTCCTTCCTCACCGCGGCATTCCGCGGCGCGTGACTCCACGGTACGGGGATGCGACCGGCGTCCGCGGGTCATCGGCGGAATCCCCCACGGGGGTGGTGCGCCCCGCGCGCTCCGGGGCGCACCGAAAGGCCCTGAGGGGGTCAGTCCTCGTGGCCCAGCTGGAGGTCGCGCTCGGTGCGACCGCCGCCCGCGACCTGGAGGACCGTGGCGACGGGCGGGTAGCCGGCCGCGATCACGGTGTACTCGCCGGTGGACAGGTCCACGAAGCGGAACGCGCCGTCCGGTCCTGTGGTCACGGTGTCCACGACGTTGCCCGCCGCGTCCAGGAGCGTGACCCGGGCGTCCTCGACGGGCCGCCCGGCGGTGGCCCGGACGATCCCGCGCAGCACGGCACCGCCGGCCAGTTCGATGTCCTGCCGGGTCTCCCGGGCCGCCTGCACGCTGACCGGGAGCGCGGCGGGCCGGAACGCCGGGGCGGAGGCCGCGAGGGTGTACTCGCCGGCGACCAGTTCGCCGATCACATAGCCGCCCTCGCGGCCGCTGCGCGTGGAGGCGACGACCTCGCCGCGTACGTCGGTGAGCGTGACGGCCGCGTCCCGCACGGGCGCCCCGTCCGCCGTGACGACGGTGCCCGCGAGCCGGCCGGCGCCGCCGAGCACCACGTCCAGTTCGACCGGCCGTTCGCCGACGGTGACGCTGACGGCCTGCGGCTGGTGGCCGCCGGCGGCGGCGATCAGGACGTACGAACCGGCGCCCGGCACGCTGAGCGCGTACCGCCCCTCGTCGCCGCTGGCGCCCCGGCCGACCTGCTGGCCCTGGACGTCGATGAGGGTGAGGGCGGCGCGCGGCACCTTCGTACCGTCGGAGTGCTGGACGCTGCCGGAGACCGGGACGCCGGAGAGGTAGCCGGCGGACGGGGCGGTGGTGTCGGTGCGGGCGGAGGGGATCGGGGTGTACTCGGTGGTGGCTTCGGGGCCTGCGGTGGTTTCGGGGCTGTGGGACACCAGCGGTTTCTCCTTGAGGAAGAAGGCGAAGAACAGGCCGAGCACGAGGACCGGCACGAGGTAGAGGAAGATCCGGGGCATCGCGTCGGCGTACGCCTGGATATAGGCGTCCCGCAGCGCGGGCTCCATCGTGTGGACCAGCTGCGGGCTGATCGACTCCGGGTCGGGGAGGTCCGCCCCGGAGGGCAGCCGGACGGCGAGCGCGTCGGCCAGCCGGCCGGCGAACAGGGTGCCGAAGACGGCGGCGCCGACGCTGCCGCCGATCTGCCGGAAGTAGTTGTTGGCGCTGGTGGCGGTGCCCAGGTCGGCCGGGCGCACGGAGTTCTGCACGGCGAGGACCAGGACCGGCATGATCATCCCGATCCCGAGGCCGAGGACCGCCTGCGCGATGCTGTACTCGAAGCGCGGGGTGTCGGTCTCCAGCCGGGACAGCAGATACATGCCCAACGCCGAGATCGCACTGCCCGCGATCGGGTAGACGCGGTAGCGCCCGGTGCGGGAGATGAGCTGGCCCGAGATCACGGAGGCGCCGACGACGCCGCCCATCATGGGGAGCATCAGCAGACCGGACTCGGTGGCGGTGGCCCCGTCGACCATCTGCAGGAAGCTCGGCAGATAGCTGGCCGCGCCGAACAGCGCCACGCCGACGACCGCGCCGACCAGGGCGGTCACGTTGAAGATCGAGTCGCGGAACAGCCGGAGCGGGATGATCGGTTCGGCGGCGCGGCGCTCCACGAGGACGAACAGCAGAGTCGTTCCGGCAGCTCCGGCGGCCAGTCCCAGGATGGTGCCCGAGCCCCAGGCGTACTCCGTGCCGCCCCAGCTGGTCAGCAGCACCAGGCAGGTGGAGGCGGCGGCGAGGAGGGCGGCGCCGAGGATGTCGAGCCGGGGGCGGACGGTGGGCCGCGGGAGCTTGAGGACGACGGTGATCACGGCGAGGGTGACCAGGCCGAACGGCACGTTGATGTAGAAGCACCAGCGCCAGGAGGCGTGGTCCGTGAAGAAGCCGCCGAGCAGCGGACCGGCCACCGACGCGAGGCCGAAGGCGGCGCCGATGAGCCCCATGAAGCGCCCGCGCTCGCGGGGCGGGACCACGTCCGCGATGATCGCCTGCACACCGATCATCAGCCCGCCGCCACCGATGCCCTGGAGCGCCCGGAAGGCGATGAGCTGGTCCATGGTGCGGGACCAGCCGGCCAGCGCGGAGCCGACGACGAAGACGACGATGGCGAACTGGAAGACGCCCTTGCGGCCGAAGAGGTCGCCCAGCTTCCCGTAGACCGGCAGTCCGATCGTGGAGGCGAGCAGATAGGCGGTGACCGCCCAGGACATCTTCTCCAGGCCGTGCAGCTCGCCGACGATCTTCGGGAGCGCGGTGGCGACGATCATCTGGTCGAGCGCCGCGAGCAGGAGCGTGAGCATCAGCCCGACGAAGACCAGCCGGATGCGGCGGGGGTCCGTCTCGCCGCCGTCGGACGGGGCACCGGCGGGGGCCTCCGTCGCGGCGGGAGGCGGCGGGGGCGGGGCGGGTGCGGGCGCCGCCTCGGCGTCCCCCGGGCCGCCGGGCTCGTCCTCCAACAGTGTGATGCCACCCACCACGTGCCGCTCCCCTCGTCGCGCTGCCGCCCATTTCTCGCATCGCACGACAAGTGAGGGCAAACGCGACGGGGGGCGCTGACGGCGCACTCAGGGGGCGTAATCCCCGGTCGGAGGCACTACGGCGCACCACCGCCCCGCCGCAAAGACCACCCGAACCGGTGAGGCCGGGCGGTGACGACGTGGGGTCAGTTCTCGACCTGGGCCGCGAGGTTGGCCAGCAGCTCGTCGTAGATGCGGGCGAGGCCCTTGGGCGCGAAGGTCTTCTCGAAGAAGCCTCCGATACCCCCGGCGCCGTTCCACACGGTCGTGACGACGGCCTTGGACCTGCCCTCGCCGGCCGGCGTGACGGTCCAGGTGGTGACCATCGAGGAGTTCCGGTCCGTCTCCACGAGCTGACCGTCGGTCGGCTCGGTGACCTCCAGGAGGCAGTCGCGCACCCGCTTGCTGGTGGCCTGGAGCTTCCAGTGGACGAGCGCGCCCTCGCCGTCGCCGCCCTCGCGCACCTCGTACTCGCTGTAGTGGGCGGGGAGCACCTTGCCGCGCACGTCCTTGTAGTCGGCCAGCGCGTCGAACACCGCCTCCGCGTCCGCCGCGATGATCCGCTCCGTCGTGGCTTCGACCTGCGCCATGCCTGCTCCTCCAGCACTCGGTTCTTCGGGGGTGTGCTGAGCCAACCACCTTGTGTGTCCGGCTCAAAATCCGGGGCGGGACGAAGGGGAAAAAACGATCATGGGAACAAGTGTTCTATTCTCGGTCCAGAACTACCGAGGAGGCGTCCATGCGCTGGGACAATCTGGCTGAAGACAACGCCAACCACCCCACGAGCGGTACGGGTGCGCTCTTCGCCGCCGACGCGGTGACCACGCGCACCTTCGACACCCCGGAATTCCGGGGCATCACCTTCCACGAGATCCGGGCCCGTTCGATCGTGAACCGGGTGCCCGGCGCCTCCCGGATGCCGTTCGAATGGACCGTGAATCCGTACCGGGGCTGCACGCACGCCTGCGTCTACTGCTTCGCCCGCAAGACCCACAGCTATCTCGACCTCGACACCGGGCTCGGCTTCGACTCGCAGATCGTGGTCAAGGTCAACGCCCCGGAACTGGTCCGCCGCGAGATCGCCTCGCCGCGCTGGCACGGCGCGCACCTCGCGATGGGCACCAACGTCGACTGCTACCAGCGCGCGGAGGCGTGTTGTTCACTCCCCTAAGCGCCCCTGACCTGCAGAAACGCCAGAAGCCCCGCCCATGCGCCACGGGGGCAGCACACGAACGGGGCCGGTACCGGTCTGCTGAGCCTTGATGCATGCCGTCGCTCAGCCGGCCGGAGTCATTCAGCGCGGGTCACACGGGCATGGTCGGTGTGCTCGCGTCGGAAGAGTGCGTGGTCCGGGTTGCGGCCCGCGTGGCGAAGCGCCCAGTCCTGCGCATCGTCGGGGTTGCCCTGGGGCCCGGAGGAGGCGTCGCAACCGACCGCGACACAGAAAAGCTCCGCTGTGACCCCGCCGTCCGGCACATGGGTGATGGTGTGGTCTACATAGCGCATCACGGCCCTCACGCGTGGTCTGCCCGCTGATGGCGCCGCATCCGCACGTTCAGATCGGTGGCCTTGCTCGCATCGCCATTGGCTCGCGCCCATTGCCGCTGCTGCGCTTGATTCGCACATAGCGCGCACCCTTCGACGGGAACGGGTTCGGGCGGGTCGCCGAACGGCAGCTCGATGGGGTACTCAAGGGGTGCCGGAGTTGCGCTGCTCGACATGGATACTCCCGCTACTGCTCGTGGTATTCGGTGACCCCATCGTGCGGGTGCAAGCCGAGGGCCTGCTAGCTGCTTTCCCGTTGCCGCAACAGGTCATCGCGAATGGATTCCAGCAGTGCGCGCAGCTCGTTCCCCCGCACACTCGATTGGGCGAAGCCGTCGAACTTCGCGACGTACAGCGCCACGTCCTGGGGGTCGGTCACTACCACTTCGGCGTGTACGGTCTCCACGCTCGCCGTCCGATCGTCACTGATGACAAACGCGTGATTGGCGATGTCGTGCTTTCTGCCTGCCAGCGGCACTACTCGAACATCCACGTTCGGCATACGTGACGCTGAGGCAATCCGGTCTAGCTGCCCGGCCATGACCATGTGCGGGACGATGAGCCACCGAAGTACAGGTTCCGTGATCACGAACTCGAACCGTTTGGCGTCGTTGTACAGGGCCTCTTGCCGTTCGAGCCGTGCGCTCACGGTCCGGCGCACCGTGTCCGCTGTCAGGTCGTCGTGACGGGACAGGATTGCGCGCATGTACTCCGGGGTTTGCAGCAGCCCCGGCACCAGGGCAGGTTGGAACACGCGCAATAGGCCCGTACGCGCTTCCGTCTCGCGCAAACGCTGTTGGGCCTTGCGAAGTCCCGCGCGCTGAATGAGGCGCCATGCGGTGGCCTCGGTGGCGACAGCCCGTGCCGCATCCATGTACTCGGCCTTGACGTCGTCCGACACCCCGATCGCGGTCAGGATCCGGTCCACATCGTCGGCGCTGGGGGACTGCTTTCCCGTTTCGATCTTGCTCAGCTTGCTTGCGGACATGACCGCGCCACGGGCGACCGCCTTGGCTTCCTTCCCGGAAGCGTTTCGCAGCGCCCGCAGCGCGGCCCCAAGCTCCGATCGGTTCACTCGCCGTACTTCGCCCACCAGTCCGCGAACGGAACAGCGCGAGACAGCGCCAAATCCCGGTGCTGGGCGTACTGCGCGCCCTGGTGCTCCGGCAGCACTTCCGCCCCGGTGAACCTGCCGTCGTCGCTGTATCGCAGGGCGGCCACCGTTGCCGAGTCGAACAGCCAAAAGTCGCCGACCCCTACCGCCAGATCGGGTTGTCCGGTCGCGTCCAGGATGAAGAACTCTTCGCCGGCCGTGGCGTTCGTGGTGTACCCCCACCCCAACTCGAACCGCAGGTACGGCGTCAACGGACGGGATAGAACGTGCACGCGGTAGACGCGTCGTCCCGCCTCGACGTGCCCCCGCACCTCGTCCAGCCAGTCGGCGTTGTAGTCGGCGGGCTTCGGTTGCCCAGCGATGAATGACTGGTAGGCATCCACGCTGCCCGATCGGCTGTAGTCGTCCAGTGTTTCGAGCCGGAAGGCTTCGCGCTGGAAGCTGTCGAACAAATCCCCCAGAGTCTCAGCCACTGAGCGAGTCTCCGAACGCTTCACGGATCAGCGACAGCGGGATCTCGACCAGGTTTTCGTGAGCGGGGATCGTGAGCCCGTGGTCGACAGGCGTCTCACCCTGCACGAGGATCGTTCCGCGATCGGTCTTGTAGATGGTCGGGCAGTCTTTTTTATCGCATGTCGTCGCGAGCATGGTCACCTTCACGGGCGTTCCCCTCGTCGTCAGCGGGTTGCGCGCTCAATCGTTCCGGGCCTCAGCGGGCGGGGCAAGGGGTGCGAGTTTCGGAAACGAGAAATCCCCGCAAGTCACCTGCTTAACAAGCGCTTGCGGGGACCTTCCCTGTAGTTAATGAGCATTAACCTCGAAGTTTCGTGACGGCTCATCAGGTCAACTGGTGGGCTGTTTCGCTTTGTTGTGACGGGTGCGGGCAGGCTGACGGCCCGGCTGTCGCGTC